>PGYR01000001.1 GCA_002839765.1 Ignavibacteriae bacterium HGW-Ignavibacteriae-4
ATTATAACAGTATATTTACCTTTACAAAGTTCTTTGGCTAGGAATTCACCCTCTTTGTCAGTTGCCTTTTTCTCAAAAATTACTTTACCATTAAGTTTTAAAGTAATCTTAGCTCCTTCAAGCGCAGACTTTGTTTTACTATCTTTTACTATGAATTTTAATATGGCATCACAACAGTCAGATTTTACTTTTAGTTTTTTCTCAAAAGTTAATTCTTTATCACAACCTATTTCAAATTTAAACTCTTGCCCTTCATACTCTTCTGATAATATAGAGATACTATACTCATTACTTTCACAAAGTTCTTTGAATTCAATATATCCATTAGCATCAGTCTTAAGTTCAGTAAGTTGTTTTGAACCTTTCCAAAGTCTTACTGTTACTCCTTTTAAAACATTTCCGTTTTCATCTTTTACAGTTATTTTAACTTTACCATTACAGCAATCGCTAATAGGCTCCATTGAGAATGTTTCTTGGAAAGTATCACAATTCTCAATTTTCCATGATGTCTCTATTCTCTTATACCCATCTTTCTCGATAATAACAGTATAGTTGCCTATACAAAGCTCTTTTGCTAAAAACTCACCTTCGCTATCTGTTAGCTTTTTCTCTAAAATTACTTTACCGTTTAATTTTAAAGTAATCTTAGCATCTTCTAGTGAAGATTTAGTTTTGTTATCTTTCACAATGAATTTTAATATGGCGTCACAACAATCTTCTTTAGTTGTTAGCTTTTTCTCAAAACTCAACTCTTTATTGCAAGCCAAATCAAATCCAAATTCAAACTCTTCAAAACCATCTGCAAATATAGAAATACTATATTCATTACTTTCACAAAGTTCTTTGAACTCAATATATCCATTTGCATCTGTTTTAAGTTCAGTTAGCTTATTTTTACCCTTCCAAAGTCTGACAGCCGCATTTTTAAGTACATTTCCTTTATCATCTTTAACTATGATTTTTACTTTACCGTCACAACAATCGCTCTTTTTTTCTAGGGTGTGTTCTAATGTTTTTTCTTCATCACATCCAATTTCAACTTGAACTTCTTTATTTTCGTAACCATCCAGTTTGTACACAATTGTATATTTTCCTTCACATAAACTATCTTGAACGGCTGAACCATTTTCGACTAAAGGGTCTTCGATTACTTTTCCATCTTTATATATGTAAACTTTAGTTCCATTTAGTATATTGCCATCTTTATCCTTAGGCTTGAATATAAATACTCCATCGCAACAAGTATCCTCATCGGATTGAGTACTTATCATTTTAAAATCAATTAGTTTCGTATCATCACAGTTTTCAATATTAATAGTTTCTTCAATTACTTTGTATCCATCTAGTGCCAATCTTAAATTATACTCTTCAAGACAAAGTCCTTCGAATTTAACTTTCCCATTCTCGTCAGACGTTCCTTTTTTCAAGAGTTCCTTATTTTGTCTAACTTTTACCTCTACATTCTTAAGTACATTTCCATCTTTATCTTTTATAGTAAGTTCGATTGAGCCACAACAATCTTTTTTATCCTCTAATGTAACAGAACCATTCTTTTTATTATCTATATCAGAATAGTTTAGGTTCAGTGAGTTATAAAGAGGATGTGAAATTGAAAATGTTATGTTTTCAGTTGGGACTGAAATTTTATCGAAAGAAATAAAACCATCTTCATCAGATGTGTCAGTTGCTATTACGTCACTTTTATCAGTCTCATGGATATTAACAATTGCGTTAATAACAGGGTTATCTCTACTATCAATTAAATTAGTAGAATAACTTATGTCCATATCAGAAGGTTTACTTGGTTGATCTTCCTTACAGGACATAAATAAAAGTACCGTTACTAATGATATGGTTAAAATACGTATCATTGATTTCATAACAACCCTCAAATTAATTTATTAAATATGCTTACAAATATACTGAATAACAGTTGAAATCGATTTTTGTCACATTTTTAGTTAAAAGAAATTATATTAGTATCAAGATTAGGTAATATCGTTTCTATCTCTAATGAATCTGATTTAGGGATTTTTATAACATTTCTTTCCGGATAAAAGAATTCTAATAATAGTTCTTTAGCAATAGGAGCACATACACGACCACCCCAACCTGCATTTTCAACCATCACTGCCATAGCAATTTTGGGATTCTCTTTTGGAGCAAAGCATGTAAACCAACCATGATCTTTACCATGTGGGTTTTGTGCTGTTGATGTTTTTCCGCAGACATTGAGTCCATCGATACGTGCATTACCTGCAGTACCACCTCCAGCATTAACTACTTGCCACATTCCTTCTTTCACAATTTCAATTGTTTTAGGGGAGAGTTTCAAGTCTTTCTTATCATATTCTATATTTTGAAAAGTTCTTGTAACATTATTATATATTTTTTTAACGACGTGAGGTTGAACCCATATTCCACCATTAGCAATAGCAGCAATGTATGAAGCCATTTGAACCGGAGTAACTAGTATTTCCCCTTGACCAATACCAAAGTTCATTAACATCCAGCCAGGTATGTTATTATTGAATCTCTTGTTCAATGTAGCTAAATCTTGAAAATTTCCTCTTTTTTCACTAGGTAGGTCTATACCAGTCAATTGTCCAAAGTTTAATAATCTTCCATATTTCACAACATTCTCAGCTCCCAATTTTAATGATAATTGGTAAAAGAAAGCATTACAGGATTTTTTGATTGCCGTTTTCACATCTATACTGCCATGATGGCCTAAACATTTGAAGAATCTATTACCATATTGATATCCACCATTGCACGTAAAATGTGAGGTTTCCGTTATTACACCTTCTTCTAAACCAGCTAGTGCAATTAGCATTTTCCAAGAAGAACCAGGTGGATATTCACTATTAACTGTTCTATCCAAAAATGGTTTATCTGGGTCTGTCATTAAAGAATTATAATAACTAGACGATATTTTCCCACTAAATTCTGTTAAATCGTAGGTTGGAGAACTAGCCATAGCAAGGATTTCACCTGTCGATGGATCGATTGCGACTATTGCCCCACGCTTACCTTCTAGTAATTTCTCAGCTTTTGCTTGTAATCCTGAATTAATGCCTAAATATAAATCAAAACCATTCTTCGATACTTTATCTTTTTTACCCTTTTCGTATTGAAATACTTGTTGCCCGAACTTATTAACAGCAACAAATTTAACTCCTTCGTTTCCTTTCAATAAACCTTCATATTCTTTTTCAATTCCTTGTTTTCCTATTGCATCACCAGGTCTGTAATATTGAAAAGTTTCTAATTCTTTAGGAGAAATTTCTTTAGTATAACCAAGTAGGTGTGCCATATAGGCATCAGATTGATATAAGCGCTTAGATTCAATTATTACATCAATACCTCGTAGATATTCAGAATATTCCTCAATACCAGAAATAGTTTCTAGATCGACATCTCTTTGGAATTTAATAGGAAGAAAAGGGGAGAAGGAACTATATTTCTTTATTGATTTACTAAGTTCAGTGCTGTCTATGTCAATCAATGAAACTAATAATGGAAATGATTCATCTCTCCATAAATTTGGAGTGAAGCTCAGTGCAAATGAAGATTTGTTGTGGACTATTAGTTTGCCATCAGAATCGTAGATATTACCTCTGAAAGGTTCTTGAATTATCTGCTTAATAGCTTGTGCCTCACTTGCTTCTTTGTAAAGTAACCCCTTTACTATCTGTAAATGAGCTAATTTAAGTGTATATAATGCACATACTAATATAACAATTACCTTGAATACACGGATTCTAGGTGTTGATATAAATTTTTCTGAATAATTATTATCCATTTATTGTACTAATTTAAAACTTTGTTTTTGTAATTGACTTCCACATAATTTACCAAAAAGAAAAGTATTGCATTGATAATAAGTGTATCTCGGAAGATAAATGTCATTGTAAACATACCAGTAATTACTAGAGTAATAACTGATAACCATACTCCAATCATAAGTAATCTGTAGAAAGTATCAATTTTTAATTTTATACTATAAAATATCGATTTTACGAAAATTACTCCAAACAAGCTGAAAAACATCATTCCTAGAGGTATTCCTATTCTAAAAAAGAAATGTAAGAAGCTATTATGTATTACAGATGAATATCCCATTTTACCAGTTATAGGATTCCTAAAAGTAAATACTGCACCAAAACCATTACCTATAAAAGGTGATTCTTTTATCTTTTCGATTACTACTTTCCATTCCTCAAATCTTGATATCGCAGAAATATCTTCTGTACCTTGTGAAGTAGATTCGAATCTAGATTCTAAAGCCCAAATAACAAATTTGAAAATATCACCAAAGAATATCGATGCTATAAGATATGCTAGTACTATTGAAACAACAAAATATGAGAAAAATCTAACTTTCTCCTTTATATTCAATACAAGAAAAATAGAAATAATATTAACAAAAGCGGCAGCCCAAAAAATTCTTGCAAAGGTTGAAGTTAGTGCTCCTAAAGTGAGAATCATAATTATAGTAACTAGTATTCTATATTTAGTTTCTTTCTGATAAAAAATAAAAATACAACTAAAAGTAGTACCAATAACATACATATAAGTATTGTTTCTAATTGTTGATCCAACTTCATAGGCATAAGTAATACTAGAAAGTATTTCCTTATAAATATAGAATTGTAATAAATCAGAAAATAATAATGTTATTGTAAAGACAATTAGAAGTATCACTACATCTTTGTGGGTAGTGAAATACTTTTTCATAGGAAAGTAAAGAAGCATTAATGAAAGTAAAGAAAACTCTCTTATCCATTCAAAAAAAACAGTCTTCTCATGAAATACATTGATTAGTGTTAGTGTAGTAAGTATAAAAAATGCAAAGAAAAACCATTCTGTTTTGGATTGTATTAGCTTTTCTTTTTTCACCATTACTTGCCAAATAATCCATAAGTATAGAAATATATTAAGATAGATAGAGAATACAACATCAATGGCACTAACACCACCACCTGTTGTAGAGGAAAATACACCTGAGACTAATACTATAGAGTAAATCCATAATTTAGGATTGTATACTAAAAGAGTTAAAAAAAGTAGGGATACGCCAAATACCATATAAATGATGGGTGTACCAGTCTGCCCAATAGATATATTGAGTATAAAAATAGATACCAACCCAGCAAACACAATAAATAGGAACTGAGATATTGAGAAATTAGCTGGATTGAATTTATTTAGTTCAAGACTATCAATTTTTGACATTTCGTTTTCTATTGATTTTCTTTGAAATTTCTTAATCGAAGTTTTACATTATTATACATATTTAAGAATAAAACTAAGACAATAGATAAAATTAAAGAACCTGCGAAAGTACCCATTACTATATAAGAACGTTTAGGTCTGTCTTTATTCTCAGCAGGAATAGCTTCATCAACTACAAAAAGATAGTTATTATTTGTTACCAAATCCAGTTTTGTTTTTTCTAAAGTAGGCATAAGATAGATTTTCATTTTAGAATGAGCTTCATACTCAGTATATAATCTCATGTATTCCATTCCAACTTTACTAACGTCATTAAGTGAGAAGTTACCAATAAGACCTGGTTGAGTCTTAGATTCTTGTAATTTTTTTCTAGCTTCCCCAACATAATCTTTTAGCATTTTGGTATAAGGGTCATTTTCACCGAGTTTGTTCTTTGTGATTTCGTACTCTGTTTCAGCTTTCATAACTGTTGCAGTTAATTCTGATAGAGCTTCACTATAAACAGATGCTTGGTCTTCAGGAGAGTAAATCTGATATTTTTTAGAATAAATTGAAAGTGAATCACCTAATGCGGCAATAATTTGGTCAGTATGCGCTAATCTCTGCTCCAAATAAGTAATATTTGCAGCGGCTTCTTTCTTATTCATAATTACAGCTTTAGCATTTACAATTCTAACGTATTCGTTTGCCATTTCAGCTGCTTTATCGGGTTTTGCATCCCAAACAGAAAACTCAATGTTACCTTCTTTATAATTTACAATTTCTACATTACTTCTAAATGTTTTTCTAGCAAGTTCTTTACTATTATCTTTTACTTTGTAAGTTTTAATAAGATCAAATTTATTTACCATGGAATCTAGAACAGTCCTACTTTCCATAAGTACCGATAAATCATAACTCTGGCCACCACTTCCACCACCAGCAACTTTAGTTATACCGAAATCTTTTAGTTTGGAGGAGATTCCACTTAATGCCCCACCTAAAAGTCCGTCAGCAGCATTGCTAGGAGGCACTACATTTACTGTAGATTTGTATTGTACATCCATATTCATTGCATAGAATACAGAACCTACAGTTAGTACTAATGTGAAGATTATAATAACCCATTTGTGTTTGAGCAATGTTGCTAATACTTCAATGCTCTCATTTTCTCTTATTATCATATTATAAGTATTTTAAGTGTAAATTTAAAAAAATCTGTTAGTTATTATTTACATAAGGAGGTCGTTTGAAATCCTCTTCCATTAAATGCAATTCCGCATCTTCGAAAAGTAAATCTGGCAATGTTATGCTTGAAGGTAAATAACTATCCCCACCCGTCAAATAAGGTGAAATAACAGCTGGAGCTAAGTAATTCAAAGTATAAGATTTGTCACTTGTACTTACTATGTCTTTGAATAATAATACATTCATAGTTGGAATTACCATACCGCTGAATTTTTCTTTTCTACCGTCAGTATATATTTTATAACCGTCCATCACATAATTCTTTTTACCGAATGGAATCTCTATATTTCCGTTTAAAATTCTATAAAGTGAAGTATATCTTATATTTGCATCTAAGATTTTAGTGACAACTATTCCAAAGTCTAATTCACGTTTTTTTACAAATTCTAATAACTTTGATTCAAGTTCTTTACTACTAAGTTTATTATCAGAATTATTATTTTCAACGATAATATTACTAAACATAACAGAACCACCTCTTTTATGAGCATTTGATTCTTTTATTCTCTTAGTAGGGACTCTATCAGACAATAAGGTCTCTAAATATCCGCCCTTTACTAATTCCACATTCTGAGATTCTAATCCATCATCATCGATTTTATAAGTACCTATAAGATCGACTCCGTTTAATTTGCTTTCATTAGGTTTGTCTGTAATATTTAAAAATTCTGGTAATACTCTGCCACCTACTTTTCTTTGGAATACAGCATCTTCATTTTCGGAAGAGAATCCACCATCTGTTAATGGCTCTCTTTGTGATATTAATTTTGGCACGAATGATTGAGCAAAAATTTGACCAGCTGCTTGTCCAGAAAATATGATTGGGCCAACATAAAAGTCATCAAGCTGAGGTAGTATTAATCGATCTGAGATATTGTCAGCTACTTGTTTTGCTGCTTTTATCAGAGAATCTTTCGAAGGCATATCACTTGGTTTGATTGAATAAGCAGTATAGTGATCAAAGACTGGCATTCCCTCTTTATTTTGACTAGCAGCGACTATTTCAAAACCTGTATAATAAGAGTCTTTAACATACTCAACACCTTCAGAGTTTATATAATATATTCTTTGGGGTATAAACTCTATACTAACTCCAGAAGTGTAAATAGCGGGATAACTATTGAATACAGAAGAAACCGACTCGATAATGTCCTTATACTTTGCAAGATTGAACTCTGGTATTTCTTTTATATCCCGTAGTTTTTTCACTGACTCCAATTTATTGAAATCTGGAATAGTATCTTTACGCATTCTATTTTTTAATATAGCTAGTTTCTTCGAGTATAACTCAGCAGTTTGTTTATAAGCTGCATCAGTAGCTAACCAGAATTCCTTTCTCAAGTAATTAATACTTGGTTCATAGCTGACAGAGCGTTTTTTAAATCCTTCTTCGTCATCACTACTACCGAAGAATCCTAATCCAACATCAAAGAAATTCGTATTATCAAAGCTATAATCTCCTACTCTAACACTTACACTTATATATGCTGATTTCGAGTTATTAGCAGCTTCTATACTTCCCATAGTACCTCTCATACTAGATGCTTCATATTCTACATATTTGTACTCTATAAAATATGGACTTTCTAAGTCATTAATCTTTAATTCATTCATCGAACGGCTAAGTTCGTTTTTCATAGCAAAGATTATATCTTCGTTTGGCTTATCAAAGCTATAGCCAACTGAGTTTATTAAAACTAATAACAATAATGTGATGATCAATTTCATTTATATTCTTTTTTTAATTTACGTTAATTCAAGTTAAATCATATTCTTTTTTAAACTTTCAACAACAACAGCTAATTCTTCAGATTTTTGTGTTCCCAATAGGAGTTCGAATCCGTCCTTCATTTTTATTCTAAGACCCTTGTTCTTACTAACATTGAGACATAATCCACGACCTTTCATCGAAAATCTATATCCCCATCCACCATATTCCATTATAGGTCTATATTTTTCTACTTCAATGCTATAAATAGATTGAACAGGAATAGTCTTATAATCTCTGATGAAAGGCCAAAACTTATATTTAATATTTGTGTCTTCTATCTTAGTTTCTAATTTTATTGAGTAGAAAAACCAAGAAAGGAAGATTGCAAATCCAATTACTAGAATAAAACCTACAAATAAAGCTCCATCACTCATTGGTTTATCACCAAATTGTTCATTTGTAATTACTTGATTGAATAAAGCAATCCCAAATAGTACAATGGATCCACCAGTAATTAGTGTGAGCAATATCCAAAGTGCCTTTTGTCTGAATACTTGCGTTTCTTCAAATAGTAATTTTGACATAATACTAATCTGTTGTTACTTTTTTAGGAGCTTCCAATATTGGCGGTTTTGCTTGAGACTTTTTCTTCTTTTGTACTTCAATTTTAGAAACTAATATATCTGGTGAAGATGCAGAAACTGGGACTCCACCTGACTCTGCACCACATATTCCGTTGAATACACCAACTCTTTCAGAAGTAGCTAATATATTGCTAAAAGTAGATAGGGGAGTTCCAATCAAATCTACTCCTCTTACTAACTCATTTGCCCTTCCATCTGTATAAATCTTATATACCTCTAGAGGAAGTACATTAAATGCATTTGGTACCGTTCTACCAGTGAATGTAAATCCACCTTGTACAGTTTTAAAATACAGACCAAACTCTTTTTCTTGCTTTTTACATTCTTTTCTTAGTAGCTCTACTAATTCATCATCGTCAACCTTATTACTACTCTCTACTATTAGATTTGACTGTCTCGATACGGCATTGTAACCAGCTTGTTTTCGACCATGTCCATTAGAATGATCAAATCCTTCAATTGGTGATCTAGCCATCAAAAAGCTCCTAAATATACCATCATTTACAGAGACTACTTTTTCAGACTTTACGCCCTGATCATCAAATAAAAAGTAACCAGAAAGCTCAGTACCATTTCTTTCTTTTATAGTAGGATCGAAAACAACATCTATGAAATCAGGAAGTATAGACTCTCCGACAGACTTTTTAAAAGTTTGGCTAGATGATGGATCTTTTTCTCTATGTCCTTCAACTCTATGACCGAATATCTCATGGAAAAAGACACCGGAGGCCTCACCGGATAATATTGCAGGGCCGGAGTAAGTGTCCATAAGAGGGGCTTCTCTTAGTTCTTTTAACAATGCTATTATTTTTAAAATATCAGCTTCTATTTTTCCTAAGGGAGGTAAGGTTTCAGGTGTGAAAGCAAAGTATGACTCGTATAAAGGCAAACTCATTCCGTCAGTTGCTTTTGTTTTAGCATATACAAATATTCTAATTGAAGACTCATCAAATTTAAGCTGACTTCCCTCGGTATTTACAAAATACTTTGTCTTATTCTCTAATTGAAAAGAAACCGAACCATCATATATTAATGGATCTGAATTAAATAGATTAGATAGTTGTTTTACATATCCAACCCATTTATCTCTATCTATTTTTAATTTTTCAACTGACTCACTAAATTTGACTGGTTTCTCTTTTGAAAAATCAGCAGATTTATCTTCTTGTTCTACTTTAACTGCAGCATTAGATTTTGCTTTCTCATAAGTTTCAATTGCCTCTTTATAGACTTTGTCAGTAGAATACCAAATTTTATTCTTTATTGCATTAGCATTGTTATCTAGTGGAAGAAATTCAAATCCAGAACCTCCACCAAAGTTAAATGAACTACCTCTAATAATATGTGTATTATCAAATTTATAATCTCCAACTCTTAGATCAATATCTAATATTCTCTGACTTGTACTATCATTACTCATCAGATTACCAAATGATGAATTTATAGAAATTCTCTCTATATCTGTAATATTATATGATATATAATAGGGCGGAGTACTCTCCTTCTGGAGTTCTTTGAAGTTTCGTGTTAGTTCCTTATTTGCAATATCTAAAACTGATTCAGATTTACTAATAGAGAACGAAATAAATATTAATGCAATTACTAGTTTATACATTTTCACCAAGATATTTCTTTGATATTAATTTTAATGATTCATCGAACTCATATACATACGGTTTTCCTGTCGGAATGTTAATATCTGATATGTCTTCTTTACTAACACCTTCTATATGCATAGTCAATGCTCTTAATGAATTGCCATGAGCAGAGATTAAAATATCCTTACCTGCCTTAAGCAAAGGAGCTATTTGACTCTCATAATATGGTAGCACACGGTCGAGTGTATCTTTCAGTGACTCTCCTTTGGGTGGAGCCACATCGAAACTCCTTCTCCAAATATGCAATTGTTCTGCACCGACTTTCTCACCTATTTCAGCTTTATTAAGTCCTTGCAACTCACCATAGTTTCTTTCATTTAATGCAATATTAGATATAATTTCAATTTTACTAAATCCGGCTACTTCAGATATAATTTCTGCAGTTTTTATTGCCCTTTTCAACCCAGAAGTGAAGATTTTATCAAATTTATATCCTTTGAGTAATTCTCCAGCTTCTTGCGCCTCCTCTATACCAAGCTCAGATAGCTCGATATCGACCCAACCTGTGAATCTATTTTCTTTATTCCATTGTGATTGACCATGTCTTACACAAACTAACTTTGACATTTCAAATACCTTTCTTTTTATTTCAATTTATTTATTAATTCTTTTGGAGCTTGGACTAATTCTATCAGTACACCTTCACCTGAGATTGGTGAGTTTTCATTGCCTTTGGGATGTATAAAACAAACATTATGACCAGAAGCACCCTTTCTAATTCCACCTTGTGTAAATCTTACACCTTTTGCTTCTAGTTGTTGATATGCAGATTCTATGTCATCTACCCACAACCCAATGTGATTTAAAGTTGGTGTATGAACTGCAGGCTTTTTATTTATATCAATAGGTTGCATTATATCAATTTCTATTTCAGCTATGCCTTTGCCAAGCTTCAAAATATCTTCATCAACATTCTCAAATTCACTCTTATAATCACCAATTTTAGGTAAACCAAATAGATTCTGCCATAGTTCGATATGTTTAGATTTTTCTTCAGAACCTATAGCTATTTGTTGTAATCCCAATATATTAAATGCTTTATTTTTACTGTTTAATTTCATTTCAGCAATCTTCAAATCTTCAATTGAGTTAATACCTTGTATCTCATCAATATTTGAAGTAGGATATGCCATCACTTTATAACCGTCATTTTTAATTATCTCAACTATATCAGTTAGATAGTATTCACCCTGTGCATTGCTATTATTCACTCGCTCCAAAGCAGAGAATAATAAGTCAGACTTTACTAAATAAGTTCCACTATTAATTTCATTGACTGATTTTTCTACTTCATTAGCATCTTTTTGCTCAACAATTCTAGCAAAATCATTTGACTCATTTCTTATTATTCTACCATAACCAGTAGGATCAGGTGCAATTGCAGAAAGAACAGTTAACGAACTTTCATTATCATTATGATATTTTATAAATGAATTTAAAGTATCTAAAGTAAGTAAAGGTACATCACCACAAAGGATCATAACATCCGAATCTGATTCTATTATCGCAACTCTTGTTTGATCTACAGCGTGACCAGTTCCTAATTGAGGTTCTTGGATAACAGTTTCAATATTAGAAAAATTATTTTGCGATAAAAATAATTCAACTTTTTCCTTTTCGTGGCCTAATATAACAACAGTTTTAGAAGAGTTTAAGCTCTCAATCGTCTCTAGCACATACCCTAATAGGGGTTTACTTTTCATTGGGACTAATACTTTTGGTAAATCAGGTACATTCATTCTTGTACCTTTTCCTGCTGCTAATATTGCTACGGTGAGTTTCATTTAAGAATATTTTATATTTTTGAGATAATAAGTTTAGTAAAATACAGTTTTAAAAATTGAACTCAAAGATAAGTGGGAAATTGAGATGAAAAATATCATTATAGTTCTGGCATTAATTATACTTTCGAACTATTCTTACTCCAAGGATAATTTTACTTTGGTTAAGGAAATTGATTTGACAAATATTAATACATCTAATATGAATAGAATGACGATTGATTTCAAATCTGGTAAGAAACTAGTATCAAAAAGTAAAGCAATAGATATAAATGAGATAATTCAAATATGTGATAACTGCTTTGCAGAAATTGAAGATATAAATGGCAAGTTTCATTATTTAAGTAATAGTGATCTGAATAAACAAATAAATAATCAACAAGCACTTCTACTTTTTGATGAAGAATTTTCTAGCTTAGGTGATACTTTAGTAATTGGAGAAGATGATTTAAGTAAATTAGAAGGTAATAAATTACTAAATGTAGAATTGGGATCAATGGTTAATGCTAGTTATGGATTAAATTCAAAGAATTGGACAAATGATCGCAAAAATAAGTATTTCAAATCTAATTCTTTAGTGTTTCCATTTGACAATAATACAACTAGATGGATCACTGATATTAGAAGAATTCGAATTTATAAAAGATAATTTAAATATCTTCAATATCTATATCTGCAATAGGTAAGGTTAAAGAAACTTCAGTGAATTTACCAACTTCGCTTTTGAACTTAATTTTACCATTATAAATATCCATTATTTTTTTTACTATTGCTAAGCCTAGTCCTGAACCTTGCTGTTCATTTTCTAATCTATCAAATTGAATATAGGCATCCAACATATAGATTTTTTCAAGTGGCATCCCTATCCCATCATCATGTATAGTTATATTATACTTATTATCAATAATTTTAGAGGTAATCACTACTTTGGTTTCATCATTCCCAAATTTGAATGCGTTATCAACTAGTTCATAAATTAATTTATTGAAATGTTCTTCGGATATTTGAAGTGGTGAATCCTCAAGTTCCATTTCTATATTGCCAGTCTTCTCGAATCTATAAGAAATATTAGTTGCTGTTTCATAGATTAATGATTCAGCTGAATAGATTGTAGCTTCTTGCAATTTTTCTAACTCTTCTATATTATACGAGTTGATTGTAAGTGCTGATAAATATAAATAATTCTCAAATAATCTACGTAACCTAACTGCTGAAGAGTGCACATCTTCTAATATTTCTAATGTCTCTTCTTTGTCAACTTCGTCTAGACTTTGTTTCAGATAGTCAGTCAAACCAAGAATCTGGTTGAGTGGCGTTCTTACTTCGTGTGGTAATGTCATTAGCAAACTAGATTTGAGTTGTTCTACTTTCTCACTAATTTCCTTCTTTTTCTCCATTAGGTCTCTAGTTTGAACTGCTACTAATTGGTCTATTTTATTCTTAAATAGTTTACTCTCGTTTTCTAATTTCAGTCCATTAATACTAGAAGCTAAATATCCTGTGAAATATTTTAATAAAAACTTAGTTTCTGAATCCAACTCTATTTTAGTTTTATCATATTCAATAAGACCAAACCCCAATGCACCTTTTGAACTAATTAGAGGGGCAAGTAGAATAGAGCTTGAATCATCTATATCTCTTTGAATTAAATCATTTGAATTCATTACTTCACCAATCAAACCAAGTTCAATAGTTTTTTCAAATATAGTTAAGCAAAACTCTCTTTCTTCATTTGGGAAACAACTCTTTAAAACTGGTTCAAACGTTTCAGTATTAAAAAGAAATATTGCTGAATATTTGGGGTTAAGTAAATGGAAGTAAATATTATTTGCACTATTAATTACTGATTCAATAGTTGGATTGTTTACAATAGCTTGATTAAAGCTCTCAAATATTTCTAATTTTGAATGCATATCGTTCTAATTAATAATTAATATTTCATTTGCTTGTTCGTAATCAGTTTTAATTCTTTCGTAGAATGATTCTTTATCAAATTTCGATATATCTAATCTACGCCAAAGCAATTGGTTAGGTTGAGATACTTTGCCACAACCCGAATGACCTAAACCAAGTAGTTTTGCAAGAATATTTGAGATATGAACAACTCCAACAAGTTGATCATAATTAGAACCAACCAAACCGTCATTATGATATCTAATCACATTTAAAATATTAGGATCTAGATTCCAAGATTCTGCTAATTTGAGCCCAATTTCCTGATGTGTAATACCTAAAACTTTTTGTTCAGCTTCTAATAAAGAGATACTTTCTTTTTCCATCATTATAAAAACAACATTATAGTCGGAACCTAAGATTTTAATTAATACTAATTTACCAATATCATGAGTAATCCCAGAAAGCAAATATTCATCTAGATTCTTTTGCCCTAATTCTTGAGCTATTATTCTCGAAATAGCACCAACTGCAATTGAATGTTTCCAAAATTCAACCAAATCAAATTTAGAATTTGAATTTATATCTGAGAATACTTCGATTATTTTTGTTGATAGAATAATGTTTTTCAATTCACGGAACCCAAGATGGAATATAGCTTTATCTATAGAGTTGACTTTCGTGCTTAGTCCATATATACTTGAGTTTACTATTTTTAAAAGTTTAAATGATAAAGCAATATCTGTAGAAATTAAATTAGAAAGGTCTTTTATCGTAGTTGACGTATTCGATAATGCGTCAACTAGTTTATAATATATAGTTGGTAAAGTTGGGAAATCATCAAAATTCTCAATTTTATTAAGTAATTTATTCATTATTAAATGTCCCAATCCTACTCAATACGGCAACGTCAAATAATAATTTGTCATTTTCATTCTTTATTATCCAACCTATTTCATCAAGAAGGATAGTTTCAATATTTGCAATTTCCTCACTATTTACTGAACCACTTGAGGCATCAACTAGATCATCAAAAATTAAAATCTCATTGATACCCCACATCTTTAGTACTCTAATGTGTGAATCAAGATTTAGCGAAGTACCTTTTTTAATAAGTATTTGGTCATATTTATTAGACAGAGTTTCTGCTAATATTTGACCTTCTTCTATATCTTCTAATTTTACTTTTCTTGGCATATACCTAAAACTACGTTTTCTGATGAGCTAATTTAACAATAAGAGTAAACTTTTGAACATTTAATTTATTAACATCTGTTAAATTCTACATAAACTATAAAGTTTTTTAAATTTCGGAAGTGGAAATGTATTATAACTTAAAAGAATAGTCTATGAAAAAAATAATAGAATGTGTACCCAATTTTTCAGAAGGAAGAAACAAAGAAACAATAGAATCAATTGCAGATTCAATAAGAAAAACTAATGGATGTACATTATTGGATGTAGATCCTGGAGCATCTACAAACAGAACAGTATATACATTTGTTGGTGATGAGAATTCTGTAATTGAAGGGGCTCTGGCTTCAGCTAAAGTAGCAAAAGAGCTGATAGATATGCGAACTCAAAAAGGGGAGCATCCAAGAATGGGTGCCATGGATGTATGTCCATTTGTTCCAATTTCAAATGTAACTATGGAAGAATGCGTAGAAATTTCCAAAAGATTTGCCAAAAGAGCTGCTGAAGAACTTGGATTAGCGTTTTATCTTTACGAAGAAGCTTCAAACTTGGATTATCGTAAGAAGTTGCCAGATATTCGGAAAGGAGAATATGAGGCAATGTCAGATAAAGTAAAAAAAGAAGGTTGGGAGCCAGATTATTGGTCAGGTAGTTTTGATCCAAAATGGGGAGTTACAGCGACTGGAGCAAGAAAATTCCTAATTGCATACAACATTAATGTTTTAGGAACTTGGAATCAGGCACATAGGATTGCTCTAAATCTTAGAGAAGCTGGTAGGGAAGAAGGCGATACAGGTAGATTGAAAGAGACGAAAGGTCTAGGTTGGCATGTAGATGAGTACAATATGGCTCAAATATCAATGAATCTGAATGATTATCACGTTACTCCAATGCATATTGCATTTGAAGAAGCAAAGAAAGACGCAATTGAGATGAATTTAGGTCTTGCTGGTTCTGAGATTGTTGGACTAGTTCCGTTAGAAGCTATGCTAATGGCAGCCGAATATTATATTGAAAAAGAGAATTTATTTGTAATTGCTGAAGATCAGAAAATAAAATTAGTAATAGATAGACTTGGTCTAAGCTCAATCCAATATTTTGATCCTCAAAAAAGAATAATTGAATACATAATCAAACAAGATAGAAATGAACCTTTGGCTTCACTTTCAGTAAGAGACTTCATTGGTTCAGTAGCAGCTCGTACATCAGCTCCTGGTGGTGGAAGTGTATCTGCTGCTGTGGCTTCTATGGGGGCCGGTTTAGGTGCAATGGTTGCATGGCTAACATTTGGATATAAAAAATATGAAGAATATGATTATCAGTTAAGAAAGATAATACCTAATCTTGTTAAGACCACAGAAGATTTGATACCGCTTATTGATGCTGATACTAACGCATTTAGTGATTATATGGAAGCAATGCGATTACCTCAGACTACTGAAGATGAGAAATTAATTCGAAGTGAAGCAATGGAAGAAGGAATGAAAGTAGCGATAGAAGTCCCTTTGAAAACAATAAAAACTGCTGATAGAATATGGGATGATTTAATTGAAGTTGCAAAAATAGGAAATTTTAGTAGCCGTTCAGATTTGGAAGTTGGTGCTAGAGCACTCGAAGTAGGTATTTGGGGTGCTTATAGAAATGTTACAATTAATTTGTCTGGTATAAGTGACAAAAATTATGTTGAAAAAACGAAGTTAGAGGCAGAATCACTATCTCTAAGAGCAAAAAATAAAATGCAAGAGATATTAGATATAATTGAAAACAGAAATAGTTAATCAAAAAGGGGCAATGAAATTTTGCCCCTTTTGATTTTTATCTACCTATATTATATTTGCCTTTAAAACGGAAACCGTCCATCATCCATTTGGGCATGTCACCCCCAAAAACATAATAATCCATGAACTGCTTCATTCTAATAGAGTAATCAAGTTGATTTTGAATCTTTTTAGGGTGATGTGGCTCACCTTCATATTGTAAGAATATACAGTTTTTGTCAAATCGACGCATAGCTAAGTAAAGCTCTATACCTTGTTGCCAAGGCACTGCTTCATCTATATCACCAAACATTACAAGTAGTGGTGTATTCATCTTATCTGCAAAGAAAATAGGTGAGTTGCGAATATATGAATCAAGTGAATCTATTATATTCCCTCCAATACGGCTTTGTTCTTTCTCATATTGGAATTGTCTAGCTAATCCTGAACCTAACCTAATACCTGAGTATGCAGATGTCATATTTGAGACTGGTGCTCCAGAAACACAAGCAGCAAAATAATCAGTCTGAGTTACAATCCAAGCACTTTCGTATCCAGACCAGCTATGACCATGCATCACAATTCTTTTTGGGTCAGCTATACCCATTTCAACCAGTTTATCACATCCAGCAATTAATGCCACCTCCGCAGATTTACCAGGGTCACCATCATAGAACTTAACATCAGGGAAGAACATAACATATTCTGATCCTAAGTACAGTGAATAAGGAGGTCTATGATTTATTTTAGGCATATTAAATTCGTTCTTTCTATCTGAAAATCTCTCATAGAAATAAACAAATACTGGGTACTTCTTACCTTTTTCATAATTATCTGGAAGTGCATAATAACCTTGTAATGTATCACCGAACTCAGTAACAAAATCAACAAGGTGTGAAGTCCCCCAAAGAAATTCATCAACTTGTAGTTGCTCATTAGTCAATCTTTCTAGGTTACTAATATTAGAATTAGTTAGCCATACATCTGGATAAGTATTAAACCCTTCTTTAGTAATTATTATCTTGTCAGAATTCTCTGATTTTCCTTTGTAAGAATATAAGTAATCACCATAAGTTCTAATATCTAATTCTCCTGTTATTAGATCCAGAACTCCAATATGCTGCTGTTTCGATTTAATTCCATATAAACTTACAAGGACTCTATCAGAACTATCGAACCATTTTTTATTTCTATCCGTGTTTATAATATTAATTGAATTTTCATTTTTACGACCTATTCCTTTAGTTAATAATCGACTACTTCCATCAGATAAATCAAACTGCCAAATATCAAACTGGTCGCCTATTAAAACTTTTTGGTCTTTGCCAATCCAACCCTTAACACCATAAGAACCCGGCTCTTTGGGGTGGTCATCTAAAACATCATAGAATGGAATAGACAAATTTTCATTCAATACTAAAGTCTTTTGAGTCTCATTATTATAGGAATACCAATTCTTTTCTTTGAAGTAAACCGTATAAAGCCCCTCTGGAGATAGGTTTGGACTTTCTTCCAGATTTTTTTCTATTAAATGTTTTTTTCCATTCTTAATACTAATACTATATAAATCGTAATACCATCCACTGTATGTCATTTGCTTTTTGTAAGGTACATTATTTAGTTGTATTGTAAAATTAGGGTTATCAGAATATCTAACTCCAGTACTAATACTATCTGTTAAGTATATTATATTCTTATTATTAATGTCATATATTGAATAGTAAAATTCGTCTTTTGTTTTATCCCAATTTGTTTGTTGAAATGGAATAATTTCTGGGTCATTTGGATGCCACAAATACAGCTGGGTCTTATCTAATATTAAATCTGTATCATACAAATTAGTTTCTGTAATCTCTGTTGTGTCTTTTTCATCACCATTCCACTCACCAAGCGGTTTATATCCGAACCAAATTCTTTTATCATCTTCTGTAAATCTGATTTCATTTATCTCAGGAATATAATAGCCAGAACGAGATGATGTATCAGCTATAGTCACTAATGACTTAGAAACGAAGTCATATAGATTTATAGAATTATCTTTTGTTTTATCATCTTTCAACAATTTACCTTTTAAGTAAATGAGTTTAGATGATGTTTCATCCCAAGAAAGGTTAGTAAATTTAGAATTAGAATCGGATTCTATTTTTAATTCTGGTATAAATTCTTCGTTCAAATTCCTTGTATAAAGGCCATTAATACCTTTGTCAATAATTGTAGAATAGAAGAGATTATTACCTAAAGAATCCAAAGTAAACTCAATAACATTATCAATAGGAATCTCAGTTTCACTTTGCAAATGTCTTAATAATAGCTTCTTACCTTTTAATTTATCTTTCTTGTCATAATCAATTGTGTAAGCTAGCCACTTTCCATTTTTTGTTAATTTAAAGCTTGAAACATCTTCAATTGTTTTACGATAGTCAGTTAAAGTATTAATAAGCACCAAATCTGGCTTCTCATCTTTATATTTTTCAGGGTTTAATTGCTTTATTACATCTACATCGGTTTTTATAGCAAACCACTTTGTGTCTTGTGAATACAGCGAGTAGCTTCCTTTTTCAACCTCTATTTTTTTGTCGGACTCAAGTGATTGAATTACATAGATATTATTCCCTCTTTGTTTGTCCAATCTGTAAGTTAGCCAGCTACCATTATCAGTTAGAGTAGGGGAGGTCAGATTCTTGAACTTCATTATATCTTCAAAAGTGATTGCTTTTTTAGCAAAAGATATACTTGTTGCTAGTATTAATATTATGATTACGAGTCGTTTATTGAGCTTCATTAATTAATTCCGATTATTGGGTATCCAAAGTCCATAATATAATAAAGTAATTTGAGAATGGGAAAAAGTAAGTGGTTTCATATTATAAGAAATATTCAAATTAATCTTATATTTGAAGGTTACTAGAAAAATTAAAAATGAAAAAAAATGAAAAAGAAACTATCTAAAGAAATCCAAGCAGAACTGCTTAGCATACTAAAAGAAAGATTCGAGAATAATATGAATCGACATAAAGGAATAAATTGGCAGTCAGTACAGTCTAAGTTAGAATCATCTCTAGAAAAACTTTGTTCACTTAACGAAATGGAACTATCTGGTGGTGAACCAGATGTAGTCGGTTTTGATAGTAAAACAAATGAATTCATATTTTTTGATTGTTCCGCCGAAAGCCCTAAAGGTCGTAGAAGTATAAGTTATGATCACAAAGCACTTGAAGCCCGCAAGAAATTCCCACCAGAGGATAGTGCGATTAACATGGCATCGCAAATGGGTATCGAAATTCTTGATGAAGTTCAATATAGAAAACTTCAAATGCTTGGGAGCTTCGATTGTAAGACTTCGAGTTGGATTAAAACTCCTGATAATATTAGAAAATTAGGTGGTGCAATATTCGCAGACTTAAGATATGATAATGTATTTATCTATCACAATGGAGCAGATTCATACTACGCAGCAAGAGGTTTTAGTGGCTCGCTGAGGGTGTAGTATTTTATGTAGATTTTCACTTTCTATAAACATACATAATAGATTGAATCATTGTGAAAATTGAGATAAAAATGATGATACCACCCCAAATCCAATAGGGGAAAAAGAGGTTTTGAGCGATAACTCCTGTATCCGAAATATGGAAATCATTGTCTATGAAGGCTTCCTGGCTCATCAAATAGCCAATACTAAGGTAAATACTGAGGAATGCTTGTATTCCGAGGAAGATAATCAGTAACTTCTGATTCTTTGCTTGCATTTTGAGTGCGGAGAAGAATATTAAAACGGCGAAAGTAAGTATCACAGGAATGCCGTAAATAGAACGAACCCAGTATATTACAGAAAATGCAAGAATTGCACTAAAAGTGTAAAGTATATTTTTGAGATGCTTGTCTTTTCTAGAAAGAATGATGAGGATTGCACCTGCTACGGTTGGTCCTAATGGTCCCGAAGCCGCAACTATAGCTTTACCAACATTGCCAAGAAATAAATTACCACTCCACATAGCAAGTCCAGAACCGTCAGCATATATCTCTAGTTGATGGAAGCTACCCCCAAGAATAAGTGCCATTATCCCATGTGCCATCTCGTGAAACCAAGTGGAGAGTATCGTAAAAGGGTATAGCACAAGCATTCCGAAGGGAATACGCCATAGAATTATTGTAAGTAAAGCAAATCCAACCATCCAGATTATGTACTTTTGCTGTTCGGTTAGTTTTTTCTTTGCTTTTGCCATTATCTACTATGAGTCTTTTACAGGTGTTTCCACTGTTATTTGGACTGTACGGCAATAGAATCTACCTTCAGGAAGATTGTTGTCGTACAGCAAGGTTTCTTCACCTAATCCTTTGACTACTGCATCGCGTAGCCTTAGTCTATTTGCAACTGATTTTGCTCTTCTTTCGGATATTTTCTTGTTGATATCCTCTTCGCCCATGCTGTCAGAGTAACCATAGATATAGACTTTTGCCTTTTCCGTGATTCTATTTTTCACAAAGTCAACTACTTCTCTATGCTCTTGCTCCAAACTTGATTTCCCGTAAGAGAATAGTATTAAACTATAATACTCGAACTCTTTGTCATCCGTTCTGTTTTCTCTCTTCGTATTAACTGTTAGTTTATTGATGGGAAGTATCTTTTCAGCAAATCCTCTCTGGCCAACTGAGTCCATAACAGATAATTTATATTCAATAGGGGATGCAGAACGAGGCATACTTTTCTTATCATTTCTCAAATTCCAAAGTAATTCAGGGTCTGGTTGACCATTTCCAATTTTCTGGAATAGAATATTATCGTCTTGTTTAGCTTCAAATAGCCACTCATTGATTCCTACTTCCGAATCTACATCAGCTAGGAATTTGATATCAGTATCAGAAAGTACTCTTAGAGTATCAGTAGTCATTACTGGCTTGATTATAGACTCATCACTTGATAGTATTTCGACTCTTCTATTTTCTTCTTGACCTGGGAGAGTATCTGACTTTGACGCTTCTGAAGGTAGATTTCGAGCTTGAACTTCAATTCTATTAGGCTCTATTCCCCAAGTATTTGTAAGATAGTTTTTAACAGACAAAGCCCTATCATTTGAAAGTACCTTATTATCTTTTTCCAAATCAATATCAGAATTACAACCTACCAATGTTATATTAGCACTAAGGTTTTCTTTCATTCTCTGGCCAACAATATTCATCACATCATAATAAGTCTCGATGGCATTCTTACCCTTCAAATCGTCAGTATTGAACTTAGTAGCTTCATTCTTTGCTAGTTGATTGTATCTTTTGGGAATAGCAGAAGAATTATCATCAAAGAAAACATAATTAAGCAGAGGTCTCATATTAATCGATACGAAATCTTCTATCTGAACTTGAGGTTCCTTAGTAATTCTTCCATTCGAATCAACTGCAACAGCATCTACAAATACCTGCAATGCAGGAGGATTGATAGGTAAAGGAAGCGAATCCGGCATAATAGGGTTAGCTGGTGGGGGAGGTGGGGGAGGTGGGGCAGGAGGTGTTCTGTATTTCACAGCAACTCCGGCTTTTAGTTCACCAATATTCCAAGCCAAATCACTTACTATATTATTGAATTTGTGAGAGTAGTATAATCCAGGTACTATAAATAACGAATTCTTTTTATTTAAAGGAAGTTGATAATCTATGCCAATAGTTAATCCAAAAATCAGACTACTAAGATTCTGAATTTCACCTTCATATTTATTTCGAACTCTACCTTCACCAGGGAATACACCTCTATCAGATGGTTGTTCTATTTGCTCCCATTGCTTAAAATCAGAAGATAAGAGAAGTCCAAAACTCGGACCTCCGTTCAAGAATACATTCTCTGCTATTCTATATGAAAGCAAAGCGTCAAAATCAACTTTAGAAAATGTAGAATTCAAATTATAAGAGAATACCCCTTTCTGCAAATTACCATCTACCAATACATCTGTATTAATTTCATTGTAGAAATTACCAGTAACTTGGCTGTATCCAGCACGTAAATTTACGATGTAATTATAATCAATGGGAATATCCACAACCAGACCACCACCAAAGGATGGGCCTATTTCAGAATTAAAACCACCGCAACAACTTTGAGTGTTTGGTAGCTTTGCAAAGTCTGCAAAATGAAAAGCCAAACCATATTGACCATATACACCGAACTTTGGTTTCAGTGCATTCGTATCTATAGTAGTTTGTGAGTTGGTATTATAAATGCTGCAAAAGAGAATTATAATAAAAATGCTAATATAACTTCTCGTCATATACTATCAATTTTTATATCAAAAATAAGTTTGTAAATTAAAACAAACAACTAAAAATAACTAATAATGTGAGCAAATTTGAGCAATATAATTATATATCAAAACAAGTATAATGAAAGTAAGTTTTGGAAAAAGCTATATAAAGTAGTTAAATTTACTAGTATAGGTCTGATAGAAAAGGCTTTAGTCCTTTATTATGCTGCGAAAGATGAAGCAACTCCTAAATGGGCGAAATCTGTTATATTCGGAGCATTGGGGTATTTTGTTTTCCCTTTAGATGCAATACCAGATATAATCCCAGTGGCAGGTTATACAGATGATATATCAGTACTGGCAGCTGCTCTTGCTACAGTGATAGTCTATATAAAAGATGAGCATAAACAGAAGGCAAGAGCTAAAGTGGAAAACATTCTGAAGTAGTTGGCACGGATTTGCTACTATGAGATATAGAATTACAAATTAATATCTGGAGCCAAGCAATGAACATCACAAAAATAACTACTGAAGCGAACGTAAAGTATGATCCATTTCTAGTGGAAACACTAGTAAAATCCGATGTTACGAGTAAATCAAATACTAACAATCATCTTGACAAAGCAGATTGGTCTTCGGATATTCTAAAAGATGGTCTTAATAAATTGGAGAATAATATTCAATCCAATGAAGATACATCGCCACTTAGCTACAAATCAGCACCAGCTATAGAGACAATGCAAGATGCCCAAAAAGTATTATCAGAAATAAATACGGACGATTTAGTAAAAAATATTAATAATATTTTCTCAGGATTGAACGCCGAAAGAATATCTAGTCTGTTTTTAGAAGAAGCTGATGTGGTTGTTTAATCAGCTTTTAATATATGCAAAAAACTAGAAACCGATTGCACATAGTGTAGTCGGTTTTTTTGAAAAATACTATGGCTGGTAAATAATTAATGAGTCATGTATAAAGTTCCCTATAACATTTAGAGGCATATAATTAAATGCCATTGAATCTTTATCAAAATTATTTTTATAATAATAATCTAATTCGTGAAGACTATCCATGTTAAAATATAAATCTAAACTACCCTACCTTAAATTGGTAACGAAGTAAAATGAAATATTGGGATTATTTTCATCATTGGTTATATTAGGTGGTTTGGGTAAAAATTTTAAATGAAATTCATATTTTCCTCCTATATTAATTCGTTTGAAATTTAATTTATCAGGTTGTCCCTTTATAAATTTTAATACTAAATTGCAATATTCAGTTTTGGCAAGATAATTAAATTCTGCTGTATCATAAGTTAATGTATCAATTGAATAAGAGTATAATCTTATTATTTCACAATCAACAAATTCATTGTGTAACGTGACTTTGTTGAAAGGGTTATTAATAAATAGTAAGAATATTAATAGTGATTTCATTTTTTACTTAAGGTTAAAATATTCAGATTTATATACCTTTTTTGCATTCAATCTACCACGAATATAAAAATATTCAATAAATTCGATTTTATCATCAAAACCAGATATTCTAATATCTTGAATTTCTGTTCTAATCTCATAATTTAAAATCCCTGACTTAGATTCATAATAAGGTTCTATTAATTTAAATTCAATATGGAAATTAGATTCTGGTAATTCATCATATTCATCTATTAATGCTATGATAGCTCCAATAGTTCCTTTTTCGTCATCAATATTATTTAATAGTATATCTTTAGAATAACTATATTCAATAATTAAGTATAATTGATCAGTTTCAGAATAACGAATTTTTACTTCTTCAAATTCATATTTATAGGTGCTATCATGCACTTTTAAATTATCTTTAGGTTCAAAAGAATATGATTTATCAATAAATATGGAAGTGTCTGAATAATAGTTTTTAGAACGTTTAATGTATCTTCTTTCCAATCAAGAAATCTTTGTTCATTTCCTGAAAATGAAGTATGAGATTCATCAGAAATACAAGATTGTAGTAACAAAGTACTTAATGTAATAAGAAAATATTTTTTCAAGGTACAAACCTATCTTTATTCTTTTTATCAAAGTTACCACCTAAAGGAGTTAGTATGTCTTGGAATAGAGTTTGACCTATCGTATTATATTGAATACAAGTATAGAATAATAGAAATATAATATATTTTAATTTAAACATATTCTAAAATACTAAATGAGGTTCTAAACTCAAACTTTATATCTATTGGTTCGTATAAATTGCACAATCAATAAACTCGAGAAATAATTGAAAACCTTTTTTACTCATTCTATAAATATTCATTTCTTTTTACTCGCCCTTAGTTTAAACACTTCGATTTTAGCTTACTCACAAAACAATTCAACAGCTGAATTTCCTGATTCTTACTGGATTGAAAATGCTCATATCCGTCCAAACCCATACATTGATAAGCAAGTTGGTGGGGTTGTCAGGGATATATTTGAAGATAGTAAAGGGAACTTGTGGTTTGGCACTGAAGATGGTCCTTTTCGATATGACGGAAAGAAACTAGAATTTTTCGATAATATAAAGAATCAGTTCGGACAAGGAGTTTCAATAAAAGAGATTGCTGAGGATGAACAAGGTAATATATGGTTTGGTCATACAGGTGGAATTAGTAAATATGATGGTCAGAATTTTACAAATTATAATGAAAAAGATGGATTGATTAGTGATGATGTATGGAAAATAAGTGTAGATCAAAATGGAGTAATTTGGGTAGGTACAACTTATGGTATTAGTCTTTTTGATGGTCAAAAATTCATAAGTTTTGAAATACCAGAATCACCTAAGGATTCAACTAAAGGAATATCAAGTACAAAGATAATACATAGTATATTTAATGATAGCAAAGGCAATATTTGGTTGGGAACAAATGGTGGTGCAAAAAAATATGATGGTGAAAGTCTTACAAATATTTCTGAAATAGATGGACTTTGTAATAACTTTGTAAATAAGATACTAGAAGATAGAAATGGTAATATATGGTTTGCGACATCGAGAAATGGATTATGTGTTTACGATGGAAAATTATTTAAAAATATTGAAGTATTAAATCAATTTAAGAATAAAGAAGTTTGGGATATTATAGAAGACAGTAAAGGGAATATTTGGTTATCAGTTAAGCACGAAGGTATATATAAATTTGATGGTAAAACACTTACTAATTATTCTAAGAAAGAGGGATTATTGAGTCATGCAATAATGTCTATTTTCGAAGATAGTAAAGGAAGAATATGGTGTGGTGGCTTATTAGGTTTATTTCGATTATATGGAAATAGATTTGTAAATATTACTCGAGAAGGGCCATGGGAATAATAATCACTCCACTACATTCACTTCTGGTTCAAGTCTAACTTGGAATTTATCGAATACTGTTTTTATAACATGTTTTGCAATACCCCATATTTCATCACCAGTGGCATTGCCATAGTTTACTAATATAAGAGCATGTTTTTCATATACAGCTGCGTCACCTACACGATATCCCTTAAGTCCAGCTTTCTCTATTAGCCAGCCAGCAGATATTTTCACAGTATCATCACTTTGAGGGAACCCTCGCAGATCAGAGTATTCAGTTGAGATTCTATCAAATTCCGTGTGTGTGATAATAGGGTTTTTAAAAAATGAGCCAGAATTTCCAAGCTGACTAGGGGAGGGCAGTTTATTTGATCTTATATCAATCACAGAATCAAAAACATTCTTAGCTGTTGCTTCTAACCTTCTTTGAATTATGTAGTTCTCTAATTCAGAATAACTAAGATTTGGGGTATCTGTTTTGCTAAGTTTATATGTCACAGAAGTGATTATGAACTTACCTTTTAGTTTTGATTTGAAGATAGAGCTTCTATATCCAAATTCACATTGCTCCTTTGTGTAAATTTCAAATTGTTTAGATTCGATATTATAACCATGCAAACTGACGAAATACTGTTCTTGTTCAACTCCGTAAGCCCCAATATTTTGAATAGGAGCAGTTCCAACATTTCCAGGGATTAATGCTAAGTTTTCAAATCCATAATAATTATTTGACACTAAGTAATGTACAAATTTGTGCCAGTTCTCACCAGCCATTACTTCTAAAGTAACAGAATCAAAGTCTTCTTCAATTAGATTAATTCCAAGCAAATCGGGTTTCAACACATCGTAATCTAAATCATTCTTGATTAATAGATTAGAGCCACCACCTAATAATAGAAATGGACTATTTATACTATGATTTTCAAAATAATCAACTATATCATCTTCGGATTCTAGTATGACTAACCGCTTACATTTGGCATCTATACCAAATGTATTATACTTTTTTAAGCTATGATTGTTATGTATTTGCATAAAAAAAGCCCGCTATTATGCGGGCATTATATAGATTATTTTTGTGATTAGATACTTGGTGCTAACATGTCTTCTGGTCTAACATATTTGTCAAATTCTTCGCTAGTTAGTATTTCTAACTCAAGAGCAGATTCCTTAAGGGTTATTCCTTTTTGATGAGCATTCTTAGCTATTTTAGCTGCTTTATCATAACCTATATGTGGATTAAGTGCAGTTACTAACATCAAGGATTTATTAACATTTTCTTCTAGCTTTTCTCTATTTGGCTCTATTCCTACAGCACAATGAATATTAAACATCCTACAAGTATCAGCTAATAATCTAGTACTTTGAAGGAAATTATATATCATAACTGGTTTGAAAACATTTAGTTCGAAATTCCCCTGACTTCCTCCGAAATTTATAGCAGTATCGTTACCCATTACTTGAACTGCAACCATAGTCATTGCTTCTGATTGAGTCGGGTTTACTTTACCAGGCATAATAGATGATCCCGGTTCATTTTCAGGAATGAAGATTTCTCCTAATCCAACTCTAGGACCTGAAGCCATCCATCTAATATCGTTAGCAATTTTCATTAAAGAAGCAGCAAGAGTTTTTAATGCACCATGAGCAAACACAATAGCATCGTGAGCTGAAGAAGACTCAAATTTATTCGGAGCTGTTACAAATGGAAGACCTGTGATTTTTGCAATATTTTCTGCTGATTTTACAGCGAAATCTGGATGTGAGTTTAAACCCGTACCAACCGCAGTTCCACCAAGGGATAGTTCGTATAAACCTGGTAATACTAAACTAATTCTTTCAATAGCTTTGTCAAGTTGTTGCACATAACCTGAAAATTCTTGACCTAAAGTCAATGGAGTAGCATCCATTAGGTGAGTTCTACCAGATTTTATAATATCTTTGAAATCTTTTGCTTTATGATCTAAAGTAACTCTAAGTTCTGCAAGTGCAGGTAGCAAATAATTATTCAATTGTTCTGCAGCAGCAATGTGCATAGCCGTGGGGAATGTATCATTTGAGCTTTGAGACTTGTTTACGTCATCATTCGGGTGAATAGGTGTTTTACTACCTAACTCACCACCAGCAATCTCTATAGCTCTATTAGCGATAACCTCATTCGAATTCATATTCGATTGTGTGCCAGACCCAGTTTGCCAAATCGAAAGTGGAAAATGAGCATCTAATTCTCCTGAAATCACTTCATCAGCAGCTTGACTAATCAAATCTAATTTGAATTTATCCATTAGTCCAAGTTCTGTATTAGTTTGTGCGGCACCTTTTTTAAGGATTCCCATTGCTCTGATTAATTCTCTTGGCATTTTCTCAATACCAATATCAAAATGGATTAATGATCTAGCTGATTGAGCACCATAATATGCTTCAGCAGGTACTTCAATTTCACCCATTGTATCTTTTTCTATTCTAGTTTTCATATTTTCCTTAAATTTTCATATTATATATTCTCAAATTTACGAAATCATAATAGATGTTTAAAATAATAGCTCTATTTAATAGTGAAGTACTAATATGAAAGAGAAAAAAGAACGAGTATTACCCACAAAACCTGAGTGGAAGATAATATTAGACCATCTTGTTTACCAAGATAATTCTATATTATATAAGCTATGTCGTAAGATGATAATTCATCTAGAAAGAATGAAAATACCAGAGATTTATTTTCTAATAGAAGAATTAAATCCATCTTTTACAGATGAAAATCATTCTCAGGCAGTTGGACCCAATTGGCCGAAACCAAAAGGGAATCCACTTATACCACGTGAAATTATAAAAAAAGTATTTGATATAGCTGATAAATATATCCCAGATGATGAATTAACACAACAGATTACACAATGGCTTCATAAAGAAAAATTATCAAATCTTTCAAGAGTATTAGAGAAAAGACATGCTCCATTAGTAGATGTAATAGAAGCCTTAAAGACATATTTCCAACATGGTGGTAGTAAAGAATTCACTAGTGTTGATGAGCGTGTTGGCGTTAGAGTAGCTATTATTTACAGATTCTTAAGTGAAAATCTCAAATATATTAACATAGCTAAACACTATATAACACTAATAGCTATAGAGAAAATCTTCGAAAGATTCCTTGGGCCAGCTTATGGATATGGAAAAGTTGGAGGAAAAAGTGCAGGTATGATACTTGCAGAACAAATACTTAATGTAAAAAAACAAAAAATTCCAATTTTGGAAAATGTAAGAACTCCAAAAAGTTGGTTTCTAACTTCTGATGGTATTCTAGAATTTATCAATTATAATGCACTTGACGAATTCAACTATGTTAAATATCAGACATTAGAACATATAAATCTAGAATTCTCATTTATTGAGTATATCTTCAAAAACTCGAAATTTACTCCAGAAGCAATAAATGCTTTCAATATTATCTTAGATGATTTGGAAGGAAAGCCAATTGTAATAAGATCATCTTCACTTTTAGAAGATAGTTTCGAGGCTGCATTCACAGGTAAATATAAGTCTCTATTTATTTCTAATGTAGGAACAAAAGAAGAGAGATTAAACGCTCTAACAAATGCCATTGCTGAAGTATATGCCAGTACATTGGGACCAGACCCAATTCAATATAGGAAAGAGAAAGAGCTTCTTGATTTTAGAGAAGAAATGGGAATTCTAATACAAGAAGTTGTAGGTAATAAATTAGGAAAGTTCTTCCTACCAGCTTATGCTGGTGTCGCAATGAGTCATAATGAATTCAGATGGTCAAGCAGAATTAGAAGGGAAGATGGAGTAATCAGAATAGTAGCAGGATTAGGAACTAGGGCAGTAGATAGAACAATAGATGATTATCCTAAACTAATATCACCAGGTTCACCTGATATTAAAATAAATCAGACTGTTAAAGATACAATTAGATATTCTCAGAACAAAATTGATGTTATCAATCTTGAAACTAGTAAGTTCGAATCTGTAGAATTTGAAGAAGTTATAAAAGAATGTAACGGTAATTATCCTGGAATTGAAAAAATTGTTTCTTTTGTAAGAGGACAAACCTTAGTTGATCCTGTAAGTTCTTTTGTTGATTTTACTAAAGAAAATTCGGTTATAACTTTTAATGGATTAGTAAAGAATACTACTTTTATTGAAAAAATGAACGCAATTTTGAAAGAACTATCAGATGCTTACCAAAGTCCTGTCGATATAGAGTTTGCATCAGATGGTGAAATACTTTATTTATTACAATGTCGTCCACAATCACAATTTGGAGCAGAAAGTCAGATCACTATACCACCTGATGTAACTGAAGAGTCAAAAATATTTAGCAGTAGCAAATATATAAATAATGGAATGTTTGATGATATTGGTTTTGTAGTATATGTAACTTCAGAAGGTTACTCATCACTTACAACAGATGATGATATGCGTAATATTGGTAAGATTATTGGTCAACTAAATCAATCATTACCTAAGAGAAGATTTATATTGATTGGTCCAGGTAGATGGGGAAGTAAAGGTGATATCCAATTAGGAGTATCAGTAAATTACTCAGATATAAATAACACTGCTATGCTCATAGAAGTAGCCAGAAAGAATAAAGATTATGTTCCAGAATTATCGTTTGGAACTCACTTCTTCCAAGATTTAGTAGAAGCTAATATAAAATACCTTCCACTATATCCGGATGAGGAAGGTACAATATTTAATGAAAAATTCTTTCTAGAAACTCCTAACAGTCTATCACAATTCGTAGATGATGCTGAAAAATATGAAAATGTAATTCGATTAATTAACGTCGAACATTTCAAAAGAAATGGACAAGTTAAAATCTACATGGACGGTGAAAATGGGAAAGCTCTGGCTTTCGTAAAGTAGTTATTCCAGAGCTTTCAAACTTTCAAATATTTTCTTTTGTTTAGCATTTAATTTTTTTGGTAATACAGGATATAATTTGACAAATAAATCACCTCTATCTGCAGATTTATAATTTTTGAATCCTAATCCACTAAATTTCAATTTTTTACCTGAAGGTGTTGCTTCTTTTAAAATAAAATTGACTTTGTTACCGAGAAATTCAATAGTTTCCTGACCACCAAGTACCATGCTAGTAAGAGGTACTTGTTTTTCAATGGTTAAATTATCTCCTTTCCTTTCTATACCTTCTTGTAAAGTTATATTTACTTTTATGTATAAATCACCACTTGGTCCGCCATTTTTACCAGCCATTCCTTTTCCTGAGAGCTTCAATTCATGTCCATCTACTATTCCAGGTTTAAAGTTGATGCTAATTCTTTCATCGTTTATCTTCAGATTTTTAGACGTTCCATTGTATGCTTCTTCTAACGTTATTGTTACATTGGTTTTATAATCAACGCCTTTCTGAGGTCTAGCTCTAGTCGTCCTTTGACTATAACCTCTGGTTCCGCCACCAAATATCCTATCAAAGAAATCTGAAACTCCTCCACCTGATTGACCTCCAAATACATCACCAGCATTACTATAACCCTGTGTTCTTTGTTGACCTTGCTGTCCTGAAAACCAATCTGACCAATCAAAATCACCGTTAGCCCCACCAGATTGTTGATGTTGGCTATATCTATTACCTAGATTATCATATTTTGATCTTCTATCTTTATCTTTTAATACTTCATAAGCTTCTGAAATTTCTTTAAATTTCTCTTCTGATTCTTTGTCATTCTGATTCATATCAGGATGATGTTTCTGAGCTAGCTTTCTATAAGCTTTCTTTATTTCATCTTGGCTTGCGGTCTTTTCAACACCAAGCACTTTATAATAATCTTTAAACTCCAACTTATATTTCCACAATTAGTTTTACTTTCTTAAATACCTAAATAAAATTCCTTAACTTCCGATTATAAAGTTATAGACGAAGAAAACAAAAATTTATGAGCAATAATACGAAAGAACTTGAAGAAATAATAGAAAAATTAGGATATCAGCTCGCAAATAATATCTATGATACTATAAAAACACTCCAATTTTCTCTTGATTTGACTGAAAGATTTTATGAAAACAGTCATTCTAGATTTGTTGGTGATATGTCTGGTAAAATGGCTAAGTTGATGAGTCTAAATGAAGAAGATATATTTGAGATTAGAACTGCTGGCTTATTACATGACATTGGGAAGATAGGTTTTAGAGATACAGCACTTTTTAAAACAATGCCTGAGATGAATTCTAGAGAATTGAAACAATATAAACTTCATGTGGATATTGGTAGAGAAATGCTTTATAATCATAAAGCATTACAAGGTGTGGCAGATATAGTATATGAACATCATGAAAATTTTGATGGTACTGGCTTTCCAGAGAAAAAACAGAAAAGTAATATAAAAGTTGGTGCTCGTATTATCAGTATCGTTGATTTCTATCATAATGCGATGCATAAGTCAATGAAATTAGATAGTATATCAGACATATCTCAGAAATCTAATGCAATGGATTATTTGCAAGAAACTCAACGAAAATTCGATAGTATTCTAGAATTTATAGATGATCAAAAGAATATTAAGTTTGATCCTGAATTAGTACATCTATTTGTTAAATTAGCAGAATCAGAACGTAAAAAGATTGAAGGGTTTTTAGTAAAAAGAATACATATTGCTAATGTGAAACCAGGGATGATATTTGCAGAAAGCTATTATAGTTCTTCAGGATTATTAATAGCAAACAAAGGTGAAGTTGTGGCAAATGATTCTTTGAAAGCACTTTATAGATGTGTTGAATCAAACCAAATACCTCAAAAATTATTAATGTTAGCTGACAATAACGATTAGATTATGCCTTATAATATTAAACAAAATGAAATTCCTAACAATCTGTTAGTTTTTGGAGAAGAGACATTTTTAGTAGATGAGTTAATTACTCAAATTATTGAAAAAATGATATCTAATGGATTAGATACAAATTCTATTGAACGTCTTGACGGATCTTCTATTACCGAACAAGAAATTGTAGATAATGCCAATAATTTATCTTTAATCTCACCTCAGAAGCTGATTATAATAAATAATTTTGATGTTTTATATAAGAATAAACGAAAATCATTTCCTGGGTTAGTTAACTATCTCCAAAATCCAAATCCTAGCTCTACCTTAGTTTTTATTGGTGTACCTAGTAGATTAAATGGAATATCAAAAGAACTTAATAACTCTAAAAAAGCCTCTGCTGCAAAATCAAAAATTGAAAAGTTGCCAGAAGTATTAAAGTTTTTAATTCAAAGTGACTTTTATGCTGAGTTTCCAAAATTATATGATAATGAGATCCCTGATTGGGTTGTAAAAAGAGCATTAAATTATAAGAAGGAAATTGATATTCAAACAGCTAACCTCATAGCATTAAGCAGTAATTCTATTAGAGAAATCGATAGTGAATTAGAGAAACTAAACGTTTATCTTGGGAATAAAAATCATATTACTATAGATGATGTAGAAGAAATAGTAGGAATAAATAAAGAAAATAATGTTTTCGAGTTAACAAAATCTGTTGGAATTAGAGATTTAGATACTTCACTTGGGATAACAGATAATTTATTGTTGCATTCTAATCAATCTGTTTTGATATTAATTACTTTAACTCGATATTTTTTAACATTATTTAAGTTGATAGATGAACGTAAAGCAACTACTAACAAATTTCAATTAGCAGGGAAAGTAGGTGTAAACCCATATTTTATAGATGAGTATATCCGTTCTTTAAGTAAGTATTCACCATCAGATGTAGAGAGAGCAATTTCTTTACTTTCCAAAGCAGATGAAGAATTAAAATCAACATCTACTGACAACAAATACCTTATGTTTAGAACTCTTACCGATATAATTACATAAATATAATTATTCATAAACTCTAATTTCTTAAATTTGGCTTTATGATAAATTAAAAACTGATAAAATGTATCAAAGTCAATTTTTTATTCCTACTTTAAAGGAAATTCCAAACGATGCACAGATGCCTTCGCATCAGTTGATGCTTCGTGCTGGATTAATAAGACAAATAGCAGCCGGTGTATTTTCATGGCTTCCACTGGGATATAAAGTACTAAAGAAAGTACAAGATATACTTAGAGAAGAAATGGATGCCATTGGTGGGCAAGAATTTTTATTACCTGCTCTTAATCCCAAGGAAATTTGGGAACAAACAAATAGGGTTGAGGCAATGGGTGATGTGATGTTTCACATTAAGAATAGAGATAATCTTATCTTAGCCCCAACACACGAAGAAATAATAGCCTACCACGCTTCTCAAAGTGTCAAATCTTATAAGGAAGTGCCACAAATTTGGTATCAAATTCAGAATAAATTTAGGAATGAACCTAGACCAAAATCAGGTGTTATGAGAGGTCGTCAGTTTTTGATGAAGGATTCTTATTCATTAGATGCTACTGAAGAAGGTCTTGATATTAGTTATGAAAAACATTCTGATGCATACCACAAGATATTTAATAGATGTGGGATTAAATTCTTTGTTGTAGGTGCTTCTTCTGGTGCAATGGGAGGTAGTAAATCACAAGAATTTATGGTTGAAAATCCTTTTGGTGAAGATACTTGTGCTGTAAACTATGAGTCTGGCTACTCTTCTAATATAGAAGTTGCAGTATCATCAGTTGAGCAAGTTGGAAGGATTGAAAACTGTCCTGAAATTGAAAAGTTTGCAACACCAAATGCTAAAACAATCAAAGAATTATCTGAACAGTTTGACTTACCAATTGAAAGATGTGCTAAATCAGTTGTATATATAATTGATTCGAAACCTGTACTAATTCTGATGAGAGGTATAGATGAACTAAATGAATCGAAGTTACAATCATTTTTTGGTACTAACAATGTAAGACCAGCCGATGAAAGTGAAATATTAGATGTGTTTGGTGCACATCCCGGTTCTTTAGGTCCTATCAATATCAAAAAGCAGATACAAGTATTTGCTGACAACTTATTACATGGTGCAAATGGATTAGTAAGTGGCGCAAACGAAGATGGTCAACACTTCAAGAATATTGATCTAGAAAGAGATTGTAAATTAGATGGATACGAAGATTTTCGGACAGTATTAGCTGGAGAAGCCGATACTATCTCAGGAAATCCACTTAAAGTAGTGAATGCCATCGAATTAGGACATATATTTAAATTAGGAACAAAATACTCAGAAGCTCTAGGTGCGAAGATACTCGATGAGAATGGAAAAGAAAAACCAATTATTATGGGTAGCTATGGTATCGGAGTAGAAAGAGTATTAGCATGTGTTATAGAACAAAATCATGATGAGAATGGTATTATTTGGAATAAAGGATTGACTCCGTTCCATGTACATATACTTGGATTAGCTTTTGATAAATCAGAGCAAGTACAAAATGTATGTAACCAATTGAAAGATGAATTAGAAAGACTCGGTCTAGAAGTATTGTTAGATGATAGAAAGGAAAGGCCAGGGTTCAAATTTAAAGATGCCGATTTAATTGGTATTCCAGTACAAGTTGTAATAGGAGATAGGGGATTGGAAGAAAATAAAGTTGAATTGAAATTCAGAAAAACTGGAGAGAAAGTTGAAATTTCTCCTGACAATATTGTTGAAAGCTTAACTAAATTCTACGAAGTATAATGAATTTACAAGCAGATTTACATACCCATACTGTACATTCCGATGGGGTCTTAACGGTCAAGCAATTATTCGATAAAGCGAAGAAGGCTGGATTTTCTGGATTTAGTATTACTGATCACGACACTTTATCAGGAGTAGTTGAAGGGTTAACCATAATTGATAATTATAATTTCAAATTTCTCTCTGGAGTTGAGTTAACAACTCACGTAGAAGAAAAGGAAATACATCTATTATCTTATGGAGTTGATCCATTTCACGAAGAGTTGAATGCTAAGCTTATTAGTTTGCAAAAATCTCGTGAGAAAAGAGCTGAAATAATTGTAAGTAAATTAGCCGATCATGATATTAATCTTGACATGGCTTTAATTAAAAAGAAAGCTAAAGGTGCTTCTATAACTAGACCACATATTGCTAAAGAGATGTTAGAAGGTGGTTATGTCAAAAATTTTAAAGAAGCTTTTGACGTTTATATAGGTGATAATCTACCAGCATTCGAAGGTAAGGAAAAGTTTGATATTGTAGATGCAATCAGACTTGTACATGAAGCAGGTGGTAAAACTGTTGTAGCTCATCCTAATAAGTACGTTACCAAAGAAGAAATGCGATTTATGATAAAAAATGGTCTTGATGGAATCGAAGTACTTCATCCTTCTCATAATGAACATCATATTCGATATTGGAGACGTTGGTGTATAGAAAACAAGTTAATAGCCACTGGTGGATCTGATTATCACGGTTCCAGACCTTATGATGAAGATAATTTTGGTAGATGGAAAGTAAACGTAGAAGTAATTGAAAAGCTACTTAATAAGTAATTTCCTTACGGGAGTGGCGAAATTGGCAGACGCGCTGTCTTGAGGGGGCAGTGACCTTAAGGTTGTGTGGGTTCGAATCCCATCTCTCGTACAAAAAAAAAATAAAGCACTATTTTCATATTGGAAATAGTGCTTTTTAATTTCTTTTGATTCCGGTAATATACTATTTTGAAATTCCTATAACTCCACAAGCTACTCTTGCACCAGCTCCACCTGTAGGCTGAGTTTTTGTGTCATCTTCACCCTCGTGAACTATAACACCCCTTCCTATAATATTATTCATTCCAGATAATGATAATTTATCTGTTATAAATGACACTTTTGCAATTCCATCAGCATTTGCATTTAGATTACCCAAATCACCAACATGTGTCATATTATCTTCCAACGCACCATGATTATCATGGTCAGTGAAAAAATGACCACCAGCTGATTTACCATCTGGTGAAGAACAATCTCCAAATTCGTGTACATGGAAACCATGTTTACCTGGAGTTAGATTATACACTTCTGCATTCACTTTTATTCTGCCATCTTCCATTTTTGTGAAAGTAACTTGACCATTTGCCTCACTACCTTCTGTGGGATATAAAATCACTAAAGCTGATTCTATATTAGTTTCAGTTGTTTGTACAATTGCAGATTCATTAGCTTTACCATTATTCATTTCATCGTGTTGATGGTCGGCCTCACTACACGAAATAAACAGTAATGCTGAAGTTGCAAGCGAAATTATAAACTTAAATTTACTCATTATATTACCATACTTATTAAAAAAATATTAAATTTAAACGAAATTAAGTAGATTTATTTTATGATAAAATACAATACTATAATATTTATACTTTTAGCACTATTTCTTTCGTCTTGTGACAAGGGGTTGGAGCCGCGTGATGAAGCTCAGTTGGCATACCTGAATGTTAGTATTAATTTTATAAATGATTGGCCTAAAAAGGATAGTGTCTTTGGTTTAAGAGTTGCTGCTTTCAAATTACCACCTTCAGAGAGTTTATTAAAAGAGATTTCAAACGGAAATGCTACGATAAGTGATTTAATTAAAGATTATAATATCAATAATAAAGATATCCAGTTTATTTATTCCGATTTACCCTTAGATTTGTTGTATATAGTAGTTGCTTGGCAATATGAGCCAGATTTAACATCACAAAGGATAGTCGGTGTATATAATATTATTAATAAAAGTGAACCCGGCACTGTGAAATTAGTACAAGGTGAGACAGTTAACATAGATATAGAGGTAGATTGGAATGATTTCCCACCACAACCTTTTTAAAGTAGTACTAATATTTCTTATTTTGACCTATTCTACAGCAATGGCTGACGTAAAAGGAGAGATAGTTGATAGTGATAGCAATGAACCTATTATAGGTGCCAGTATATCAGTCTTGGGTACATTAATAGGTGATCTCACTGATAGAAAAGGTAATTTTCATATTAAAAGTTCAAAGGATAGCTTATTAATTGTAATTCAATATGCCGGTTATGAAAAGAAATCAACATTCGTCAGTTCGTTAAATCCAGTTAAAATTGAATTGAAGAGATTGACATATCATTCAAATGAATTGATAGTTAGTGCAAATAAGAAGACTGAATCAATTCAGAATGTTCCGATATCAGTATCTCTAATTAAGAGTGAAGAATTTTCTACTAGAAATATAACGTCTATTGATTATGCCCTTCAATATGTACCTGGTGTTGAAGTTAATCAGGATAATGTATCTATAAGAGGTTCATCAGGCTTTTCTTTCGGAATTGGAACAAGGACGATTTTCCTTCAAGATGGATTCCCATTACTTTCAGCAGATAATAATGATATAAAATTTGATATAATTCCAATTCTCTTCATAGATAGAGTTGAAGTTATAAAAGGTGCTGGATCTGCACTGTATGGTACATCGGCACTTGGTGGTGTTATTAATGTATTAACTGCCAAACCATCTTACAATCCAATGATTAGAGCAAGACTATATTCAGGATTATATGATTCTCCTAAATATGAGCAATGGAATTGGAGTGATAAATCACTAATAGATAAAGGACTTGACTTTGCTTATTCTCAGAAATTTGGAGATTATGGGATAATGGGTTCTGCTTCTATGTTCTCTCGAGATAGCTACAAGAGATATGATAAATCTGAAAGGTTGTCAATGTTCTTAAAGCAGTTATATGATTTTTCAGAGAAAACTAATGTTGAATTAGCCATAAATTATTCTACTTCTAAAACTGATGATTGGGTTTATTGGAATAGCTTGGATTCTGCACTTATTCCACCAACTGGTACAGATGAAAGCATAGTAATTACGTCAAATAAACTAGCCGTTTCTACTAGTTTAAAGCATATACTAAATGAAAGCAGTTTTATGAATATAAAGCTAGGCTTGTTCAATACTTATTTTTCCAATATGCTTGCTATAGACAATATAGAATACCGTGAATCTACTGGTAATACTTATTTCTTTGAGACCCAATATTCAAATAGTTTGAATGTTGAAAATTCTTTGATTACTGGAATTGAAAGTAGAATCAATCAAGTATCTTCATTTACCTATGGTGATAATATCCAGACAATCCTAGGTGCATACGCTCAATTAGAAAATAAGTCGATTTCCAATTTGATAGCTACGATTGGTATTAGAACAGATAAGGAGCTTTTAGATACAATTGATACTAAATTTCAATATAGTCCTAAAATTGGTTTGAATTATACACTTAGCGAGTCAATGACACTTAGAGGTTCTTATGGAAGAGGGTTTAGAGCTGCTTCCTTAGCAGAGAGATTTGCTTCAGTCCAATTTCAAGGATTTAATGTAATAGCAAACCCCGAACTTAAATCAGAGATTAGTCAATCATTAGAACTAGGTTTAAGTTATGACATGATCAATTCAACTGATTACTTGAATCTTGATATATCAGGTTTTTATAATAGATATGATGATTTGATAGAACCGACATTCGAAAGTAGCTCGCAAGCAGTTATTAAGTTTATGAATATAATCGAAGCAGAAATTTCTGGTGTAGAGATAGATATGACTTTTAAAACTGAAGAAAACTTCACTTTAAAATCGTCACTAACTTATTTGAATCCTAAGAATATAGTAGAAAATAAAGATTTAAAATATAGATCAAATTATTTATGGTACAGCTCTTTAAATTATAAGTTACTTCCTTTTGAAGTGCAGTTAGATTATAGATATAAGAGCAAATATAATGAGATAGATGAAAGACTTGGTTCGACAATTAAAGACCATAATCTAAAGATTGATGCACATATATTAGATATTAGTTTTTCAGTATATTCAGATATATTTGATTCTAAAACAAAATTCACAATGAATGTGAAAAATGCTCTGAATTACTATTATCTAGAAATGGTGGGGAATATGGCACCTATTCGGTTCCTGAATTTCCAGATCGAATCAGAATTATAATAACACCAATTACCCCGAGTAATCCTATTGCAGAAAACAACAATGAAGTAGAAAAACTTAGGCTAGATTCATCATTTAGTACAGTTGGTTCTCCAATATAGAAGAAGAGAATTGAAACCGCATTATTAAGAAAGTGTATAAAAATTGGTACAAGTATGTTTTTAGAATAATGAGCTAAATAGCCTAGAAATACGCCAATAAGTATAAGTGGAAATAAATTCACTAAGTTAAAGTGAATTACACCGAAGATAGTTCCAGTGACTAAAACTGAGAATATGACAGAATTATTTTCTTCTAATGACCGTTGACCGAATCCCCTAAATAGAAATTCCTCAGAAATAGCTGGTATAATAGCACCAATCAATAGAGCTAACAAGAAATCATAGACATCTCGACCCATTAGCATTTTCTCATATATAGATTCCATCAGCTTAATATAATCTTGATAGATACCCATAAGAGATTCTGGAATAAGATACTCCTGGAAAGGCACAAATCCAGTATTGAATAGATTTAGAAAGAACAAACCAACAATTCCATAAAAAATATACTTAATTTCTATATTTTTTTCTAACCTAAACAACTGTTTGAATTTTAATGGAATAATATTGGAAATTAGGATAGTAAGACCAAAAAGAAATATCAACTGTGAAACAGCTTGAATTAATTTAGCATCTATCCCCAAATCTAGTTTCATTGAAATCAAAGTAACTAATGAACCGAACACATTGAAACCAACAGTTATACCTATTATTAATAAAATTATAACTGCATTCGAAGGAAATTTGTCAATAGATTTATAATTCATTATTTTTACAAATGTTTATTTAGATTTATTAAAAATGACGTAATAAGTAAGTATGAGAGTTGCAATATACATAATATTATTATTAGCATCTATTACCCAGTTAATAGGGCAAGAAGCTGTAATATCTGAGTATTATAATGATTCTGACTTTAAAAATGAATGGACTGAAATCCTAATCACCAAAGATAATACTAGTCTTACGGGATACGAGCTAAGAGATAATACAGAAAAGTATAATGATGGTAATTCATGGCAAAAAGGTGTAAAATTCAACTCCAATAATCTTTGGAAAAATCTTAGAATAGGTACGGTTATAGTTATTAACCACAGAGGTACTAGTGCAATAGATATTGATCCTAGAGATGGATATATTGAAGTTGATGCTGAGAATAATTTATATTTTGATAGACCTAGTTGGAATGGTATTGCTTCTTTATCATTACAACAATTTGGAGATGTAGTACAGCTACTAAATGCAAGTGGCACTAATGTTCATGCCTTAGCACATGTGAAATATTCCTCTCAAGGTGACTTTTATAAAATTGTAGGTAGGAAAATTGCTTATGTTGGCGATTGTAGTTTAGGATATTCAATATCTATTGGTAATGCAAGTAAATTAGATGATTATAATCTTAATTTGGATAATCTAAGTGGTTACGATACAGGAAAATCAATCACACTTCACTCACCAGGAGGAACAAAAGGAAAAGCTAATAAAAATCCAAAAGGTTCACCAATAAATTATAGATTTTGGCAATTATTAAGAGAACCAGTATTTAATACTGCATCTCTAAAAGCTACCAGACAAGATTCTACTATTAAGTTAAAATGGAATAAGGTTAATTTACTTAGTGGTTCAAATGATTATGGTGGATATATAATCCTCAAGACAACGGATTTGGGATCTTTTTGTAAACCAATTGATGGAAAAATTTACTATGTGGGACAAAAGATTTGTGTTACTTCCGAAGTACTTGCTTTCATTCAAGGTTCAGATATAACTGAGTTCATTGATGAGAATCCAATTTGTGGAGCAACAACTCAATACTCAGTTTTTGCTTATAATTTCTATGATGGTAAAAGCACTTCATGGAATATTGAAGATGGTAGAGGGATAGCATATTCGGACGTAATAAATGAGTCTAATACTGAATCAATTACTTTAGATAATCCAATTGATGTCAAAATTGATTCTCGATTAGGTACTAAGTTTTGTTCAATTGATACAACTACATTATTTACTGATTTACCTAATGATAAGAAAAATGAATATAGTTATGCTTGGTATTTTAAAAGAGAATTAGATGGTTCAGAAACAATACTAATTGATTTCAAAGAACCTGGAATATCTGATTCGGTTACAATATACAGACCCGGTTACTATCGGTTGGAAATAAAAGGGGATAATGGTTGTATAACTGAGTCTAATACAGTTTATATTGAAATATTAGAACAACCTGAATCTTATATTGCAAATGAAAGTGGAAATATAATCACAAAAGATACGGTTGTGTATTATTGTGACAACATAGATTACAAATTAAGAGCCGATACAAAGCCAAAAGACCCCAAAGAGCTTATATATCTATATAAGGATGGTATTAAAGTCAGTAATTTTAATGTATTGTTTGACGTAAAATCAGAAGGAGAATACTATTATATATTTTTAAATGGTGACTGTAAAGATACATCCTATTCTGTGACATTTGAGAAATCTATATCAGAAGTTGAGTCAAATTTAAATAAGCTGGACTATAAACTACCATTAGCTAAAAACTCTAAGATTGATTCAATAATAATAACAAATAAGTCAGACAAAGATATTATATACCAAAAATCAGATTTCAAAATAAAATCTCCTTTTACAATATTAAATTCATTTCCGATTACATTAAAAGGCAATACTACTGAAAAATTATTTATTGAATTCAAGCCCCTGACTAATGGCAAATATTATGATACTCTTAATATCAGTACTGCATGTAATGATTTAAAGATTGCTTTAAATGGCGAAAAAGTCAAATCAAATGTATTAGTAACGGCGGATAAAGATACGATTGATTTTGGGGTACTTATTAGTTGTACCTTTATAGTAGATACTACCTTAACTATAAGAAATGAAGGTGATGAATGGGTTATACTTGAAGGAGTTAACAACTTTGGTAGTTTTGCTATTTATCCATTTATTCCAAATGACACTCTATTCCCAAATGAATCAAGAATATATCACATAACAACAACAGATTTGAATACAGGACAAAGATATAATGCTAGTTACATAAAATGGATATCTGAAAGTGGTGTAGAGGGTAGAGTTAATTTAATATTAAAAGCATTTGTAACTGTTCCTAGTTCTGGAATTGTAGAAGATACACTAGATTTTGGAATTTTATCTGGCTGTGATGAGTTTATAATTGACTCTGTCCATGCATTTAATGATGGAAAAGTAGAAGTCGAACTTAGAAAAGACGACATAACTGCAGGAATTGAAATTGTTAATGCACCTGTAATAATTCCTCCTGGTGATACAGTTGTTGTTATTCTAAAATATTCGAAAACAAGTCCAAAAATAATAAATAAACGAAATCAATTCAAGCTTATACCTGGTTGTGCTGGTGCAGTTCCATCTTTTCATGTAATTGCTGAACGGCAAGAAGGAGGTTATAATCTTGATATCAAAGATACAATAGATTTTGGTAAGTTCTATACTTGTGATGAGATAAATAAAACTATTGAAGTTGATATAAATATCCTTGAAAAAGAGATAACTGAGGCTATTAATTTAATTAACATCGAAGAACAAGATGGAAATTTCAATATATCAATATTGCCACAAGAAATTGATGAGAATACTAAGATTCCGATATCTTTTAATAAAATTAACCCAGGAAAATATAACTCAACTGTAAGTTTGACTTTTGAGCCGTGCGGAATTCAAAGGGAGATTACCCTTATAGCAGAGGTTTTAGAACAAAAACTTGATTATACAAAAACTATACAATTCGCTTCCTTTAATCAAGGAAACAGTACAACTGATATTCTATCAATAACAAACATAAATGAAGATGAATTGATAATTGAAAGTATAAATCTACCTCAGTATGTTACATTTAAAAATGTAGTCAATTTCCCTATTAAGTTAGCAAAAGATAGTGTGCTGATACTAGATATAGAATTTAAAACACTTAGAGTTGGTGAATTTAAAGATTCATTAAGAATAGTTACGTCTATGCCATGTGATAATAACTACATTGTTTTTTTAGAAGGAACTGTACTAGATACAACAATACCACCAGGGAATTTCATCGCAAATTTTGGACTTGGGAATTATAATACTCCACCTAAAATGGTCATAAATATTCCCATTAACATATATGAAGATATCTATAAATTTGATTCAGTGGATGTTGAATCAATTACTTTAGATCTAATGTATCCATTCAATGCATTAGTATTAGGATCTGTTAAATCCCTACAAAATGAATTACAAGTATCAAAAACGGATGATAGAGGTAATCTTAGTTTGAACTTGAGTAAATCAGATAATAGTTTATTTAACTTAAACTCAAATAGATTACTTGAATTAGAATTTTATGTATTGGACGTTGTTCCAAATGATTACCAAATTGAGATGGTAAATGGTAATGTAAAATCATTCCCTACTATGACTATAACTACTGAAGATAGTGTTTTAGTTAAAATTACAGAGAATTGTGTTAATAATACAGATTTCACTTTTGTCAACCGTTTGAATCTATTATTCAAAGTAGAAAATAATAGCTTGAATATTAGCTTTGAACAGCCAACTGACGATACTTATACAATGGAATTGATAGACAATACTGGACAAACAATTGTAACTATTTTAGATGGTAATCAGAGTAGGGGAGTGCAACATAAAAATGTTAATATTAGCTCACTTTCAAGTGGTATCTACTATCTTACTTTAAGATATATGGATAGAATATTAGTCGAAAAAGTAAGAATCATTAAATAAAAAAGCCCTTCACTATGGAAGGGCTTAATTCATATTTAGTTTTCTAATGAATATGATTAGAATATCCGCATTGACACTTTGGTATTTCAAAACTTTTTATTCTTTCATGGAAATCGAAACCATTATATTTCTCAGATTCCCACCAAAACGCTTGACTTTTTACATCATAGTTACCAACTTCATTCATAGTTTCAGAATCGTAAACTCTTCCATTTAGAATTGTATAAACAACATTCTCTGTTTTATATAAATCTTCTAATGGATTGCCATCAATAACTATAATATCTGCTAATTTACCTTTTTCTAAAGTCCCTATTTCATCATCCATTCCAATATACTCAGCTCCATTTATCGTTGCCGCTGCTAGAACTTCCATTTCAGTCATACCACCTTGATGTAACATCCACATTTCCCAATGCGCACCTAAACCTTGTAATTGTCCATGTGCTCCCATGTTAATCTTAACACCATAATCAGTTAATTTTTTTAATGATTTTGAAGTTAGAATGTGACCATTTTCATATTCATCTTCAGGAATCATTGTTCTATGTCTAGCTCTAGAATCTATGATCTCCCGTGGAGTGAATCTTAATAGCCGTTCTTTTTCCCAAACATTAGTATGCTGATACCAATAATACTCACCCGTAACAGAACCGTAGTTTACAATTAATGTTGGTGTATTATGGGTTTCCGTATTTGACCAAAAATTTAAGACATCATTATAAAGGGGAGCAATAGGAACATTATGTTCTATACCCGTATGTCCATCTGCTATCATTGTTAAATTATGGAAAAAATTAGAACCACCTTCTGGTACAACTAGCATTTCTAACTCCCTCGCTGCTTCAATTATTTGCTGTCTTTGATTTCTACGAGGTTGGTTATATGATTTGACAGAAAAAGCACCAAAAGCTTTTGTTCTCTTCAAATGAGTCTTTGCATCGTCTAAGTTATTTATTACAGCTTTGAAATCACCATCGGCACCATATAGTATAATCCCAGTCGAGTATGTTCTAGGGCCAATCATTCTACCAGTTTTAATCATTTCTGATTGACTAAAAACCATTTCTGTATTAGATGACGGATCATGTGTAGTTGTAACACCATAAGCTAAATTTGCCCAATATGGCCAGTGTTTCTCAGGACTAATCCCATATCTAAATGTTCCTTGATGAGCATGAACATCTATTAGACCTGGCATAGTTGTCTTACCTTGCAAATTTATAATTTTTGCATCACTTGGAATACTAATTTCACCTTGTTTCCCAACAGCAACAATTTTGTTTTCGTTGATTAAGATAGTTCCATTATCAATGACTTTTCTATCTTTATCCATAGTAATAATTCTAGTATTCGTTAATGCTATTTTTCCAGATGGTTTGTCAGACTTTAATTTTGGACCAATATCAAAAGAAGTTGACTTCTGTTTCTCAGTTTCTTTTTTGTTATCATTAAGATATTCAAAGGACTCTTTTAAACTAATAGTATGGTATTGATCACCAAGTGTCCAATGTAGGTTCTTGCTGTCGCTTGACCAGTGCATATTTATACCAGCATCGTCCGCAACATTAACGACAGGAATTGATTTTATATCAGCCGATAAAACAATTGGTTGTCCTGTTTTAGGAAACCTAGCTATATAAACTTTGTGCAATTCATTGAATGCTATAAACTGACCATCAGGAGAGGGTACAAATCTATTAGCATAAGTCGAGGTGAAATGAGTCTTTTTATCATTCCCAAATAAATCTACTGAATGATACCCCTTATCAAGTTCACCAAAATAATAACCACCGGTTTGATAGAATACCCTTGTTTCATCTTCATTGAACTGAGGATATTCACCTTCTTCTGTTATTAATACTGGTTTAGCTTGTTTACTTAAATCAAGAGTATAAATACCTGGTTCATCGCTATAAGAGTAGCCCTGGTGTTCGTTTCCACCTTCTTTCAAAAATAATAACTTGCTTTCATTTTTCGAGTAGCTTGGTGTTCTATAAATTCCTTTGGGCAAATCAAAAGTTCTTGTTTCATTTGAAATGAAGTTATATGATTTAATTTTCCCTTTATCAGCATCAGTCCAAGTAACATAAACTATCTTATTACCATCATTACTAAATGATGGTTCAAATTCAAGATTACTTTCTTGCGTTAGTCTTTTAGCTACTTTAGATTTAATATCGTAAACATATAAGTAACCAGCAGCATTATAAGCTATTTTGTCCCCTTTGGGTGATGTCACTACACCTCTTAGGACTTTAGAGTCAATTTCATCAGTGAAAACCTTGTTCTTGAAACTAACTGTTTCTTGCAATCTATGTTTAGCATTTACTTCAAAAGGAATTTCAGTAAATGACTTATTACTAATATTCACATTCCATATTTTACCATTTCCATAGATTATTATGTTCTTACTATCTGGTGTCCAATCATAATTAGGATATACTCCAAATATAGCCCAAGCTTCTTGTTGGTCTTTTATTAATCCATCAAATAAAGGCCATTCTTCTCCTGTGACTAAATCCTTAATAAATAGAATTGTCTTAGTTCTTACTCTTGATACGAAAGCTAGATACTTTCCATCTGGAGATGATTGTGGTCTGAATGCTCCACCTGGACCACCTGCATATACTTTAGTTTCCCCTGTCTCAAATTCGTAACGTTTAATCGCATATATCTGATTATTAGGGTCTTTATTATATTGGAATGAACCTCCAGGATACATATCTTCAGAATAGTACATATATTTACCATCTACAGAAACATTTGGTTCATTGACATCTTGCTGATCATTTTTCTTTTTTGTTAGCTCAATACCACTCCCACCAGAAATGTGATACATCCACATCTCTCCGGCACCAGCAGACCTGGTTGAAGTAAAGTGCTTTCTAGCAATTAGAAATTCGCTATCGGGTGTCCAATCAGCATTATTCAATAATCTAAAATCTTCCTTGGTAATTTGTTTAGGATTACTTCCATCTACATTCATTATCCAGATATTATCTGCACCATCAAAATCACTAGTAAATGAAATATACTTCCCATTTGGTGAAAATCGGGGTTGTACTTCCCATGCTAAACCTTGTCGAAGGACTTTAGCTTTTCCACCAGTTATAGGTATAGTATATATGTCACCTAACATATCAAATACTATTGTATTTCCATCAGGACTTACATCTAGATTCATCCATGTTCCCTCAGTAACAGTAAATTCAACTGTTTTGTTATTACCAGGTGGATTACTTATATCCCATTTCTCTTTTTCTTCTTCCGATGCTAAATTACTTACCCAAAGTAGGGTCAGTAAGAATAAGAGCGTCTGTTTCATTAATTTCTCCTTGTTCCGAATTATTTGATTTATTTTTAACTATCCAATTATTAATTGTTTCCGAAAGTACAAAGAGTGGTACTGGGCCATCTTTTAGAACTAAATCGTGAAATTTCTTTATGTCAAATTTATCTTTAAGTGATTTCTTTGCTTTTTCTCTTAGATCTAAAATGTGTCGCATACCTAACTTGTAACCGGTAGCCTGTCCTGGCATTACAATATGTCTATCAACCATACCAATAGATTCAGAGTTAGTAGCAGGTGTATTATTATTATAGTAATCTATTGCTGTTTGTCTATCCCATTTTTTAGCATGTATCCCTACATCGACAACTAATCTGCAAGCTCTCCAAAGTTCCATTGCTAATCGCCCAAAATCAGAATAAGGGTTCGAATAATATCCAATTTCTTTTGGTAATAATTCTGAATATAGTCCCCAACCTTCTACATAGCTTACATATAGATTTCCAATACTTCTAAACTTAGGAATTCCTTCTAATTCTTGAGAAATAGCTATTTGCATGTGATGTCCAGGTATTCCTTCATGATAAGCTAATGCTTCCATTTGATAAATAGGCATGTCAGCCATATTATACAAGTTAGCATAGTAAATCCCTGGTCGTTTACCATCTATTGATGGTGTTTCATAGAATGCTGTTCCAGCTGATTGCTCTCTGAAAGGCTCTACTGATTTTACCATTAGCTCCGTTTTGGGAATTACATTAAATAATTTAGGTAATTCTTGTTTCATAGAATTGATAATTGATTTAGCACTATCAAGATACATTTGTTTTCCTTCTAAGGTATTAGGAAAATAGAATTGTTTATCTTCTCTCATGAATTTGAAAAATGAATTCAAATCACCTTTAAAACCGACATTATCTTTTATTTTAATCATTTCATTATGAATTCTTTCAACTTCAGAAAGTCCATATTGGTAAATCTCATCCGAAGTAATGTCTATCGTATTATTCAATTTTATTTGATAATTGTAATAATTAACTCCATTTTTAAGTGACCAAGCACCAATTTCTTCGTTAGACGCTTTTTTTAATTCATTTAAATAAATAACTAAATTTTGATATGCTACAGAGAAATTATCAGTAATTGCTTTTCTAATTTCACTATCTAAATCAATATTTATTTTGGCCGTTTTAGATTTAAAATCTTTATAGATAGGATGATTATCAATAGTATTCTTTGAATTTAATATCAGATTTTTTGAACTTTGAATAACATAATCAAGAATCATAACTGGAGCAACAATTCCTTTACTTTCTCTTCTTTTCAAATTATCAATAAGTTGGTTAATAACTTCTGGAACATTATTCACTCTACTAAGGTAATTGTCGGCGTCTTTCTTGTTATTTATAGTATGTTGATTAATAAGTGTTGATGGAATCTTAGTGTGCCATCCATCCATTTGGCTTACCGGATATACATGATATATATATTCCGCACCTGCTAACTCAGTCTCAACATTGTAAAGATAGATTTTATAACTTAATAATGATTGATCTGTTAAATTACTAACTTTAAAGTTTTTTGATAATTCTACAATGTTCTTAGTCAATATATCTAGCTCAGCTAATTGCATACTATCTGAAATGTTATCCCATTTATCATCGTTTGTCCTATAACCGTATTCTGTTTGTAAAGCTGGAAATCTATTAACTTTTGCTAACCACACGGAATCTAACCATTTATTAAACTCTACATTCTGATTATTATTTATTGGTTTTGGGGAATCCGTACAAGAAAAAAGTAGAATAGATAAAAGTAGGATAAAGTATTTCATAAAATTGCACTATTTGATTATCAGTAAAATATAAATATAACAGATTATGTAACATTTTTAGTATATTATTATTATTAAAGTATATGACTTTACAAAAACCCAAAAAATAATGAAAACTATTTACACAATATTGATTTTAATAGTAGCAAGTAACCTGCTAAATGGGCAGAATTTTCATGTTTATGATGTGAATTCTGATGAATATCCAATTATAAACGCAAAATTCTACGTTACTGATTCTGGTAATAAACAAATAACCCAATTTGTTCCAGAAGAATTTCAAATTATAGAGAATATGATTAATCGAACAGTCAGGGAAATACAATGTAGTCCTGATCCTGTTTTCAATAGAATTTCAACTGTTCTAACTATTGATGTATCTGGCTCAATGAAAGGACAAAGATTAGATTGGGTAAAGCTTGCGGCAAGCCAATGGATAGAACAAATGGATTCACTAAACGAAGAAACTGCAATTACTACATTTGATGATGAAGCCTTACTTTATTCAGACTTTAAGATTAATAAATCTTTATTACTTGAATCTATTGCTTCTCTAGAGATAAGAAATGGGACAAATTATAAGAATGCATTTCTCGATCCTTATGCTGGAGCTTTAGATGTTGCACGTAGAGCGAATTACAAACCTATTATAATCTTTTTGACTGATGGTATTGGTTTATCTGATTTCAATACTAAAGATATAGTTAGAAGAGCAGAAGAACTTGGTGCAATAGTTTATTCAATTTCTATTGATATTTCACTGCCTGTTGAAATGAAAGCTGTTTCAGACGCAACTGGAGGTCAATACTTCGAAAATATTGATTCTAAAGAAAAATTGATAGAAGTTTATAATACAATCCGAAAAATTGCAATTAGTACTAGTCCATGTAATATTTCATGGTTTACTGAAGGGTGTTTACTCGGAAGAGAAGCAGATATAGAATATAAACCATTGAAACTTAATAAGAAAGTATCATATGATTCACCAGGCGAAAAATTTCCTGAGTTTGAATATATAATAGATGACGGGTTCGCTACTTTTGAATGTGAAAAACAATCGACTTATCTAATGAAATTAAAAGCTGTAAATGGCAATATTGAAATAAAAGGAATTAATAAGAATAGCGGAACTGCCATTTGTTCTGATTTTACTGCAAGTTTTGTAAATAAAAAGGTACCTTTCTCTTTAGAAAAAGATTCAATTGTTGATATTCTAATTAGTTATAACCCTTCAGATAATAATTATAAAATTTGTGAATTTGAAATAGATGCGAGCTCTTGTTTAAATAATAAGATCAATGCTGTTAGCAATTGTTTAAATTCACCTCCTTCAAGTGTTCCAATTAAAATTAGAAGACCAAATGGTGGGGAAGTATTCAAATCTATAAGTAAAGAAAAAATATTTTGGGATGGCACTCCGCAGAATACTAATATAATGATAGATTATTCTATAGATTCAGGTAAAAGCTGGAATATAGTTGACTATGGTAAAATGTATAATATGTCCGAATGGATTATTCCAAATGTTGAAAGTGACAATTGTTTAGTTAGAGTAAAAAAAATAAGTGATAATGCTGGTAGAAAAATTTACGATGCTAATATAGATAAAAGTGATGTAAAAAGAATAAGTTGGAATAAACGAGGTAATGTTTTTGCAATATTAACAGGTACTAATTCTATTAAATTATATAATAGTATCACGGGCGAAAAGATAAATGAATTTTTTATGGATACGGATACTTCTTCATTTATAGATGTTCAGTTTTTTCCTGATGGTGCACGTTTATTCGTCACAAATCCAGACGGTTTACATATCTTTAATGTACTAAATAAAAAGTTTGTAAAGATAAATGACCTAACTGGTGAGTTAGAACTAAGTAACGATGAAAAGATAATAACTATTACGAATGCTGACAGTATAGCGATTATGGATATAATGACAAGAGAGATACTCAAAGTAATCAAAAGACCTATTATTAATGGAAAGATATCAAATTCTGCAATTTCTAATGATTCACGTAAACTAGCATTTTGTGTTGACTCTAATGGCATTACAGATTCAATATATGTCTACGAAAAGAGTACTACATGGAAAGTGACCTCTAACTATATAATGTTTGATACTACAGAAAAATATTCTTATAAGAATATAGATTGGAGCTTTGATGATAAATTTATTTTTACTACTTCAGCTGTTAGTACAATTCGATTCATTGAACTATGGGATGTTAGTACTAGAAAAAAAGAAGTTAGAATATTTAGACCTTCTACTCGAATTTCAGATATAAAAGCTTCTTCAATTGAAAATTTAGTTGTGACAGTGGATCATGGTTCAAATGTAATAGTTTGGGAAGTTGTTGAAATTGGAGGGAAAAAAGAATTTCAAGAAAAATATAGCTTCTTATCTAATAGTATAATTAATAACACTATAGAATGGAGTCCTGATTTTACTAGATTTGCAGTAGGAACAGATGGTTTATCAACTGATAATTTATTAGCAGTTTATTCAGTAAGACCATATCCTGAATATGAAGATATTTCAGATAGTGTATTCTCTATAAGAAAGACAGTTTTTGAAGTTCCGGATATTGATTTAGGTGTTGAATTAGTTGGTCAAACTAAAGACTCAACAATTGCTAATTTGCTTAAGTATAACTTCGAATATCCATTTAAGATTGATTCTGTTAATATATCTGGAAATGACAAGGCTATGTTCACTATTTCAAATAGTCCCTCATTGCCTAATATTGCAAATAAAATAGATCAACCAAATTTTGAATTTGGATTCACGCCAAATAAGGAAGGTAATTTTACAGCTAATCTTAATATTTATACCCAATATGGATTAAAAACGAGTAAACTAATGGCTAAAGGAGTAAAGCCATTAGTTCAAGTTGAAAACTATAACTTTGGTGAAGTTCTTATAACTAAAGATTCTACAATCAAGAAAAACTCTATTATTAATAATGGTACCTCTAAATTAAAAATTAATAGAATATATTTAGTTGGTCCGTCAGATAAATTCTTTAGATTGTTAGATGCAACTGGAAATACTTTAAATGAAATAACTAATATTGAAATAGATCCGAACGAGCAGTACGAAGTATCGATTCAATTTTTGCCATTAATACCGGAAATTGAGAATGCTAGGTTAAGAATAGAATATATAAATGAATCAAACACAGAGAATACTACTCATATTAACTTATATGGTGAAGGGATAGATCCAAAATTAGAATTTAGTAATAGTATTAATTTTGGTAACGTAATTTGTGATGAGACTAAAATCGAAACAATTACTGTTTACAACAAGGGTAAGGGAAGTATAACTATTTCTGATATTAAACTAAATAGTTCTAATTTCAGTATCTTAAATAACTTTAATTTTAATATTAAATTAAAAGGTGGGGATTCACTGTCATTTGATGTTGAGTTCAAACCAATTGATAATGGTCTAATAAAAGACTCTATACTTATCTTCACTAACGAATTAGAAAACAATATTAGGAAAGTTTATCTCAATGCAAGGAAACTAAATACATCATTCGTTGTCTCGGGTAACAACAATTTAGTCGGTGCTGACAATAACGTTGTTATAAATGAGAGCTTTAGTATTATAAACAATGGAAAGACAAATTTATTATGGAGTCCTACTTATTTATCTACAGATGGAAAAATAGAAGTACTTTCCATAAATCCAGATCCAACTCTACAAGGCGATACAGCTATTGTTAACTACAGATTCAACGGTGGCAATAAAGGGGAGAGCTTTAACTTCAAATTTGCTCCACAACCCTACTGCTCTGATAGCATTGAAATCAGAATAGATGTTAAAAATACTCAACCTACTCTTTTCACTGATTTCGAATCTGAATATCATTTAATTTGCGAAGACAGTCTTAAAGTAAAAATACCTATTACAAATATAGGTGAAGAAGAGCTTAGTATTTCAAATATAAGATTCGAGAATGATAATTCAATTTTATTTACAGTAGATAAAAAAATAATGATTTTGCAAGACTCTGAATCTGATACTTTAACTTTAACATTCTCAACAAGCAATGTTGGTGTATATAATACAGATTTAGTCTTTATTTCAAATGATCCCAAATCAACTAATGGTAAAATAGTCAAGTCCATCAAAGTTAAAAAAGATATTTCTAACTTTGAAGTTGTTGAAGATGATGTGCAATTTGTGTTCAATGGACTAAATAACCCTGGTAATCAAACCTTTAATATTAAAAATACTGGCTCGGTTCCTATTAGATGGAACTTACAACCCCTACCTGGATTTAATATAATTTCTATAATCCCTCTTGTAGCTCAACCGGGACAATCCTCCACTATTACTGTATATTACAATGGTCCAAATGATATTTCAAGCGAGAGAATATTGTTTGTTAACGATTCATGTTTGAATCAAGATAGTATATTATTCAATGTTGTATCAGCTGGTAACGGCATCGCCCTTCTTAGTTTACCATTAAGAGAAAGTAGAAAAATAGGGGAGAGATTTGATTATCCAATCACATTAACTAATTCGAACAAATTGGATGAAGCAGGTGTTACTTCTATTTCTGGACAACTTTTCTTCAATCATTCGCTTATGAGACCGACACTCTTAAATAGCGAAATCGTAAATGGATTTAGAATTGTTCCTTTTGAAATTACAAATCTCGAGAAAGGTGCAGTTCTAAATATAGAAATGGAAGCGCTATGGGGTGATGATTCTTGTACCGTAGTGAATATGGATAGCTTAGTTGCCAATGGAAACACAACGGAAATTGAAATTAACTATGGATTAGGTCTTTTCTGCGTTAGCAACCTTTGTTATGAAGGTGGAGCCAGATTAATAGATCTATCAGTTGAGTTAAGTGCAGCTGTAAAATTTATAGATAAAAACTCCGACGAATTAAAACTCGAATTGAATTTAATAGAAAAAGGAAAAACCGAGATTAAAATATTAGATTTCAATGGTAGAATTGTTATGAATTTGTATAATGAAGAAATACCATTGGGTTATAATAGTTTAACAAGAAACATAAGTAATTTATCAAATGGTGTTTATATGATAGAAATTACAACACCATCAATAACTATTTATAAAAAACTAATTATCGTCAGATAAAAACTCTCTTAAAGATTGTTTATTGATATTTATATCTCTTTGAGGAAATGGTATTGATATATGATTCTTATTGAATTCCTCAATTATTTTATACCTTATGTTAGATTGCGTTACAAAACCATCTAGAGGATATTGAATAAATATACAAAGTCTAAAATTATAAGCACTTTCACCTATATTATCAAACATTACAAATGGCTCTGGTGTTTCCAAAACTAACTCTTCAGTTTTAGCAATCTCTAATAGAAGTTTCTTTACTATAGTTGTATCAGAACCGTAAGCTACATCTATTTTTATATTGAATCGAACAGGATGGACACCATTATCATAATTTATTACCTTTTCAGTAACTATTTTTGAGTTTGGTATTATAACTATTGAATTATCAAAACTTTCAGCAGTTGATGTTCTAAGACCAATATTTCTAATTTTTTTAAATTCACCATCAACAACGACAACATCACCTATCTTGATTGAACCTTCGAAAAGTAAGATAATACCGGATATTAGGTCGTTGAAAGTTTGTTGTAATCCAATTCCAATTCCAACTAACAAAGCAGCACTACTTGCAACTAAGAATGTAACATCAAACCCTATGAAATTTAGATAAAATGATACTCCAATAACCCACAGTAAATAACTTATTAGTTTATAAACTGCAATTGTAGAACCCCTATCTCTTTTAGAATACTTAAATACGATTCGATTAAGTATTTTGGATAATATTTTAATAACCATCAAAAATAGTAACAAAAAAGCAAAGTCCTTTATCTGTATATCTACATCATAGATGGAAAATAAATCATAGCTTAAAAACTTATTTAGTACAGTCTTAGTCATATTTTTTTTAAATTAGTGGAATAGAATTAAGTAAAATTAAACTAAATGGTACAAAATGAAAAATATTTTAACTACTATGGCAATGTTAATATTATGTGTTAACATACTTTTCGCAGGTGTCAAACTTGAGTTTAAAAATTATGAGATAGATAATGAGAATGAAAGTGAATCTAATATCGCTATTTTTACTTCTGATAAATTAAGAATTGAAGGCAGAAATCAAGAAGGTAACACTGTAATCATTTATGATTCCAATAAAGATAAGATATGGATATTGAATAAAAGTGAAAAACAATATACAGTTATTTCGAAGGAAATGCTTTTGAATATGAAAAAGCAAGTTGAAAATATGATGGATCAAATGAAACAACAATTTGCAAATTTACCAGATGCACAAAGAGAACAAATAGAAAAGATGATGGGAGCTCAAATGGGTGGAGTAAGCGTGAATTATACCTTAAGCAATACAAAGAAAACTGAAAAGATAAATAACTGGAACACAACTAAATATATACTTAAGGCTGACGATGAAATTCAATCTGAAATTTGGGCGACAACTTATTCAACATTGGGTGTTGATGCTAAAGATTTTGAGGTTATGAATAAATTTAGTGCGTTCAGTTCTGATATGTTATCTTCCATGCCTAAAATACAGAAAGATCCTTTTTCGGCCATATATGACGAAATGAAAGGAATTCCAGTGAAAACAATTGATATGTCTAATGATTCTGTAAATGAATTAGTTAATGTTTCAAAATATAATGCAAGTGATGAAGATTTTGCTGTACCTTCTGATTATAAAGAACAAAAATTATCAATGCCTGGGAATAATAGATAATGATTAAATCAATTTCAGTTTTACTAATCACAATATTATTTTTTGGTTGCGAAATAGATAAACCGAAATTGTCACTTAATGTCAAGAAAAAAGAAAGGAAAGCTAAGAATATAATAATAATGATTGCTGATGGGTGTGGATATAATCACATAGAAGCAACAAATTATTACACTAACGGTGAATTGAATTCACAAGTTTATGAATCATTCCCTGTTATATTTCCTGTATGTACTTCGCCAGCAATTTCAGGTAAATTTAAATCGGAAAAAGGACTAAACTGGCAGAATGGATATAACTCTGGACTAACTTATTCCGATTCTCTATGGAGAACTTTGAGTCCTACCGGATCTGGAGCCGCGGCTACTGCAATTGCTTCTGGTAGAAAAACATACAATGCTTCTATAGGAATGGATATATACTTCCAACCACTAAAATCTATAGCTGAGAAAGCTAAAGAATTAGGCAAATCTGCAGGATTAGTAACTACTGTACCTTTTGCACATGCTACTCCGGCATCTTTTGCGGCTCATAATGTTCATAGGGATAATTATGAAGAAATTGCTAGAGAGATGATTAAAAGTAATATGGATATTATCTTCGGATGTGGTCATCCAGATTATGATGATGATGGAATTAAAACCGAAGCTCCAGATTATCAATATGTTGGTGGAAAAGAATTCTGGGGTAAATTCACTTCTGGTAAAAATTATGATAGGCGACTAATAACAAAACAGAGTGAATTTGAGAAATTATTATTGAATCCTACGAATGAGAAGTTATTAGGTTTACCATTAGTCCATACAACTTTACAAGCTGGAAGGGGAGGAGATGTAAACGCTGTACCAAATAAAGTTCCGTTTGTCAAAGCCATTCCCAATTTAAAACTTTTAACAAAGACAGCACTAAGTTCATTAAATCAGAATCCAAAGGGTTTCTTTCTAATGGTTGAAGGCGGCGCAGTAGATTGGTCAGCTCATTCTAATTATTCTGGTAGAATGATTGAGGAACTGAATTCGTTTAATAAAGCTGTAGAAAGTGTAGTGAAATGGATAGAAACTAATTCAAGTTGGGATGAAACACTACTAATTGTGACTTCTGATCATGAGACTGGTTATTTAACAGGCCTTAATGGATTCAATAGCAACATTAGCTCGAAAGGTAAGGGCAAACTACCAAATATGATGTGGAACAGTAAGCAACATACTAATGTGCTTATTCCGCTATATGCAAAAGGTGTTGGTTCGGATTTATTTGACGATTATGCCGATGAATTAGATTCACTTAGAGGTTATTTCATTCAAAATTCTGAAATTGGACAAATTATGTTTAGAACAATTGTTAAATAATCATTCATAAACAAACTTGTATGAAATCTCTCTTTTAAGTGATCCACCCATTGTTTGAATTATATTTCCAATATTTTCATAATCTTCAACAATTTTATCTACTCTATTAAATTCATCATAGTAAAGCATAAAATGCCCTTTGGGAGAAGTTATCTCAATTAATCTATCATTTTCATCATATTTATAATCTTCGGAACTTGCTTTACCCATACTACTAAAAGTGTAATTAATAAGCCTATTCTTTAAATCTAGTTTTACTATATCAACTATTTTACAATTACTATATTCAATCTCATACTCTATTTTACCATCTCTACCAGTTTCCCAATCAACAGTATCTCTATGACACCAACTCGAGAATTTGTAAGTTCGGATTCCATCATCTTCTGTTGAATCCAAATTCTGATAACTAGAAACCATCAAATAATTGTATATTTCTAAACTTGGGTAAGCAACTTCAATTAATTCTTCCAATATCAAATTGAAATCATATTTGTATTTATCACTAAAAGTTCTATCAAATACAACTGCAGTATCCATCAAAGATAATTTATTATTTAAATCAATTTCTAGTATTTTTAATGAATTAAATTGAGGTGTTGGTTTACTTGAACTCTGAGAAAATAAATAAATAGGGACTAACAATAATAATATTAATACTTTCATAAGAAATTTACTTTTTTTATTTTTAAAGACACTTTAATTGAACATTAAGTTACATTTATCAATCAAAACAACCTATTGAACGTGCTATTACAAGCCTTTGTATTTCACTTGTGCCTTCACCAATTTCTAATAACTTCTGATCACGGTAATACTTCTCAGCATCATATTCTTTCATAAGTCCGTACCCACCATGTATTTGAACGCAGTGATTTGCAGAAGTATGAGCTAATTCTGAGCAATATAATTTAGCTATTGCCCCTTCTTTAGTTATATTATGACCTTCTTCTAGCATTCGACATACGTCATAGAGATAGTTACGAGCCATTTCTAATCCCATTTCAACATCTGCCAATTTGAATGCATTAGCTTGATAACGTGATATTGGTTTTCCAAATGTAATTCTTTCTTTAGAGTATTTAAGAGCAAGTTCATAAGCTCCTTGTGCTAATCCTAATCCCATAGCTGCAATTGATAACCTACCACGATCTAGAGTTGAAAGCATTTGTTTGAAACCTTCACCTTGTTTACCCAGCATTGCTGATTTATGGACTCTAACGTTTTCTAATACTAATTCACCTGTATTAGATCCTCTCCACATCATCTTATCTTTCATAACAAGTTGTGTAAAACCTTCAGTATCATTTTCTACTATAAAGCATGATAATTCTTTGCCACCATCTTTTCTTTCACCTGTAATTGCTAAAATGGTCGAGCCTACAGTAATATCGGTAGCTGAATTTGTAATGAAGATTTTTGTTCCATTTAGAATCCAATAATCTCCATCCTGCACAGCAGTTGTCTTCGTATTACCAGCGTCAGAGCCAGCCTCAGGTTCTGTTAGTCCAAAGCCCCATAACTTTCCACCAGATAACTGAGGTAAATACTTTTTCTTTTGTTCTTCATTTCCAAAATAATATAGTGGCCCAGTGCCAAGGGAATTGTGAGCGGCAATCGTTGCCGCTTGTGAGCTATCGACTCTAGCTAATTCTTCTACGGCAATTATGTATGAAACATAGTCTAATTCAGCACCACCATACTCTGAGGGTAGAAATGCTCCAAGTAATCCAAGTTCAGACATTTGAGCCGTTATTTCGTATGAAAATTCTTCATTCTCATCTAAAATTTTAGATTGCTTTCTGATATTATCTTCTGCAAAACCACGGATAGTGTCACGAATTAAGATTTGATCTTCTGTAAGATTGCGATTTAAAGGCATATTCTAGTTAATTATTTTTTTACTGAAAAACATTATGTAATTTTACAATATAAGAATTTTAATTATTAAAAAATAAATTCGATGATTCAATCCCGTTATTACCTAACAATTACTTTATTATTTCTATTTACATCTTGTATCCGCAATAGCAATGAAAGACAGACAGATAATTCTTATAATAACCAATATATAGAACTAAACGAAACAAAGAGTTTTAATGATAATGGTACATATGAATATCAGTTCAAAGTACCTACATTTGATGACGACAATTTGGATTTTATAAATCAATTTGTCTTAGAATCAGTTGCTAAGTATATGGATATTGAGAAATTAAAGAACGATAAATCTATATTGAATAAAGATAAATTACTAACATTTGTTAAATATCATATAGAACAAGTAGGTCTAGATAGCTATGATACTGATGTTGAACACTTAGAATTGTTTAAAAAACTAGAAATCGACACTTTATATACAATTAGAGAATTATTGGTAATTGTTGAAAATCAAGAGTCATACACTGGTGGGGCACATGGTGCTTATTCTACAAATTATTTTGTTTTTGATATAAAAAATAAAAAGCTATTAAAAACATCAGATATCTTTGATTTGAATAAATTAACAGAAATTGCATACGATTACTTTCTTACAGAAAGAGGGTTATCAAAAAATCATGTTGAAATTGAAAAAGAAGGATATTGGTTTAACGATAACAAATTTCATTTGAATGACAATTTCTCAATTGATTCTAAAAACGTTACTTTCTTATACAATACTTATGAGATTACTTCTTACTCTGAAGGTCAAATTATAGTAGAAATACCTTTATACAAATTGGAATCAACAATTAAAAAAGAATATAAATATATTATTAATAAAGACTAAGTGGGTTTAAAATGTTTGATTTATTACTTACAGACGAACAAAAAATGCTTCAACAAATGGTTCATGACTTTGCAGTCAATGAAATAGAACCAGTAGCATCTGAAAATGAAAGAAATCATAGATTTCCTAGAGAAATAATTGAAAAAGCTGGTGAATTAGGACTAATGGGTATAGCTTACCCAGTTGAGTATGGTGGCTCTGGTATGGATTATGTGTCATATATGCTAGCAATTGAAGAAATATCAAGATATTGCGCTTCAACTGGAGTAATTATTTCAGCACATTCATCGCTTACTTGTGATCCTATCTATAGATTTGGTACAGAAGAGCAAAAACAAAAATATCTTCCTGATATGCTTTCTGGTAAAAAGATTGGTGCTTTCTCATTAACTGAATCTGGTGCTGGCTCTGATGCTGGTGCGACTAAAACAACTGCTAAATTAGTAGGTGATAAATGGATACTAAATGGATCAAAAATATTTGCAACAAATGGGGCAGAGGCAGACGTTTTTGTTTTACTAGCTTCGACTGAGCCAGAAAGTAAAACTCGTGGAGTTACTGCCTTTATAGTAGATGCCAATACACCTGGTTATAGCATTGGTAAAGTAGAAAGGAAATTAGGAATCCGTTCTTCTTCAACTACAGAAATCATTTTAGATAATGTAGAACTTCCAAAAGAAGCAATGTTAGGTAATCTGAATGAAGGATTCAAATTAGCAATGATTACTCTTGATGGTGGTCGTTTAGGTATAGCTGCTCAAGCATTAGGAATTGCACGTGCATCATTCGAAGATGCTCTTAAATATTCTAAAGAAAGAGAACAATTCGGTAAACCGATTAATAGTTTTCAAGCTATACAATGGATGATTGCTGATATGAGAGTTAGATACGAAGCTTCTTGGTTACTAACTTGGAGAGCTTCTAAAATGAAAGATGCAGGTGAAGTTTATTCTACATATGCTGCTATGGCTAAATTGGATTCTTCCGAAACGGCTATGTTCTGTGCTAATAAAGCAATACAAGTACACGGTGGATATGGATATACTGAGGATTTTAATGTCGAGAGATATTATCGTGATGCTAAGATTACTGAGCTATACGAAGGTACAAGCGAGATACAAAGACTAGTAATATCGAGACATTTTATAGTAAATAGCTAAAAAAGTTATTTTTTATTCCTAAGCAGCGATTAAAGTTTAATTGCTGCTTTTTTTTAACAATTGGAATAAATATATAACGTCTCTAATAATATATTAATCAATGGTGAATTAAGTGGATTTATTTGAGTTATTGAAAAATGAAACAGTTCAAATAGTAGATGTAAGAACTGAAAGTGAATATCAAGATGGTCATGTTATTAATTCTAGAAACATTCCTGTAGATCAAGTACCAAATCTTATAGAAGAGTTTAAAAATATGTCTAAACCCATTGTGCTTTGTTGTGCATCAGGTTCTAGAAGTGGAATGGCAACTGAGTATTTATCAAGTGCTGGCGTTACAGAGATATATAATGGTGGTAGTTGGAAAAATGTTGAACTTCAACAATTAAAATAATGCGAAAATTGACAAAAATAGTAGCTTACACGATTGGATTATTTTTCTTAGTTGCAGGTATTGTAAACGAAAATATCCCAATGATTGCTATTTCAATCGGCTATTTTGTATTTTCTTATTTCAATATGGGCTGTTTAAAACAAAATTGCTCTATAGACGACAGTAAGATTTAACCAAATCAAGAATTTAAATTCGGAAATAAAATGTTTAATTATAGAAAATTGTTGCTGCTTGCAGCATTATTACCATTCATGCTTGTTGCATGTACAAGCAATGATAAAACTGAAACAACAAATGGCCAAGTTATATCAGAAAGATTAGATGCTAAGTCATTCCAAAGTAAGCTTTCTGAATTTCCAGATGCTCAACTAGTAGATGTTCGAACTCCAGAAGAATATAATTCAGGTCATATTCAAAATTCTTTGAATCTTAATGTTTATGATTCTAATTTTGATAAAGAAATATCAAAATTGGACAAAAGTAAACCTGTATTTGTTTATTGCCGATCCGGAGGAAGAAGTTCTAGTGCTGCATCTAAATTAGTTGATATGGGATTTTCTGAAATATATGATTTACAGGGTGGTATAACTGCATGGAATGCAAATAATCTTAGTTTATCACTAGAAAGCTCTACTACAAAAAAAGGTTTAGATGGTCAGAGTAATACCGCGGAGCAAGAGGGTTCAGAAGGAATAGATGGCAATAAATATTTACAACTAATATCCAATAAAGAAAAATTAGTATTAGTAGATTTTAATGCTGAATGGTGTGGACCATGTAAGAAATTGTCCCCAATACTAGACAAATTAGCAAAAGAATATAGCAGTAAAATAGAATTAGTCAAAATAGATGTTGATCATAATCCTATTATAGCTAAGCAATTAAGAATAGAAGGTTTACCAACTCTAAAAATGTATAAAAATGGTAAAGAAGTATGGAGTTTTCTTGGACTTACTGATGAAGAAAGTATCAAAGAAGTCATAAAGAGTAATTCTTAAAGTATAATCCCAATTATTTGAAAAGAACGTAAGAGTCTGGTAGGTTAACTATCAGCTCTTTCATCTTTTCGTCTATCAATCTTTTCTTATCGCTTATATGAATCATGCTATCTAATGTGTTATAATTCTTAAAATTAGAGAGAGAAATATTCTCAAGATTCTCAAAATCTTTCGCAGATATTCTATTTACATATTCCTTACTTACATTTACACCGTAGCTTAAAGTTTGAAAGTTTGTAGCTTTACTTGGTTCTGTATAATTAGTTATCACACTTCTTACCATTTCAGGTAAAGACCAAACTTCTGCTAAATTCGTTCCGACTAATGTATGATTTTCTTTGAATATATGATTCTCTGCTTCAATTTCTGATATATCCTCTAAATTCATTAACTCGATTACTCTTACGTAATCAAGTGGTTCCATCTGTATCATTATCATTCGACCAATATCATGAAGTAAACCAGATACAAATAATCCATTTCTAGTTCGACTATCATAAAAATCAAGAAATACTTTTGACAGATTACCAACTAAAAATGAGTTGTAGAAGTATTTTTCTAGAAGAGGGTAAATGTTTAGGTTTCTGCCTATAAATAGCTTAGAGTGCAAGGAAACGCTAAATACGATATCGCTGACTCTCTTTGTTCCTAAAATTTGTGTCGCTTGATTGAGATCAACAATTTGAGTTCTTGCTTGGAAAATAGGGGAATTTGCCATTTTTAAAACTTTCATTGAAATAACAGGGTCAGACTCTATTAGTCTAACAATCTCATTGACATCTACATCATCTTCCTGTAGTATCTCTAAAAGACGAGATGCAATATCAGGTAATGAAATAAAATTGTCTTTTTGCATAAATTTATCAAATATTGTCATATTAGCTCCAACTAATCAATATCGTAAGTAAAATCATAATTTTCATTTTTATAAGCACTATCATTATAAAGATTAATGTTCAATTTAATCAAATCATCTTGATACAAATCTTGCATTAATGCATATTTCTCAATAAATACTTTCAAATCTCTATTTTCCGATGTTAAGCCATGGAAAAAGATAAGTGACATTTCATAAACACTAATTTGAGAAAATAGAATACTTAGGAAAAAGTGTTTATCTTCTTCATTAGCTCTATCTATGAATAAAAGCAAATTAATTATATTTCTGAAATAGTGTCCTAATTCATATCTAAATTCTGTGAAGAAGCTTGTATATGAAGTCTCTATCACTCCTTTTAAACTATCTTCATCTACACCAGCATCACTCAAATGTTCTAAGTATTTGGAATAAAACCTTTTAAATACATTGTAGAATTCGCCAAATGTATTTCTACCTCTAACTTGTTGCTTTTGCATTTTACCAGATTGCATATCTATATCATTTGATTCAAATGTTAATGTTTCAACTAGATCAATATGAAATCTTAATAAATGGAAAAATGTTTCTTCTTGTTTTTGTTTCTGAAGAGTATCATTTTGTCTTTCTAATTCTTTACTCTGGAATATCATTGCATCTGTTTGAGTTACAAGAATGCCTTTTTGCTCAGCAAGTTCTTCACGCTGATATACTAATGCACTATAGAATAATAGTATCCCTGCTAGAGACCAAAGTGAACCTACAAATCCACCTATAAACTCTCCAAACTCTCCTAATGAAAGCTCTACATTAAAGTATTGCTCGCTATTAGCAAATGAAATTCCTAAGGATAATAGGATAATAAGTACCCCAATTACCATAAACAATACAGCAACTCTTTCAGAAATATGTCTATTTTTCAGCAAACTATCTCAACTTAATTATTGATTTATAATTATCTAATAACAAATAATGTGCCTGATTTGAATAAGGGCTAATATCAAAACTATTAAATGGCTCTAATGATGTTGAATAAATCTTTTGACCTATATAATTATATAACTCTAACTTTATGCGTACAACCGAATTATTATACAAAAGATTACCAATCAAGCTAATATCAGTTACTTTTTTTTTAACTGATGACTTTACTTCTTCAAAATAAAAGAGCGATGCATCAAAACCAGAAATTATTTTTTCTTCACTTGCAGTGAAAAAACCGTGATTATCATTATCCCAACAAATTGCTTCACCTTGTGGTTCATCGTTTAAAGAATAAATATATGTATCTATTCTAACAGGATCCCTAGAGAAAGTATTTGTTAAATGTTCTTTGTCTAATCTTTCGAAATACCAGAGATTATTATAATCTTTTATCAAAATTTTATTCCCATCTTTTGAAATATCACCTGCTGTAACTCCTGTATAACCTTCATCAGAGTTATTTCCAAATGGAAAATCTAATATAAATTCAGCAATCATACTCTGACCATTGAAATTCAAAGGTACGTTATAAAGGCGAGCATTCTTCTCTCTTTTAGTAACTACTAATAAATTGTTACCATCAGGATCCACAAAAAAACATTCAGCATCACGTGGACCATCTTCATATTGAAATTCAATTATTAGGATATCATTTGATTTAATTTCTACTTCTCTTGATAAGAAAGTTGATTTAGGTTCAGGTACAAAATATAAGAAACAACTACTCCGATTGCCATCGTTGTCACCAATATCTGATAAAACTAAATATACAGTGTTGTTCAAGATGATTATTCCAATATCTTCTACATCAGAGTTGTCTTGTAATAAACTTTTTTTGAAATTAAGGATAGTTTTACTTTTACCGTTTTTGCCAAAACCATATATTTCATTTGCACTTCCATCATTAATTGCCCAAATTATGTCGGGGTTTTCAATGCCCACTACCATACCAGAGTTTTCGTCAAGTTTTGTATATTCAATCGTACCTCTATTCTGACGTTCACTGAATTCTCTTCCAAATAACGTAGTTGTGAATAATATAAAAATAATTATTAGATTTTTCATAAAATTATTTGATTTCTGACATTTAGTTTCATATAAAATAAAAAAAAGTAGCCCAAATGGACTACTTTTTATTACATTTCTAGAATTTAATAAGAATTACTACTTATTTAGAGCTTCAGCTCCACCTACAATCTCTAACATCTCAGTTGTAATTGCAGCTTGTCTTTCTTTATTATATTTCAAATTTAGCTCACTTACTAAATCATTTGCGTTAGTAGTAGCATTATCCATTGCCATCATTCTTGATGCATTTTCAGCTGCATTTGATTCTAACAAAGTTCTCCAAAGTGAAATATTCAATAATTTTGGAAGTAATTCATCCATTATTTCTTTTTCATTTGGTTCAAATATATATGAAACTCTTTTATTATTTGAATTTTCTTTTACTAAGCTCTTTTTAGGGTTTATAGGAAGTAATTGCTCCACTCTAACTTCTTGTCTGATAACGTTGATGAATTCATTATAAATTACATATACTTTATCAACTTCACCCTTAACAAACTTACTTTCGAAAGTTTTTATAATTCTCTGTGCACTAGAGAACTCTAAAGTTCCAAATATATCTTTAAAATTATCGGTAACGTCCAGATTTGTTTTACTAAACTTAGATACTGTTTTATTACCTACAGATATTAACTGAATGTTTGCTGAAGGATAATTAATTTTAATATCTTCTTTGATAAAAGTATTTACCATTTTGAAGATATTTGCATTGAAACTACCGCAAAGTCCTTTATCAGAACCAACAATAACTAGTGCAATATTTTTAACTTCTCTTTCAGTTAATAATGGATTGTGGTAATCATCACCAATACCAGCAATCACATTACCTAGTATCTCTTGCATTTTAAGAACATAAGGTCTAGCCGATTCTATTGCTCGCTGCCCTCTTTTTAACTTAGCAGCAGAAACCATTTTCATTGCTTGAGTTATCTTAGCAGTATTTTTAACACCACCGATTCTTCTTTTTAACTCTCTTAAATTTGCCATAGTAATTTCAAATTATAAATATTTATTTTTCTTTTTTAAATAATTCTGAACATAATCTTTTACTGAATCTTCTAAAGATGTGAAAGGTGTTTCAAATCCAGCCTCTCTGAACTTACTCATATTTGCTTGAGTGAAGTTTTGGTATTGCTTTGACAATTGAGAAGGCATTTCAATATACTCAATATGAGTATCTTTTTCCATTGCTTTGAATACATTTGTAACTAGTTTATTCCAACTATTTGCCTCGCCTGTACCCAAATTATAAATACCAGTTAACTCCTTATCGAATGCTTCCAACATAACTTCACATATATCTTTTACATAAATGAAATCACGTTTCTGATCACCATCTTTTATATTCTTATCATTAGATTCAAATAATTTAACTTTGCCTGAACTTCGAATTTGTTGGTATGATTTGTAAACCATACTTGTCATACTCTCTTTATGATATTCATTCGGCCCAAAAACATTGAAAAACTTAAAACCAGTGAATACTGAATCAAGTCCCATTCTAACAAGCCATCTATCAAAAAGATATTTAGAAAATCCGTATCCGTTAAGAGGGGAGAGGTCATTGAATTCGTTATCATCAAATCCATTTTCTCCCATTCCATAAGTAGCGGCACTACTAGCATAGATAAACTTTACATCGTTCTCAATAGCGAAACTAGCTAAATCTTTACTAAAGTTATAATTATTATCATAAAGATAATCCATATCTTCTTCAGTAGTAGAACTACAAGCGCCAAGATGAAATATTGCTTCTATTAAATTTGATTCTTCAATCTCATTAATGAAATTAATAAAATCATACTTAGGAATATAATCAATAAAGTTTTTTCCAACTAAGTTCTTCCATTTATCTGATGTATCCAAATTGTCAACAATGAGAATATCATCTCTACCACGGTCGTTCAAGTATTTAAGTAGGCAGGATCCAATGAATCCTGCACCACCTGTAATAACTATCATTTTTAGTTTATTGTTCTTTTGAAAGATTCAATAAACTTAGCAATTAAGCTATCTAATTCAGATTTAATATCATCAGTTAGAGCTTTTTCTTTTCTTATTTTTAATAGGAAGTCCGAGTGTTGAGTTTCTAGTAAATCTAAGAACTCATTCTCATATCTTTTCAAATAATCTAAAGGAATATCATCTAACATACCTGAAGTAGCTGAATAAATCAATGCTATTTGTTTGTCAATTGGTAAAGGCTTATACTGACCTTGTTTCATTATCTCAGTTAGTACCGCACCTCTTCTCAATTGTTGTTGAGTTGATTTATCTAAATCAGAACCAAACTTAGCAAAAGCTTCTAGTGCTCTAAATTGTGCTAATTCTAGTTTCAATGGACCAGATACTTTCTTCATCGCTTTAATCTGTGCTGCACCACCCACACGAGATACAGAGATACCAATGTTTAAAGCAGGTCTAACACCAGCATTAAATAAATTTGGCTCTAAATATATCTGACCATCTGTAATAGAGATTACGTTAGTTGGAATATAAGCAGATACGTCACCAGCTTGAGTTTCGATTACAGGAAGTGCTGTTAGTGATCCACTGCCTTCAGCATCAGATAGCTTTGCAGCTCTTTCTAATAATCTTGAGTGAAGATAAAATACATCACCTGGATAAGCCTCACGTCCCGGAGGTCTTCTTAGTAGTAATGATACTTGTCTATAAGCAGCAGCTTGTTTTGACAAATCATCATAGATAATTAGAGCATGTTTACCATTATCTCTGAAAAACTCACCCATTGATGCACCACAATAAGGAGCAATAAATTGAAGTGGAGCAGGATCAGAAGCATTAGCAGCAACTATAATAGTATATTCCATTGCGCCATTTTTCTCTAAAATTGCAACTACGTTTGCAACAGTTGAGCCTTTTTGACCAATAGCAACATAAATACAGAAAACAGGATCTATTCCAAGTTCTTTGGCTTCTTCTGAATGTGTGTATTTTTGATTAATAATAGTATCAATGGCAACAGCTGTCTTACCCGTTTGTCTATCACCGATTATAAGCTCTCTTTGACCTCTACCAATTGGAATCAATGCATCAATTGCTTTGATACCAGTTTGTAATGGTTCAGTTACTGGTTGTCTTTTCATAACACCAGGTGCTTTTCTTTCAATTGGGAAGTTTTGAGCTGTTTTGATAGCTCCTTTACCATCAATTGCAACACCAAGAGGATTTACAACTCTACCAAGTAATTCATTACCAACAGGAACTGAGGCAATTTTTTTAGTTCTTTTTACAGAATCACCCTCTTTAACTAACCTGTCATCACCAAATAAAACAACACCGACATTATCTTCTTCTAAGTTCAAAACCATACCCATTACGCCATTTGGAAACTCTACTAGTTCCGATGCCATAACGTGATTTAGACCATACACACGAGCAACACCGTCACCAACTTGTAACACTGTTCCTGTTTCGTATAGATCCGCTTCGTTTTCGAACCCTGATAATTGGCGGCGTAATATCGCTGATATTTCTTCTGGTTTTACGTTTGCCATTTAATTAACCTTAAAATTTAATTTTTGAATTTCTTTACTATCCAGCTAGTGCTATTCTTAGCTTATCTAGTTGGTTTTGAACACTTGCATCAAATACCCAATCACTGATCTTGATTTTCAAACCACCTTTAAGTGATGGATCTACTTTATACTCTGATAGAATAGTCTTTTTCGTCCATTCAGTTAATTTAGATATGATTTGTAACTTAGCATCTTCGTCCAATTCTACTGCAGAAGATATTATAACAGGTAATCTGTTATTAGCTTCATTGTAGATAAGCTCAAATTCAAATGCTATATCATCTAACAAATTTTCTCTAGACTTTTCAGTTAGCAGCTTTATAAAATTATAAGTTGTCTCTGATATACTATCACCGAATATTTCCTTAAAAATATCATATTTTTTCTTACTAGAAACAACTGGACTCTCTACTAGATTGCTAAGTTCTTTAGAATCAGCAATAGTTTTCAAAATCAAAGTAAAATCTGAAAGAATAGTGTCTTGTAAGTTTCTATCTTTAGCTAAACTATATATTGCTTTTGCATATCTAGAAGATACTTTTTTCTCATTCATAGTTTTATAATATATTAGTTCTTAGGTAATTTTTCTATTTGATCTTTAGCCAGCTTTAAATGGCTGTCTTTGTCTAACTTAATTTCCAATATCTTTTCAGTAGCAGTAACAACTAAATCAGCAACTTCATTTCTTAGCTCACTAATAGCATCATTTTTGCTTCTTTCTATTTCTCTCTTGGCTTCTTCGATTTTTTGTTGTTTACTCATTTCAGCTTCTTCATTTGCTTTTTGAATATTCTGTTCAGCCAAATTTCTAGCTGAAGTTAATATTTTAGAAACTTCTTTTTGAGTATTATCTAACTTCTGTTGGCTTTCTGCCAATAATATCTGAGCTTTTTCATTCAAAGCATTTGCTTCATCTATTGCATTCTGGATACCTTCTTCTCTACTTTGAAGAGATTTCTTCATAGCGGGGAAAGCAAACTTAGAAAGAATAAATAGCAAAATACTGAAGTTAATTACAGACCAGAACAGTAGTCCTGGATTTACGTTCATTATATCTTGCATCTAAATACCATAGTTATATTTTATTCTTTTAAAAAAAGGAACTCCCAATATTGGGAGTTCCAAAATTACAATTACAATGCCATCAACAAACAAATAACCAAAGCGAAAAATGCAACACCCTCAATAAGTGCCGCTGCAATAATCATAGTTGTTCTAAGATCGCCTGCTGCTTCAGGTTGACGACCAGCAGCTTCTAAAGCTGATGCTGCTAAACGACCAATACCTAATCCTGCACCAAGAACAGATATACCTGCACCTAATCCTGCACCGAATAATCCTAATCCTTCCATTTAATGACCTCTAATATATATTTGAATGAAAAATAATAATTGTTTCTAATTAATAATCTTAATGTGCGTGTTCATGACTATGTTCACCAATAGCTAATCCAACGAATATAGCAGTTAACATAGTGAATATATATGCTTGTAAGAACGCAACAAGCAATTCAAGTAAATTAATAAACGTAGCAAACCCTACTATTGGTACAGCAACAAAATATGATTGAAATAAGAATAGTAAACCCATTAATGAAAACAATACTGTGTGACCTGCTACCATATTTGCAAAAAGTCGTATTGTTAACGAAAAAGGTTTAATAAACATAGAAGCAATTTCAATTGGTATCATAAGAATACCTAACCACCAAGGTGCCCCACCTAATAAGTGATGAAACCATGCCTTAATTCCAGACTCTTTTATTGCAGTATAGTTTATAACAAAAAAAGCAGTAATAGCTAATGCTGCTGTTACACCAATAGTTCCAGTTGCTGTGTGTCCACCTGGTAATAATCCAATTAAATTTAATACAAGAATAAACATAAATAGAACTAAGAAATAAGGAAGTAATCTAACACCAGCATTACCTGCTATATTAGGTTGAACGACATCATCTCTTATGAATACAACTATTGATTCTAGCAAATTATGTATTCCACTAGGAGCTTTTTCACCAGATTTCTTTGCTTTCTTAGACGCTGTGAAAAATAGAACTAATAATAATATCATTGCCATCCATTGGAAAGCAACCATATTAGTAATAGATAAGTTTAAATCTGGTGCTTCATGATTAGATGCGCGTACTATGTGATGGTGCACCATAACATAGTCTCCTGAATCTTCCATACTTGAGCGGTTACCATAGAAATGGAATTGACCTTTATCATAAAGTATAACAGGAAGTATATCTGCATGCCAAATTCCATAACTAAACTCTTCATGATCACCTAAATCATTTAAAATTTGTGTTACAGGACTCGCTTCTTTGTGAACTGTTTCTTCCATTTCATGTTTTAATGAATCAACTTCGGTAGTCAATTCATGTTTTAAAGTTTCTGTATTTTCAATTGCTGACATTTAATTTGCTCAGTTGTTATTTTTTAGTTGCAAAACTACTAAAACTTTTTTGTTTTATTGAGATATAAAACCTCGATAAACAAAAAAAATAAATAAGAAATTATAAAACTAAGTAATAGAGGTATTTTATCCATTTCTATTAAAAATAATAAAATCAATAGTAATATGAAAAGTAAACTGAATTTGATAATAACAGATGTCCAATAGAACATATTAAAATCTGACCAATCCTTTTTTCTTAAACTATACTTAATAGTAAATATTGAATAAAAAAAACCTAATAAACTAAGTACAATTCCAAATATTATAGAGGTTAACATTTATTTTATGGTTTTTTCTTTCTTAAAACTACCTTAAAGAACTTATAAAATGCTACTACAATTCCGAATAAAGATAGTATTAAGATCCACATTGGAGAAGTATCGTACTTACCATCTAACCAATAACCTAATAAAGCAAATAGACTTACTGTAACAGCAAAATCAAGACCTAATGTCATATAAGGTGACAGCTCTTGGATTATCTTAGCTCTATTTTGCTTATCTTTATTCATAATAAGAACTTATAAATGCATTTTAAATAGCTTCAAAATTAGCTACTTTTATATCAAGTTCAAAATAAATAGCTAAATAAATTATAAACATATACTATTACTTTATAAGCCATATTTATTAAGATAATTCAATATCTTATCAGTATATATGTTTTTTACTGATCCATACCATTTTTCAGGTGGTACAATCAACAAAGTACCGTAAGAAGGTGCATCAATAACATCAGTATTAGTTGTTGCTATTTGTGATTCTTCTTCAGGTCTATAAGAATTGTCAATGTCATGAACTATGAATGTGCAAGGCACTTCGTAATACTTTTTTTCATCTATTGTTGTCAAACCAATTAGAGATATTGGTAATTTAACTCTTATATTATATCCATTTTCAGTTAATGTTGACGATGCATTGATAGTTTGGCTAGCTTCTTTGACTTCTGCTTTATCTTTGTCTGAAGTTCTTAACTGTACATAAGGCATCTTTTCAAAGAAATCACCTGGATATATAGCAATATTGAAGTAGCCATCTAATTTATCTTCAGATAATTCAATTTTTCTATTTAGAAAATAATACACTTTATCTGTTTCTAAAGGTTTACTGTCAATCCAGATATCTACATAGTCACCAACGCAATCGTCGCAATCTGGACTAACAACTTTATCATCTACTATATCAATAGAAAAGTAAACAAACTCACTGTCATATGAAGAACTTATTTTGAATGAAGCATCTTCTGCTCCCTTCCAATCAAAAGCACCTTTACTAACATATTTAACTTCATTATTATATATCTTATTTGAATAACCGTCATATATAATTTTTCCTCGAGGGTAAGAGGGTAGAGTTACAAAATCAATTTTATAATCTATATCACCAGATGAAGTTTTCATATATTTTTCATTATTCCTCAAAGTGACATAATTTCTATAGCTTTCCTTGGTGAATTTCCCGTCTTTTTCAGTATTAAACTCATCTACTTTAATGAGATTTCCATTTTGAAAAGAATATCCCCAAATGGTCCAATTGAATTGCTTATGCTTTTGAGTTATATAACATATATTATCTCTAACTACTACTCCTATTTCAAGCGGTATTTCAAAGAATTCATATTTGAAACTCGCGACTTCCTTCAAATATCCCTCTATATCAGCATACATAAATGCTCTTATGATTTTTCCTTTGTCACTTTTGTAACGAACAGAAAAAGCTACATCATAATAACCATCGCCAGTGAAATCTCCTACATCCCAACCCCAAATTTGATATCCACCTTCAGGTGGTAATGCACTTTCCAAATCGGCAATTAGTTTATTGTCAAAATATTTTCGAATTTTATTTGCGAATTGGTCAAATGTCATTCCTTGACTATAAGTAAGAATAGGCGAAAGGAAAATTAATACTAAAATGATTCTTTTCATGCTGTTTTTTTGAGATAGATTAATTTTATGAATAAATTTTTGAATATAATTTTGTGTGGCTTGATTTTAATCTTGCACCGTGCTGACTGACTACTTTACTTGCAGCCAGAGAAGCCAAATTACCAGCTTTTTCAATCGAACCGCCATATACTAAGCCATAGAAGAAACCACCAGCATACATGTCTCCAGCCCCAGTACTATCTACAGGTTTCGCTTTGTAAGATGGTATCTCGTATTGTTCCCCTTCCCAAGATATAATCGAACCATTAGCACTTTTAGTAAATGCAATATTTTTGAATGATTTTTCAAGTGAGCTTAAAGCTTTCTCTGGATTATTAGCTCCAGTAAATGCCATACCTTCAGTTTCATTACAGAAAATCAAATCAGATAATAAAGCTATTTCATTCAGTCTGTCTTTGAATAAATCAATTATGAATTTATCTGAAAAAGTTAATGCTATTTTGGTATCATATTTCTTAGCTACATGACAAGCATGTAATACTGCTTCGTATCCAATATCATCAGTTAATTTGTAACCTTCTATATATAACCATTCTGATCTTTTAATAAGATCATCAGATACGAAATCCTTTTTGTAATTCTGAGTTGCACCTAATGAAGTTAACATTGTGCGTTCTGAATCAGGTGTAATGAGGACTAGACATCTACCAGTATGATCATCATCATCAATAGGAGCGTCTAAGATAATTCCCAAGTCCTGAAATTCATCGACATAGAAAACACCATCTTCATCTTCACCAATCATTGTCTTATAAGCTGCCTTACCACCGAAACTAGAAAAAGCAATTATAGTGTTCGCCGCAGAACCTCCACTCGAAACGTACTTAGTTCTATTACCCATCATTTTTAGAACAGTCTCTTGCACATCATCAACAACTAAAGTCATTGTACCTTTTTCTAATCCTAAATCGATAATCTCTTTGTCAGTAACTTCGAATTGCATATCGACTAATGCATTACCTATTCCACATAGTTTTATATCTTTGTTCATCATTTTATTTTCCTCTTTTAAAGCTTTCTATTCCAAGCTTAATTAATTTTTCACACAAATCATCAAATTCTATTCCAGTGCTTTTAGCAGCCATAGGGAAGAGTGACAATTCTGTGAACCCAGGTATCGTGTTAACTTCTAGACAGAAAATCTGACCTTCAGGCGTAACTCTCAAATCTACACGGCAATAATCACTTATACCGCAAGCAGCGGCTGCATCCAATGAAATACTTTGTGAAAATGCAAATACATGATCTTCTAGTTCCGCTGGGCAAATATACTCTGTTTTCCCTTTCGTATATTTATGAATGAAATCATAATATCCCTCATCGGGTTTAATTTCAATCACTGGAAGTGCTTCGTGGTCTAATATTGCAACAGTTATCTCTTTACCTGGTATATAAGTCTCTAATAATATCTCGTGCGAGAATTCTGAAGCTAATTTGATCGCTTCTGAAAGATCATCTAGATTACCATCTTGAATAACTGTAACACCTACAGCCGAACCTTGATTGATTGGTTTTACTACGATTGCTCTTCCTAGTTCACGTCTAATAGACTCGAGCAAATCCAAATCACCTATACTATCCTTATCTACAACAGACCAAGGTGGGGTAGGAACACCAGCTTGAGCAAATAGCATTTTACTAGTCATTTTATCCATTGATAGGGAAGAGGATTTGACTCCAGAGCCAGTATAAGGTATTCCTCTTAATTCAAGAAGTGATTGTACCAGTCCATCTTCGCCATTTTCACCATGGAGTAATAAAAATACACAATCAACACCATCAAATATATCGGAATTAATACAGTTGATTAATTCACGTCTGTCATATTTACTTAGCTCTTCTATGCCAATAGGGGAGTTACTGATTTCTAAAGAATTGATATCGAATACACCTTTAACTCCTTGGGCAGGATCAACGGCAATTACTTCATGTCCTTTTCTGATTAGTGCATTATATATTGCTTTACCACCAAAAAGTGAGATGTTTCTTTCGGGAGAGATGCCCCCCATAACTACTGCTATTTTCATTTTCAACTATATTAAATTAATTATATAACTTTAGATTACAAAATTAGTAAAGCTAATGACCATTTCTATAATTAGTTGAAAATTTATGTGATTGTAGTTGGACTTTGATGAGTTATTCTTTCACAAATTTGTTAGTGATTTTCTGATTGTTGGTTAGTATCAGCTCTAGTATATAGGTGCCTGTTGGATAAGATTTGAGATTTATATTCATTTGACCCGAATAGTTATCCTTTCTATTTTCTACTATATTGCCTTTTATATCACTGATAGCATAGCCGATAGCTTGCTTGCCTTGTAGGTCAATAGTAAGTTGATTGCTAGCTGGGTTAGGGTATATGTTAACTAGGTCATTTTCGTTCGTTTCTACACTCGTTGTTGTTTCGTTGAACTTGATTAGTCCTTCACTAGTACCAATCCATATATTGTTTTTAGAGTCAATGGCTAATGATAGTAAAGTTAGTAATTCATTTCCTGAAATATTAAATGCATTATCAATACTGTACTCTATCCAATCTGTACCATTATATTTGTAAAGACTAATTGGAGTTGAACCATTAAATTTAGCTGTAATAGTCCAAACATTATTATTCTTATCAACCTTAGAGTCTTTCAAAAATATATTTTCTTTTCCTAATGGGGAATTTTTGTTATCAAAGTAAATCCAATTTCTGTCTTGTATATTGTAATTTAGTAAAACACATTCTAGTCCAGTTCCAAGCCAAATATTATTATTCATATCCAATGAAATTGAATTAATACCAATTCGAGGGTTTTCTTTGAATAAACTGTCAAGAGAATCTAACTTAGATCCATCATAACTATATAATGCACTTGTATAACCGTCTATAGCAAACCATAAATTTTCATTTATATCAATCAATAATTCAGTTGGATAATTTGGTCCACCGACTTGACCATTATATATCTCTTTTACTTTATCACCTTCTTTAGCATAAACATTAACTTGATTTACAAAATAAAGAACACCATTCTCATCGAATACAAATTTATCGCATTTTATGTTTTCTTCTACAATTTCAAAATTCATAACATTCTCTTTGAATTCGAATATATGATTACTTGAAACATATACTGAACTATCTTTCCCAATACTAATATGAGTAAACCCATAAGTCAAATTTGAATTACTTTGATTAAATTCGTGCCAACTATCTTGACTTTGATTATACATAAAAATAGAATTCTTGGTATGAATCCAGAGATTATCATTCGAATCAACTACCAAATTGTCAATATAATCTACAGGTAAGTTTGAATTTTCTGTTGTAAATATTTCCCAAGATTGAGCATAAGTAGTTGTTAGAGTTGAAATTGATATTATTAATATAATTAATAACTTTTTCATTGATACACCTGTAAAGTTTAATCAAATAGCTTAATACAAAAATAATTAATAATTCATAGAATAAATATTCAAAACTAAGATTTAGAAACTTGTTTAAACAATGTGCAAAATTCAATGCTATTTTTAAATAATAATTTAGTAATTTTGATTTTAATGAATGCACCAAGGAAATATTTCCTATTACCCGAATGATATCCAACCTAATAAGTGGATGCCTTTCGGGTTTTTTTTTAAAAACTAAAAGCGTAACTAGATGAAAAACAATAAAAAAGCATTGATAATGTTAGAAAATGGCTACTACGAATATGGTAGAGCATTTGCTAGTGAAGGTACAAATTTCTCGGAGTTTGTTTTCAATACTTCTATGACTGGCTACGAAGAAATATTAACTGACCCATCTTATAAAGGTCAGACTGTACTTTTTACGAACCCTTTGATCGGTAACTACGGAATAACAAATGAAGATTTCCAATCTGAAAAAATTCAAGCTGAGGGAATTTTAATACGTGAGTACTCAAGAATAGCTAGTAATCACCGTTCAAAAATAGACTTGGCTTCATATCTCGAAAAAACTAATACTTTTGGGATAGATAGAATAGATACAAGAGCATTTACTAAAGTAATCAGACAATTTGGAGCAATGAAAGGCGGGATAACTACAGAAGTACTTGACCCAGTTGAGTTTCTAAAACAAGTAAAAGCATCACCATCAATTTCAGATGTTGATTTATACAAACAAGTTATTTCTGATAAAGTACAAGTATTTGAAGGAAATTCTTCAGTTAAAGAAAAAATAATAGCAGTTGATTTTGGAATCAAACGTAATATAATAAAAGACTTACAGTTTAAATTTAATAAAATATATCTAGTACCCTTTGATGATAATTTTGAAGCTAATATTGCTAATTTAGACTATGATGGAGTTTTCCTATCAAATGGACCGGGTGACCCGAGAATAGTAAAAGGAATAGATAAATTTATTAAACAATTTGCTGAGAATAATATTCCTTTAATAGCAATATGCTTCGGTCATCAATTAATAGGTCAGGCCTTCGGGCTGAAAACGATTAAGTTACCTTTTGGTCACCACGGTGGCAATCACCCAGTAAAGTATTTCGACAATGGCAGAGTATATATAACTGCTCAAAACCATAATTATGCAATATCTAACGAGAGTCTTGACACCAGCAAGGATTGGGAAATGACATGGGTAAATCTATACGATCATACAGTTGAAGGAATGAAACATAAACACTTACCAATTAACTGTATTCAATTCCACCCAGAAGCATCGCCTGGACCAAGAGAAGCAAACGAAAAAGTATTTGAAGATTTTTATAAAACAGTAGCAAAACAGGATAAATAATGCCGTTAAGACAAGACATCAAAAGAATATTAGTAATAGGTGCAGGCCCTATTGTAATAGGACAAGCTGGAGAATTTGATTATTCTGGTTCACAAGCTGTAAAAGCTCTGAAAAAATTAGGCTACTATGTGGTAGTTATAAACAGTAATCCTGCAACTGTAATGACAGACCCCGAGATAGCTAATAAAACTTATATAGAACCAATTACCAATGGAATAATAGAACAGATAATCCAAAGAGATAAAATCGACGCGATACTACCTACGGTTGGTGGTCAGACAGCGTTAAATGCAGCTCTTGACTTAGAGAAAGAGGGTATATTAAAGAAATATAATATTGAGCTATTAGGCGTAAATATAAAATCTATAAATATAGCCGAGGGAAGACGAGAGTTTAAACAAGCTATGGATGAGATAGGTTTGCTTTCACCTGAAGGTGAAATTATAAACACTTATGAAGATGCTATTGCTTTCGCAGAACACCTAGATTTTCCTATCATCGTTCGACCTTCATACACTTTAGGTGGAACAGGAGGCGGTGTCGCAGAGAATATGGAAGATTTTAAAAGAATAGCGAGACAAGGGCTTGATTTATCACCAATAAGTGAGATTCTTGTTGAACGTTCTTTAATCGGTTGGAAAGAATACGAATTTGAAGTTATGCGAGATATAGCTGATAACGTAGTTATAGTAGCATCAGTAGAGAATTTCGACCCAATGGGTGTACACACTGGTGATAGTATAACAGTTGCCCCAGCTCAAACTCTGACAGATGAAGAATATCAGACTTTACGTGATTATTCAATTGCCATTATTAGAAAAGTAGGAGTTGCGACTGGTGGATCTAATATACAGTTCGGGGTTAATCCAGCGAATGGTGAAGTACGAGTAATTGAAATGAATCCACGAGTTTCTCGTAGTTCAGCATTAGTTTCTAAAGCAACTGGTTATCCAATAGCAAAAATTGCTGCTCAGTTAGCAGTTGGTCTTACTTTGGATGAGATTAACAATGAGATTACTAAAACAACTCCAGTGTCGTTCGAACCATCATTAGATTACATAATTGTAAAAATCCCTAGATGGGATTTTGAAAAGTTTAAAGTACCATCGAATCTAACTACACAGATGAAATCTGTGGGTGAAGTTATGTCGATTGGTTCTAACTTCAGGGAAGCTTTCCAGAAAGCATTCCGTTCTTTAGAGATAGGAGTTGATGGACTTGATTACAAAGGTTTAGATAAATTCGATGACGAGTATTTAATAAATAAGCTGGTTGTCCCTACTCCAATGAGACCATTCTTCATTAAAGAAGCATTCAAAAGGGGGATGAGTTTAGAAGAAATACAAAAACACACTAATATAGACCCTTGGTTCTTAGATAATATACTTGAAATAGTAGAAGTTGAGAAAGAAATATCAGAGAATACATTTGAAAATTTAGATGCAGATACGTTAAGAAGTTATAAACTACATGGCTTCTCAGATTCTCAAATAGGCAGATTATTAAATAAAGATACTGAAGTAATTAGAGCTAAACGAAAGGAATTAAAGGTATTACCTACATATAAAAAAGTAGATACATGCGCAGCCGAATTTGAAGCACATACTCCTTATTATTACTCAACATACATGAAAGAAAATGAGAGTTTTTCAGCAGATAGAAAGAAAATCATAGTATTAGGTGGAGGACCATTCAGAATTGGTCAGGGAATTGAATTTGATTATTGTGCTTCTCAAGCATCTATGATATTGAAGGATATGGGCATAGAAACTATTATGATTAATTGTAATCCTGAAACGGTTTCTACCGATTATGATACTTCTGATAAATTATATTTTGAGCCAGTCTTTTTAGAAGATGTGATGAATATAATCGATCTAGAAAAACCAGATGGAGTGATACTACAGTTAGGTGGGCAAACCCCATTAAAGCTTTCTAAGGCACTTGAGGATGCAGGAGTCAAGATACTTGGTACAAGCCAAAGTAACATTGATAGGGCAGAGGATAGAGGCCGTTTTATTGAAATGTTAGACGAACTACAAATAGCATATCCGGCTGGTGGAACAGCTAACTCAATAGAGGAAGCTACAAAAATTGCTCTTAATATTGGCTTCCCTGTAATTGTTAGACCATCGTATGTTCTCGGTGGAAGAGGTATGGCAGTAGTATATGATGAGGTTGATTTGCAACATTTCATAATAGAAGCTGCAAAAGTCAACGAAGATCACCCAGTTTTAATAGATAAATTCTTAGAACATGCTTTCGAAGTGGATGTCGATGCATTAGGTGATGGTAAATCGGGTGTGATTGCAGGTATTATGCAACATATAGAAGAAGCTGGAGTACACTCTGGTGATAGTTCTTCTGTTTTACCTACTTACTTAGTTGAACCACATATTGTTGATAAGATAAGATTCGCAACATATAAAATCATTGAAAAATTAGAAATAATTGGATTCATTAATATCCAATTTGCAGTTTATAGAGATAATGTATTCGTTATCGAGGTAAATCCTAGAGCATCTAGAACAGTTCCATTCGTATCAAAATCAAATGGTATAGCACTTACTAAAGTTGCTGTTAAACTTATGTTAGGTGAAAAAATCAGCGATATTAAAATGCCAAACCCTGGATTTATGGGACACTACACGGTAAAATGTCCGGTGTTTTCTTTCAGTAAATTCCCAGGTGTAGATACTGTACTTGGACCTGAGATGCGTTCAACAGGTGAAGTTATGGGAATAAGTGAATTCTTTGGAGAGGCTTATGTCAAATCTCAACTAGCGGCTGGCAATCATTTACCTAAATCTGGAAATGTCTTTATCTCTGTTAATGATTTTGATAAACAAGAAGTATTACCAGTAGCTAGAAGATTAATCGAATTAGGTTATGAACTTTGGGCTACATTAGGTACTCATTCTGCTTTGCAAGTTGCTGGAATAAAATCAAATCTGATACCGAAAATTGGTGCTGGTAACCCGAATGTAGTAGAGAAGATCCAAAGTGGTGATATAAACTTAATTATAAATACTCCTTTAGGACGTAAAGCTTATCAAGATGATTTATCTATTAGAGAAGCAGCTCTTCAGAAGAAAATACTATGTATTACAACTATCCCTGCAGCCAAGGCAGCAGTTGATGGAATGGATTGGTTACAAAAAAACCAGATAACTATTTTTGGTCCCATTTTAAATCGTACTTGGTAAAGGCAAAACCATTTATTAAATTGGTAAAATGAAAAATACTGAATCAAATGGTTTAATTTTAATTGTAGATGATAATGTCATGAATACTCAACAAATCAAAGATATGTTGGATATTCATGGCTTTCATTCTATTACTGCCGAATCGGCATCTGAAGGACTGGAAATTGTCAGAACTATCAAGCCTGAACTAATATTACTTGATATAGTAATGCCAGAAATTAATGGTTTCTCATTTTGTGAAACGGTTAAGAGCAACCAACAATATAGCGACATTCCTATTATATTTATGACTGCTCAAACTAAGTCTGACACAATAGATAGAGCTTATAAAGCTGGTGCAAATGACTTTATCAAAAAACCAGTTAAACCCAATGAACTTGCTTCAAGAATAAAAATTCAAATGCGAAATGCCATTGAAGAAAAGCTCAGAAAACAAGAGATAGATGATATGCGAAAGCAATTAATCACTCTTAGAGAAGAGTTACACAAAGCAAAGAATGGGAACAATCCTGAAAAATAAATGATTATCAAAGCTAATAAGCATCATTTACCTCAAATACTTGATTTGAATTCTAAGATAATTGAGTATATGACTTCCCGAGGATTCTCACATTGGAGTGAACGTTATCCCACAGAAGCTATTTATAGAAGAGATATTATACGTAATTCACAATATGTATATCTAATTGACGATATTGTGAGAGGTATTGTATCTTATGATATCCAACATCATGAATATTTTGATACTATTGATTGGAACTCTAAAAATAAATCCGCCTATTTTGTCCATAGACTTGCTGTTGACCCAAAGTTCCAAGGTCTTGGAATCGCTAATAAATTAATGGAATTCTCTGAGATTAATGCAAAGAATGACGGAATAGACTCTATTCGTCTAGGTGCGTTCAAAGGATACAGTGAGGTAGTAGGATTTTATAAAAAACGAGGGTACGAGGTTAAAGGAGAGATTCTATTCGATGTTAGTGATACTTCATTCTATGGGATGGAAAAATCTCTCAGACATTAATTAAACTAAATGAATTATAACTAAATCTACTTTCGTTGTGAAAAGAGAAATAGTTTTCTAAAAAGTACACTATTCTCTTTAAATTATTTATATTTATTTCAGCTTCTATATTTCCACTTGCAATATCTTTTATTATTTTCAATTCTTCTATTTTGAATTTTAATCTTCTTTCAGCTCTTATATAATTGTCCAAATAGATTTTACAATTACTAATATCAAGAAATACTTCGTTGTCATCTGAATAGTCTATAATACTACTATTATCCCATTTGAGGTGTATTGCGTGGCCAATGGAGCTAGCTAACTCAATTTGCGAGTAAATGAACATAGAAGGGTTGAAAATGTTCTCTGAGCAGCTTATATCAATTAATCGCTCAACCGTCAAATAAAACAGTTCATCAGGATTATCATCTTTTTCCAATTTGAATATTGATTCGCTCATCATCAAACAAAGAATTTTATCAACAAAGGGTAATTTGTCTATAAAACTCTTCCTTATTAGCTCTGCGTTAGTTAAATTGTGCATCTCTCTGTTGGACTTTTTATAATACTTTAGTTCAACTTCAGAGCATAGTTCTAATGATGATCCAAATTTGCTTTTTGCTCTCAAAGCACCTTTAGCAACTAATGTTTGTTTGCCATATTCTTTACTATATGCGTAAATAATTTTACTTGACTCTAAGTAATTAATAGTGCGTAGGATAATAGCATTTGTGGAAACATTCATCAATAAAATATAAAAATAATTTAAAAATTGTTTTGCAAGTTAACGAAAAGTCCTTAAGTTTGTAACTGAAATTATTCCTGAATAGCTCAGCTGGTTAGAGCATCTGACTGTTAATCAGAGGGTCCGGGGTTCAAGTCCCTGTTCAGGAGCAATTAACAAGAAAGCCGATTACATTTGATTGTAGTCGGCTTTTTTCGTTTTTGATTTATTCCTAGTCATAGATTATACATAACTCTAAAATTATTTAAGAGTTAAAACATGATAAGTACTACTACTTCTTTTCACTCACAATTTGGTTAAAGTAATAGTCTTGAGCTGAGAATGGGGGATTGCCGTCACTAGGAGAAAGGGCTTCATAGCTCCCATTTCGCTTTAGTTTCCAAGATTTTGTATTGTCAGCCCAGTAAATATCCAATATTTCTTGGAGCTTTTCTTTAATATTGGTTTGGTAAACAGGAACGACTGTCTCGACTCTTTTGTTCAAATTGCGTGTCATCCAATCAGCACTACCAAAATAGTACTCTGGATTATCGCCATTTTGAAAATAGAAGATTCTGCTGTGTTCTAGGAAACGACCGATAATACTTCGGACTTCGATATTCTCGCTTAGCCCCGGAACTCCTGGCATAAGACAACAAACGCCGCGAACTAATAGCTTGATTTGGACACCTGCTTGGGATGCTTTATATAAAGCTTGGATGATTTTGCGATGAGCAATCTGATTCATCTTTGCAAAGATCAAACCTGGCTTTTCGGGTGTAGAGAGTTTCATTTCGCGTTCTATTTTTTCTAATAAATCGTCCTCTAATGAGTTTGGAGCAACGAGTAAGCTCTCCCATTTGTTGTAATTACTGTATCCAGTCAAGTAATTGAACAAATTAACAGCGTCGCTTTGGTATTCAACTTTAGAAGTGAACATTGCAACATCCGTATATAATTTAGCAGTGTTCTGATTGTAATTTCCTGATGAGAAATGAAGGTAAGTCTTCAGTTTATCGGATTCATTTCGAATAACCATAGCAACTTTACAGTGGGTTTTAAGTCCTATAATGCCGTAAACACAATGAACTCCGGCTTGCTCGAGTTCTCTAGCCCAGATAATATTGTTAGCTTCATCGAACCTTGCCTTTAATTCCACGAAAGCTGTTACTTCTTTGCCATTTTCAGCGGCTTTCTTAAGGGATTGTACAATATTTGAGTTTCCACCAGTTCTATAAAGTGTGATTTTGATAGCAACAACATCAGGATCAGTAGCTGCTTCGGCAATAAATCGTGAAGTAGTATTAGTAAATGAATCAAAAGGGTGATGCACAAATATATCTTTTTTCTTAAGAATCTCGAAGAATGAAGATTCTGATTGTAAATCTGCAGGAGTGTTACCTATAAAAGTTGGATCTTTTATCTGATGTAAAGCAAGTTTATCTAAGAAAAAGAAGTCTGGTAAATTAAGAGGCCTATTTGAGATATAGACATCATCTTTATGCAAATCAAGAGTTTTACGAAGCATTTCTACTAAGTAACTAGGCATATTCCCACTTGCTTCTAGTCTTACAGCTGCGCGTCCCCAACGGCGAGACTTTACTAATTCTTCTATCTCAATTAGTAAATCTTCTGCTTCATCTTCTGCAATTTCTATATCTGCATCTCTAGTTACACGAAAACAATTAGCAGTTGATATTTTCATTCCCGGGAATAATACATGCGCGAATTTGATTATTATATTTTCTATTAAAATAAACTGGTTACCCTCTTTATGTGAGAGTTTAATAAACCTAGGTAATATATTAGGAATCTGTAAGAAAGCTAACCTACTATGCTTTTTATCTTGTACTTTTTCTCTTAGTACAAATGCAATGTTCAAAGTTCTATTAATTAATCTAGGAAACGGATGAGCTGAATCAATTGTTAATGGTGTTAATATTGGTAATATTCTCTCTATAAAGTATTTCTCTATAAACTGATCATCTTCAGAAGTTAGTTCATTGGTCTCAAATAATTTGAAATTATATTCTCTGAGCTTTGGTAATAAATCATTTAGTAGTATATCTTCTTGTTCCTTGTATAATGGTACAAGTGCTTTCCTAATAGCTTTTAATTGCTCCAGCGGAGTTTTACCATCATAGGAAAGTCTATCATTAATTCCAGCAGACAATTGACTTTTTAACCCAGCTACTCGAATCATAAAAAATTCATCTAGGTTAGAGCTAAATATTGTACAGAATTTAATTCGTTCTAATAGTGGATGAGACTCTAATCTAGCTTCGTTTAGAACTCTTCTATTGAATTCAATCAGACTAAGTTCTCTATTGAAATAATACTTAGTGTTAGTTATATCTTTTATCTTTTGTGGTTTTGTCATTGTAATGATTTGTTTTGAATTGGTTTTATGTTTACTATATTACGAATTAAAAATGAATTATGTGTTAACTATACAGAAAACTTAATACTAATTCAGAATTTGACACAATTTATAGACCATTTTGTAGTTTATAGGTAAGAAATTTAAAATAACTTAAAGAAAATCATTAAAAAGAAAATAATAGTAATTGGAGCTGGTATATCAGGCTTATCAGCAGCATCATATCTAGCTCAATTTGGATATGACGTAACTCTATTAGAAAAAAATAACTATACTGGGGGTAGAATCAGACTTCACAAAGAAGATGGATTTACTTTTGATATGGGACCTAGTTGGTATTGGATGCCTGATATATTTGAAAAATTTTATAATGATTTTGGCCATACAACTTCAGATTTCTATAAGTTGAAAAGAATTGACCCATCATACAAGATATTTTGGGATGATAATACAAGTACCAATGTCCCAGCAAATTATAATGAATTAAAGTCATTATTCGAATCAATCGAAAAGGGGAGTGGTGATAAACTTGAAAAATATCTAGATGATGCAAAAATAAAATATGAAGTAGGTATGGGTGAATTTGTAGAAAGACCTTCACTTAGTATCACTGAATATCTTGATCCAAAATTAATAGTTAATAGCTTTAAATTGGATTTACTTAGCTCCATATCTACATCAATAGGTAAAAAGTTTAAGAATCAGAAATTAAGACAATTACTCGAATTTCCAGTGTTATTCTTAGGGGCAAAGCCCACTAATACTCCGGCATTGTATAGTATGATGAATTATGCTGATATAAAATTAGGTACTTGGTATCCAATGGGTGGAATGTATGAGATTGCTAAGGCATTTACAAGTATTGCAGAAAAGCAAGGAGTTAAAATAGTACTGAATCAACCTGTTGAAAAGGTTATAATAAGGAATGGAGAAATATCAGAGGTCAAAACAAATAAAGATAAATACGAAGTTGATGCAGTAATTAATACAGCTGATTATCATCATTTTGAGCAAGTATTACTAGGTGACAACTACAGTAAGTATAATGAAAGGTATTGGGAAAGCAGGGTCTTTGCTCCAACATGTTTGTTATTCTATTTAGGGATAAATAAAACGATAAAAGGAATAGAACACCACAATCTTTTCTTCGATACTGATTTTGATCAACATTCTGAAGATATATATGATACACATAAATGGCCGAAAGAGCCATTGTTCTATCTTTCTGCAACTTCAAAAACAGACGAGACAGCTCCTTTAGATTGTGAAAATTTATTTATTTTAATTCCACTTTCAACAGAGATAGAAGAAACTGAAGTAATTATAGAAAATTATTATGAAATGGTTATAGATAGAATTGAAAAAAGGATTGGACAAAATATTAAAGAGAATATTATTTATAAAAAAGTATTTTCAAGAAAGGATTTCATAAGTGATTATAATTCATATAAGGGGAACGCTTACGGATTAGCAAATACTTTACTTCAAACTGGTTTTTTAAAACCTAAAATGAAAAATGATAACATACGTAACTTATATTATGCAGGTCAGCTAACAGTTCCTGGGCCAGGTTTACCACCTTCTATTTTGTCTGGAAAAATAGCAGCTCAATTATTACATAAAGAGGATCAATGAAAGATATTTATACAGAGGTTTGTCTAAAAGCAAGTAAAATAGTTACTACAAAGTATTCTACTTCATTTTCAATTGGAATTATGCTTTTGGATAAGAAAATAAGAGACCATATTTATTCAATATATGGTTTTGTTCGTTTGGCAGACGAAATAGTAGATACTTTTCATGAGCATGAACAAGAATACTTATTGAATAAGTTTGAAGCAGATACTTATGAAGCTATAGAGCATAGAATTAGTATGAATCCTGTTTTGCATAGTTTCCAACGTACTGTACATGAATATAATTTAGATATAAATCACATCGATGCTTTTTTAGAAAGTATGAGAATGGACTTGAAAAAAATTAATTATGATAAAGATAACTTTGAAAAATACATATATGGTTCTGCTCAAGTTGTAGGGCTCATGTGTTTACAAGTATATGTCGAAGGAAATAAAAAGCTATATGAGGCACTTCTACCACATGCTATCAGTTTAGGTTCAGCTTTTCAAAAAGTTAATTTCATACGTGATTTAAAAGATGATATTAATGATTTAGGAAGATCTTACTTCCCTAATATTGAGTTAAATAATCTAAACGATGCCTCAAAAAAGATAATTGAAGCAGATATAGAAGCTGATTTTGATTATGCATTGATAGGGATTTCAAAACTTCCGAAAAATTCTAAATATGGGGTTTATACTGCATATTTATATTATTTAGTTCTATTAAGAAAAATAAAGTCTTCTCCTATTAAAAAGCTTATGAAGAAAAGAGTTCGAGTATCAAATTTTCATAAATTGCTTTTATTACCTAAAGCTAAATTTAACATATCAATAAATAGATTATAACATGGAAATATTTATTTCTTTATCGCTAGTAGTTGCAACATTCCTTTTCATGGAATTTGTAGCATGGTTTACTCATAAATATATTATGCATGGTTTCTTATGGGTTTTACATAAAGATCATCACCAAAAGGAACATGGCTTTTTTGAGAAAAATGACGTTTTCTTTATTATATTCGCTATACCAAGCATTACTTTATTTGCTTTAGGAGCGGAATACACTTCCTATGTATTATTCTCAATCGGATTGGGGATTCTTGTCTATGGCATTGCTTATTTTTTAGTTCACGAAGTCTTTATTCACAAAAGATTGAAGTGGTTTAAGAGTACCAATAGCCGTTATCTATCAGTTCTTAGAAAAGCTCATTATTCACATCACAAGCATTTGGGAAAAGAAGATGGTGAGTCATTTGGAATGTTAATTGTCAATTCAAAGTATTTTAAATAAAAAAAAAGCTGTTCATTTTGTGAACAGCTTTTTTAAATTTTCTATCTATCTTTATTTTTTATTCTTAAGTCGCTTAGTTGTATCATTAGGATCTCTTCTAATATCATCATCCCAAGGATTATTTAAAGATTCATCTGTATGGTCAACTGGTTCTTTATCCCAGTATGCAGGTAATCCAACACCATTAGCTTCAGGATCGTATGTATTATAAAAATCCATAGCTTGAGATAAATTATTGTTTGCTACATATTCAACTGATGTACGATTGTTTAGTCCAATGTCATATATATTGTCCATTGTATAATAGTTGCCAGGCATAATTAATGCAAGATACCAAACGATTGCTAATAAAATTTCCATCTAAATCACCTATAAATTATAATTATTAATATTTTTCTTGTTAATTTTAATTTAATAGCAACGATATTTATGCCAAAAAAAAATAATAATTATTGAATTAACAAGTAACTTTATATATATTAAAGAAATGAGAAAGGAAATATGGAAAATTTAAAAAAATTTATTTATGATTCAAAGATTAAACAAAAGTAATAAATAGATGTTTGGAATGGACAATATTAACCACATAAAATTAACAAAAATTTATTTTCTGCTAATTCCTTTTTTTATAATACTATTAAATGGAAAATTATCTTCTTCAATTCCCTCTGATTCTATTGATTATTATGAACAAAACATAAATAAATTCCCAACAAATCTGAAAATAGATATTCTCACAGACTTATCGCAATATTACAGCAAAATTGATACCAAAAAAGCTACTAATTTCTTATATCAAGTATTGAATTATTCAGTTCAATCGAAAGATACTTTAAAAATTATAAAGTCTGAGTTCAGGATTGGTTTTATATTTCAATTAAATTTATCTACAATACAACATTCTATAGATAGTGCTAGAACACATTATTTCAATGCATTGATAAACTTAGATGGTAAAGAGAATCTTGACTATAGATTCAAAACATATCTTCAGCTTGGCGATTTATATAGAGATGTAAACCCCCAATCTGCTCAAGTTTATTATGAAAAGGCCCTGAAAATTGCTGAAGATATTAATTATGATTATGATTATTTACTTTTTCTTTCACAAAGGATTGCATTTCTTAATCTAAAACTAAATAGATATCAGAAAGTAATACTGCATAGTTTAAAAGTAGTAGAATTATATAGTATTATGAATTTGGAAAAGGAAAAAATATCATATCTCAATTATATTGGTAATTCATATTTTCAAATGGGAAAGTACGAGAAAGCACTTAATTATTATTTTCAAGAGTTAGAACTCAGAAGAAAGTATAATATTAACCCATTGAATGATGATTTTCTAGATCAATTAGCAAAAGTATATACAGCGATGGGGCAATTTGATAAGGCCCTTGATTATCATCGAAGAGCGTTAAGTATTTTTGAGAACCAAAAGAATTTAGATAGTAAATCTAAAAAATCAATAATAGCTCAGTACTATTTGAAAATTGGTTTAGTTTACTATATGAAAAACAATTATAATAAATCTCTTGATTATTATAACCAAGCATTAGATTTGATAGGTAATGCAAATGATGAAGCAAGTTTAAAAGGAAAGTCTATAATATATAATAACATGGCGTTAAACTATAAGTCATTAGGTTCAGTTGAGAAATCCTTAGATATTATTAAGAAAAGTGAGGCTATAATCAACAAAATCGGTCTCGATAATTATGAATTCTATACTCTTACATCCTTTTCTGAGATATACTCTAAATTAAATAAGTTCGAAGAAGCTGAAAAATATCTATTAAAAGCTATAGAAATAGCAAAAAAGGAAGAGAATTCAAATGATGAGAAGAATTCTATCTACTTATTATATGAACTCTATAAAAAGTTCAATAGATTTGAGTCTGCATTAAACACGTATCAAAACTTTAAAAACATGTCTGATTCACTTATCAACTTAGAAATGACAGACAAATTGGTTGAGTTCCAAACTGTATATGAGATGGAAAAAAGAAATCAAGAAAATGAAGCACTAAAAACAGCAAATAGATTACAACGAGAAAAAGCTGAGTTAGAAAGACAATCTTTCATTCTAACTTCATTATTTTCATTATTAGTAATTGTAGTTCTAATGGTATTATTCTATTTCAGAAAGAGAGCTACTAATGTATTAGTTGTGAGTAATATTACAATCGAGGGGCAAAATGCAAGGTTGCTCGAATTAAATGAAAACTTGCGTAAGAGTGAATCAACTCTCCGGCACTCAAATACAACAAAAGATAAATTTATATCTATTATTGCACACGATTTGAAGAACCCTATGCATTCGATTGGATTTAGTGCTGATCTGATGCTTAATTATTTCGATAATCTAAACGATGATAAAAAGAAAGATCACCTTAAAGGAATTTACAAAACTTCAAATCATGCATATGATTTATTAGAGAATTTGCTTCATTGGGCTATGGCTCAGAGTAAATCAATGAACTATGAACCAGATGATATAAATGTTGGTGAAATCATAAAAGATGTTGTTGATTTAAGTTTTGGTTCTGCTGAAAATAAGAATGTTGGTATTATAAATAATATTAATACACCTTATAAAGTGTATGCTGATAGGAACATGATTGAAACAGTTGTAAGAAATCTATTATCCAATTCAATTAAATTCAGCAACGAGAACGGAACCATAGAACTTTCTTTTTATATAGTTAATGAATATGCCATAATAGAAATAAAAGATAATGGTATCGGAATACCAGAGAAGTCTTTAGAAAAGTTATTTAAAATTGAAGAACAGATATCAACTCCTGGAACTATGAAGGAATCGGGAACTGGTTTGGGTTTATTACTTTGTAAAGAGTTTGTAAATATAAACAGGGGAGATATATGGGTAGAAAGTATCTATGGTCAAGGTGCTACATTTAAGTTCACAGTTCCAATGAATAAAAATGCTAAATTTGTAAGTAAAGAAGAAATTCAACAGACATTAAAAGGATTAAATTAGTGAAAGTAAAAAAGTTTCCACATTCATTATTATTAGTTTCAATTGTACTTGTATCGTTAGTTATTATGACATGGATAATACCTGCAGGTAAATACGATACAAAGACAATAGAAGTAAGTGGTATGACTAAAAATGTAGTTATTCCTGATTCTTATAGAGAAGTTGAACCAAACCATCAAGGTTTAGAACTATTTTTAGCACCACTTGAAGGTTTTGTTTCAGCCGCAGATATCATTGCATTCGTATTCCTAGTAGGTGGTGCATTTTCGATTATAAATAGAACTGGTGCCATTAATGCAGGTTTATATCAAGTAATAGAAATGACTAAAAAGAAAGAAGCACTAAGGCATTTGGTAATACCGATATTGATGTTATTATTTTCTATTGGTGGAGCCACATTTGGAATGGCAGAGGAAGTACTCGTATTTTTGATGGTGACAATACCTTTAGCTATTGCACTAGGTTATGACCCCATTGTAGGGATTGCTATACCTTTTATAGGTGCAGGAGTAGGTTTTGCAGGAGCATTTATGAACCCATTCACTGTTGGGATTGCTCAGGGTATAGCCGGTATAGATCCTTTATTTAGTGGAATAATCTATAGATTAATAGTATGGTTTACTATGACATCACTCGCAATAATTTTCGTTTATCGTTATGCTGAAAAAGTTAGAAAAGACCCTAGTAAATCGGCTGTTGGTAAAATAGAATACGGAGATAAACTAAAAGGTTTGACTCAAGAAGAAATGGTATTTAATTTGAAAAGAAAAATAATAATACTTGGCTTAATCTTTTCTTTGGGTGTACTAATATATGGTGTTACTAATTACAGTTGGTATATTGCTGAAATAAGTGGTTTATTCGTGGCTTTAGGATTATTTTCAGCAATAATCTATAGATTGAATCCAGATGAAATAATTGCTTCATTTTTAGATGGTGCTAAAGATATGATAGTTCCAGCTATACTTATAGGACTAGCTAAAGGAGCACTTATAATAGCTGAAAATGGTATGATTATCGATACGATGCTATTCAATATAGCTAATCTTGCAGAAGGTTTGCCTAAAGTAATTAGTGTTGAAATTATGTTCTTAATGCAGAGTGCATTGAATTTTATTGTACCCTCTGGTTCAGGACAAGCTGCTTTAACAATGCCGATTATGGCACCTTTATCTGATGTATTAGGTATTTCTAGACAGACATCTGTATTAGCTTACCAATTTGGTGACGGAATTACAAATTTCATAATTCCTACCTCAGGCGTTACAATGGGGATATTAGAAATAGCGAAAGTACCTTATAACACTTGGTTAAAATGGATACTTCCGCTAATGGTAATTTTATTCTTATTCGCTTTTGTTATGCTTGCAATAGCCACATCTTTTGATGTTTGGTCATTATAAAAAAACTGAAACTTATTTCAATTTAGGCACTCTCCCTGGTAACCATGGAGAATACTTACTTTCCAAATCTTTAGTTATCATTTGAATCGTATTATCTATATTATTCATTTCTGTTTCAATATTCTTAAATTCATCCCTAATAATTGCGATAGTCTTTAATTGTGTTTTAGTTGGTGATGAACTTGAGTACCAGAAGCTATAAAGTAAATTACCTAACCTATCATTTAGACCTGGTACAAAGGCACTAGATCTTTTCTGTAATGATGAATTTCCATTAAGTACTTTCTTAATTTCATAAATTCTATCTTCAGTATTTTTGATTTTTTCTAAGTTTCTCAAATCTGAATTAACGTAATTTATTATTGTATTATGTAGCAAGTTAAGCTGTGAAGATGCTTCTTCAAGATACTTATCTGCTCCTATGAGTACTCTTCTAATTTCAAATGCGTTCTTTTGCATTTCTACCAAATCATTATTATTCTCTGCAGGTAGTGATCTGTTATCAATGGTTTTTGCTGTGAATTTAACCGGACTAACTAATTCTGTTATTAATCCATTATGAACTTTATGTAGTTCTACTGTGTAGTCTCCAGGTAGTACAGGCATTCCTGAATATTTTTCTGAAGTACTGTTAGTAGCAAGAGGTGCTGTATCAGCATATCTAAGATTCCATGTTAATCTGTTAATTCCTTTCGTCATTGATTTTTTTAATCTTCTTACTACATTGCCACTCATATCTTTGAATGTGAAGAGTAAATATGGTGACTCTTCAATATCTTCTTTCTCAAGTTGATCAAAACTAGGATAATTATAATTTTCCTTTTTATCCTTATCATCTTTTAATCTTTTAGATTTTAAAGTCTCATATCCTTCTTTCAAATAATATGTAATATTAACTCCAAATTCTGGATTTTCAGCTCTATAATAGGTCTTGCCTAAGCTGTTTCTACCTTTTGAACGGTCTTCAATAAACATTAAGGCATCTTTAACTTTGAATATATGAGCTTCTTTCTCTAGTATCTCTTTATTAACTTCACGAATAGGTGAATAGTTATCAAGAATATAAAACCCTCTGCCAAAACTCGCTATTGCTAAATCATTTTCTCTTCTTTGTACGTCAATTTCTCTTATACTTATAGTTGGTAATCCATTAGAGAATTTGACCCAGTTTTTTCCGTTATCTTTTGTAAAATAAACTCCGAATTCTGTACCAATAAATAATAGATCCTTGTCTATATGATCTTGAACAATAGAATGAACTGGTAGATTCTCTGGTAGATTACCAGATATACTAGTCCAGCTACTTCCCATATCTTTACTCATTATTATATAAGGTTTGAAATCTCCATTTTTTCTATTATCGAAAGTAGCATAAACTACATTTTCATTATGAAGCGATGCAGTTATATCTGATACATAAGTGGTCTCTGGAATTGATGTAAAAGTTGCAACTTTGTTCCAACTTTTACCATCATCTTTAGAAACTTGGATTAATCCATCATCTGTACCTATGTAAAGCAGACCTTTTTCCAATGGAGATTCGTCAAGTGAAACTATATTTCCATAAACCGAAGTAGATTGATTCTTTGCAACTGCTTCTGGTGGCCAAACCTTACCCATTACTTTAAGTTTATTTCTATCTATTTTTCTAGTCATATCTTCACTAATCTTTGTCCAAGAATCACCTCTATCAGTAGATTTAAATAATTTATTAGCTGCAAAGTAAAGCGTTTTATGATCGTGAGGACTAATTATAACTGGAGAATTCCAATTCCATTTAAGTATTTCATCTTTTTCAGGTTCTGGTTGAATACCTGTGAATTCACCACTTTTTTTATCATAACGGACTAAAAAACCGTATTGTGGTTGAGAATATACAATATTAGGGTCTTTGGGGTCAATAACTGTTTTAAAACCATCTCCACCAATTGTAAATATCCAATCTTCATTCTTTATTCCATTATCAGATAATGTTCTAGAAGGGCCACCTAAAGTATTATTATCTTGTGTTCCTCCATATACATTATAGAACGGATAATCATTATCGACAGAAACCCTATAGAATTGTGTAATTGGTAAGTTTTCAAAAAATCTCCAATTATTAGCACCATCATAAGTTTCGTATAAACCACCATCACAACCAATAAACATATTTTCAGGATTATCAGGATTAATCCAAATTGCATGATCATCTACATGTTTTTCACTCAAAGGCAAAGTACTAAAGGTCTTTCCGCCATCGTAAGTAACTTGAGTATAAGTGCTAAGTGAGTAAACGATATCCTTATTATGAGGATGAGTCACGATATTTTGATAATACTGAGGGCTCCCAGAAACATGGTCGCTTTGTTTTGACCATGAAGCACCTCTATCTGTTGATTTGAAGAAACCACCATTACTTTCTGTTGCTTCTATTATTGAATATACATAATCAGGGTCAACATTTGAAATAGCTAAACCTATTCTACCAATATCTCCTGTTGGTAAACCTTTTGTTAATTTCTCCCAAGTCTTTCCACCATCTACTGTTTTATATAATGCACCTTCGGGACCACCATTTATTAATGTCCAAACATGTCTTCTTCTTTGATATGCTGAAGCATAGAGTACTTTTGAATCTCTTGGATCCATTACTATATCTGAAACACCCGTATTTTCAGAAATTTCTAATGATTTCTCCCAAGTCTTTCCACCATCAGTAGTTTTATACAAACCTCTATCACCACCTTCTTTCCATAAAGGACCTTGTGCAGCAACCCAAACTATATTTGAATTATTAGGGTCTATTATTATTTTACCAATGTGTTCAGAGTTTTTTAAACCAACATTTTTCCAACTTTGACCACCATCTTCAGACTTATATACACCATCGCCATAGGAAACACTTCTTTGTGAATTTTTCTCACCTGAACCAACCCAAACTATATTTGAATTATTAGGGTCTATTGAGATACATCCTATTGAATAAGAATTTTCATTATCGAATATTGGTGAGAAAGTAGTACCATGATTTGTCGTTTTCCAAACTCCACCTGACGCAACTGCAACGTAAAATTCATCAAAATTGTTTTTATTAAATGCTAAATCTATAACTCTACCAGAGGCTATTGCTGGTCCTATTGATCTAAATTTTAATCCAGAATAAGTTGATGAATTATTAATATCTTCAATTTTCTCCTTTTCTGCTGAAACCAAAATGAGATGTAAATTTACAAATGTTAATAAAAAAATGGAAAATAATAGTCTTTTCATTTAGAATTCCTTTGGTATTTGATAATTACTTTATATTTTGGAACAAAAATAACACTAAAAAAAGTTAAACAAAAATGTAACGAATTTTAGTTTCGTTGTTTATTACAATATAAAAAGAGGAATATTTGTATAAACTTTTACTCATTCTATTAACACCATTAATATTAATATCATCTGAGACTGACAAACCTTTGAGGTTAGGGGTCTTATTAGGTGGTAATTATATTCAAAATGAAACAATGCTCCCTATAGTAAATGGTGACACTTGCTGTGGAGAATTTAATGATGGTTATGCAGCTAGTTTTTACACTGGACTGTCACTTAATTATGAGTTTTTACCTAAGTTTATATCTGCAGATATTAGATTTCTTTTTGATTCGAGACCTGCTAATTTGACTGTTAACACTAACGATTATGAAGTATTTAATTCGTTAACACAAGATTATGAAAAAGCTACGGTACAAAACGATTTAGAAGCTACTTTAAATTACTTCGTTTTTGATTTAGGATTCAAAATTAGACCTGTTTCCAATATACCAATTGCTTTGAGAGTTGGATATGATTTTTCTGATGCTTCAATTACAAAGAAATATACTCAAACTAGACATATAATAGATCCCTCTGGTGTACAAATAAATGGAAATTCTATAGAAACAGTGTCTGAAGGAGATTTTAATAATCTTACAGTTTCTCAAGGTTTATCAGGTTCACTCATTGGTGATATTGACTTAACTGAGACTATTACTCTATCACCTGAGTTGAGTTATAGATACCCAATTAATTCATCAATGAAAGATATTGATTGGTTTACAACTTTATTCAGAGCAGGAGCTACTATTTCAGTTAGATTAAATTCTCCAACTAAAGAATTAGTAAAAGAAATTCAACAAGACACTATCAAACAAATTGAAGCACCTTTGATAACTGAAAAAATTGAAGAACCAGCTGAAATAAATTCTATAAATAATATAGGTATAGATAATTTAAAAATAACTCAAACTGTAGTTACACAGACTTATCCAATATTACCATATATTTTCTTCGATAGTACATCGTATCAATTGTCTAATAAGTATTATTATAAAGGTGATACAAAGAATTTCTCAGAGCAGCTATTAGAGAAAAATTCATTGAGGATATATGAAAGATTAATTGATATAATAGGGCATAGACTGAAAGTATCTGATGGTGGTTTAACTATTAAGGGTTTCACTGATGGTAGAGAACTAACTTCAATTAATGATAGAAAAACTCTAGCATATAATAGGGCAAATACAGTAAAAGAGTATCTAATAAGTAAATGGGGTATTAGTCCACAAAAACTAATGATAGAAACTGAAGATATTCCTGACCAACCTACTAGTTCTAGCTATTTAGAAGGATTGGCTGAGAACAGAAGGGTAGAGCTGTTACCTGATGATATTAGCCTTCTCAAACCTATAGTTCATTCTCAGTTTATGGAATATGCTACTGATAAGAATAAATTGAATGTAGATTTGGATACAAAATCTGATGCAATTAAAGATTACACAATAATTATAGAAGACAATAATAATCAGTTATATACAGAGTCTAAACAATCTGCTATCCCAAATAATTACACTATTAATCTTGATAATAAATTAACAAGTAAAATAGCAGAGTCAGATATTGATAATCTTCAATTAGAATTACTAGTTACTAAACACGATGGAAGAATTGAAACCAAAAAAATTCCTTTTAATGTAGAGAAAGAGAATAATGATTTTGAATTAGGTAGATTAAATCTAATAGTTTTTGATTTTGATAAATCTGTTATAAGTGATGCAAACAGAAACATGATCGATAAGTTTATAATAAATAATATTTCTAATGATTCACAGATTGACATAATTGGCTCTACTGATTTTCTCGGTGAAAGATTATATAATAAAGATCTTTCCCAAAAAAGAGCAGATAATGTTGCATTATATATCAATACTTTATTACCTGATGTGAAGTTCAATAAAGTGATGGGTATAGGTTCTGAGAATCCAAAATTTGATAATTCTACACCAGAAGGTAGATTCTATTGTAGAACAGTATTAATAGAAGTTAAAACACCAATTAAAATAAATTAAGGAGAGTTAATATGACAACAGTTCAAAGTAGATCGAAAGCTTCATTAATGATGCAAGCTGTAAGACCTTTTTCCTTTTCTGCCTCTGTAGTTCCTGTATTAGTAGGTGCAATGTTTGCATTAGCTTATTTCGAAGGAGAAATACTTTGGTATCTTTTCCCTGTAATACTGATAGCAAGTATTTTACTACACGCAGGTACAAATTTAGTAAGCGAGTATTTCGACCTTAAAAAGGGAGTTGATAAAAAAGAAACATTCGGCTCTAGTAAGGTTTTGGTCGAAGAATTACTTTCGCCTAAAACTGTACTAAGAGCAGGTTATATTTCATTTGCTTTAGGATTTCTTTTGGGTATGATTTTGGTTTATGTGCATGGTTTGCCAATTTTATATTTAGGACTAATAGGCATAGCAGGAGGTATATTTTATACTGGAAAACCAATTGGATATAAATATATAGCAATGGGTGATATACTAGTTTTCTTTCTAATGGGACCATTTATGGTTGTTGGTACTTTCTTTTCATTAACAGGAGTTTTCGATTGGAATGTAGCAATTGTATCATTACCGATCGGTTTTTTAGTTACGGCTATCTTGAATGCTAATAATATAAGAGATATAAAACACGATACAGAAGCAAAAGTAAAAACATTTGCAACAATATTAGGAATTAATGCAGCCAAAAAGGAATATTATTTTTTAGTTTTTGGAGCTTATTTAAGTGTTATTATTATGGTGTTAACAGGACTACTTCATTTTTGGACTTTACTAATAATAATTTCATTACCCGTTGCATTAAAAAATATTAAAGACATATCAATTGCTGAGGTTAATAACCCAGAGGCAGTTGCAATGATGGACATTAGAACAGCACAATTACACATGCAGTTCGGTTTACTACTTACAATTGGGTTAGTATTAACAGCAATTTTATAATAATGATACTTATGAGTCGGTTATGAAAAAGATTATATTAAATGAGTTAGATGAAACAATTATGTTGAGTCCAGATATGGAAAGATATAATCAACTAAGTCAAGTTACTCTGACATTAGATGAAGAGGAAGGAAACTTAACAGAAGATAAAGCAAAGCATTTACTAAGGCGAATTACTTTTGGCCCTACGCCTAATGAAGTTAATCTAATTAAAGACAGACCGATATCTGAAGTTGTCGATGAATTATTAGGTGACGGTTTAGATTATCTTCCTCAGAATTCTAATAGATTACCTGACGGCTCTGAAACTTTAAATTGGATAAATACTGTTGAAGAAGATCCATCTAAAGTATATGTAACTATTAGAAGTACAATCGAGGCAATACATCAAACAAGATATGCACAATTTGTAGATTGGTGGATTAATTTAATGTCAACTGATATTATTACTGATAATAATAAGATAGTTACAGAAAGATTAACTTTCTTCTGGCATACACACTGGTGTATTGAGTTTTCTTATGATACTCAAGGGTATATTCCACCTCCTATTATTTATAGAAGTAATCAATCTATTCGGAAACACAGATTAGGTAATTTTAAGAAGTTTGTTGAAGAGATGACCTTAGATGGTGCCTACCTCCTTTATCAAAGTCTAAACCTGAGTTCTGGAAAGAATCCAAATGAGAACTATGCTAGAGAAATGATGGAATTATTTACCATGGGAATTGGTAATTATAGTGAAGGAGATATCAGAGAAGCTGCAAGAGCATTAACAGGATGGAGAGTATCAGCTCATAGACAAGATCCTAAGCCTTTTGAATTTTTCGATACTTATTTTTCTGCTAAAGATCATGATTTGGATTCAAAACAAATTATGGGTGAAACAATTGCAGCTAGAGCAGAAGAAGATAATACATTGGATAAAGTGAGAGAAGGTGAAGTATATGGGTTAATAGATATATTGTTTAGGAGAAGACCTGAACCTATTGCTAGGTTTATCTGCACAAAAATATATAGTCATTTCGTTTATAGTAATCCAAGTAAATACGATCAGTTATTTATAAATGAATTAGCAACTGAGTTTATAGCTAATAACTTTGAACTGTTACCTGTCTTCAGAAAGCTATTCAAAAGCAAACATTTCTACGAGAAAGCCAACATTGGTGTTCAAATAAAACAACCTGTTGAACTAATTACAAATTTGGAAAAATTACTTAAAGTAAATTATACAAATTCATCTGCAGCTTTGGATGATTTGGAGCAAGTTATATATGACCCTCCAAACGTAAGTGGTTGGAGTGGATATAGAAGTTGGATATCAACTAAAACATATCCTCGAAGAGTTAATCATTTAAAGAATTTGATAGGTAATAAAACAAATGCAGCTTGGATGATTTTTTTATCAGAATTTCCAAGTCCTTCAAATTTTGATATAGTATTCAAAGAATTAATTGAATATACGTTGCCGAAGACTGTTACTCCAGAAAGAATAACTATTCTAAAAAATAGAATAGAAGGTATATCTAATGTAAATACTAATAATTGGACTCAAGCTTATAATAGTAGTAGTGATGATATTGGTAAATTTTTAAACACATTTTTTCAAGAGCTTATAAGAGTTCCTGATATACATTTATCATAAGGTGATGAAATGAAAAGAAGAGATTTTATAGCTACAACGATAGCAACTGGTTCTGCTCTTAGTTTACACCCTTATATATCAAAAGCAAGTCCAGTTAGAAATTCAAAAGTACAGTCTGCTGATGATTTTTTGGAAGATGACAGTATAATGATTATTATTGATTTATTTGGGGGTAATGATGGATTGAATACTGTAATCCCCATTCAACAAGATGAATACTATAATCTTAGACCTAATATTGCACTAAAAGAAGAAGATGCAATTAGATTCCAGAGTTCAGATTTATATCTGCATCCGGCACTTGTAACTAATGTAGACAATGATGGTTTTCTAGGTTTATTACAGAATAGAAATCTTGCAATAGTTGAAAATGTAGGTTATGAAAATTATACAATGTCACATTTTAGATCATCTGATATTTGGTCAAGTGGAATTGTTAATACAGACCCTAGTATTAAACTACTTGATGGTTGGCTCGGAAGATATTTTGCATCGAAATTAGATAATTATCCATTTGAGATTCCAGAACATCCATTAGGTATTTCAATTGGTGGTGAAGTTCCACTAGAGTTCAGAAGTGAGAAAGGTCACATGGGGATAGCTCTAACTGATCCTAATAGTTTCTATAATCTAGGTAAAGGACTAACTCCTTTTGAGAATAAGCTTCAAGGTGATACTAATTTTGAAAAGGAATTTAACTTTATTCATACTATTGCAGAGCAATCTGAGATTTATTCACAAGAAGTAAAACTGGCTTTTGATAAAGGAATAAATGCAGTAAAATACCCCACATCTGGTTTAGCCTCGAAAATGGGATTAATTTCTAAATTAATCTCTGGTGGATTAAAAACTAAAGTTTATCATCTTAGATTAAGTAGTTTTGATTCTCATGTTCAACAAATGAATGAACCACTTTCAGGTCAACACCCAATATTACTAAACCAACTAGCTTCTGCAATTTCTTTATTTATGAAAGATGCAACTATACAAGGATTTTCTAAACGAGTAGCCGGCCTAACTACCTCTGAGTTTGGACGAAGAGCTTATGATAATGGTAGTAGAGGCTCAGATCATGGTTCTAGTAATGTTATGTTTATGTTTGCACATGATGATAGTATTAACTTTGGTAGAGCAGGTGACCCTCCAAAACTTTCTGATTTAGATAATAATGGTAACCCTAGGTTCCAATTCGATTTCAGAAGACTTTATACTGATTTTTTAGAAACTTGGTTTGGTGCTTCTGAATCAGATACAGAGGATATATTTGGTGAACCAATTTTACCTATGGGTATTTTAAAACCAAGAGTAAAAACAGGAGTTCAAGATTATGTATATTCTAATGGACGACCAGGTATAGAACTTTATCCTAATCCTGTTTTTCAGTCAAGTGTATGCAACATTAGATTTGATTTGAAACAATCTGTTCAAGGTGATATAAAAGTTTATGCTACCGATGGTCGGCTTGTAAAACACATATATAATGGAATGCTTTACAATGGCCCTAATAAATTTGAATTTAGTGGCCTAAGAACTGGACATTATATGGTTACTTTAACTATTGAAAATAAAAGGTATAGCGCACCTCTAAATATATTGAAATGATAAAAAAAACTCACATATTCGCTGTAATTATATTATTTGTATTGCCTTACTTGCTTAATGCACAGGCTTGTAATCAGTGGCCTTTAACAAGATGTATTGGTAATGGCCTTGACTTCATTAATAATAAAGGACAATCCGCACACTTCATGAATTTGAATAATAACGCCACGTTAAATAGTCTTTCAAACGCAATGACTGTTGAAATGTGGATTAAACCAAATCTTGAAATAGGGAAGAGAAATTACTTTGCGGGTAAGTGGGGACCAACTGTTGATAAATCAGATGTATGGCAACTTTACTATGACCCAAGTAATAGGATAGTATTTGAAATTAGTCACCCAACTAGTGAACTTAAAGATGTAGACAATACAATTGCTCAATCGAATCCTGTGACTATAAATGGAGAATGGCATCATTTAGCAGCAGTATTCGATGGAACACTTAACAAAGCATTAATATATTTAGATGGAGTTTTATTAGCAGAAGCTACGAATCCTACATATCCAATTAGTACTTTGAAAAAGAACAGTAATGATACCCAGTTTGGTAGAGCAAATGAGCTTACTAATAATAATAGCTATCGCACTTTCCGTGGTATTATGGATGAGATTAAAATATGGAATAGAGCTCTTCCGATGTCAGAAATTATTTGTGAGAAAGACAAAAGGAGAAATGGTAACGAAGCTGGACTAATTGCATATTTTAGATGTAATGAAGACCCAGGAAAATATTCTCCTTGTGATGCTACAACTAATAATACGGCAAATTTGCTTTCTGGATTAACCTTTACACTTTCAAAGAATGACAGACCTGAATATCGTCCTTTCATTGTTTCAGAACCTGTTCTAAAAGATACAATTAGATGTACAACTAGAAAAAAATACTCCATTACTGTTACTGATACGTCACTGTGTGGTTCAAGGGCGTATATATGGATAACACCTGAATTTAGACAATATTTTGATTATTCTGGTAGTTATTTGACATTACCTCCCAATACTCCTGTCACATACGAATTTTATGTAGATAGCGATTTTATTGGTACTATTAAACCTCAAATTAGACTTATTAGGGATGATGTCTGCGGTTACGATTTATTAGCTGGAAATAAAAGACAATGGTCAATAACAAGAGAAACTGAGTTAAAATATAATGCTGATACACTCGGTTTTGGTATTTTGAAGGCTTTTTGTATTGAGGAGCCTTATAAAGATATTAATCTAAAAGTAACTAATAACACAGCTTCTTTTGGTGCTCAAAAGTCAGTTACTATTACAGGAGGTAATTTTAATTTACCTCAATATTACTCAATAGTTTCTCCTACATTCCCTGTTACTTTATCGCCAGGTGAAAGTACAAATATAGTAGTTAGATTCAAATCTGGAAGTGTAGCTAATATTTTCTATGATACACTAAGAATACAATCTACTGACCAATGTGCCGGTGCAGGAATAATTCCGTTAACTGGTGCTGTAGAGAATATAATTAGTTTGGTGAAATTTGGAACAAAAGACGAGCAACTTGATTCAATAGATTTCGGAACTATTTGTAAAGACTTTCCATCAGATGAAACCTTATTTTATTGGGAGAACCTGTCTAGTCAAAACATAATAATAACTGATGTAGAAGTACCCAACCAATTTGAATTTGTTAGATTTAATAAATCTCAACCTCAAACATTAGAACCAAAGAAAAGCTATCAAGTCAAACTAATTCGATTTTTGCCAAAGATAGCAGGCACTTTTATAGACACAGTATTTATAGTAGTCAAAGCAGGCGGATGTACTCTTAGAAAACCAATTATTGTTAAAGGTAAATCTATTCATCCTGATTTGACTTTTACAGTAGATACTGTTGATTATGGGAATATTTTTGTTGGACAAGAATTAGAGAAAAATATAAAAATTAGAAATAATGGATTAGATGAATTTACTGTAAGCTTTAGTATTAGTAGGGGAGAAGCCTTTTATTTCCCTGGGGGTAGATTTGCAACAATTCCTCCAAATGAAGAAAGAGAAGTCAGAGTTAGGTTTAGACCAATTACTGATTCATTATACTATGACAAGCTTTGTTTCCAAGAAACTCCACAAACTGGTTGCTATGCCTCAGGATGTATAACGTTGAAAGGAAGAGGAATAATAGATAAATTTAGATTTAATCCTGAAGTTATGAAGATTGAGAATGTTATTGCATGTCAAGATTCGATAAATGAAGTTTATATAGTCAATGAATCTCCAGTAACATTGAACTTGAGAAATTTTTATTTGAATGATCCTTCTACAAGATTTGATATTATTGAACCTGTTGGTGATACAACTAGTTTGAAGTCATATAGTACAAATTTAGCTTCTGGAGATAGTTTAAAATTCAAGTTTAGATATACACCAAATGATTTGATAAAGGATAGAGCTGACAAGGCATATTTAGAATTTTCTGATCAAGATAATGAAGAATGGTTTGCATTTTTACAAGCCAGTTCTACTCTACCCAAATTATTTATGCAAGATAATAACGCGTTTGGTACTGTAGAAGTTGGTGAAAGACCAACTCAGAAAATTATTCTAGAGAATATTTCTTCAATACCGGTGCATCTAGATAGCCTTCTTATTGGGGCAAATTTTAATATATTATATCCGCCAAATATAGTTAATAGAACTTTAGAACCAAGAGACACGATTCAAATAACAATTGAGTTCGTACCAACTTCTGATATTAATTATTCTACCAAGTTAATTTCATATAGCAGTAAACCTTGTATTGTACAAAATGAGGTTTCATTTACCGGGAAAGGTAAAATAATACCAATTGAGATAGTATCAACTCTTGTTACTTTCGGATTTGTGAAATCGTGTGAATGTGAAACATCAGAGATTACTTTAGCTAATAATTCTAGAGTTAATGATGCTGTTATTGATAATATATGGATAGATGGAGTAGGTATAATTGGGACAGCATATCCTGAGTATTTCTCTTGGACATCGGATATTGCAGTAAATGGTAAAGAAATGCCATTCAATATTCCTCCATTAACTAAAGATACACTTAGAGTTACATATTGTCCTAGTTCCCCATCGATTAGAGATAGTCTTAACCATTCTGCATTGATGCATATAGATGCACATGGAATTAGTGCAGATGGTCAAACAGAAATATGGAGATTACAAAAACCTTATGATAGATTTTTGGCAGGTCGTCAAACTCTTATATATGAACCAGATCCATTATTTTCACAATTTCCTCCTACATTAGTAGCAACAACTTCTCCTGTACCACAATTTATACGGATAACAATTCCAGAAATAGATTATAATCCTGATAGAGAAACTATAGTTATAGATTCAATTACTTTTGAACCTGATGATAATGTATTTTTTGCTCAAGATACTTTAACCAAAACTGATAAGAATATAATTTATTCTGCAAATCAAGATACATTAATAATTCAAGTAGATTTCAAACCTAGAATATCTAGAGATTATGTAGGTAAGATGAAAATACATTTCGCTCAACCATGTAATGGAATAGATACTACTGTTGTTGTAGCAGGAACTGGATTGGCTTTTCCTGCACCTATGCCGTTTGAGTTTACACCTAATGATTTGATAACGAGCTATGAAGTAATAAGTTGTGATACTTTATTGCTACCTGTTTATGCTTTCCAACTAATGAATTTTGATATTATAGATATTGATTGTCAGATATTCTATGATACTACGCTATTTGAGTATATAGGTAATGAAAGTGCATATTTAGGAAATACATATCCTGATACTTCTATTTGTGCTAGATATAGTGCAAAGTTGAGTATGAATAAGACTGATAGTTCATCAGTTTATGTTAGTTTAGATAATTTCTGTTCAATCGATTCTTTGACTCCATTATTTATTGCTAAATTTACTCCTAAATTGAACCAAACAATTACCACATCATTTGTATTAGATAGTTTTAGTTTTAATTCAAAAGGTATAATACCGTATAGATTAATTCCAAATGGACCTAAAATAGATGTTACAATTCTAAAATCAGAAGTAAATGTATTGAATGATATTGCTTATGATACGGTTTATGTTCTAGATTGTAAGATAGATACCTTTATGGTTCAGAATACAGGAGATGTACCATTTGTATTATCACAAATAGTTAAATTACCTCTTGATGTAAGTATTATTAGTATTAATCCACCTTTAACTGATACTCTATTCCCAGCAGCTATTGCAGAAGTAATTCTTGAATTTTGTCCGAGACAAATTGGTGAATACAGTTCAATGTCAAATTCAGAGATATTTGATCCTTGCTATATGGTAGATAGTAATCTTATAACTGGATATGGATTTGCACCTCCTTATGAAGTTCTTGCTGATGTTAGCACCAACTTCTCAATAATTGATACAGTTTACGGAAGTATAGGAGATACTGTATTAATTCCGCTATTTATTGATAAAGATATAATGGCTAACTATAAAGGTATTGATCATTGGATGATAGATATGCATTTTGATTTGAATATTACCTATGATCCATATTCAATGAAGTATTTAGATGTGTATTCGATTATACCAAATAAACCTGCAATAGCAAATTTAGTCAATCATGGTAATCTAAAAGTTGAATTTACAGATGTAGATACTTTAAGAGCTTCGCAGATAGCAGAAATGAAAATGCTAGTTACAATACCCTTAGATACTACAACACTATTTGATATAACGGTTGAAAATTTTGGATCTGAATACATCTATTTCTTAGATTTATTCAATTCTGTTCAAAACAATCTATTTAATACTGGTAAGTCTTGTAGAATATCGCATATTGTGAGGCGCGAATCAACTCTTTTAAAACAAAACTATCCTAATCCATGGTCGAATGAATCAACTATACCTTTGAAACTAGAGACTGAGTCAAGCCCAGTATTAAAATTATATGATGCTACTGGAAAACTAGTGAGATTGCTATTAGATGGCAAAAAGTCATTTGAAATAGGTGATTATAATATTCTAATCTATTCAAATGACTTAATACCAGGTATTTATTATTATACTTTAGAAATTGAAAAACTAAAACAAACTAAGCAAATGGTTATTATTAAATAAGTTATAATTCTTTAATAATGTTTTTTAATAATAACCAACATTTTTCAACTGATTGTATATCAATTTTTTCAGAAGGTGTATGTACTTCTTTTAGCGTTGGACCGAAAGAGAGCATTTCCATACTTGGGTATTTCTCTCCTATAAGTCCACATTCTAATCCAGCATGAATAAGTTCAATTACAGGTTCGTCGTTGAATGTTTCTTTATATATACGGACTGCTTTGTCAACTAATTCAGAATTCTTTTTGGGTTCCCAAGCTGGGTAACCTGAAGTTCTTGATATATTGAACCCACCTAATTCGAATACAGAATTCACTATACCAGATATCCAAAATTTCTCTGATTCTACTATACTACGTTGACTTGTAAGTATTTCTATTTTATTTTCTTTAGTTTTAATACTTGCTAAATTAGTTGAAGTTTGAACTAGAGTCGGTAATTCTGGAGTATATCTTTGAGCACCATGAGGTAAAGCATTAATCACATTTAACAAATCTTCTTGAGTACCAATTGATATCATTTTATCAATGAAGTCAATACTATTGATACTCAATTCGATTTTTGGTTCTTTATAAGCCCATTCATTTTTTAAAATACTTTGATATGAGCTCACCATTGCTTCTAATTTCAATATTTGTTCACTTGGTAGTGAGAAGGTAATATATGCCTCTCTAGGTATAGCATTGTGCTTATCACCACTATCAAATGAATGAAGTCTAATGTTGAATCTTTCTTTAAGGTGTAAAACGAAGCGAACCAAAATTTTAGCTGCATTACCTCGCTCATCATCTATTTCTATTCCTGAGTGTCCACCTAAAAGCCCTTTTAGAGATAATTCATAAGATCTATATTGCTTCGGAGTATCTTCTAATACTATATCTAAACTACCAAGAGTTTTAAGTCCACCAGCACATCCAATTGTAAAGTGTCCAAAATCTTCAGTATCTAAGTTAATTAAAATCTTTGATTCTAATAAATCAGTTCCGAGTTCGGCGGCTCCAGTTAATCCTGTCTCTTCATCTAGTGTACAAAGCAATTCAAACTTTGGATGCTCCAAGTCTTTTGAAGCAAGTACAGCCATACCCATGGCCAAACCAAGGCCATTGTCAGCTCCAAGTGTAGTTCCTTTTGCTTTTACCCAACCATCTTCTATATAAGTCTGGATTGCATCATTATCAAAATCAAATTCGACGCCTCTATTTTTTTCAGTTACCATATCAACATGAGCTTGAATACAAAACGTGGGTTTCTCTTCATAACCTTTTGTAGCAGGTTTAGTTATAACTAAATTACCGAGTTTATCTTTTGTTATTGGTAGATTTAAACTTTTGGCAAAGTCTTCAATATACTTTACTATTTTATCTTCCTTCTTTGAAGGTCTTGGATGCTTAGTAATCTCATGAAAGATTTCCCATACAATTCTTGGTTCCAGTTTATCTATTGTTGTTATCATATTATTCCCTTTTGATTATTTTGATCTCATTGGTCTTGAACTAACTCTAAATGTTAGATTATTAAATTTGTTATCAGAATGTTCAATTTTTTTATTAGCTAAGAAGCCTATCATAGCCGCATTATCTATGCAATATTCCATTTTAGGTAGCACTATTTTATATCCTTTATCTTCCAATTTTAAGAAAGAATTTCTAAGAAGTGAATTTGCTGAAACACCTCCACCTATAACTATATTTTTTACTTTATATTTTTTTGCTGCTTTATATGTTTTATGTTTCAAAACATCAACAATTGCTGATTGAACTGATGCGGCTAAGTTTTGTTTATCTTTTTCTTTTAAAGGAAATTCGAAATTCTTTTGGATAAAATATCTTACAGATGTTTTCAGACCGCTAAAACTAAAATCAAAGTCATCTGTATTAATCATCGATCTTGGGAAATCATACTCAGTCGGATTTCCTTCTTTTGCCAGTTTATCTATTACAGGTCCACCAGGGTATCCGAGCCCCATGAGTTTTGCAATCTTATCAAAAGCTTCTCCAGCAGCATCATCTTTAGTCATACCGATTGTTTCAAAATTAGTGTAGGATTTGACTAAGAATAATGATGTATGACCACCGCTTACTACAAGTGAAATAAAAGGAAATTCAAGTGTTTCATCTTCTAAGCATCCAGAGTAGATGTGCCCTTCAATATGATTAACAGGAATCAAAGGTAGATTATATTTCAAACTAAGTCCTTTGGCAAAAGATGACCCTACTATTAAAGAACCCATTAGTCCAGGTTCCGACGTAACTGCAATCGCATCAACACTTTTTATATCAATATCTGCAATCTTCAAACTAGAGAGAGTAAGACTTGAAATGTTATTTATATGAGCTCTAGAAGCCAATTCTGGTACAATTCCACCATAATCTGTATGAATTGGTTGAGATGAAATAACATTACTCAAAACATTATTTTTATTAATTACTGCAATGGATGTATCATCGCAGGAGCTTTCTATTGCTAATATGTTCATTTCTAGTATTATATGTTATATTTTAATTTTCTATAAAGCATTGAAAGTGCCGTATACTTACTTAATTCTCTATTTGCTTCTCTATTTTTCAAAAATACGAATTTTGTAGCTTTTGTTTCTTTTGAATCTGAAACTCCAATCCAAACAGTACCGATCGGTTTTTCATCAGTTCCACCGTTTGGACCAGCTATTCCCGTTATTGAAATAGCGAAATCAGTTTGCATTTTTAATCTACAATTATAAGCAAGTTCGATTGCAGTTTCCTCGCTTACTGCACCAAACTCAGCCAAAGTAGATTCCTTTACATTTAATAACTCTTTCTTTGCTTTATTACTATATACGATAAAACCCCCTTCTAGGATTTTCGAACTTCCAGATAATTCTGTCAAAAGGCTACCTAACCCACCACCTGTACAAGATTCAGCTACTGAAATAGTCCAATTATTTTTTAGAAAATATTCTTGAAACGCTTCTAAAATAGGTTTTCCTTCCTCGATAATATGAGTTTCTAAATGTTTATAAATCATATTCTCAATATCATAGATTAAGTTGCTGTTTGCTTCAAGCTCAGAGTTTAATACTCCAAGTCTTAATCTAACACCAGAATAAGAGGGTAGGTATGCAAACTTAATCGATTCATTTTCATCATCTAGATAAGATATTCTTTTAGCTATCTCAGATTCGACTATACCTGTTGTATAAATAGTTTTATATACAAAGTAATCTTCATTTTGATTGCTTTTATAATCATTTATTATGTTGATTATATTATCTTCAAAAATTGATTTCATTTCACGAGGAACACCTGGTAAATTGAAATAAAGTTTATCATTTAGAAAGGTATATATCCCAGGAGCTGTTCCAACAGAATTAATTAAAGCCGAAGAACAAGAGGGGAGAAGCGCTTGTTCGAAGTGAAGTTCAGTAATTGCTTTACCTCTTCTTGAAAAGTACTCAACTAAATGTTTTCTAGTAAAAGTATCTTCTGTAAAATCTACACCAAAATAAGTAGCAACCGCTTTTTTAGTAATATCATCTTTGGTCGGGCCTAATCCACCAGTTGTTATGATAATATTATTTATCTCAGCAAGTTGTAAAATAGAGTTGATAATAGAATCTTTATTATCAGAAATTATAATAGACGAATTAACAGTTATACCTAATGCCGTCAGTTCTTTTCCTAACCAAGCAGAATTGGTATTAATAGTTTCCCCGATTAATAATTCATCACCAATTGCTATTATTGCAGCTTTAATCATCTATTATGGACCTTCTGTTGGGTGTATTAATATTTCAGTCACATTAACATGTTTAGGCTGTGATATTGCATAATGAATTGCTTCAGCAATGTCAGTAGCTTCGAGAAATGTAACCGTCTCCATTCTTTTAGCAAAATTCTGTCTTATCTCTTCGTTAGGAATATGACTTTGAAGTTCTGTTTTCGTGGCTCCAGGTTCTATTGCAGTTACTTTAATATTATACTTGGCACTCAACTCTTGTCTAAGTCCCTCAGTAATAGCATTAACACCGAACTTAGTAGCACAATAAACTGCAGCAGTAGGGAAGACTCTTCTTCCTGCAACTGATGATACGTTTATTATATGTCCTGAATTCTGTTCTTTCATTATAGGAGCAACTTCATTTATACCATAAAGCAAGCCTTTCAAGTTTACATCAATCATTCGGTCCCAATCTTCAACTCGACCTTCTTCTATGAATGATAATGGCATTATCCCAGCATTATTTATCAATACATCAACTCTTCCAAATTCTTGTATAGTATTTTTTACTAATGAAACCACATCATCTCTTTTTGTAACGTCTGTAGTATGTATTAAAACTGTATTATTATCTGTTTCTAAACTTCTTTTAAGGTCAACAAGTTTGTCTTCTCTACGGGCCGCTAAAACTATGGTATGTCCTTCTTTAGCTAATCTTCTAGCTGTTGCTTCACCTATACCGCTTGAAGCGCCTGTGATTATTATTACTTTCTTATCCATTGCTTCTCTCTATTATTTATATATTGGGTTTTTCCATTTGGAATCGAAAAAGTTATCCTGTAAAGGTTTTCTTTTTCTTTCTGATAATTCCATCTTAATATACTTCTCATCAACTAATGATAAGTCATCAGACTTATATCCTATTGCAATCATTGCCATTGGTTTGTATGATGGCGGTATATCAAAACTTATTTTTAATTTATTAACGTCAAATCCTGCCATCTGATGAGCAAATAATCCTAATGAAGTGGCTTGTAAGCATATATTTTCGCTTGCAGAACCAGTATCATATTCAGCCCAATTATTAAAATTCCCATCGTCGAATTTAGTATCTGCTAACGCAACTAGTAGAATGGGACAATTCTTTACCCAATTTTGATTACCAATATCTAAAGTATCAAAAGCTCTATTAAAATCAACAGAATTTGAAGATTTATTCCAAATAATATACTTGTAGGGTTGTTGATTAGAACATGATGGTGCCCATCTTGCTGCTTCACAAATGCTAAGGATTTGTTGATTAGTCACTTGTTTATTTGGATTGAATATTCTAGGACTCCATCTTTTTGCAATCAATGAATTGATTTTATAGTACTTTTGATTATTCATATAAATTAAAATATTAATTAAAAAAGGGAAGTATTACTACTTCCCTTTGACTTATATAATTCTATGTTATTTTATAAAGTTAATTATACTTTATTAACTTCTCACGATAAATCTTATTACCTTTATTAATAACTATCCAGTACACACCATTACTGTATTTATTTAAATCTATTTTAGTATTAGAATTTTCAATGGATTGTTCTAATATATTTCCAATATTATCATATATTTCATAAGTATAATCTGATATACTCATAAATTCTATGCTATAAATATTAGTGCTTGATTCATATATACTAGCAATTTCAGTTATACTAATCGAAACAGAACCAATTATATTCTCTATAACAACATCTGATTCATTAGTAGAATCTATTCCACATTTACCTTGAATCATACATCTATATTTTCCTGCATCATTAAGAGAAAGGTTACTTAAAGTGAGAGTTTTCTTATTTTGAGAAGGTAAGTTTTTACCATCTTTTTGCCAAATATACATCAATTCAACACCCTCAGAACTGGTAGTCAATTCAAGAGTTTCACCCTTATTCTTTGTTACCTTATCAGTTATAGTACCAGCTTTGGTATTTGGTGATACATAAACACTCAATGTAGTTTTAGATTCCTCAGCGGGAGGGCAATCATTTTTAATTGATACTTTATATTTACCTGAATTATTAACGGTAGCATTGTTTATTGTAAATTCATTAGTAGTTGTTTTTCCGATTTCTTTATTGTCTTTAAACCAAGTGTACTCAACATTTACACCATTTGCAGCCGCTTTTAGAGTTATATTTTCACCTATACAAATCGTATCTGGTGATACTAATTGAAAATTTGTAAGAGTTGCTTTTTCATTTACTTCATAATCAATTAAATTCTGAGCGAATATTCCTGAATTATGAGTTACTCTAATTCGAACATTCTTTTTACCTGATAACTCAGTAGGTACTTTCCAAACAAAAGATTCAGCTTTTATGCTTGAAGCTAAAGTTGTAAAAGTCTCATGATTTGCATCAAAAGAATAACTAATATCATAACCATCTTCGGCTACAACATTTTCACCAGCCCAGCTAATTTGTACTTCGGTTCCTACACAAAGGCTTTGATTGTTTTTAGGAGATAGTAGATTTAATGAACCTGTTGCATTTCTAATTAATACAATATCATTATCTTTAGATAGTTTAGTTTGATATGCATTTGATGATACAAAAAAGTCAGTTGAATTAGTATAACCCGCAATTAAATAGCTATTATACTTATCAAAATCGAAGGAAACGGGATACTCATCATTATTTCCACCAAAAATTTTTGCATTATTAACTTCTCCAATTGTCATATCAATTTCTGTATAAATAATATTATATTTTGCTTTAAGTTCAGATAAATTAATTTCTGGAAACCTACCATCAGAAGCTAAAACAACAGAAAATGCATTCAACGTAGGATGTTTTTTCATATCTGCCATCACTTCATTTCCTTGAGAAGCAATTAATTTAGAGTAATTTCGAGTTTGAGTTTTAGTTCCGAAATTTTCTTCAAGTTTATTATAAACTGTAATAAATAAATCAGAGTTTCCTTGTATAACAGAATTACCAGTAGATACTGGGAAATTCACACCTTTAGTATTATTATAAGTTTCTCCGAGAATATAAATATTTTCATTTGGATCCTTATATATGCCTCTACCTATGTCATCTCCATCACCACCCAAGAAACCTGAAATTATGAAGCTTTGTGCATTTTTAGTCAGAATTATTTCAAATGCATCCTTTCCACCATTTGAAGTTTCATCATAAGGTCCTCCATATCCAAATTTCTTGATTGGATAAATGGGAAAATCATTAGCACTTCCTTTTGATGAAGTTGTCCAACCTGTCATATATATATCTTCATTGTTGGGGTCTATATAGATATCAGTAGGCACATCATCTAAAAATCCACCTATATAACAAGCCATAGATATAGCTTCTCTGCTTGGTAACATTGTGAACATTAATATATCAATTCCATCTTTTCTGTTACTATTTGGTGGACCTGCTATTGTCTGTATATTATTTGAAGTTGTATGAGCAGCAAATAAGAAATAATTATTTCTATCTTTACTAACTTCAACTACCACATCATCTCCATTACCACCAAAATAAGTAGACTTTAATAATTTACTACCATCAAGACTTAATGATGTTACAAATATATCCTTCCCACCGCTATGCTTTGACATTATAGGACTTAATATAGGAAAGTCTGGGGATTCAGTTACTCCTGTTACAAGTATATATTCATTTGTGAATTCCACATCGATAGCTTCATCATATTCTAAAGAACCTAAATAAGTTGTGAATTCAGGTATATATTCGGCATTAACCACTTTTATTTTAGTAACAAATGCGTCAGTTCTATCACCATATTCAACATCATAAGAACCTGAAGTTGTTCTAAAGTCTATTGAAGTTGTACTTCCAACTAATAATATATTATTTTCATCTATGTATCTAACTCTATTGGGTTTATCATCTCCAGATGATCCAAAATATGAAGAATAAATTATAGGATCGATTATTAATTCTTTAGATGTATCATATTCACCTACTTTGAAACTAATTTTGTTATTATTTAGAACAAATTTACATTCGACTTGTTTTTGATTTCCATCAATCATTTGATAGGCGAAAAGATTTGAGTTTTCAACTACAACACTTGGAGTAATTAATTCTATAATTTCATTATTTAATTTAATATTAGTAATACCTTCAAATTGCAATTCTATTTGGTCTGTACTAGCATGTGGTTCTATTATGAAATCATATCTTGGATTATTATTATCAATATAATAAACAAAATCAATACCTTCATAAACATTTTCAGCAATTAATTTTTTATATGTATTAACATCAGAAACCCACTTAGAATGGTCATTCCCCAAAAAATAGTTATATTTTTCATTTAATTCATCTATTGGTGAGAAATGAAAAGATTTAGAATTAATTAGATTCAGTTTTAGAACATCCCCTTTAATTCTATTATTTTCTTTCTGGAAAAAATCAAAGTAAATGCCCGAATTTGTCACACTCGTTATAAGACCATTTCGTTCTGTAACAAATTTAATTTCTTCATTCCATTGTCCTTTATTCTCTACGAATTTCATTTCAACAGATAATAATGAGTCATATGAATAAATTGATACAATGATCAATACTAGTAATATATATATTTTTTTCATGATATTTGTACTTTATTAGTTAATAATAATAAACAATTTAATAAATATTTATGTAAAGAATATTATTTTTTATAATATTATTCTATAATAAAAGTGACGCTTCTAGTATTTTAATAACATTTATCATATCTTCTGGAAGTTCGGAAGTGAACAACATCTTTTCATTAGTAATAGGATGTATAAACTGAAGGTCTTTAGCATGTAGTAGTTGTCTTTGTGAACGTGAAATTACATATTTAGCCAGATTATTAAGCTCACCATTAACACCTTTATAATTATTTATATTCCCTCCATAGTCTTCATCTCCAATTATTGGGTGTTTATTGTGTGTAAGATGTACTCTTATTTGGTGGGTTCTACCTGTCTCTAACTTTAATTCTATTAATGAAGCAATAGAATATCTTTTTAAAACTTTGAAATTGGTTTTTGCATATTTTCCAGACTTCGTGGAAACCGCAAATTTTTTCCTGTCGATAGGGGAGCGATCTATATTGCCTATTATAGAGCCTTCATCCTCGAGTCTTGTACCCCAAGCAATTGCATTATAAGTTCTAGATACTGTTCTATCAGCAAATTGAGCTTGGAGCAAGCTTAAAACTTCTGTTGTCTTAGCAACAACAAGAAGACCACTTGTATTTTTATCTAATCTATGAACAATTCCAGGTCTAACTTCGTCTGAGGCAAAAACTTTACCTGGATCGTTTATTACTCCGTCGTCTGCATTTACATCATTAAAATCAATTTCAATTTCATCAGTTATACCTAAATGAAACAAGACAGCATTAACTAAAGTATCGTATCTATTACCTACCCCTGGGTGAACAACCATACCAGCTGGTTTATTAACAACAAGGAGATAATTATCTTCAAAAACAATATCTAATGGAATTTCTTGAGGGACTAATTTGACGGGAGGTCTTCTTAACATAATACATTCTATAATATCATCGCCAGTAATTTTATAACTAGCTTTCTTTATAATATTTCCGTTGACCTTTACCATTCCTTCGTCAAGTGATTTTCTTACTCTGGTACGGCTAGCATTTTTTATCAAGGTTGAAAGGTATGTATCAATTCTCTCAGGAACTTTTCCAGATGGTACATTAAGAACAAGAATATCTTCTTCATAATCGGGGTAATGATTAAAATAATCTTTATTTTCTTCTTTATTACTCATCTATTCGATTCAATTCTTCATCATTTTTCTTTCCTCTTAACTCACTAAAAGTAGGAATATGACTATTATAAAACAATAGGAGAACAATACCAACAGATACACATGAATCGGCAACATTGAAAACTGGAAAATAATCATAATATTTACCGAATATATTAATATCAGGAATATCAATTAATATAAAATCAACTACTTTACCATAGAATATTGGGGCATAATTATACAGTACGCCATAGAATACTCTATCAATCATATTGCCTGTAGCACCAGCAAATATTAGCATCACTGAAATTTTATATCCGATTGGTTTATCACCAATTTTTCTAATATAAAGTATCAATAAAATAGAAGCAATTATAGAAAATATACTTAAGAAAATCTTTCCAGCACCAAATTCAATACTGAAAGCCATACCCGGGTTTTCCACAAAAGTCAGTTGGATCGCCCTGCCAACAACTTCCACTTTCTCCCCATAGCCAAACCCATCTATACTAATGCCAAGAAAACTAAATCCCTTAATTAGGAATTTAGTTACTTGATCTAATGTGATTAACAAGAAGGAAGCTATAAATAATAGAGTAGTTTGCTTTTTCATTATAATAGGTAAGTTACAACTAGACTTTCCTTGCCTCTATTTTATCTATACCATCTATTGGGCATTCTTTTCTAATTTTAAAAGATGCAGAAAGTGTTGTAATTGGTACTGCAAGCAATCTTTGTTTAGCAATCAATATACCACAAACTCTACAAACGCCATAAGTTTTTTCATTTATTCTACTTAAAGCATCTTCTAACTTTTTAATATATTCATTTATTCTATGAATCTGAGCATAAGTTTTTTCTTTCTCTTGTGCTTCATTTCCTTGATCTCCCATGTGCATAGAGTAAATCATACTTTCTTCAGCACTATCGGATTCATTCAAATCATCAATTCTATCTTTTAACATAGATAATTCATCAAGAGCTTCATCTCTAGCATCTACTATTACTGCTTTGAATTCTTCTAAATCTTCATCAGAATAGCGAACATTTGGGTCTCTTGGTGCAGGATTAGATTCGTTATAATTTGCATAATCGTAATCTTTACTAACTTTTGCTTTTGTTTCTGTTTTCTTTGCCATATTTATATTCTCCAATGAGCAAAATCATTCTTACCAAATAATAAAAGGCAATTATAAACCTTTACTACTTAAAATGCAAAATAATTTACTCACATTTATATTTTTTCTATTATTATCTTTAGTTTTAAATCATCTATTTCAATTTCTACACCTTCCATAATTACTTCATTGGAAGTGATTTCATCGGCTAAAGTTTCTGTTTTAATATAATCAAGCATATTAGAGATAGCATTATCAAATTCAGTATTGATAATCGTAGTAATTTTGATTCTATCTGTAACTTCGAAACCTGAGTCTTTTCTAATGTTTTGTATTCTACTTACAAATTCTCTTGCAATACCTTCATTCTTTAATTCGGGAGTAATAGTAGTATCCAATGCAACGGTTATATTCTTTTCATTTGCTACTAGCCAGCCTTCTATATCTTCATTATAGACTTCGACGTCATTATCATCTAGTATAAATTCATTTCCGTCAATGTTTAATGTGATACTACCTTCATTGAGTAATTGAGCGATTTCCTTATCACCGAATTTCTTAACTTCCTGAGCCACCATATTTGTCTGCTTACCGTATTTTGCACCTATATTTCTGAAATCAGGGCGTACGTTTCTCTTAATAATATCCGAATCGTTATCTGTCATATACTCAATTTCTTTTATATTTAGTTCCTCTTTAATGATACTAGCCATCTGCTCTATATTTCTTCTAAATTGAGGTGTTAGAACAGGTATCAATATTTTTTGAAGAGGTTGACGAGTTTTAATCTGAGATTTTTCACGCAACGATCTAGCCAAATACACAATTCTTTGAGCTACATCCATTCTTTCTTCAAGTACTGTGTCGATTGCATCTTCATTTACATCCATAAAATCAGTCAAATGAATAGATAATGGCTCACTATCTTTTTTCAATCTTTGATATAAATCTTCACTCAAGAATGGTGCTGCAGAAGCAGTAAGCTGTAGTATTCTTACAAAAACTCTACGTAGAGTTTGGTAAGCCGAAAGCTTATCATTATCATTCTCGCCTTTCCAGAATCTTCTTCTATTACGACGGATATACCAATTTGAAAGCTCGTTAATTGTAAATTCTTGGATTAATCTATGTGCTTTAGTTAGTTCATATTCATCCATTAATCTAATATATTCCTTTGCAATTGTATTTGCTCTAGAAATAATCCATTTATCAATTTCAGGACGTTCATTCATTGGAACTTCTTCTCTATTAACATCAAATTTATCGATATTTGCATATAGAGAAAAGAAATTATAAGTCTGTGTTAATGATCTGAAAAAATCTGCAATGACTACTCTTGAAATCCCTTCAGAATCAAATTTAGTAGTATTCCATGGTGGATTGTTTACAAATAAATACCATCTGACAGCATCAGCTCCTAAACTATTCATTATCTCAAATGGATCTATTGTATTGCCTAATCTCTTAGACATCTTCACACCATTCTTGTCTAGAATCAGTTCATTTACTACTATATTCTTATAAGCTGGTTTATCAAATATAGCAGTTGCTATATTATGTAATGTATAAAACCAACCCCTTGTTTGGTCAATTCCTTCTGCAATGAAATCAGCAGGGAATGATTTATCAAAAAGTTCCTTATTTTCAAATGGATAATGCATTTGAGCAAATGGCATAGAACCAGAATCAAACCATGCATCAATTACTTCATGAGTTCTTCGGTATTTATTACCATTTTTCTCGAAAACAACACTATCAACAAAAGGTCTATGCAAATCTATCTCTTGACCACAGTCATTTATTGAAATTAGAGTTCCGTCTTCCTTTTCAAATTTCCCTTTCTTTAAATCTTCTATTGAGCCTACAGCAATTATATCTGTTTCATCATTTTCGTTAATCCAAAGTGGAAGTGGAGTACCCCAAAATCTATCTCTAGATAGAGACCAATCTTTGACTTCTTCTAACCAATTACCAAATCGTCCTTCACCTATTTCTTTGGGTTGCCAGTTGATTTCTTTATTTAAGGCTATCATTCGTTCCTTGTATGCTGGAGATTTGATAAACCAACTCTCACGAGCATAGTACATAATAGGATTACCAGTTCGCCAGCAATGTGGGTAATTATGCAGATAATCTTTCTGTGAACGATAAATTTTTCCAGCAATTTTGAGGGCAATTACTACATCAGTTTCTACACCAACTTCTTTTCTATCTTCATACTCAAAATCCTTGATTGCTCTTCCTGCAAATGGGCCTAACTCTTCAGTCAAATGTCCACTAGCAGTTACTGGCTGAACAAAGGGTAAGTTATATTCTAATGATAATCTATAATCATCTTCACCAAATGCAGGCGCTAGATGGACAATACCAGATCCGTCTTCAGTGGAAACAAAATCTCCTTCAATTATAGAAAGAGCATTTGGATGCTCATCTTCTTTCAAATCTAAATAAGGAAATATTTGTTCGTATTTAGTGCCTATTAAATCACTTCCTTTGAAAGTGTCTAAGATCTCATATTCACCGTCAAGAGTTTCTAATCTATCTTTCGCAAGTACTATATTCTCAACAGCAGTACCTTCTTTAAGCTTTCTAGTGTTTTTAACTAATACATAGTCAATATTAACACCAACAGCCAAAGCCACATTGGAGAATAAAGTCCATGGAGTAGTAGTCCAAACTAAAAGTTCTGCTCCTTCTGTACTTTTTATCTTAGCATTTGTAACTTTTAATTTGATATAACAATTGAAATCTTTAACTTCTTTATATCCAAGTGATAACTCATGCGAGCTAAGAGGTGTCTCGATAGTAGGGGATTGAGGTACTACTTTGAATCCTTTAAAGATAAGCTCTTTATCAAATAATTGCTTCAAAGCCCACCAAACAGATTCTATGTAATTGTTAGTACAAGTAATATATGCTGTATCTAAATCAACCCAATAACCCATTCTTCTGGTTAGAGTTCTCCAACCTTCATCCATTTCTATATTTTTATAAACTAAATCTTTACAAGCTGCGTTGAATTTTCCTATACCAATAGTTTCAACTTCAGATTTATTGGTAATACCCAATTCTTTTTCTGCTTGTATTTCAACTGGCAATCCATGTGTATCCCATCCAGCCTGTCTTCTGACAAAATACCCTTGCATAGTTTTGTATCTACAAATAGTATCTTTGATAGTTCTTGCCATCATATGGTGAATACCTGGTTTACCATTTACTGTAGGTGGACCTTCGTAAAAAGTAAAGCTCTTACTTTCTGCTCTTAAATCTAAGGATTTTTCAAATATTTGATTCTCTTCCCAAAACTTTAGAACGCTTTCTTCTAATTCAGGATAAGAGATATTGTTTGGCAATTCTTTGAACATATTTTTTATGTAATATTTTTTTTGAATAACTTGCAAAACTATATAATAATAGTAAAATAATCTAAAAATTGGGATAAGTATGAAATCATTGACCATTGACGGAAAACTCTTTGTTTCAGTTTGTAGTACTGATTCATTAATTCCTGAAAAAGGAAAAAAGATTAAATTTGATGATGATATTGATATGGAAGTATCTATATTTAAAATAGATAATGAGTATTTTTGTGTTTCTAATATTTGCCCACACAAGCACCAACCAGTTATATATAAGGGTATAGTGAAAGATTGCACGGTAACATGTCCTGCTCATGGATGGACTTATGATTTGAAAACAGGAGAGAATACTAATAAGCATCAAGGGATAAAACAATTGAAAAAATATGAGATATTTGAGAAAGATGGTGATATCTACATTGAAAAACCTAAATTAGAAATTCCTAAATGGCGACAGTAAATTGATTTCACAAATTGAAAAAGATGATATTATTAAGCTATGTGAAGGTGAAAACTTCTCACAAATTAACATAGCAAAGTACGAAATACTTACATCTGAAATCGAAAAGTATAATGAATGGCTAGCAAAAGGGTACAATGCAGATATGGATTGGATGAAAAACTATCTTGACAAAAGACAAGATGTCAGGCTAATCCAAGAAAACACAAAGTCCATTATTGTTCTTGCTTATAACTATAATCAAACGACAAAGCACGAATATGGTATTAATAAAATTTCTCGATATGCTTGGGGAGATGATTACCACAATTATATTCCCAAAAAGTTAAAGAGAATATGTAAAGAATTAAAAACTACTTACCCCAATGAAGAGTTCAAATATTACATAGATACTGGTGCTATACTTGAAAAGCAATGGGGTGTTAAATCAGGACTTGGTTGGCAAGGAAAAAATAGTCTTCTATTAAATAAAAAGTTGGGTTCTTACTTTTTTATAGCAATTATTTTCTCAACTTTGGAAATAGAAAGTGATGAATTAGTAAAAGATTATTGTGGGAAATGCACAAAATGTATCGATGCTTGCCCAACGGATGCCATAATAGCAGATAAGATAATTGATTCAACTAAGTGTATATCATATTGGACTATAGAATCTAAATCTGAGAAATTCCCGAGTGAGATTTCAGATAATCTTGAAGGCTGGGCATTTGGTTGTGATATATGTCAGGAAGTCTGTCCTTGGAATAATCATAGAGTTCCAATTCAAATAGAAGACTTCGTAAATCCAAGATTTGGAGAAACCATTTTAGATAAAAAAACTATCTTCAATTACACTGAAGATGAGTTCAAGGAAAGATACATAAAAAGCCCATTGAAAAGACCCAAACACAACGGTATCAAAAGGAACATCCTCGAATTAGAAAAGAACTCTAAATAGTATATTAATAAAAAGTATTTAAAATCGTCAATTAGAAAAATAAAATTTAAGAAAAGGAGAAATAAGATTTGTCAACACATCATCAAGTAATAATAATAGGTTCAGGACCAGCTGGATTAACAGCAGCTCTTTACGCATCGCGTGCTAACTTAGAAGTAGTGGTTTTTGAAGGTATGCAGCCCGGTGGTCAATTAACAATCACAACTGAAGTAGAAAACTATCCCGGATTTGTAAATGGGATACAAGGTCCAGAAATGATGGATATACTTAGAAAACAGGCACAGCGATTTGAAGCTAAATCAATTTTTGAAACAGTCAAAAAAGTAGATTTTTCAGAAAGACCATTTAAAATGACAACGGAAAAGGGCGATTATACTGCTGATGCAGTTATTATCTCGACAGGAGCAACAGCGAAATTATTAAACATACCTAGTGAACAAACTTACTGGGGATCTGGAATCTCTGCTTGTGCGACGTGCGACGGCTTCTTTTTCAATGGTGAAAAAAACCTTTTCATAATTGGTGGGGGAGATACAGCTATGGAAGAAGCACTTTTCCTAACTAAATATGGGCAGAAAGTAACTGTAGTTAATAGAAGTGAGAATTACAGAGCTTCTAAGATAATGCTAGAAAGAGCTAAAAATCATCCAAAAATTGAATTCATAGAAAACGTAGTCGTTGATGAGTACATCGGTGAGACTACTAACGGTATTAAAAAGCTTACTGGGCTTAATCTGAAAGATGTAAACACTGGCGAAGTTACATTTCACGAAGGTGGTGGGGCTTTCATCGCGATAGGACACACTCCGAATACCGATATATTTGAAAATATTATAGATATGAACGAAGTCGGATATATAGAAACGAAAGGAAAATCAACTTACACTAATATCGAAGGTGTATTTGCTTGTGGCGATGCCCAAGATAATGTTTACCGCCAAGCCGTTACTGCTGCTGGTACTGGTTGTATGGCCGCTATCGATGCCGAAAGATGGCTTGCTGAGCAAGAATAGTCTTTCAAATAGAATAAAAACAATATAGCCAATCATTTTACGAGTGATTGGCTTTTTTTTTTAATTCAAATTGTCTCTAGCTCTAGTTTCTTATTATTGAAGTACCTTTCCTTAAAATCAGGTTTGATTTTATCCAAATCTAATAGTACCACACAGTCTATTGAGTTGTTAAATGATTCATCGATTCCAAAGCCCAGGAACTTGACTCCGCCGTACTCACATAAATCTGTGTATTTTCGTAGTAATACTGGAACTGAGTAACCCAATTCACTCAATGACTTTTTCAGATTGATGAAATCCTCTTTGTAGTCGGCTCCATTCAATGTTGATAATACGGTTCTATATGATAACTTTGGTATTTCGTACGGGTATTTAGCTTTCAAGTAGCTATTGACACCCTCTGAATACCACTTTTGATAGTAAAATACTATCAAGTTTTTCGCTAGCTCTGAGTAGGAATCGCTCAGACTTACCGCGCCGAACATATACTTTATATGGGGTCTCTCTATCACATAAGCGCCTATTCCCTGCCATAGATAATCCAAAGCATTCGTTCGCCAGTACTTCTGTTGTATAAAGCTTCTGCCCAGTTCCAATGTATTTTCTAAGACTTTCTCAAACTCGGGGCTGAATTCGTATAGCTGATGATTATAAACGCTCTCATAGCCATGATTTGCTATTATCTCGGAGAGGTCTCCCAACCTATAAGATCCGATTATCTCTATATTATCATTGTTCCAAAGTATCAAATGATCGCATATCTTATCATAGTTATCCTTATCCGACTTATTCCCAGTTCCTTCGCCCACTTTCCTATAAGTTAACTCCCTCAATCTAGAGATTTCGTTTATAACGTTTTTACTTATCTGATACTTAGTAGTGTATAGCTTCGTCTTCTCATCAATATTCACTAACAAGCGAGACATATTCAGCTCCACCTTAATCGTTTTCTGAGACTGCGGATGAATCACGTTCTTCTCGGTCATGAATATCTCCTTCTTATCCTTAGCTATCCTATACACGTGCTTTTTCAGCAGCTTTATAAGCAACTTATCCTTCATATAGTTACTGATTGCAACACTCGGGATAATGTCTCCTATCTTGATACTAATCCTTTCACCCGCCTTTTTAAAGATTTCCCTCGGTAACAAAGCCGTTGAAAGCCTCTTATTAAGCTTTGAAACCATATAAAAAAAGACCGAGTTCTGCGCTTTGATGAAAACCGGAAGTATAGGAGCACCATACTTCTTCGCAATACTTATCGTACTCTTCGACCAATCCCCATCCATCACCTTCCCAGACCTTAACCTCGACACTTCACCCGCAGGGAAGATAATCAGAACCTTTTCCTCAATCATCGCCTTATGTATCGCAACCATCGTACTCTTTTTCTGACTCTTGGAGAAAATATCCACAGGAATTATAAACTCATTCAGCTGCTCAATATTAGTCAACATCTCATTCGCAAGTATCTTTATGTCCTGACGAACCTCATAGATACCGCAAATAAGTGACAACGCATCCAAGCCACCCAAAGGATGATTCGCCACAACAATTAACCGACCCTCGGAAGGAATTTTCTGCTTATCTTTATGAGTAGTCGTAAACGAAAAATCGATATAATCGAACAATTCCTCGATAAACTCAATCCCAGACCAATTCTCCGTCCTTCGCAAGAACTTATTCACATCCTTGAAACTAAGAAAGTTATCAACAATACGCTCTAACAACCTATATCTAAGCACAAATCGAGTCAATTTGTTATCAATCGAAACACTTTCAACCAAACTCTTTATCGTAACATCCTTCATTTTACACTTTTTGATATTTTCATATATACAAAATTTCACTTTCGATGTTAGCTTATTATAAGTTGTCGGTTAATATAGTGTGAAGTTCATAAATAAAACCTAAGAAAGTCCCTAGAATACCATTATCGGCAACTAGAACCTCAATAACGTCATATAGATAAGCCAAACCACCACATATATATCAATTTCCAACCTTAATTATCAAATATAATTTCATAATCTCAGAAAAATCACTAATTTGCTATTAATAACTAATTTCAATGGAAGAGGAACAAATTACAAAACATCGACTAAAACTATTATCCCAAGGCTTTACGCCACTTTCCCAGTGCCTTACGCCATTCTTTTACCCCCTTACGCCATTTCAAATGGGTCTTACGCCATCTTCCCAGTTCTCTACGCCATCTTCCCACCCCTCCTCGCCACTTTCCCAGTCCTCCTCGCCATCTAGAATAGACTTTTCGGCGGAGGAAATATCATCGAGAGGAACGGAAATAGTCGGCTAGGGAGTTTTATTGTCATTGCGAGGAACGAAGTGACGTGGCAATCTCACGGAATGAAGCAGAGTGAAACAGATTACCGCGCTTCGCTCGTAATGACAGGTGTTTGAGGCAGCGGAAATGCTCCACTAGGGAGCGAATAGGGAAGACCAGAAAACAAAAAACCACTCCTTATGGGAGTGGCTTCGTAAAATACTAACGGTATTATTAATTCTATACTTTTAAAGTCTTAACTACAGCAGCAACCTTCTCCGCAGCATCATTGAAAGTCTTAGCTACGATGAATTTTAGGTCAGATTTGTCAAGAATATCAGCAGCTAGCTCGGCATTAGTACCATCTAGTCTAACGATAAGCGGCAAGTTAACCTCAACAGTCTCCAAAGCTTGGATAATACCATTCGCTACTCTATCGCAACGAACAATACCACCGAAGATGTTGATAAGAACAGCTTCAACATTCTCATCACTCATCATGATACGGAATGCGTTTGCAATTCTTTCAACGTTTGCTCCACCACCCACATCAAGGAAGTTGGCAGGCTCGCCACCAGAAAGCTTGATCATGTCCATAGTTGCCATCGCAAGACCTGCACCGTTAACCATACAGCCAACGTTACCATCTAATTTGATGTAATTAAGGTCATATTTAGAAGCTTCAACTTCTAACGGAGCTTCTTCAGACTCATCACGCAATGCAGCGATGCTAGGGTGTCTGTAAAGAGCGTTGTCATCGAAATCTACCTTCGCATCCAATGCTATGATTAGCTCGTCAGTAGTAACCACTAATGGGTTAATCTCTAACATAGAGCAATCTAAAGCATCATAAGCTTTGATTAGATTAGATATAAACTTAACGAAGTTTTTGAATGCCGTACCACTTAGTCCAAGACCAAAAGCTAATCTACGAGCTTGGTATCCTTGGAATCCGATAGTAGGATCAATAATTTCTTTTAATATTTTTTCAGGAGAGTGTTCAGCAACTTCTTCAATCTCAACGCCACCTTCAGTAGATGCCATTATGATGTTCTTGCTAGTAGCTCTATCTAACAGAATACTAATGTAGAATTCCTTGTCGATAGATGCGCCATCTTCTAGCATCATTCTATTTACTATAGAACCAGCTTCACCAGTTTGAATAGTTACTAGTTTATTACCAAGAGTAGCTTCAGCAAATGCTTTTGCTTTAGCTGGCAAATTATCACCAAATAGAACATTTACACCATGAACATCTTTACCTTCAATCTGCATGATTTCATCAGTATTTATGTTACGTACTTTTCCTTTTCCTCTTCCGCCTGCATGCACTTGCGATTTTAATACTACAACTTTGCTTCCCTTCTCAACAAATTCCTTTGCTGCTTGTTCAGCGTCTTCTGGCTTGAAGATAACTCTATTTTCCAATACAGGTACGCCGTATTGTTTTAGAAGCTCTTTTGCCTGATACTCATGTACATTCATACAATTTACTCTGAATATTAGTTATTATTTTTAATTTCAATTTTTATATCCCCAAATTTACCAAATTCCATTGGGATAGCAAAAGCAGAGTGCATACATTAATAAAAAAAGTCCCAAAAAGTTTTCACTAGTTGGGACTTGAATTAATAATATTCTAATCATACTATTTAATAATCATCAATTTATTGACACTACTATATGCACCAGAATTAACTCTAACAAAGTATAATCCAGAAGAAATTGAGTTCGCATTTATTGCACTTTCATAATGGCCTTGATTCAAATTACTAGTTAATTGATTTGTAACTACATTACCATTCATATCAATAACCAGAATATTAACATCTAGATTATCATACATAACTGTAAAATTAGTTTTTATAATATTCAGATTAGCATCAAAAAGCGAAATACTTTTTTCAGGAATTACACCAATTTCAATTAATCTCTTATCTAAAGCACAGACTCCACTTAGGTTTACTTTTTGAATCTGGCTAAATGATTGATTAAGACATTTAGGGAAATCAGCTACTGCAATATTGTCGCTTTCATCAGGACCTAAATACATTTTATATTTTATATCAAATAGTTCGTGAGTAGCACCATTACTTAGAATATCAGCTGAAGTATTTGGTAAACCATTAAATTCGACAAACTGTTGAGCATTTTTATTAGTATTATTAGACCATGTCCAGTTTATATTATTACTAACTGGAGTTAGTATAAATCCATTATTATTTGTATTGAATGCAGTTATATCAGGATTGTGTTGCAAAATAACATCAAGATCAGTAATATCATAACTCAATGTAGGAATATCAGCCATAACTTTAAGATTAACTTCACTTCCTGGAATAACATCTATATCACTTGAATTAGTAAAGTATCTAATTCGTTTACCAGTACCAGTCAGAAGATATTCTTTAGTAGTACCAGTTGCATAATAAACAGTTATCTTTGCTGTTTGTAATCCTTCTGTATCAGGTTGAAATGCAACTTGAAATGGATAATCAATTCCTGCATTAATAACGAAACTACCAGCTGGTAAATCTCTTAAAAAGAAATCTGTTCCATTTGGAGTTAGTTCAACTTTATCAATTGTAACTGGACTATTCGGATCATTATTTGGAATAGTTAAATCTATTCTATGTTCATCACATACAAGAACACCAACAAAATCGACAGGAGTTGCCCCACTGCTTTGAATTGCATTACATTCTAAAGTATCCGGTCTAGTAAACGGATCATTTACAACATCATCAACATTATTACCTATTGCTGTGTTTGATACTATAGTATAAATTAACTTATTTATACCAGCAGTTAGTGGTGTAAACTCGAGAGGTATAGGTATATTACTATTAATAGCTATATCAGAAATTGTAGATAACGTTTTAGCACCACCAACAAAAGTATAGTTTGAAGTAGGGGAGATGGTAAGACTAACTACTTTAGTTATAGCTACTGTTGATGTATTTGTTAGAATCAAATCCACAGGTGTAGTTATATTTTGAATATTACTACTTCCACAGTCAATAGAACCAATTGCTGTTGGGTTCTCTCCAATACCAATTACATTATTAAGAGCAAGTGGACTATCACCTGGGTTAATTACAATATTAATAGGTTCGGAGTAATTACCATCTGTTTGAGGATTGAAAGTTATTTCGTATTTTTTAGAACCATTTCTGGGAATAAGCAAATCACTTGTATCTTCAATTTTGAATGCATTGTTATTTGCTAAACTTAGACTAGTTAAGTTTACATCTAAATCGCCACTATTAATTATCTCTAAATCCAACTTAGTAACTGTTTGTATTCTTTTTCTACCGAAATCAACAACTGCATAAGAAAGATTAGTATTTGCACCAGTACCTAATAAATTAGTTACTACGTCTGAACAACCATCAGTTTCTGAATTGAAAGATAATGTAGCTGTCTTATTACCTTCTATTATAGGTGTGAAACTTAATTCAACTTTTATTGAATCTTTTGACTCTACGTTAATTGATGTTCCAACTAAGCCTGTATCGTCGTTAATTGATATTATTTTGAACTCATTGTCAATATCATTTGTAATCTGAGGAGTTATTCTTACTGGTACATTGTTATTATTATAGAATACTTTTACATCAGATTTATTAATAGTTAGATTTAAGTTAGAAGCTCCAAAATTAATTTCATTAGTAGTTACTAAATCACAAATACCATTACCACGAAGTTCTATGCTAATAACATCTGCACAACTACCTTTTATGTTTAATGTTGCTGTTTTAGGACCAATAGATTGTGGATTGAAATTAACATACATATCTCTAGCTAGAGTAGTTCCAGATTCTACAAAACCATCAAAAGTCTTATCTATAATGAATTCATCTTTATTTATTCCAGTTATATAAACGGAATCAATTTTAATAGGAAGAATACTTTGATTTACTACAAATTGTATTAGATGTTTAGCATCTACATCATTTATTGGAGTATCGTTGTAAACAATTGGGCCTACTTCTGAATAAGCTAATTTTGGCTTTTCAATGGTAAATGAAGTTTCACTTATATCTTCACTTGGTTCATTCTCTCCGAATCGAGTAATATAAACATCACTATTTCCACTATGTTTCAAATTAAACGGACCAAAAGATTTATCAGAACTCATAGTTCCAATTTTAAATGTTGATTTAAGGTCTCCTGTAACAACAGTATTAGAAGAAAATGCACCTGCACTCCATCCAGTTTCAATACTAATTGGATTCAAATTCTTATCGAAATAAGCTGTATATCTAGTTGTATTAGCTTTAAAAGACCAAGGAGGGCTTAGATTTTCCATATCATTCTTTGTTCCAAATTGAGCTATGATTCTTTCAGTTGCTTGGTCATATCTTATTTTGGTTCCCCATGCTTCAAATGTAGTATATGGACTCCTAGCAGCTATAGTTCTTACAGTATAACTTCCACCATTCTGAGATGTTTTTGCAACAAAGAAAACACTTCCACCTACTGGAGCTGAAACACTTGATGCTCCAAATTTGGCTTTATCGGAAGTTGCTCCTGTAATATATACTTGCTCTTGATCATCAACACAAACACCAGAGGCAGAATCTAATCCATCTCCACCTAAGGAGTTTAACCAGATTAACTTACCCGCTGAATTATGTTTTGCTAAGAAAATATCAGTATTACCTAGATTTTTTTCTTCTGTATTATCGAATTTAATTACATCATTATAATGACCTGTGCTATAGATGAATAACTCATCTCTTGATAAAGCAATTGAACTTCCATGACTTTTCCCATTGCTTAGTTCATTCAATGCAAAAATATATCTAGCTTCAGGATCAACTCTTAATTTCACTTTATAATTACCTGGAGCAGGAGTATTAGTCCAGTTATAAGAAGAATTAGTAGATGTTACTATAAAATTCGAATCTTTATCAAAGCTATCTTTTGAATATGAAATATGTACATCTGTACCTAATTCTACTCCATTCCAGTTTATGTTTATATTATCACAAACTGTAAATACATTACCACCATTAGGAGATTCTAAAATAATATCTGTAGTTCCACCAACTAATTGTGAAGCAGTAAGACAAGGAGTACCATTAGCAGCAAGAGTGGCCGTTCTAAGAGTTTTTGTTCCAAATTGTTCAAAAACAACTTCTATAAATAAAGTATCACCTTCTTTAACATTTGAATTATTATTTACAATTACACCAGCACTATTTTTTATACTATTTATCTTAAACCCTTGGTTGTCTGGGATTACTTCTAAATTTTCTAATTTAAAATCAACTTTTCCAATAACAAGTTGAAGTGTTTTCAAAACTGAATTACTAGGACCAACTTCTGGATTGCCAAAAGAATATGTCTTTTTATCCCATTTACGGATTGGAATAAATCTTTCTGGAATAACATAACTTCTAGTACCCCTACCAAAAGGACTAATACCTTTGAAAGTAATATCTACTGTTCTATCTCTTTGCGAGTCATAACAAGGGAAATCAGTTAACCAGCTTAACCTACAAAAGTATGCTTTTTGTGCTTCAATAGCGATTTCAGTATAAATATGAACTAAATCTTCTTTTTTCTCAACCATATATGCTCTCCCATTTGTTTGGGTAGCAATTTCATTTAAAGAAGGATCCATTTGAGTTAAAAATGAAATATTATATGCTGATATATTATAATAATTTAAAGAATCTATTATTTTATTAGTACTAGGTGGACTAGTTGGAGCACCATCAGTTAAAAATACAACTATTCTTTTTATTTCTGCCGGTCTATCTTTAAGTAATGCTGTTGCACTTTCTTTTTTTAAATCCCCATTATATAAATATTCAGGCTTTATAAAAGGTGGGTCATATCTAGTAGCACCACTCGGAATTATGTCTTTTAATGAGTCAAGAATTTGTTGTGGATTATTAGTAAAGGGGCATCCAAGAAATGAATCATTTGAAAAAGCAACTAATGAAGCTTCTGTTCTTCCTACAAACTTTATTGTATTCAAAAATGCCTCTACTCCTTCTCTAACTTTTAACCAAGGAGTTTCATTAGGTTTCTTTTTATCAAATGGCTCTTCCATTGAACCAGACCTATCAACTACAATAACTATTGAAAGTTCAGGCACATCTTGACTTTCAAAACATTCAATATCCATTTTTGAAAAAGGAATAAATAGACCATCCTCTTCTATTGAAAATTGATTTACGGTTGCATTTTTTATAAACTCATTATCTTTATCTTTAGCTACAAATATAGTGCTAACCCAAGGGAAACTATCCGTTTCAATACTTGATATATTAAAAAATTGTGCGTTTGCAGAGCCAATAGTTATTAATAAAAATACTAATGATGTAAATAATTTAGACATAATAATTCCTTTTAAGTTTCTATACTAATGTAAAAACAAATTAGATTGAAAATAGTTTCATAATTTAAGAAAATAAATTTAAATAACAGAGCGTTCAAGTATGGTTATAGAACGATTGTTAGTATTTATTTCGGTTAGAATGCCTAGAGGAAGTGTAAGTTTGTCTTTTACATGACCAAAAGGCATACCTAGCATAATTGGGATATTCAATTTACTATATAGTTGCTCTATTACTTCTCTAATAGTGTAAGAATAACCAGGGTGAAATGCTTGTCTAGAGTTGAGATTATCGAATTGTCCAAAAATAATCCCTTTACAATTTTTGAGTTTACCCGAAATCAATAGTTGGCTTAACATTCTATCTACTTTATATGCTGGTTCTGATACATCTTCTAGAAATAATATACTATTATCAAAGTTTGGTTCATAAGGAGTACCAAGTGTACTAACAATCATTCTTAAATTCCCACCTTTTAGTACACCTTTTGCATTACCTTCATTGATAACTATTGCATTGGGTTCTTGAGTAATTATTGGTTCGAAATTATTATTAGAAAAAAGAACTTTCTTAAAATGTTCTTGAGTGAAGTTGTTAAAAGTAGAAACAGCAACTGGACCATGAAAAGTAACCAATCCTGTATGCTCAAAAATGGGGGTAAGAAGAGCCGTTACATCTGAAAAACCAATTATTATTTTAGGATTCTTTCTAATAGTGGCAAAGTCTAGCTTTTCAAGAATTCTGAGTACACCATAACCTCCTCTACCACATAATATACAATCCACAGTATCATCGACTATATACTTCATGAATTCTGCCGCTCTATCGTCATCAGAAGCTGAAAGATATCTATAACTTGAATTATTATTCTTTACAGTATCTCCAATTTCATAAGTTATATTCTCTTGTTTCAAGAAATTAAGAGCATCTTTCATTTCATAAGCAGACATAGGGCTTGAAGTAGCTGTAATTGCAACTTTCGATTTACCAGGAATTAATCCTCTGGGAAGTATTTTAAGCTTATTTAGTTGAGTATCTTGGTCTGGTAATTCATTATAAAAAAACTCATCTAATTTATTATAAGATGAATTAAATAATAGGGGTGAGGCGGTTGCTAATATTTTAAGTAAGTTTCTTCTATTCATAGAATATCATTAAGCAATTCTTATGCCGTTGAATTTAAAATTGTTTTATAATTTCATTAATGTTAGTTTTGTAACCTTGAAAGAACGGAAAGGTGCAGGAGTGGTTTAACTGGCACGCCTGGAAAGCGTGTGTGCCCGCAAGGGTACCGAGGGTTCGAATCCCTCCCTTTCCGCAATTAACTATTGATTAGTTTAGAGATATAGTTTGCATATCCTATCATCTTCTCGTCATCAAAGTTATTACATTGTACTTGCATACCAAAAGGCATTCCTTCTTCATCAAATCCAGATGGAATATTTATAGCAGGAACTCCCGCTAAATTAGCAGATGCAGTATAGTAATCAGCTTTGTACATCTTAATAGGGTTGTCATTTCTACTTCCAAATTTAAAAGCAGAACCAGGTGTAGTTGGCATATAGATAAAATCAACTTTAACAAATGTTGCTTTGTAACTATCTGCTATCTTTCTTCTTACCTGTTGAGCTTTTCTATAATATGCGTCATAGAACCCACTTGAAAGTACATAGGTGCCAAGCATAATCCTACGTTTTACCTCCATTCCAAATCCTTCGGATCTAGTTTTGACATAGATATCTTCATTTTCTTTTAGTTCGGGTCTATAACCAAATCGAACTCCATCAAATCTAGCAAGATTAGATGATGCCTCCGCAGTAGCGATAATATAATACGTTGGTATCCATGCTTCTGCATAATGAATTGGAATTTCAATTAATTCGTGTCCTTGTTCTTTCATTTTATCCAAATCAGAGCGGTATTTCTTTATCACATATTCTGTGCAATTAGTTAATACTTCTTCAGATACATAGCCAATCTTTAATCCAGAATATACAGAATTAAAATGATTTTTACTATTAGTAGGATTCAAGTTAGCTGATGTAGAATCATTTTCATCTACTCCCGTTATAACATCACATACTGATGATAAATCTTCTAAATTCTGACTAAAAATACCGATTTGGTCTAATGAAGATGCAAAAGCTACTAAGCCAAATCTTGAAATTCTTCCATAAGAAGGTTTGTAGCCATAAATCCCGGTAAATGACGCTGGTTGTCTAACAGAACCACCTGTCTCAGATCCTAATGATACATGACAAAATCTAGCCGTCGCCGCCGCCGCGGAACCTCCAGATGAACCACCGGGTACGTAATCATTATTCAATGGGTTTAGTACGTTACCAAAATAAGAATTTTCATTAGATGAACCCATAGCGAATTCATCCATATTTGTTTTACCAATTATGACTACTCCAGCATCTAGTAATCGTTGTACAACTGTTGCATTATAAATAGGAATGTAATTCTCTAACATTTTAGATGCACAAGTTGTACGGATATCTTTTGTGGAAATATTATCTTTAATAGCTAATATCATTCCTTCTAGTTCTCTTGGCGTACCAGAATCGAATCTTTCCTGTGAAATTTTAGCTTGTTCAATTGCAGAATCACCTGTAACTGTGATAAATGCATTCAAATTCTTCTTGTTTTCAATATCAACTAACAAATCTTTAACAGTATCTATTACAGAACTCTGTTTATTTTCAAATTGTTTTCTCAACTCAAAATAAGGTATTAACAAGATTACTCTCTCAATTATTATTCAGGTTACGTAAATTCTTTTTTATATCATCAACATTTTTAATGACATTTTTTTTCATTTCTTTAATAGGATCATCTACTAAATCATCTTCTTGTACTTTCATTTCTTCTTTCACACTATTCAATTCATTCTGGAATTGCATTTGTGCTTGTTTGACTTTTTGCATTCCTTTACCTAAGCTACGAGCAATCTCTGGTAACTTTTCGGGGCCGAACATAAGTAGAACGACTACTCCAATTAATAAAAGCTCTGGTAAACCAATGTCAAACATTTTCTACTCTTTTTTATCTATATCAGAGGTATTAGATGCATCTTTAAATTCTTTTATACCTTTACCTAATCCTTTCATTAGTTCTGGTATTTTTTTACCACCAAATAGTAGAGCAATACCAATGACTATTAAAAGTAATTCTGGTGTTCCTAAACCAAACATAATCCCTCCGGGGAATTAATTTTTTATATTTTTTAAAATAGAATTGAAAATTCCAACCCCATCATTACAACCTAAAATCTCATCACTATATCTTTCAGGATGTGGCATCATACCTAAAACATTACCATTTTTATTACAGATTCCGGCAATGTTATTAATTGCACCATTTGGATTGGCTTCTTTAGATATATTACCTTCACTGTCAGAATATCTGAATATTATTTGATTATTAGTTTCTAAACTATTTATAGTTTCCTCATCAGCGTAATAATTACCTTCTCCATGAGCGACTGGTATTCTAAGTACAGTGCCAGCTTCTAACTCTTTAGTATAAATGCAATTTGAGCTTTCAACTTTCAAATGAACATCTTTACAAACAAAATTTAGACTTTCATTCTTTAATAATGTACCTGGTAATAATCCACTTTCCGTAAGTATTTGAAAGCCATTACATATACCAATTACATATCCACCATTATTTGCAAATTCTATTACTTCTTTCATAATAGGAGAGAAACTAGCTATAGAACCACATCTCAAATAATCTCCAAAAGAAAAACCGCCAGGTAAAATAATACACGAAACATCAGAAGGTATTTGTGTATCTTTATGCCATATTTCTACTGACTCTGCATCTACATTATTTGCTGTTGCATATAGTGCATCATGATCACAATTAGAACCTGGAAATACTACAACGCCAAATTTCATTTTATGCCTGCTCTAATATTTCAATTTCATAATCTTCTACAATAGGATTAGCAATGATTTTATCACAAGCTTCTCTAACGAATTCTTCAGCTTGACCATCATTCTGAGCTGTTATATCTAACTCTACATACTTTCCAATTCTTACGTTTTCCATTATATCGTAATCCATAGAGTGTAGCGCTTGTTCAACAGCTTTTCCTTGCACATCCAAGATGCCTTTTCTAAGTGTAATTTTAATTTTTGCTTTATAGGTATTCATTTATAATATGACCCACTTTTTAATAAATTAGTTTAATCAATGTCGTATTGTTGTGAGAAAGAATCATCGCCTTCGTCACTTAAGTCTTCTTCCGGAATTCTTTTGCTCAGTACCCAATGTAAAAAATGTTTTATAGAACTAAATATTATCCAGAAAAACATTACAGGAAATAGGTACTCACCTTCACTCAAAATTACTAATATTATAGATATTACGAATATTATGAGGAAAAATGGTTTCTCTTTTATGTATTTTTTTGTCGGTCTAGGCATATTATCAAATTTTATATTTGATACCATGACTAATGAAACGATTGCTGGTACTATATAATTCAAATAAAGTACCGTAGTAGGGTCATACTTCCCAGACTGTTGAATAAATACTATATAAGAGACAATTACCAACGCTGAAGAAGGGATTGGTAATCCAATAAAATATGCTTTGTCATCAAGACTAGTGAGAGTAACGTTGAATCTGGCTAATCTTACTGCTCCAGCCAATGCTGGAAAGGATGCAAAAAGAATTCCTAATTCACCACTTGTAGAAAATGCAGCTTGATATAACATATAAGATGGAGCTAGTCCGAATGATACTGTATCACACAAAGAATCTAACTCAACCCCAAATTCACTTGCTGCATTTACCAATCTAGCTGTAATACCATCAAACATATCAAAAAATGCACCAAGTAGTATAAACATAGCCGCTTGAGTATATTCTCCATTCGAAGAATAGATTATCGATACAAACCCACAAAATAAATTTGCTAATGTAAGTAGGTTTGGTACTATTGATCTAGTTAGTCTTATTGCCATTAATTTGCTTTATTAAGTTTTGCTATTATTGTTTCACCAGCTACTACTCTATCACCAATTTTCACAAGTATTTCTGCATCAGTTTCCATTGCAATATCCATACGTGATCCGAATTTCATCATCCCAATTTTATCACCTACTTGTATTTTGTCACCTACTTTTAACTCACACACTATTCTACGAGCAACTAATCCAACTATCTGCTTGTAAAAAACTTTTCCATATTCAGTTTTAACACCAATTCGGCTGTGTTCATTTTTTTCAGAAGACTTAGGGTGATAAGCTACTAAGTAATCACCTGGTACGTATTCATAGAATTCGACTACACCACTAACAGGAGTTCTATTAACATGAACATCTATGGGAGAAAGAAAAATACTAACTCTTTTCGATTCACCTTTTATATAGTGTCTTTCATTTTCGACTTCCATCTGTACTATTTTACCATCTGCTGGTGAAATTACTAAAGATGCATCCGCAATTGCTTCTGTAGGTATAGTTCTATCAGGGTCTCTAAAAAACCATAGAGTGAACAAAGCGAAAAGTAATCCCAATCCTACGAATGAGAAAGTAAGAATTTTATTTTCCACAAAGTATCCTGATACTAGCAATACTGCCGCAATACCAAGCATTATGAGGATGTTATCTGTACCGTATCTTGTTAGCAACTTATTTACTTTTTATTAATTTAAAATTATATATTTGTAAGTCTTTGATGTTTTGTAACTGTCAAAGTTCAAAAATAGAAAATAATTTAGACTTATTAATTGATTGGGCAAAAAATGAATTTTACCGTGAACTTAAATGAATTCCAAGAAGCAGTAAATAAAACTCTTCCTGCGATTCCTCCAAAATCAACTTTACCTGTATTAGAGCATTTAAAGTTTGAACTTAATGATAATTTGTTAGAAATAATATCAACAGACCAAGAAATAACAATAAAAACTCAACTTAATGTAGAAAATGCTACTCCTGGTAAAGTTTTAGTACCTGGAAGGAAGTTAAATGACATACTAAAAGCATTAGGTAAAACTGAAAAAATTACTTTCAATTCGAATATTGAAAACTTCGAAATTGATTTAATTACAGATTTTGGTGCTTACAAAATGAAAGGTCTAAACAATGATGAGTATATAGAATTACCCGAGTTATTTGAATCTAATATAGATACATCAGATAGTTCAGTAGTTGATAAAGCATTGTTACCAAAAGAAGATATAATTAGATTAGCTGATAAAACTGCATTTGCTGTCTCCAATGATGATTTTAGACCTGCAATGACTGGAGTTTTATTCCAATTTAGAGGGCAATATCTAAATGCTGTATCTACTGATAGTTATAGATTAGTTAAATCAACATATAATACTGAAGCTGGACAATTACCTGATGATTTAGATATTATTATTCCATCTAGGACTATGGATATACTAAAAAAAGCTGATGATGAAGTACATTTTTCATTTATTAAAAATAATGATAAAGTAACTCATATCAAGTTTAAAGTAGGCTCTACAATTTATATATCTAGAATTATAGATGAGAAATTTCCTCCTTATGAATCAGTTATACCTGCAGGAAATAATATATTTTTATCAGTCAATAAGAATCAACTACAATCTGCTATCAAGAGAGTCGCAATCTTTGCAAATGATATTACTAAGCAGATTAGAGTAAAAATTGATGCTTCAGAGATGATATTAACAGCACAAGATATAGACTCAGGAACAAAAGCAGATGAAAAAATTGCTTGTTCACTAGAAGGAGAACCTGTTGAAATTGGCTTCAATTATAAATTTTTAGATGAAGCAATTAGTCATATAAATAGTTCTTCAGATGGAGAGATAGTATTTTCTTTATCAGAATCAAATAAACCGGCTCTTTTGATGCCTGAGAAAGATTCTAAAGAGTTATTGATGCTAATAATGCCTGTTAGACTAAATAATTAAGAAACCCCAATTAATTCCAAAGGGTAGGCATAATTGATTTATAGCTTACCCTTTTTTTATATTTATGCGATTAGATTCAATATATTTTTTAAATATCCGAAATCACAAACAAACTGAACTTTTTTTCAGCAAGCATATCAATGTCTTTTTTGGATTAAATGGGGCTGGAAAAACATCAATATTAGAAGCTATATCAATTGCAGCAATATCAAAGAGCTTTCAAAGTACTCCTGAGAATTCACTCATTAATTTTGATGATAATGTATTCTTATCAAGAGTTCATACAATGAGGGATAGAGGAACTGATTTCACAATAGAAGTTAAAAAAGAAACCGGATCAAGAAAGAAAATATCATCTTCATTTATGGAGAGTATGCGTCCTAAGGACTTGATTGGATCAATACCTATTATTATACTTTCTCCTGATTATAAAGAAATAACGGCTGGTTCACCAGAGAACAGAAGAAGATTTATAAATACTACGATTTCTCAAATAAGTAATAATTATTTGAATGATTTATATTCATATAGAAGGGTTCTAAAACAACGGAATAACTTACTATCTAAAATGAAAAAAGATAGAAGCATTGATAAAAATGAGTTAAGTATTTGGACAGATAAATTAATAGAATTTGGGTCAAAAATAATACTTAGACGTGCAAAATTTCTTAGTGAATTTGAACCTTATTATCTGAAGAATTATATGAAAGTATCAGATAGCAAAGAAGAAGTAGGTATAAAATATTCTCCGTATGGATTTGATAATATTAACTATAAGGATTTAGATGAAAGTAAGGTTGTTAATCGTCTTATAGAATTGAGAGATGAAAAGAAAATCGGAGAACTTACTAGGTACACTACTTTGTTCGGACCACAGAAAGATGAATTAGAATTATTCATAAATAATGCACCTGTAAAAGAAGCTGCATCCCAAGGACAACATAAGACTGTACTGATTAGCTTAAAACTTGCAGAATTCGATTATATGAAAGAAATTTTAAATGAAACACCTATAGTTCTACTGGATGATATATTTTCAGAATTAGATGCTAAAAGAACTGAATTAGTTTTAAATACAGTTTTGAAGAACCTTGCACAAGCATTTATAACAATAACTGAAGATGACAAAATTAAAAAAATAATGAAGCCTTCTGAAGAATGTTATTATTTCCATGTTAGTAATGGAAAAGTTGAGAGAATAGAAGAGGAATTTTAAAATGGCATTAGATAGAGAACCACAAGATATTAACAGTTTATTCGATTCAATGCCTAATAAATTCAATTTAGCAGAAAAGAGAATAATTGTAGATTTAAGAAACAATATCAAAGAAATTATTTCAGAAAGTTTCTCCAAGTCAGTAGTTATATATGACTTAAAGAATGGAAAATTGATATTAAAAGTGAGTAACCCTGTTTGGAAAACTGAAATTCAATTACGGAAAGAACAAATTGTTGAAAAATTCAATGCTTATTTAGGTGCTAATATCATTAAAAACATTGTCTTACATTGAATAAATAGTTATATTTGTACCTAGCATAAAAAGAAATTTAAAACCAAAGAGACTTATAAATGACACCAAAAATAAAACCTGTTGATAATTATACAGAAGACAGTATAAAGATATTAGAAGGATTAGAAGCTGTAAGAAAAAGACCTGCCATGTACATCGGAGACATTGGCGAAAGAGGTCTTCACCATTTGATAAATGAAGTAGTTGATAACTCAATTGATGAGGCGTTAGCTGGATTCTGTGATACTGTTAAAGTTAAATTCCATGCTGATGGTTCTTGTTCCGTAGAAGATAATGGTCGTGGTATTCCAGTAGGTTTACATCCTACTAAAAAGATACCTACATTGGAAGTAGTACTTTGTACCCTACACGCAGGTGGTAAATTTGATAAAGATTCTTATAAAGTTTCTGGTGGTTTACACGGTGTGGGTGTATCTTGTGTTAATGCACTTTCTGAGAAAACTATAGCTATTATCAAAAGAGATGGCAAAATTCATAGACAAGAGTTTCACGAAGGAGCTCCAGTAGCACCTATTGAAGTAATTGGTGATACTACAGAAACTGGAACTTATATTCAGTTTTATCCAGATCCAACTATCTTCAAGTCAGTGGAATTCAAATTGATGAAAGCTGTTGATAGACTTAGAGAATTAGCGTTTTTAAATCCGGAAATTTCAATTTCTTATGAAGATGAGAGAGAGGATGGAGAAAAGGGAGTTTACCATTATCCAAATGGTTTGATGGATTTTGTTGAGTATATAGATGAAGATAACACTCAGTTAATGAAACCTGCATTATTTATAGGAAGTGGTGAAGATGAGGGTGGTGGAACTGTTGAGGTAGAAGTATGTTTTGCATACAATGATGGTTATTCTGAAAACCTTTTGTCTTATGTTAATAATATTAATACTATTGAAGGTGGTACTCACGTTTCTGGTTTTCGTTCAGCATTAACAAGAACATTAAATAACTACATAAATAACACTTACAAGAAAAATGTAAAAATTGCTATAACAGGTGATGATTTCCGTGAAGGTTTAACAGCTATTATATCTGTGAAAGTACCTGAGCCTCAATTTGAAGGTCAAACTAAAACTAAACTTGGTAATGGGGATGTAGATGGCATTGTTAGAACTATAGTATATGAAAAATTAGGTATATTCTTAGATGATAATCCTCCTGCTGCAAAAACTATAGTTGCTAAAGCAGTACAAGCTGCTGAAGCAAGATTAGCTGCTCGTAAATCGAGAGAGTTAGTTCGAAGAAAAGGTATTTTAGAAAGTAATTCATTACCTGGAAAATTAGCAGATTGTAGTATGAGTACTCCTGAGGATTGCGAATTGTATCTAGTCGAGGGAGATTCGGCTGGTGGTTCTGCCAAACAAGGTAGAGACAGACGATTCCAGGCTATTCTACCACTTAAAGGTAAAATTCTAAACGTACATAAAGCTAAGGTAAGTAAAGTATTAGATAATGACGAAGTAAAAACAATTTTGACAGCTATTGGTGCTGGTTTTGGGGAAGACTTTGACCCAACAAAATCAAGATATGGAAAGATTATATTAATGGCCGATGCCGATATAGATGGTTCACATATTAGAACTTTACTACTAACATTATTCTTTAGATATATGAGAGAACTTATTATAAATGGTAACTTATACATAGCTCAACCACCTTTGTACAAATTAAAGAAGGGCAAGAAAGAGTACTATGCTCATAGCGATGAAGAAAGAGATGAGATAATCGCACAGATTTTAAAAGAATCGAATGTAAAAATATCTAAAGAAGATATGAAAGTTGCTGATGATGGAACACAAAAGTTTCACGGTATTGCTCTTTCACGATTTAAAGGTCTAGGTGAGATGAATCCTGATCAACTATGGGATACAACTATGAATCCAGAAACAAGAACCTTGCTTCAAGTTTCAATGGAGGACGCTGCACAATCAGCTAAAGTATTCCAAACTTTGATGGGTGATAAAGTTGAACCTCGTAGAGAATTTATAGAGAGAAATGCAAAATATGTTAAAAACCTTGATATCTAAAATATTAATTGTAATTGCATTATTATTAACCACTTCACTAGTTGCAAATACGACTGAAGTGGTTTCTATTGAAAGGCCTAAGGAAATCATAAAGCATTTTCAAAATGGAACTGTTGATGAAATTTATTTTCAATATGATTCTGCTATGGCCAAATTATTACCTCCCCACCGAATGAAACCCATTTGGAGTCAATTGTTAGCCAATTATGGTGAATTTATAGGCTTTGGCCTTCAGGATTCTACTACTAATGGCGATAACCTAATTATAAATACAGATTTAGATTACGAAAAAGCTATTATGAATTTCATGTTAGCTGTAAATACTAAGACTAATAAGATTACTGGAATTTACTTTTCTGAACAAGAAAAGAAAAATATTAATCCAGAAATAGCAAAACCAACTCCTTCCTATATAGATACGTCTAAATTTATTGAATCAGACATTATTATCAAAGATAAATTTGATTTGAATGGCAAACTTACAATACCCAATAGTTTCGATAAGAAAATCACTTTTGTATTAGTCCATGGAAGTGGCCCGAGTGATATGGATGGAACATTAGGGGAGAACAAGTTCTTGAAGAATCTAGCATGGGGACTTTCTTCTTTTGGCTATGCAATAGTAAGATATGAAAAATTGACTAAACGATATGGTAGAGAATTAATGATTTCCAATCCGGAAATGACTCAAGATGACGAGTATAATAATTCAATTCAAGGTGCAATAGATTATATTAATTCTAACTCAATGTTGAATAATTCTAAAATCATATTAATAGGACATAGTCAAGGTGCTTCTACCATAACTTCTTTTTATGATAATAAAGACGTAGATGGTATGATATTACTTTCGGGTACTCCTAGAAAACTTTATGATCTATATACTGAACAACTGGAATATATTTTTAACATTGATGGTATTGTAAGACCTTCTGAAAGAACTATAATACAAGAACACAAAGACAAAGTAAGTTATTTTAAGAACTATAAAAAAGGTGAGGTTAAAGCCGACTCATTACCTATGGGACTTAATTTAGAATACTTGAAACATTTGGATTTGTTTGATCCAATTAAAAACCTAAACCAATCCGTAAAACCAACCTTAATTCTAGCTGGAAGCCATGATTACCAGGTCACAAAAGTTGACTTTGATATTTGGAAATCAAATTTGGAATCTAAAGAGAATATAAAATTGAAATTTATAGAAAATGTGAACCATATTCTTGGTGAATCTGAAAAAATGGCTGTGCCAGCAGATTACCAAAAATATACCCCAATTGCTCCGATTGTATTTGATGAGATAATTAAATGGATAAATAATTTATAATTCGGAGAATAAATGGAAGAAAACATATTACCAGAAAAGTCACTATTCAGTAATAAAGTTCTGAAAACTATTGCAATAGTAGATGATGAACCAGACATTGTGGAATTAGTGTCTATTCACCTGAAAAAAAGTGGTTATAAAACTGCTGAATTTGAGAGTGGAGAGGGATTCTTTAAACATATAAAGTCGAATAATGTAGATCTAGTTATACTTGATCTTATGTTACCAGATTCAGATGGATTTGAAATTTGTAAATTTCTTAAAAATGAACCAGATTATTCGAATATTCCTGTTATAATGCTTACAGCTAGGGGAGATGAAACTGAAAAGATACTTGGATTAGAACTTGGAGCAGATGATTATGTAACAAAACCTTTTTCTCCACGAGAATTAGTAGCTAGAGTTAAAGCTGTTCTAAGAAGGAATGAGAAAAAAACTCCAGATATAAACAAAATATATATTGGTGAGACTTTAGAAATTGATTTGAATAAGTATGAAGTTAAAATCAATAATAAAAAAATAGAATTAACTTCATCTGAGTATAAAATTTTAAATTTACTTTCTAACAAGAAGGGTTGGGTTTATTCAAGAGAGCAGATTCTAGATTATTTAGGTGTTAGTGATAAAGGGGTATTAGATAGAACAGTTGATGTTCATATAAAGAATCTCCGTGAAAAATTAGGTCAATATGGTCTATTTATCAAAAATATCAGGGGTGTCGGTTATAAGTTAGAAGAGTTTTGATAAAATGAAAAAAATTGTTTCTAAGTTTTCATTTGGATATTTGATTGTTGTAACTCTACTTACTTCACTTATAGTCTATATCTCATATAGCACTATACGATCGCACTATATAGATGATTTAACAAAAGATTTAGAAGTCTATTCTAAATTAATAGAATCAGAATTAATCCAATATGATGTAATTCAAGATCGCTATGAAATAAATAGAATAATAAAGGATTTTTCGTTCAAATCAAATGTTAGAATTACAATAATTGATCTAACTGGAGTTGTCCTATATGATTCTGATGAATTGCCTTCTGCTATGGAAAACCATAAAAACAGACCAGAAATATTAGAATTATCAAAATCTCAAATAGGTCATAGTATTAGATATTCTAAAACTGTACAAGAAGACATGTTATATGTGGCTAGAGTAATAAAAGTAGATGGAAAACAGTATTTCTTGAGAACTAGCTTTTTTGTTCATAAGATGAATAAGCTTCTACATGAAGTTAGAACAGAAATTATTGAAATCTCTATATTTGTATATCTTATCTCAATACTAGGACTTATATTATTTATAAAGAACATCTCAAACCCAATCAAACAACTTTCAGAGGCTTCTAAAAAAGTAGCTGAGGGTGACTTCGATGTTAAAGTAAAAATCAAATCTAATGATGAATTAGGTGATTTATCTAAAAACTTTAATAACATGACCAAAAGGTTAAAAAAGTTATTCTACAAGGTAAATTCTCAAAAAGAACAACTTGATACTTTAATTTCTGAAATTCAAGAAGGATTAGTAGTACTTGATTCTAAAGGTAGAATTAAACTATATAATGACTCTTTTTCAGAATTGTTAGGTAAAAACAACTTAATAGGAAAAAAACTTACTAGTTTGATAGATAGTACATACTTAAAAAATCTATTAGAAGAAGTAGTATCAAATGATAAAAGTATTACAAAAGAAATACAAGTTGGGGATAGACAGTTTTTATGTTCAACTAGTTGGATTAAAATGAAAGATGAAGTAATTATCTTGCTTCATGATATCTCTGAATTAAACAAATTAGAGCTAATAAAGAAGGATTTTGTTATTAATGTATCTCATGAATTACGAACTCCATTGACTGCTATTAAAGGATTTTCTGAAACATTGATAGATGAAATTGAAAACCCTGAACAAAAAAGATATGTTGAAATAATAAGTCGTCATACAAACAGACTTATTAGAATTGTTAATGACCTATTGCATCTGTCAGAGTTAGAACAAACTAAAGCAAACTTAGTATTGGAAAAAATTAAAGTCAGTGATATACTTGAGAATGTTTACAGTTTGTTCCTTCAGAAAAGCATTGAAAAAGGTATAGAACTAATAGTATCAATTGAGAATAATGAACGTATATTGGAAATTGATAATTTTAGAATTGAACAACTATTAGTTAATTTAATTGATAATGCTTTCAAATACACCGATAAAGGCAAAATCAAAATAATTTCGAAAGAAATAAATAATCAACAAGTATTTATAATAGAGGATACTGGATTAGGGATTCCGAAAGATGACCTAAATCGAATATTCGAAAGATTCTATACCGTTGATAAATCAAGATCAAGAAGAGTTGGCGGTACAGGATTAGGGCTTTCTATTGTCAAACATATAGTCTTATTACACAAGGGAAAAATTGAAATTGAAAGCGAATTAAATAAGGGTACGAAGTTTATTATTTCAATTCCTTTTACACAGAGTGTAATTCAATAAGGAATTGTAAAGAAATCTTTTTAATTTCATACTATGGGAAGTATGCAAAACAGAAAAAATAAATCAGATTCAAAGCAAGAAGATTTCGATGCTATAAGAAGAGTACTCGAAGGGGATAATACTGCTTACGAATTTCTGCAAAAAAAATACAAAAATTTAATCTATTCACTTGTCAAAAAGATGATAAAAAATGACAGTGATGTAGAAGATTTGGTACAAGAGACATTTATTAAGGCCTATAAAGCTTTGGATAAATTCAAATTCAATTATTCCTTTTCCGCTTGGATTTATAGGATTGCGTCCAATAATACAATTGACTTTTTGAGAAAAAGAAGATTTGATACTTTCTCAATTGATAAGCCAATCGGAAATGCAGAAGATGAAAACTATTTTGAGATTGAAGATAACTCTTATAGTCCTGATGCTGATCTAATCAGTGAACAAAAAGCAGATATAATAACTGCCGCAATAAATACACTTCCTGCGAATTACCGTGAAATAATTCTACTTCGACATGAAGAAGAACTAGACTACAAAGCCATTGCCGAACAGCTTGACTTACCATTAGGAACCGTAAAGGCACATCTATTCCGAGCACGTAAACTTTTATACGAAGAGCTAAAAGACAAATATAACTTGTTGAATAATATAAAGTAATAACAGGCATAAATCTTGCTAGTTATAATTATATTTATTTTATAACTATCCAATATATAAACTCAAATGAATAAGTTACTTTTAAAAACAAGTATTGTATTATGCAGTATTATTTCTTTATTTATGTTATTATCTTTCATTTTAAGGTTGAATTCATCTCCTATGGATACAAATCTTTCTGAGAAAACTGAAAATAGAGGATTTAATAAGAAGATTCAACTTAATGTATTGAATGCAAGTGGTGAACCTGGGATTGCAGATAAAACTAGAAATCATCTACGTCAATTAGGTTTTGATGTCGTAGAAATAGGTAATTATGAAAAATTGATGGATTCTACAATTATAATTGATCGATTAGGGGATAGATTATCATCTTACAAATTGAGCAAGGCTATCGGATTAGACGAGAAAAAAATAGAAACTGTTATAGATTCTTCACTATATTTACGTGCAACACTCGTTTTAGGAAAGGATTTCTCCAATCTTAGAGTTAATCTTTAAATTCTGTTTTGTAATAACTTTATTTGTCATTAACTTGTTACTCAAATATTGGTTTGTAAAATAAATAATAGATTATATTGACTAAGAAGAAAAAATACTCCGACTCTCAAAAATTAGCAATTCTTTGTGCTCAAGCAGCTCAAGACAAATTAGCAGAAAATACTGTTATATTAGATTTACATAAAATTGATATTGCCTCAAGCAATTTTATTGTAGTTTGTGATTGCAAATCTACTGTTCAAGTAAAATCTGTAGCAGATAATATATTAAATAACATAGTTGATCATGACCTACCCAAACCCAAATTAGAGGGTATGGAAACAGCTGAGTGGGTTATATTAGATTTTTTCGATGTAGTTGTTCATATATTTATTAGTGAGCTTAGAAGTTACTATAAATTGGAAAAGCTATGGGCTGATTCGGAATTTTATGTTGTTAATGACGATGCTGAATTAGAAGAAACAAGTTATTCAGATTTAAAAATTGAGATAGAGAACGCAATAGATGAAGAATAATATACTAGAAAAAGCAATATCAAATGCTTTAACTACTATAGGTTTAGAACAAGAAGTAGAGATAGCATTTGAAAAACCAAATAACCCTGAGCATGGTGATGTTTCTACTAATATAGCTTTACAGCTAGCATCTGCTCTTAAAAACTCTCCTAGAAAGATTGCCGAAAATATAGTTGATAACCTGCACTTTGATCAATCAATCATTGATAAAATAGAAATAGCAGGACCGGGATTTATTAACTTCAAATTCAACAATAATTATTTTACTAACCAACTTGACGAAATACTATTAGAAAATGATTCTTATGGTAAACAGACAATTGGTAAAGGAATAAAAGTAAACGTAGAATATGTAAGTGCAAACCCAACAGGATTATTGCATTTAGGTCATGGTAGAAATGCTGCTATAGGAGATACTATTGCAAATATTTATACTTGGCTTGGTTATGATGTTACTCGTGAGTATTACTTCAATAATGCAGGGAACCAGATGAATAATCTGGTTAATTCAATTTATGTTAGGTACATGAATGAATTAGGTGATACAACTTTAGAGTTTCCAGAAGATGGTTATCATGGTGATTATGTTATAGATATTGCTAAGGAACTAATCAAAGATTACGGAGATGAGCTAAAAGAAGGAAATTTCCAAGATAGAATTGCAATAAAGAAATTCGGTGAGACTTGGTGTTTCGATAAAATTAAAAAAACCCTCTCAAAAATGAACATTGAGCAGGATGTTTTTTATAATGAAGATTCACTATATAAAGATGGTAAAATAAACGACGTTATTAACGATTTAAAAGAAGTTAATCTTGTTTATGAAAAAGATGGTGCAACTTGGCTAAAGCTATCAGAAATGGGTTTAGATGATGACAGGGTAATAGTAAAGTCTTCAGGTGAACCAACTTATAGATTGCCCGATATTGCATATCATAAAGAGAAATTCAAGCGCGGATTCGATAAAATTATTGATGTATTCGGAGCAGATCACATAGCTACTATTCCAGATGTAATGGCAGCTGTTAAGCACTTAGGATATAATGTTGATAATATTAAAGTTGTTATTCATCAATTTGTTACACTTACAAAAGATGGTCAACAAGTTAAAATGTCTAAAAGAACAGGGAAGAGCTACACTTTAGATGATTTACTAGATGAAGTAGGTGATGAAGTAGTACGATTCTTTCTAATAATGAGAGGGAATACTACTCATTTGGAGTTTGACTTATCTCTAGCAACTGAGAATTCTGACAAAAATCCTGTATTCTATTTAAAATATGCACATGCAAGAATATGTTCTATACTAGAGAATATTGAAAATTCAGAAATAATTCTTAAAGAAAAACCCAATTTTGATTTATTAAATTCAGAAGACGAGATTAATCTGACTAAATCTATACTTGAATTTCCTAAATCTATTAGTTTAGCAGCAGAGAAATATGAGCCACAAATAATTGTGGAATTTTTACGTGAATTTGCATCTAACTTCAGTTCATTCTATCACAATTGTAGAATAAAAGGAGAAGAACCCGAATTATTGAAGACTAGACTTCACCTCGCTAATATAGCTAAAACCGTTTTAAAAAATGGATTAACAATAATTGGTATTTCAGCTCCTAACAAAATGTAATTATTGGCTTATTTCCACTTTATTCCACAACCTACACTAGGCTTTTGATCAGTTGAAGGTAATTTGTTATTTAGTAAAGCATCGACAGCAATGCTTAAGTCAATTCCTGTTACTGGAATACTATTACCTGGCCTAGAGTCATCAAATTGTCCTCTATACCTTAACTTCAAATCTCCGTCGTATAAAAAAAAGTCAGGAGTGCACATAGCACCATATTCTCTTGCTATTTCTTGTGTTTCATCAAATAGATAAGGAAAGTGGAAATCAAATTCTTTTGATTGTTTTATCATGTTTTCAGGAGAGTCATCAGGATAATTTACTATATCATTAGAGTTAATAGCAATTACGCTCAATCCCTTAGGTATATATTTTTTAGCAAATGTAGAGAGTGCACTATTCAAATGCTTTACAAATGGACAGTGGTTACTTATAAATATTATAAGTGTAGCTTTTTCCGACTTCATATTTGTTAATGAAATTTCTTTGTTCTCAGAAGGAGAAAAAAGTTTAAAATCATGAGCTTTTGATCCTAATTCCATCATTTTTGATTCTATTCTTGCCATTATTAGTTCCTTTGGTTAATTTACAATATGAGAATTATTTTATATATAATAACATTAACGGTTTCACTTGGATTTTATTCATGTGAAAGTACAACTAGTTCAGCGCAGAATCCACTTACTTATAGTATAGAGCAACCTTTCTTTAGAATTGACCCTTATATAAGCTATAATAATATAGTTAATAGAATTGATTATGGTATTCTCAAACAACAAGACCAAGTCAATGATTCTTCTTATATTAGAGCTACATTTTATGATAAAAGAAGGTTCCGTGATGCGGGGGTATTTTATTTTGATAATATCAAAATTAATAAGTCTAAAGCAGATGATATTTTTAATATTGTCCAATTAATTGAAAATTTCATTGACTTTGGTTATGCTTATATTCATGATTTAGATAATCATCATTTCAAAGATAGTATATTGGTTCAGACAACAGGTCAGGAATTCCCTGCATACAGCCAATTTATACAATTACTAGATACAGCTTTAGTAATTGAAAATGTTAATTCACTAATCGATATTTCTAAGATTCAAGGATTTAAACTCAAGACAAATGACATTGGATTTGATGATGCTAGAATAAGAATATATAATGAGAAAAAAGAGTATATTTTTTATTCAAATTTTGAAACAGAATTGAACTTAAGTTCAGATGTTTTGGTTAATATTCCTACTGGTAAATACAAGATAGAATGTTTGAAAGGGCATTATTTGCTAGATACAGCATCCAATAATGAACAAGTGATTATTAATATATACTCTTCATATACATTTGATACATTAATTAAAGAATAAATCTACTACAACAATCATATCACATTATCCGTATATAGTACTATATGGATACTACAAGATTTATTATTTTCTTTTCGATTCTTACTGCAATTTTTATTGCTTTGGAAGTTTATACACTTTTTAACTGGCATAAATTTGTAAATAAACAAAATTTACAAAAAAAATGGTATAAAGTCCCCAAGTACATTTCTATACTTTTATTAGCCGCCTCAACATTTTCAATGTTTAGTAGCTTATTTATGGGAGTAAATAATAAGCTACGTTATATTACAATGTTTTTAATAGCTTTATGGATACTGCCCAAAATAGCAATTGTACCGATACTTTTAATAAAAGATATATCACGTACTTTCTTGGCATTAGTCAGAAAACTTTCTTCAAAGAGAATTGATGTTGTAGATGATAAGAGAAGGAAGATAATTGAAACTTCAGCTTGGACTCTTGCTTCAATTCCTTTTTTTATAGTTTCAAAGGGACTATTTTCAACTACGAATGACTTTACAGTTAGAAATGCAGAAATATATTTACCTGACCTCCCCAAAAATTTAGATGGATTAAAAATAGTTCAACTTTCTGATTTACATTTAGGCTCTTTTTATGATTATACTTCCTTCCAAGAAGTTAAAAGGTTAACAAATAATCTAAAACCAGATATTCTAGTTATAACAGGTGATTTTGTTAATAGTAAACCTTCTGAACTAAAAGCAAACTATTCAGATTTACAGAGTTTAAGGGCTGATATCGGTATTTTTTCGTGTTTAGGCAATCATGATCACTATATGAAAGATTATGAGCATAAGACGCTTCTAAAGGCAATAAATGATGCAGGTTCTAACTTATTAATCAATAGAAGTGAAAGGCTTATTATAAATAATAGCCCATTAAATATAGTTGGAATTGATAACTTGGGTATGAGACAAGGATTTGGAGACTTAAATAAAGCATTTGAAAATGTGAATGAAGAGGAAATTTCGGTTTTACTTTGTCATGATCCAACAAATTGGGATTTGAATATTAGAAATAAATATCCTGCTGATTTGACTCTTTCTGGTCATACACATGGGGGACAAGTAGCTTGGGAATTCAATGGATACGAATTTAAGCCAGCAAAATTTATTTATAGACAATCCGAAGGATTATACAAGAATGGTAATAACCAGCTTTACGTCAACCGTGGAATAGGTACAGTAGGACCACCACTGAGAATTGGTGTAAAGCCAGAAATTACAGAAATTATTTTAAAAGCCTAATTAATTATTATTTTAATAGTTTTAGTTGTTCCACCAATATTGAAATTAATAAAATATAATCCCGAAGAGAGTATCCCTTTATTAAATGTTATTTGATGTTCTTGATTTTCTGAATAATATTTATTAGCGATGTTCTTTATGAATTTACCATTCATATCAGAAATATAAATATTAACATCTTCTGATTTTATTAATTTCAAATCAATAGTCGCATTTTCAGTAACAGGGTTTGGTGTGATTTTAATTGTTCCAATCTTATCAAAACTTGTTACATAAGACATTGTTTTTGAAGTAGTGAAACTCCATATTTCCGACCAATTACTTAATGCTATATCACTCTCTGAATTGACCCTCCAAAAATAAGTTTTATCTTCATCAATACCAGAAAGGTCTAATGAATTTGTATTTACAGTTTTGCTTGATTGTATTATTTTATTGATAAACTGATTATCTGTTGCTAATTCTACATTATACTTATTAGCCTCATTAATTGACTCCCAAACTAGTTGACTAATGGGGTTAATATCATTAGATGAGTTAAGAGGTAACTCAAGTATAGGTGTAGGTAGTATAGTAGAGAAGACCCAAGTTTCAGACCATTCACTCTCATTCCCACCTGTTCTAAGTCCTTTTACGTGCCAATAATATAATTTGTTATGTTCAAGCTGTGAAAAATCAAAATTGTTTATATTTACATCTGATTTATCAATTATAGGATTGTCAAAATTATTGGTCAACGCAATCTGGATTCGATAGTTAGTTACATTGCTCAATGCAATCCATTTTAGATTGAGTGAAGCTATTTCCAAATTCTTCATATTATTAGAAGGATAGTTTAACTGTGGTCTATCAATAGTAGAAGGAGTATTGAAATCAAATGTATTTGACCAATCACTTTCGTATTGTCCTCTCTCTGATTTTACACGCCAATAATACTTTTTATCATTCTGTAAATTAGAGTAAGAATAAGTTTCATTATTAACTAATTCATCTTTAATCGGGTTAGCAAAATCAGATGATAAACTAATCTGAACTCTACTTTGTGAGTTTGTAGTAAGTTTATTCCATTTTAATTGACCATTTGTAGGTATATCTATACTAGATAAACTAGGACTAATTAAACTAGGTTTTTCAAGCTTAGTTCTAAAGCTAAAAATATCTGACCAATCACTTTCATCATTCAACAAATGAACTTTGGTTCTCCAATAATAAGTTGTATCATGTAATAATTCTATCCCATTATATATATTATTATTAACTGATGAAGTAACTAGTTGAGAACTTGTAAAAGAATTATCTAATGATACTTGAATTGTATATTTATCTGCATAAACTTTTTTATTCCATGTAAATGCTAAGCTAGTATCATGATTTATTGATTTGTCCAATGGGCTAATCAAACTAGTATTACCAAGCTTAGTTTTGAAAGTATTAGTTGCGGACCAATCACTTTGATATTGTCCTCTGATTGCTCTACTTCGCCAATAGTAAACTTTATAATCTTCCAAACCAGTGAAATCATATTCATTGTCGTTTACTGTTTCATCAACTACAAAAGAGTTGAAATTGGAAGATAATGATATTTGAATTTTATAAGATGAAGTTGGTGCAGAATCTGACCACTCTAATTTATCCGCAAAGTTTATATTAGTTGAGTTATTTATTGGTATTTGCAGAGTTGGTTCTTTCAACTTCGTCCTCAAATTCCATATATCACTCCAAGCGCCCGTTTCAGTTCCAGCTTTAATATTTACTTTCCAATAATAAATTGTATCGAATAATAGATTTTTGACATCCCTTGAGTTTTTAGTTGGATTTGAAATGATTAGATTTGGGGTATCAAAAGTGTTCTTAGTATCAATTCTAATTTCATAATTATCCGCGTAAGTAGCATTATTCCATCGTAGTACTTGAAATGTATCTAAGTTTATAGAATTACTGGATGGAGAAACAAGAGTAGCTACATCTACTTGTGTTGTAAATGAAAATACATCTGACCAATTGCCTTTTTTGGTACTATTCTCCGCTACAGCTCTCCAATAATATTTAGTATAAGGTAATAGACTACTTATTGTTTCTTGAGTAACCGTAATTGATTTGTTTAATATTAGATTACTGAAATCAGATTTATCTGAAAGTTGAATTGTGTATTTGTCTGCTCCTATTACTTCTGACCAATCTAGAATTTGTGAAAAGGCTAATTTGTTACTTAAATTAGCAGGAGTTATCAAAGTTGGTTTATTTACTTTTGTTTGGAATTTTCTTACAAATGACCAATCTCCATAACTACCACTAGGATCTTTTGCTCTTACTTTCCACCAATATTCAGTAAAATACGATAATGAATTATAATTCAATTGCTCGGGATTTATATTTTGATCTAATTTAATAGTACTGAAATTTTCATCATTAGCTATCTGAACTTGATAATCTGTTTTACCTTGAACGATAGTCCAACTAAGATTATCGGCAGTATCTTTTGCAATTGAATTATTTGTTGGACTAACTAATGATACCTTACCTACTATAGTACTAAATTTATGTGTTGGAGTCCAACTACTTTGGGAATAATTACTTAATGCTTTTACACGAGTGAAATACTCCTTAAAATTACTTAAACTATTTAAAAAATATCGAGATACAACAACCGTGTCTTTTACTAAAAAAGTAGAAAAGCTATTATCAGTTGATACCTGGATTTCATACTTACTTGCTCCTGTTACATCAGACCAATCTACTAATAAATTAGTTGTTGCATTTCCAAATGAGTTAGCCTGTGGCTCTATAAAAGTTGGGACAGATAGGGAAGAAGGAATATCTGCTTTCCAAATTCCTCGACCATAAGTAGCAGCATAAATCTGATTATCTTTATAATTTATTTCTAGTTCGGTGACAATTACATTTGGTAAATCTACATTGTAAGTTTTCCAATCTGTCTGATTATCGTCAATGTAGTAAACTCCAATATCATTCCCTAACCACAATCTATCTTCTGAGTCTTTTTGTTTAACTATAGTTAAAGCTGGTACATTAGGAAGATTTTTACTCAAATTAGACCAAGACGAACCACCATCTGTTGACTCGAACACCTTATTATTATCAGAATATCCACTATTTGTTGCCCATAACTTATTGCTATTTTTATCATCTACATATAAATAGCTTATATTCGAACTACCTGGTCGAGTCATTTCTGTCCAACTAGCTCCATAATTTGTAGTTCTATATAATTTAGAATTAAATGATACATAAATATAGTTGGAATCAGAACTAGACATAGCCAAGGATACTATTTTATTATTACCATAATTGAAATTAGAAATTTTAGTAAAATGATCTCCTTTATCCTTTGAAATCCAAACATTATTCATACCTAACAATATAGTTTTACTATTGCTTGGATTTTGGATAAATGGTGTGCTCCATGCACCGCTTTCTGCTATTTGATCATATTCATCATTGTTATCTAAATCGTTTATTTTTTTGAAGTTATTTCCACCATTAGTTGATTTGAAAAATTCACCATAATAAATACAACCATACATAGTATTCTTATCTTCATTATCAACTACACTTTCAAATCCATCGCCACCTATTGCATCTCTCCAACTACCATCTGTTTTGTGAATTTTAGTTCCATTATCCTGTGCACCACCAATGTAAACAGAAGAATCCAATTGTGAAATACCGAATCTATAGAATTGTGTTCCTACAATACCGCTTCCTATCCAATCCCAATTATCTCCAAAATCACTTGATTTATAAACTCCACCATCGTTTCCGACATACATTATATTGTTAGTATTATCGTACCACAAATCATGTTGGTCAGCATGTACAGTAGATACATCATTATGATTTCCGCTCCACATTGAAGAAATCTCCCAATTGGCTCCTTTATCAGTAGTTCTCCATAGATTTACTCCACCAATTATTACTCGTTCCCAATTATCTTGGTCAGCTTCTATACATAAATCGTACCATACTTGACCTTTTGTGTCATCACCAGCTTTTGCATACCCCATCATATTAGGACTATTATCTGCGATTTCAGTAAAAGAATCACCATTATTTGTAGATAAGTAAACTCCTTTCAAATTACTACCACTAGAATTACCTACTAAAGCATAAAGTGCATTAGCATTATTAACACTTACAGCTAATGCTATTCTTGAAACACCACTAGTGGGTATTCCGTTTGTAAGTTTAGTCCAATTTGCACCTGCATCAGTACTTCTCCAAAGTTCACTTCCAGAAGCATAAATTGTATTCGGTGTTCCAGGTTTGAACTCCATATCTTTGAAAGTTCCGTTATTTACCTGATTCCAAGTATCACCTGCATCTGTAGATTTGTATATTCCATTAGAACCAGCCGTATAAAGTATGTTAGGATTATTAGGGTTAATTAGCAACTTACTAATAGTTCTATTCTGAGTAACATTCCAACTTAGTCCTGTTGTTTTCCAATTGCTCCCACCATCAGTTGATTTAAGTACACCAAGACTATAAGTATTGGAACCATCACCATCACCAGATGCAGCATAAACAATATTTGAATTAGAAGGATGAAATGCGATAGAAGTAATTCCCAAGGCAGTTATTACATCTTCATTGTCTGTTATAGTACTCCAAGTACTTCCTTCATTAGAACTTATCCAAATGCCACCAGCCGGTAAACCCGCCCAAATATTACCATTATGTGGATTCTTCCGAACACAATTAACTCTTGCTAATCCTCCATAACCTCCATTAGAAGTGAAAGGTCCTAATACTCTCCAAGAGTCACTTGCTTGAACTTTACTATTTTTTGAATTTGCAGAAAGATCAAATTTTATTTTTTCTTTAAGCAATAAACCTGTATTTGGGAAAGTTCCATCAGGCATTAATCTGTCTTTCCAAAACTGTTCGAATCTTTTATATTGTTTGAATCCACTTCCTTTTTGTGAAATATCAATTGTATCAAAATGTGATTCTGCAACTGCTTGTATTTCCGATAGCTTAACGTCATCTCTACCTAGTAAAGGCTCTAACCATACTTGAGATGAAGCAGTTGAAACACTTATAATTATTATTAATAGATACTTAAATAATTTCATTTTTTAACCAAATTTTTATTTTTTTCTTTTTTATTGTTATAATATATAACTTACATTCTACTTAGACAAATTAACAGATTAGTTAGTTACAATTATTTATAAACAGTTAAAAGCCACAATAATTACAATGAAAACTTTAAATATTAAAATCAAGCATGTAAGTTCTACTAACCAATTTCAAGAAGTTGTATCACCATACAGTGGGGAAGTAATTGCAAAGATGGAACTTGCTGATGATAAAGCAATAGAACAAGCACTAGCAAACAGTGTAAATTATTATAATAGTATTATGAAAAATATGCCTGCACATAAAAGAGCAGATATTCTAAATAATGTCGCAAAACAAATACAAGAAAATCACGAAGATTTGTCAATGACTATTGCAAAGGAAGGTGGAAAGCCACTAACTGACGCTAGAGCGGAAGTTACTAGAGCTATCAATACTATCGAAACTTGTGCTATGGTTGCTTTAACTATACACGGTGAAGAAATCCGAATGGATAGAACTGCAAAAGGTGAGAATCATACTGCATTTACTATTAAGCAATCTATAGGGCCTGTTCTAGCTATTTCTGCATTCAATCACCCCGTGAATTTGATTGCTCACCAATTAGCAACTGCTTTCGCAGCTGGAAATACTGTAATACTAAAGCCATCATCAAGCACTCCAATTTCTGCATATAAGGTTGTCGAGTTTTTCGAGAATGCTGGATTGGACTCAGGTGTTATTTCTTTTCTAGGAATATCTAATGAACAAGCGGATAAATTAGTCTCAGATAAACGCCTTAAGTTCATTACATTTATTGGAAGTAGTAGAGTGGGGTGGGGGATAAGAAGAAAAGCTCACAATGGTGTTCGGATGGCTTTCGAACATGGTGGAACTGCAGTTTGTACCGTAGATAAATCAGCAAATCTAGATAAGGCAGTACCTAAAATTGCTAAACATGCATTCTATCATGCAGGTCAAGTATGCGTATCTACTCAGAATGTTTTCGTTCATGCTGACATCTATGACACTTTCTTGGAAGAATTGATAGTTGAAACTAAGAAAATGAAGACTGGTGATCCTACTGATAGTGCAACAGAAGTAGGCCCACTTATTCGTAAAAGCGAAGTTGATAGAGTAATAAGTTGGGTGAATGAGGCTGTTTCTGAAGGTGCGAAGGTAGAATATGGGTTTGAGAATATTGGTAACCAATGCTTAACTCCTACTATTATCACAAATGTAAGTACAAAGATGAAGATATTCAAAGATGAAGTATTCGGCCCAACAGTTAATATATTGAAATACAATGACCTACAAGAACCAATTGATGCAATTAACAATAACGAATATTGCTTCCAAGACTCTATATTCGCACAAGATATAGACGTTGCTATGCACTATGCTAGAAACATATCAACCAAAGCTGTTATGATAAACGAAGGAACTGCTTTTAGAGTAGATTGGATGCCGTTTGGTGGTACAGCTGATTCAGGTCTTGGCTTCGGTGGAGTAAAGCACTCAATAGAAGATATGATGGACGAAAAAATGATTATGATAAATAGTAGTTATAGTGGGGAGTAAACTTAACTTATCAAAGTAGAAAATATGTTGAGATGTATTGCCCGAGCTATGCGAAGTCGAGGTTCATACGTCTCAGTTTTCCCACGTCACTCTGTGCGTAGCGAAGAGTCTATAAACTAAAATTAATTCTTATTTAAAAAAATGCTTTATCGGTTCTTCATTTTTAATGTATTTAGTCTTTACCCAAACATTATCTTTGAAATCTAAGTTTAATAAATAATAGTAATCAATAGATTTTTTTCTTTGAAGTAATACAATTGATGCGGCAATTAAATTTTCGTCATCAACATAAATATTTAAATCACTAATCATAATACTATTCTCATAATCATCCTTCATTTGATCAATTGGAACAAGTCGATTAATAGTCACAAATTTAGAATCAATTTGTTCATCTAAAATATAAGTATAATAAGGATATACATATAATTTAGTATAATCAGAGCAATCTATATCACCATTTTCTTCTAAAATACTTAATATTTCATTTAAAATTTCAATTTTTATCTTATTTACTTCTTTTACAGATTCAATTCTATTTGGTAATCTGTAACAAGAAGTTATAATAAATAATAGAAACAGAGATATTATTATTCGATATGCTATATTAATAGAGTTCTTAATCATAATTATCTTCTACCTCACCACACTAATCTTCTTTGATAACAGCTGTGTGGTACTTTTCAGGGTTACTATATAAGTTCCAGTTATTAATTTGGTAAGTGAGATTGTATTTTGCTCGTCAGTTGCAATGCTGATTAACTTTGTACCTTCTAGTGTGTAGATAGATAGGTCATAGAAGCCGTCCTTTAGTACTTTTGGTAGTAATTCAATACTTGATCCCGTTACATACATATATTGTGCTAATACTTTATCAGAGGCTACTGATGATTCTGGGTCTTTGGCTTTGATTGTTGTTTTGTGTTCAGTTTTATATGTGAATGAGACTTCTTCTAACTCATTGTTTTTGTCATATTCTTGTATGCCAATACCTAATGAATCAACTAATATTTGTTCATCTTTTATTTGAGGATACAACTTCGGATTAAATACAATATCTACTATAACTTCACTCTCTGGTTTAATTGGTTTGTTTATATTCCAATCAAATGGACTGATAGAACCTATACTGAATCCTTTGTCTTTTTCTTTCAGTTCTATTCTTGATAAATACAAATCTGTTTTGGTTGATAGGTTACGTATTGTGTCTTGCAACTTGATTGACTTAGAATTATCATCAAAAGTACCGAAGTCATGCTTTTGAGTAGCAAATAACTGAGGGTATAGAGTGCTAACAGATACCTCAGAGAATGGTTTGAATTCACACTCAGTGATTTGATTACCTTTGTTTACTCCCAATCCTATATAAACAGAGTCTTTGTATGTTTGGTTGTCTTCTATATTATCATCTTTGAAAGTATAGTTTATATATCTTACTTGGTTAGGTGGAATTGGTGTTCCAGGAGTCCAGCCAATTGGTTCATACGAATCAATTTTAAATTTAGAATTAGTATTCGCTACTTCTAATCTAGTTATATAAAGTGATTGGTATGAAGACAAGTTTCTAATAGTGTCTTGGAATGCTATAGTTTTGAAATTTGGATTTCTTATTTCATTATAAGTGGTTTTAATTACCAATTCTGCTTTTGGTTCAGATTCGATGAAAATAGTAGTATCATTACCTGCCTTATCTACAAAGTAAAGTAATGCAGAAGCTGGTAGATTCTTTTTTATCTTCTCTAATGACCATTTTAGTGTTTGATTTCTTCCAGGAATGAACTCGCCTGATTCTGTTTCCCATTTGAACTCATAGTTTTCGCCTGCCATCATATAAGCATCAGCTATATTGGAGCGGGTTTCTTCATTCATAGGCATATCTGTTACTGTTGCTGTATTCAGATTGATATTTCCATCACAATCTTGTTCGTAATATACAACAGGAGGTAAAGAATCTCCCAAAGTTCTATCATAGACAGAAAATGCAGTTGGTAATCCATAGCCTGCATTCATATCTGTTCCGTAAGAATAAGCTACAAACTTACTATATTTAGACTTTATATGATAAACTCTATTTCGTTTTATTTCATAAGTAATACTTCCATATTCTTTACCATTATAATCTTCATCAAATAAATTAAGCTCAATTTCTTGATCTTCATAAGGTTTTACGATTTCTATTAATGAACCCAATGAATCAAACTTAAATAATTCTAAATCCTTTGGTATAGAACCATTTTCAAGTGGGAAAGTCAAAGCTATATTATTAACATAAAAAGTCGGTGAACCTTCTGTATGCTTGTAAGGAGCGGAGTATATTGCAGAAGTTACTCCTTGTTCAATACAAGGAACTTGAAATATTAAAGGTTCATTATCATAAATTCCAATTACTTTGTGACCTTCATAAGTATTATAATATGTAACTGAAATGGGTTTGTCAGAAGATATAACAGAAGGTTTAATGGAATTATTCTTTCCTGAAGGAATTTCAATATATGCTTCTCCAAAATCAGCACCTCCACCTTTTTTAATATTTCCAACAAATTCACCTTCTAGAAATACATTAGTATTATCTTCAGATGCAGAAATTCTAAAGTAAGAACCTTTATTTCTTCTAATTAAAGGAGTAAAAAAGAATTTCTTCCCCCATATTTTTGTAGGAAACTCCATTTGAGTTATATAATCAAATGATCCAGTATCCAACGGCATATAAGTTTCATTTACACCAGATACAATCGAAATTGGTTTGTCTGATTCTATAAGACTTCCTGATAAATCTTGCAGATTGCCACTAGATCCTAATAGTAAGACATCCCCACTATTCATTACTTTAGTAGTTGATTCCCCTGTTTTAATAGATTTTCCATCCTTAAATTTTACTTCATCGTTTGCCAATCTACCACCCCCTAAAACTAAATTAATGTTTGTGTTATCATAATGTGATACAATAGCCGTATAAGAGGGGATTAGTCCATTAGAAAACTTGCTTGAAAAGTAGGTCATATTTATATACTTTTCAGATGACCCAATAGTTGGGATTGCATAATACCCATCTGAGTTTTCATGATGTTTAAGAAAAACATATACTACAATAGGGAACTCAGATTTGATATGAAGTGCCATATCCTTATAAAGATCAGAGGGTTTGGGGTTTTCAAAATCATCTGAAGTTGGTTCAATATAAATATTATCTATTTCTAAAAGTGTAACTATATTAGGCAAAACCTCTATTGTATTCTTATAATTACTACCCTTTATATTAATATCAACTTTTGTCCGCACTGAACTAAATAAATATATTTTTCTTTTAGGTATATCAAACTTAAAAATACTCCTAGGAGTAACAGTCAGCCAAAACTCCCTCCCTGCGTTACCAGAGTTCTGCATAACCTCAAAATCAGATTTCACTTTCTCTACATCTATTTTTGAGTATGCAAAAATAGGGGTAAAGAGTAGTATTAGGCAAATTGTATTTAGTGTTTTCAAATTGATTCAAGTATTAATGGGTTTTCAGATTCTTTCATTTCTATTAGTAAATTATTAATAAGCTCGATAAATATTTCTTTCATTTCTAAATCAAAACAGTATTCAAAACTATATTGCCCCAATCCTTTAAAGGTATTGTAAGGGAATTTCGAATAATCTGTACAACAAAATTCATAATTAATTCCATATTCTGTGAAATGCAAATCGAGTCTTTTATAACTCTTAGCTTTGAAGTAAATATACAAAAAAATTTCTATTACTTCCTTATTTCCTCTATGAATAACAGACTCATCAATTTGTTTGATTTTATATTCTCTATTCCATATTAATTTTTCCTGAAGCTCCTCATTATTTGTATATGTTTTATCATTTAACTTTAATAAAAACTCAACTAATAAATCTTTTTTAATTAATTTAATATTATGAGAATTAATATTTTTCTTAAATATTGTCTCGTGTCCGAGAATATTTGTAGAGTCATATTTGATACTTTTATAGACTGTTAAATTAATAGAGTCGAGGTCATTAACAGATATTGTTCTTAAAAGTTCTTTTGAATTTTCCTCAAAACCTGGTCTGCATGAAGAAAGTAAAAAAATACATAAAATTAATGTGGATTTCATTTATTTCCTCAAGTTCTCTTCTGTAGCCTTAACACCTAGTCTAAAAGCTTCTTCTGATAAATTATTTGTCTTATCTTTTGCATAGAAAGACCCTTCAGTTTGAAAAGTTTCTTTATCGTAATTTTTACCATTTTGTTTGTCATGACTAACATTATCTCCACTTTCACTTGGGTGGTTAGTAGTTCTAATCTTGCTTAGAACGTGCTCATAATCAGATGAACCTGGTTTTAAGCTTTCGAAAATTGGTACTTCACCTACTTTATAATCTAAATCATACATCATAATTTCAATATAGTTAGAATGATAATAAAAATCTTGATCTTGATGGTTATCCCAATTTTTATACTCACCATTTCTAAGCATTGGTGCCAATTCTTCATTTGACAAGTTATCTAAATGAGCCATATTATCATAAAAAGGTCCGGCTCCTAAAACAGTTTCAATAAACAATTGACTTATTAAACTAAATAAATCAGGTTCTCCGTGTACATTAAAATGAGCAATTTGATCCATCAGTATATGATCTGTAATAAAAGCTTTCCCATTAACATCAACATTATTTATTGGGTTATTAGCACTATACTGATACGGAGTCCAGCCATAATAACTTGTCCACAGCGGGTCTATACTTATAAACCTACCCGTCTCGTATTCGTATTTTCTCACTCCGTGGTCTCCTAGCTTCGATTCGTTATCTTTTTCTTTACCTACCCAGTTTTGTAGGGTGCTTTCTGTTTCAGTTAGGTTACTATTCGTCCATCTCTCCCCACCGTAAGGGTTGTGAGTTTGCATAGATGTTGGTGTTATCCCAAATATACCTACTTTTTTATATGTCTGTACTAATGTTCCCAAATGGTCATATATGTTAAAGTGCTTTTTCCACGAAGAAGAAGCCCTATCATACTTGTAACTAACCTGCGGTGATAGTCCACTACCAAATACGTTTAGTTGAGCAGGGTAAATCATAATCTGTTCACTTTTTGATGGATAGGGATAGTAGAAGCCCAAAACTCCCTCCCAGCGTTACCAGAGTTCTGCATAACCTCAAAATCGGATTTTACTTTCTCTACATCAATTTTTGAGTATGTAAGAATAGGGGTGAGAAGTAGAATTAAAAAAAATGTTTGTAGTGTTTTCATAGTATAATTGATTTATTTGCATTCTTTAAAATAAAGAGGTTCATAAAGTTCATTCTTTTGAATCGATACAAGAATAATTTGATCTTCAATTATTCTAATATAAATCTCTACTAAAAAAAAAAGATCCTGTTCTTTCAATTCTATATCAACAGAGGTGAACAAAGTAGGAGATTCTTCAATTCTAATTGATCTTAATACAAATGCATTTTTACTAAACCCTAAAGATAATAAGTTGGGGTAACTATTTACAATGACTAAATTGTTCCTTTCTAAGTAATCAATATTTCTATTAACAAAGAGTGGGACTGAATAGAAAGTATACTTTATATTCGTATCTATTAGACTATGACTTATTAAACTATTTACAGAATAATTTAGAATTCTTTCTTCAAGTTTTTTATAAAGATTTACTGACTCAATAGTTTTACTACTACTACATGAAATAATAGCAAATAAAAGTAAACCTAGTAATATTTTACTCCTTATTTTCAACTTCTTCCTTCTCTATCACAACTAATACAGTGTCTGAGTCAACTCTATCACCTTCTTTTGCGTTCACTTTGGTTACTTTTCCAGTTATTCGAGTGTAGAGGTTAGTCTCCATTTTCATTGCTTCGACTACTATTACGGCATCGCCCTCATTTACTTTGTCACCCACTGCTACGTTAACTTTTATAATTGTCCCCGGCATCGGTGGCACTATGTTTTCTATATCTTCGGATTCGCCTACACCTGCTATCACATCTTCTTCATCTTCTACTTTTCCGAATATATATTGCTTACCATCTATTTGCACATAATATTTATCTCTGTCTTCTATATATACAGCTTCCTTTATCTCATTATTGTATAATAGTTTTACAATGTTTTCTTCAGAAGATAGAATAGTGACTTTTAACTCATCATCATTAACCCGACCTATTAGATTGCCGTTCATTTGCTTAGCATCAACTTCTATTATTTCGTTGTTTCTTTTCAGTTTCATTTTGTTGCTCCTATTTCCCATTCACCTATTATCTGCCAAGGTAGGGGAGTGTCTTCGTTTTCAGTTTCTTGTTTGTGATTTATCATTGTAGTAATTAATGCCGCTAATTCAGAATTATCACATTTATCTTCAAATACTTCGGGGTTCTTATCTAAGAAGTTAGTATGAGTATTTCCAGCTATGAAATTCTCATTGCAAAGCACTCTATACATAAAGTCCATTGAAGTTTTCACTCCCAATATCACGGTTTCTTTCAGTGCCAGTTTCATTCTTTCTATTGCTTCTTCTCGCGTGCTACCATAGCTGATTATCTTGCTCATTATCGGGTCATAGTAAGGCGAAATTTCAGAGCCGGTAGTAATACCAGTATCATATCGTATTCCCAAGCCAGTAGGGGGGCGGTGATACAGGACTTTTCCACCAGTGGGTATAAAGTCTTTTTCTGCATCTTCAGCGTAAACTCTGCACTCTATAGAATGTCCTCGCTGAGTTATATCAGATTGTTTGTATGGCATTTCTTTTCCATTTGCAATGTCAATTTGTAATTTGAGTAGATCAATTCCTGTAGTCATTTCAGTGATTGGGTGTTCTACTTGGATTCTTGTATTTACTTCTAGAAAATAGAACTTACCGTCATCATCTAAGAGAAATTCTACTGTACCAACACTATCATAATTCACAGCTCTGATTGCTTCCACGGCTGCTGCACCCATTGTTTTTCTTAGCTCTTCAGTCAGTGCAGTCGAAGGAGTTTCTTCTATTACTTTTTGATGTCTTCTTTGGATTGAGCACTCACGTTCGTATAGATGGATATAATTGTTATGACTATCGCCAGCAACTTGGAATTCTATATGACGAGGGTTTTCCACATACTTCTCCACAAAGACTGTGGCATCACCAAAAGCACTCTTTGCCTCACGTGATGAGGCGTTGAAAGCATCTTCGAACTCATCGGCAGAGCGAACTATACGCATACCTTTTCCACCACCACCGGCTGAAGCTTTTACTAATACGGGGAAGCCAATTTCAATTGCTTTAGATTTGAATTCATCTATACTTGCAGTATCACTTTGGAAGCCGTTTATAACGGGAACACCAGCGTCAATCATCGTTTGTCGTGATGAAGTCTTGGAACCCAACAGCTTCATTGCTTCTACATTCGGAGCTATGTAAGTCAGTCCAGCGTCTCGCACTTTCTGGTTGAATTCATAGTTTTCCGAAAGAAAGCCATATCCAGGGTGGATAGCATCAGCTCCCATTTTTAAGGCCGTCTCTATTAGGATCTCTTGATTCAGATAAGACTGATTAGCTGGAGCTGGGCCGATTAAGTCCGATTCATCAGCAAGTTTTACATGTAATGCTTCTTTATCTATTTCCGAATAAACCGCTACGGTTTTTATTCCCATTTCTTTCGCTGCTCTAATTATTCGGCAAGCAATCTCTGAACGATTTGCTATAAGTATCTTTTTTATCATAATATTATCTACTCTACCCAATTTGGTTTTCTTTTTTCTAAAAATGCACTAATACCTTCTTGACCTTCTTCCGAAGTTCTTAATTTGGCTATTATATTAGCAATATATTCCATATTGTCATCATCTAGTTTAGTAGCACTAAATGTATTCACCATTTCCTTCACTTTAGAGACTGCTATCATTCCATTGTTTTTTATACGTTTAACGATTTGATCTGTAAATTCATCTATCTCATTATTTTTCACGTAATAGTTTATTAGATTCAGTCTTTCTGCTTCTTTAGCATCTAGTCTATGTCCTGTTATCAGGTACTCTCTCGCCTTTGATTCACTCATTCTAGACATAAGGAATGGAATAATTGCAGCTGGGATAATACCAATTGCAACTTCAGATAGCCCAAAAAAGGAATCCTCTGAGGCAATTACTATATCACTAGCTAGCATTAACCCGACTCCACCACCTACTGCAGGCCCATTGACTTTACAAATTACAGGTTTGTAATGTTCATGTACTAACTTCAGTAACTTCACTAGTTTCAATGATTCATTGTAATTTTGCTTATAACTGAAATCCTTGACTTCACTGAGCCAATTCAAATCAGCACCAGAGCAAAATGTGTCACCTTCACCAGTAATTGTTATAACTCTTATGTCATCATTTAATTCAAGTTGCTCGAATACATCAATCAACTCATTAATCATAACATCATTCATCGCATTCTTTTTCTTAGGACGATTGAGCGTAATTGTAGCTATATTAGCAACTTCCGAATATAGGATTGTTTTATACATTTATTTTTTTGTTTTTTAAAGCTGGTAAAACTAAATATAATGAAAATCATTGAAAGTTCGTTTATCCAATTGTCTAACATTTTTGGTAATTTTGAATTGAATGTTAAATCAAAACTCGAAAAGGTTATAAGATGAAAGAAGTATTAGGATATATAGATGATAATAATGATAAATTTTTAGGTGAATTGGTTGAATTTTTGAAATTCCCTTCAGTCTCAACTAGGGAGAGAAACAAAAAAGACGTTTTGGATTGTGCTAATTGGCTGAAAGATAATATTATAAGTTCTGGATTCGAGACAGTAGAAGTTATAGAAACTTCAGGCCATCCAATTGTTTATGCGGAATGGTTAGGAGCTGGAGCAGATGCACCTACAGTTCTAATATATGGACATTATGATGTTCAGCCAGAAGACCCAATTAACTTATGGAAATCTCCACCATTTGAGCCAACAGTAAGAGATGGAAAACTTTATGGACGTGGTACTGCTGATGACAAGGGGCAGGTATTTGCTCACGTTAAAGGTGCAGAATCACACTTTAAGAAAAATGGTAAGTTACCAGTAAATGTGAAGCTATTAATTGAAGGGGAAGAGGAGTCTGGTAGTACTGCTTTGATGGAGTTCTTGCCAAAGAACGCAGATAAGTTAAAATGTGATACTATTCTAATTTCTGATACTTCTTGGTTCGCTGATGAAATTCCTTCTATAGTTTATAGTTTGAGAGGGATTGCAGTAATTGAAATGACATTAACTGGTCCTAATAGAGATTTGCACTCAGGTCAATATGGTGGTGCTGTTCCTAATCCAGCTAATGAGTTATGTAAATTAATAGCTAAGTTACATGATGAAGATGGAAAAGTAACTATCAAGGATTTCTACACAAATGTTGTTGAACTTGGAGCCGAAGAAACAAAAGCATTAGAATCACTACCTTTTAACGAAAAAGATTATACTGAAGAACTAGGATTGAATGGATTGACAGGAGAAAAAGGTTATTCAACTGTTCTAAGAGCTTCGTCAAGACCGACACTTGACATAAATGGTATGTTCAGTGGATATACTGATGAAGGACATAAGTCAATCATACCTTCTTCCGCTACAGCAAAAATATCAATGAGATTAGTGCCGGATCAGACTTGGCAGGAAATCACTGATAAAGCAATTAGTCATATCAAATCATTAGTTCCAGATTTTATGCATGTTGAAATACATGGTCACCATGGTGGAAATCCAGTAATCGCTGCAATTGATAGCCCAGGTGTAAAAGCTGCATCAATTGCATTAGAGACAGCTTTCGGATTCAAATCAGTTAATATGAGAGAAGGTGGATCTATTCCAATTGTAGAGATGTTCCAAGCTGAACTAAAAGCTCCGGCTGTGTTAATGGGACTTGGGTTAGATGGAGATAATATCCACTCACCAAATGAGAAATTTAATCTCAGCCATTATTTTGGTGGTATTAAAGCTTCGGCACTCTTCTTGGAAGAATTTGCTAAAGTATCTAAATAACTAGAAATATATATTCAATTTATTTTTTAAATGCCCCTATTTTGAGGGCATTTTTTTTTGTCTAATAAAAAATAGAATTACAAATTATTCAATATTATTCTTATATTTATAATCTTACTAGAAACCCAATTAAATAGAATGTAATATGAAAAGAATCAAATCTAAAATCTCAACAAGCTCACCAGATTACAAAGAGAATTACGAGTACAATACGCAGTTATTAGACCAACTAAAAACTCGTTTTGCAGAAATCAAATTAGGTGGACCTGAGCGTAGTAGAATAAAGCATACCGATAGAGGTAAGTTATTAGTTAGAGATAGAATAAAGAAATTATGTGATAAGAACACTCCTTTTCTTGAGATAGGTGGATTTGCAGCTTATGATTTGTACGATAATATGGCTCCTTCTGCTGGTATGGTAGCTGGTATTGGTATTATCAAAGGTGTAGAGTGTATGATAGTTGCTAATGATGCTACAGTTAAGGGTGGTACATATTTCCCGATGACTATCAAAAAGCATATCCGTGCACAACAAATTGCAATGAAAAATCATCTTCCTTGTATTTACCTTGTAGATTCAGGTGGAATATTTTTACCATTCCAATCCGAGACCTTTGCTGATAAAGAGCATTTCGGAAATATATTCTATAATCAAGCTCAAATGTCGAAAATGAGAATACCACAGATTGCAGTAGTTATGGGATCTTGCACAGCTGGCGGTGCTTATGTTCCGGCAATGAGCGATGAGACTATAATGGTACGTAACCAAGCTACAATATTCATTGGTGGACCGCCATTAGTAAAAGCAGCAACTGGCGAAGAAGTTACAGCTGAGGAATTAGGTGGGGCAGAGGTTCACACTAAAATATCTGGTGTTGCTGACCATCTTGCTGAGAATGATGACCATGCACTTCAAATAGCACGAAATATAGTCGAAAACTTTGATGAACGTACGAAATTCCATATCAAACGAGATAAAATTGAAGAGCCATATTATGATATGAATGAACTATATGGAATTATTCCAAAAAATATCAGAACTCCGTTTGACATTAGAGAAGTAATAGCAAGAGTAGTTGATGGTAGTCGATTCCAAGAATTTAAAGAAAACTATGGTAAATCATTGGTTACTGGATTTGCTAGGATAATGGGTTATCCTGTTGGTATTATAGCGAATAATGGTGTTCTATTTTCCGAATCTAGCTTGAAAGGTGCACACTTTATTGAGTTATGCTGTGTAAGAAAGATACCATTATTATTCATGCAGAATATCACTGGTTTTATGGTAGGGAAGAAATATGAACATGGTGGAATAGCAAGGGATGGTGCTAAGTTAGTTCATGCCGTCGCAAATGCCAACGTACCTAAAATGACTATGATTGTAGCAGGGAGTTATGGAGCTGGTAATTATGCTATGTGTGGTCGTGGATATGACCCAAATTTCCTTTGGATGTGGCCTACAGGTAAAATATCGGTTATGGGTGGCGAGCAAGCCGCAGGTGTACTTACAGATGTTAAAATTAAACAACTAGAAAAATCAGGAAAGAAATTATCTGAAGAAGAGATAAATGCCATAAAGCAACCAATTATTGATTTATATGAAGCCCAAGCAACTCCATATTATTCTTCTGCTCGACTATGGGATGATGGAATAATTGATCCAATTGATACTCGTAATATTATAGCAATGAATATTTCTATCTCTTTGAATAAAGATATTGAAGACCATCAATTTGGTGTATTTAGGATGTAAGTATGAGAAAAATATTTCTATTATTAGTTCTATTGGTAGGTAGTTTATTTGCTCAGGATATTCCTAAAGAAAGACTTGCAGATTGGTCAAATGTTGGTGCTCATTCTGACATTGCAAATATCTATGCAGTTGTTGACTTTCTAACATTGAAAAATGAAATGAATCTTACTGATGATGAAGCCATTGCATATTTATTAGAAAATAAAGTCGCTGGATTCAACAGAATATATTTCAGAAATGGGACTTATAATTTTACTAAGCCTTTTGTACTTTCCGATAGTACATCCATAGTAGGTGAATCATCTGAATATACAATTCTTGAATTTGATTTAGTTGGTAATTACCATCTTATATCTTCAATTGGAAAAAATAATAAAGATACAACATTTCTTTCACTTTCTTTAATTACTGGAACCAACTCATTTAGTATTAAAAATCATAATCTTAAAAGTGGCGATATAATCTATTTATTCGATGAAGATGGAGAAAAGATAACTTCAGATTGGGCTAAGTATTCTACTGGTCAAATTATTGAAATTGAATCTGTTACTAATGATTTAGTATTATTAAACTCGCAGATAAGACGAGATTTTAAATCAGAAGATAATCCAAGAATTGTAACTCTCGATTTGAAAAGAAACATTAATATTTCTAAAATCACAATTATTAGGAAGGATCAAACTGAATCACAGACTAGCAATATATATCTGGAATATGTCAAAGACGCTTCTGTATCTTGTGTTAGAAGTTATAACTCTAATTTTGCTCATATAACAATCGCAAATTCATTGAACTGTCAAGTTACTGGTTCTTACTTCCAAGACGGATTCAACTATGGAGGTGGTGGAAAAGCCTATGGTGTGATGCTACAATTTGCTACAAGTGAGTGTTTGGTTTATAATAATCAGTTTAATCATTTACGTCACTCTATGATACTCCAAGCTGGAGCTAATGGTAATGTGTTTAGTTATAATTATTCAATCGATCCATATTGGACTGATGTATCTTTACCAGCTAATTCCTCAGGTGATTTAGTACTTCATGGAAATTACCCTTATGCAAATCTCTTTGAAGGCAACACTGTCCAAAATATAATAATTGATGATTCGCATGGTCAGAATGGTCAATATAACACATTCATCAGAAATAGGGCAGAGCTATATGGTATTTTCATGAACTCAGGAACACCTTCTCCTAATCAGAATTTTATTGGTAATGAAGTCACTAACAGTGGATTTCTTATGGGTAATTATATATTAAGTGGAGGAGATCATTTCGAATTTGGAAATAATATAAAAGGAAAAACAACTCCTAATAATACTGATGATGTTACACTTAAAAGTCTTTATTTAACTGATAAATTAGAATATTATAACGTTAGTAATTGGCCTCCAATTGGGTTGCCCAACATAATTAGTAAAAATAAGATCCAAGCTGAACAATCAAATTCTAGCAAATTGTTAACGTCATGTGAAAACAGTCTTTCGATTATAGATAACGATTATTCAATATCAAATTACTTAGTTTATCCAAACCCAGTTAATAATATAAAAAAGTTAATAATTGAATCTGAGTATATTTTCAATGAAGTAAAATTATTTGATTTAAAAGGTAATATATTATTAGATTTAGATTTCAATACTAATAAATTCGAACTAGATGTATCTAATTATATGACGGGTATGTACATACTGATGATTAATGATAAGCCGGAAAAAATTATTATCGAATAATTACGCTCTTGGATGGAAACTGTTGTGAATTTCTTTTAGATATTGATTATCTATATGTGTGTATATTTGTGTAGTCGAAATATCTGAATGCCCCAACATTTCTTGAACCGATCTAAGGTCTGCACCGCCTTCAAGTAGATGCGTTGCGAAAGAATGTCTAAATGTATGTGGATGTACATTCTTCTCAATGTTCGTCATTTTTACATACTTGTCAATTATCTTCCATATTCCCATTCGGCTTAATTTCCCTCCTCTAGAATTCAAAAATAATTCCTCAGCATGTTTATTGGAATTCTTAATATGGAATCGAACTTCTGATAAGTATTGTTTTATAAATTGCAAGGCACTCGAACCAATAGGAACAATCCTCTCTTTCGAACCTTTACCAAACACTCTAATTATACCCTCATCAAACAGTATATCACGCTCCTTAACTCCAGTTAACTCCGAGACACGTAGTCCAGAGGCGTAAAGTGTTTCTAGCATAGCTCTATCTCTTATACCTAGATGAGTATGGATATCAATGGAATCTAATATCAATGATATTTCGTGGAATGATAGTACTTCTGGAATTTTTCTGCTTGATTTTGGTAAATCAAGTTTCTCTGTTTTATTGTCGGGTATAATTTTTTTATAATTAAGATATTTGAATAATTCTCTAATTGCAGATAGATATCTAGCTCTCGAAGAGTTATTTAACCCTAATTCATATAACTGATTAAAGAAATTTTCTAATAATTCAAGAGATATTTCTTGATAATAAGACACACCATTATCATAAGTGAATTCTATTAATCTTGTTAAGTCATTATTATAGGATAATATTGTATTTTCGGCCAACCCCTTTTCTAATTCTATATAGTACAAGAAAGCTTTAAGATGCTTTGTTAGACTTATTGGCAATTCTTGTTTATTAGACTTCATAATCCGTCTTGATAGATTTTGGTGCTTCTTTATATTGAATTCTTTTGTGCCCCATACCAATTAGGTTTTTAACAATTGTAAATTTAACAGTTTGTAAATCTTTCACTGATATACCAGAATCATCAAATTGTCCATCTGAGATTCTATCCAATATCACTTTCTGTAAAATTGCATCTAGTTCATCACTTGTATAATTTCTAACGTGTGATATAGCTTCTGCAGTATCACAAAGCATTATTAAGGCGGCTTCTCTAGTCTTTGGTTTTGGTCCTGGATATCTATAGTCCTCTTCCAATATTTTAGTAGTGTCTTCTGCTTGATCTATAGCTTTATTATAAAAATACTGAACTAATGTTGTTCCATGATGCATTAATATAACATCAATCATCCTATTTGGCAGTTTGTATTGCTTAGCTAACTCAACTCCGTAATTAACATGGTCAATTATGATTTTAGCACTCTTTTTGGGTGGCATTTGATCATGCTTATTTCCAATATCAATTTGATTTTCTACGAAATATTCTGGTTTTTTCATTTTGCCGATATCGTGAAATAAACTACTAACCTTACAATATACTGGATTAGCTCCTATTGCAATAGCAGACCTTTCAGCTAACATTGCCACATTCAAACTATGTTGATAAGTACCAGGTGCTATATCACTCATTTTTTTCAATAAGGGATGATCTGGATTATCATATTCTTTTAATTGTAAATCGGTTGAGAAGTTCGAGAATCTCTCCAATATAAATATCAACCCGAAGGTAATAAGAGGGGAGAGGATTGAGTTAGCAGAAATAATTATAGAATTATTCAGAAGTTCAGTCAGGTTTGAAGATCTTTCAAAATAAAATACAACCAACGGAAATGCATATCCTAAAAATATAAAAAATATAGATTTAAACATCTGAGTTCTATTTTGTATATCTCTAACCGTATATGATGCAACTGCACCTGCAAACAAATGTAGCAATGCTGTAGTGTAATCGTTACCTCTAACACCCGCGACCAAAAGTGCAAGTGTAACCGTGAAGTAAAACGCTGTACGGGAATCGAAAATAATTGCAGCCATCATTGAAAAAGCAGGTATAAATATCAAGTATTCTATACTAAAGGTAGTATTAATTTCTAATGAAAGCCATGATAATAAAGCAGTTGAAATAAATATCAGACAAAGAATTATTAATTGGAAATTATCTGTGAAAATTCTGTTTCTGATATTCTTCAAATAAAAGACTAATAAAAGTAAGATAAGTAATGCGTGGCCTAAGCTACCTAATAATAGAAAAATTGAATTTCCTTTTTCTTCAGATGCATCAATTGAACTAAAATAAGATTTAAGAACTCTTACTTGTTTCTCTGAAAGTCTATCATTCTTCCTAACTAAAACTTGCCCTTTACTTATTATTTCTTCGTTCTTCGGTACATTATTAACAGCTAGTTTAACCCTCTCATTAGTTAGATTAGAAGAGAATATCAAATTAGGTTGAACGAATTTTATAACTTGTGAACTCAAATCACTATTAATCTGTTCATTTACATTAGATTTAAGTATATTTTTAATCTTTAGTTCAATATCTTCGATTTGATAAACATTATCAAAGTTCAATATAGTTTGTTCATTTTTATCATTTACTACATGCAGAGATGTATTATTAAAATCTGATTTGTTTTTATCTAAAATCCCTTTTGAATAGTAATTAGTTAAATCATCTTTTATCTTTCTTTTTAGTCTAGTTTGATTTTCACTAAATTCCTTCTTAATTTTTTCATCATAATTATAGTTCTTAAATACGTAACTAGTATCTATGATTAACAATATTTCTTGAATTACCCTCTCATCTGTCCCTTTGATTACTTTAAAGTTTGGTAGAACTTCTGATTTAATATTCTCTATTTCTAGGTTATATTTCTTTCTACTTTTTAAAAGTGGAAATGTATTTTCGGCAACTAAGGCTTTACTATTCCAAAGTTGACCTTCAGTTATATTCTGACCAGCACCATTGAATAAATCAGTACCCAAATGATATGAAAAAAAGAATGTGGTAATAATAAGTGTTAACGATAATATTATGTATCTAATAAGTTTAGATTTACGTAGATAATTATCATTCTCAACAGAACGAAATGCATCTTGTATATTTAGTTTATCAAATAATGTTTGATTTTGATTTGACATATAATTATTTGTACAATTTGTTGAATAACAATAATAATAAAACTGTATTTAAAAAATAAATTATTAGTTTGATTTTTTTACAAAACAATAATGAAAAATTGTTCGAATTAATAAAAGAAGATACGAAATCTAAAGCAAGAATTGGAAAATTAATTACAGATAATTCAGTAATTGACACTCCTGTTTTTATGCCAGTTGGTACTGTTGGCACTGTGAAGGCAGTTGATCAACGAATAATCAAAGAGGAATTTGATTATAGAATAATATTAGGCAATACTTATCATTTGTATTTACGACCGGGTATGGAAGTAATTTCCCATTATGGAGGATTGCATAAATTCATGAATTGGGATAGGTCTATATTAACCGATAGTGGAGGATTCCAAGTCTTTTCACTTCAAGATATAAGACATATTTCAGATGAAGGAGTAGAATTCAAATCTCATATTGATGGTTCTAAACATTACTTTACTCCAGCAAAAGTTGTTGAAATCCAAAAAACTCTAGGTTCAGATATATGTATGGTATTAGACGAATGTGTCGAATACCCCGCAGAAAGAAGCTATGTCGAAAAATCAATGAAATTATCTTTGAAATGGGCACAAGATTCAAAAAATGAATTTGAATTACAGAAACAAAGATATAATCATAAACAATTCTTATTTGGCATAGGTCAAGGTGGGATGGAAAAAGATCTCCGAATTGAATATTGTAAGAGAATGACAGATATGGATTTCGATGGAAATGCAATTGGTGGTTTATCTGTAGGTGAGGATGCTGATGTTATGTATGAAATGACTGATATTTGTACAGATAATCTACCAAAGAATAAACCTAGGTACCTTATGGGAGTTGGGAAACCTGAGAATATACTTGAATGTATTGAGCGAGGAGTAGATATGTTCGATTGTGTATTGCCTACTAGAAATGCTAGAAATGGACAGTTATTTACAACTACAGGAGTTGTGAATATTAGAAATTCAAAGTATATAATGGATGATAATCCAATAGATTCTGGTTTGAATTGTTATTCAAGTAATAATTATTCTAAAGGATATTTAAGGCATCTAATAAAGACAAATGAAATATTAGGGAATGTAATTGCTTCACAACAAAATCTTGTATTTTACAAATGGTTAGTTGACCAAGCAAGAGAACATATTCAAAAAGGTGACTTTATTGAATGGAAAAATTATTACTTAAGCAATTATTATAGTAAATTTGAAAAATAAAAATTAAATAATTAGAAAAAAAGGTTCAGAAAAATGATTAAAACTTTATTTGCAATGGCTCCAGGTGCTGGACAAGGTGGTGGAGATTCAATGTGGTCTATGTTAATTTTCTTTGGTGCTATGTTCGCTATAATGTATTTCTTGATGATACGTCCTCAGAAAAAGAAACAGCAAGAACACAAAAAAATGATAGATGGTATCAAAAAAGGTGATAAAGTAATAACATCAACTGGAATACATGGTACAGTAACAGATGTTAATGAAGATACATTCTTAGTTCAAATTGCTGACAACGTACAAGTAAGATTTGAAAAAGCTGCAGTTTCTGCAATAAAATAGTTAGTTTAATAGAATAATTAAGATTAATCTTTCATCTTTTTAAAAAGATGAAAGATTTTTTATAGGTGGTATATGGATTCGATAGAAAGTGCATTAGCCGATTTAGTATCGGGAAAAATGATAATTGTTATGGACGATGAAGATCGTGAAAATGAAGGCGATTTGATATGTTCGGCAGAACTATGTACACCAGAAATGGTGAACTTTATGTCAACTCAAGGTAAGGGACTAATTTGTGTTTCTATAACACCAGAGAGGGCATTGGAACTTGAACTTGATGTAATGGTAAAAAATAATTCTGCATTACATGAAACGAAGTTTACAGTATCAGTAGATTATGTCCATAATACGACAACGGGAATATCTGCTGTTGATAGGGCTCATACAATAAGAGCGTTAGCTAATAAGGATACTAAACCAAATGATTTAGGTCGTCCAGGACATATTTTTCCTTTGATAGCACAGTCAGGTGGTGTATTACGAAGAGCAGGACATACAGAAGCAACAGTTGATCTGATGCGTTTAGCTGGATTAAAGCCAGTTGGAGTACTATGTGAGGTTATAAATGAAGATGGGACAATGGCTAGAAAAGCAGACTTAATCGAGTTTGCTAATAAATTTAGTTTGAAAATAATTACTGTAAAAGACTTAATCGCTTATAGATTCCAAAAAGATACTCTTATTAAAGAAGTTGCTTCAGCACATATTCCATCAGAATTTGGTGATTTTAAATTACATGTATTTGAAAATGTTGTTGATGGTAAAGAGCATCTAGCTCTTGTCAAAGGAGAATGGAAAGAGGATGAACCAATATTAGTGAGAGTTCACTCAGAATGTTTAACAGGTGATGTATTTGGATCATTCAGGTGTGATTGTGGACCACAATTAGAACAAGCACTCGTTAATATAGAAGAGAACGGTAAAGGCGTACTCTTATATATGAGACAAGAGGGTAGAGGAATTGGTTTAATTAATAAAATAAAGGCCTATGCACTACAAGAAGAGGGAATGGATACAGTAGAAGCAAACGAACATTTAGGTTTCAAAGCTGATGCTAGGGATTATGGAATTGGTGCACAAATATTACATACACTTGGTGTTAGAAAAATGATATTGATGACAAATAATCCTAAGAAAAGAGTTGGAATAAATAGTTACGGATTAGAAGTAGTAGATACAAAATCTATAGAGATAAAAGCAAACAAACATAACGAGTCTTATTTGAAGACTAAAAAAGATAAAATGGGTCATTTACTAAAAAATATGTAATATAAAGGGAGAACCAATATGTCTGAAAAAAATTATATGACCAAAGAAAAATACCGTGAATTAGAAGAAAATCTAAAGAAAATGCAAACTAAAGGTAGAAGAGAAATAGCTCAAAAAATTGGTGATGCTAGATCTCACGGTGATCTTTCGGAAAATGCTGATTATGATGCAGCTAAAGAAGAGCAAGGTCTTTTCGAAATGAAAATAGCAAAATTGAGTCAATTACTATCAAATGCGGAAATAATTGATCCCTCAGATTTTCCAGATGACAAAGTATATATATTGTCTTATGTTAAAGTACTGAACAAAAAAGTAAATAAGGAAATGACTTTTCAACTTGTAAGCGCTGCTGAAGCAGACTTTGAAAAAAATAAAATATCTGTAAACTCACCACTTGGAAGAGCACTGATGGGTAAAGCAATCGGTGATGAAGCAGAAATGGTAGCTCCTGCTGGTACAATCAAATATGAAATCTTAGATATTACCAAGCCTTAATTAATTACGAGTATGATTAAACCATATTTGTATTCAATTGTCTTATTGGTATATTAACAAATTATCTTGATGTAAATTATGGGATATATTTCATTGTTATATGATACTGACCAAGAAATAGTCAATGAATATTGCGAAACTAAAAGCGATAGAGCTGCAAACGCTTTAATAAGAAAGTACAGCTCTCTTGTTTATTTTACTGCATTTAGATATGTAGAAAATCAACATGATGCACAAGATATATCTCAAGATGTATTCGTAAAAGTCCTTTCAAAACTTCATACATTTAAAAATCAAAGCAGTCTTCAAACTTGGATTTATTCAATTACTGCAAACCAAAGTAAAAACTTCCTTAGAAAAAAATCATTAAGAAAGTTTTTACGAATTGATAAAGAAATTTCATTTGATATTGAAGATAAATATCAAAATACAGCACAAGATAATTTGGAAAATTTGGAGCAGAACGAGTTACTTTTAAAAGAATTAGCGAATTTACCTGAGAAACAAAGAGAGGTATTTTCACTTCGTTATTTTGAAGATTTAACTTATAATGAAATTTCAAAGTTGCTTGGTACTTCCGTAGGTGGATTAAAAGCAAATTACTTTCATGCTGTAAAAAAACTCTCATCAAAATTAGGAGAATTAAAATAATGAAAGAATTAAAAAAAGATGAGATGTTGGATTTAATTACTGACTTTGCATTTGGAAGATTAAGTAAAAACGAAGCTATAATATTTGAAAGCAATTTGAATAAATACCCTGAACTTAAACAGGAAATTATTGAAATTCGAAATGCATTTAGTAAAGTAAATAAAGAAAAGCTTCTTCAAGAATTAGAGAATAAAACTGCAAATATGCCTTATTTAGTCAAACAGAAACAGTATGTTATTAAGGGTAATATTAATTTGCGTAAGAATATTCTTAAACTTTCCCTTCCCATTTTTGTCATCATAGGGTTTTTCTTAGTAATGAGACAAGTAGAATTAAAAGATATTGAGAAAGAGAATAAATTACCAGAATCAGTACTCTCTGCAGAAGAGGCAAATATAATATTTGAAAATGTAGATGTGTCTTATTATGACCCATATCAGAATGATTTTTATCTTGAAAGTGGGGAAGAGGAGATTGAAAATAACAGAAGTGATATTATTAATAACTCTTCTAACACTACAATTTACAATTACATGAATGAAATATCAGAATCAGAATTTAATGAACTTTTGGATGAATTGGACAATGAAGAATTTAACTTATAGCATTATAATATTTTTATTAGCAGCATCATTTGCTTTTTCACAACCTTTGAAAATGCATGAAAGAATGTTAACAATTAAAAAGGTTAAACTACTTGAATATATGGGTTTGAATGAATCAAAATCTGATAAGATTTTAATTATAGTTACTAAATACGAAAATGAAATACGTGATCTAAATGAAAAAATTAAATCACTAAGTAAGAAATTAAGTGATGATCTAGAAAATTTATCAGAAAATGATTTGAAGAAACGTAATGATGAACTATATAATAATCTAGAGAAAATTGCGAATATTCAAAAAAATAAACTTAATGAAGCTAGAAGTATCTTATCTGAAAAAGAGTTCGCAAAATTTCAAATATTTGAATTAAAATTTGCACATGAGCTTAGAAAACATTTATTTGAGAACAGAAAAAATAGAAAAAATGAGTAACAATTGAATTCTAGATATCCTTTATTAAAGCTGCTAATCTATCTTTTTGCCGGCTATATAGTTGGATATTTATTTATTACAAATATTTATATCGTAATTACTTCTTCTATTCTAGCTATATTAATAGCTTTTTTCTCACCAATCCCTAAAGATATCAAATATGCAATCTTAACTCTTTTAATAGGTCTAAATCTAAACAGTAATGTTGAACTATATAGTATAAAAAGTTTAGATCAAAATATTGTAAATAGTTTCGAAGGGATATATAAAGCAGAAGTTACTGAAGTTTTATCAATTAATAAGACATTTAAACGATTCGTAGCAGAAGGTATAGTTCACTCCTCAATTTTTAAAGACCCACACAGATGTAGATCAATCATTACCTTATTCGACAAAGAAAATAAAGTATTTCTTAAACCTGGAACATCGTTTATCTCTAATTCACTTTTCAAAGTGGGTTCTCCTAAAATCTTAAAAGAAGATTTTAATGAAAAAGCTTATCTGATATCAAATGAATCTCTATTTTATGGAACGACAAGATCTAATAAATTTGCAATTACAAGTCAAAATTATTTTAAAAGTACTTTCTTATATGATATAAGAGCTAATATAAAAAGCCATGTGAATAGTGTTATTCCAGACTCAAATATTGCTGGTATAATAATAGCACTAACAACAGGGGATAAAACAGCTATTGAAAAAGATACACAAGAGGCATTTTCATTAACAGGAACGGCGCATGTACTTGCAATTAGTGGATTACATGTAGGTATTTTTTCTTTACCAGTATTTACATTAATTGGTTTCGTGAAAAGAAGGGTAATTAAACTTATTATATTTAGTTTATTGATCTGGATTTTTGTTTTACTAACAGGAGGTCATCCATCAGCTATCAGAGCAGTAATAATGGCTACATTTGCAGCATTTCTTATTTATTATGGTAAAGTTCCAAATCCAGTAAATGTATTATTATTTACTATTCTATTATATTTAATTATAGAACCAACTATTGTTTATTCAATTAGTTTTCAATTATCGGTGTTTGCTATAACAGGTATTATTCTATTATATAAACTAATATATGAGACTATAAAACGATTGCTGATCTATGAAAACTCCTTAACTAGACTTATTTCATCTTCATTTGCTATTTCTTTTGCGGCAACAATTCCAACGGCCATTCTTACAGCATATTATTTCAACACATTCTCTATTATTTATCCTATTGCAAATCTATTAGTACTTCCTTTGATGACTTTTGCCTCTTTTCAAAGTATTTTCTTTGTAATGCTTTCCTCGTTAGGATTTCCTTTTGCAGACTTATTTGCAAAATCTGCATTCCTCGCAATTAATCTTAGTTTAGATATTAATACATATCTTGCTGATATTAGTCGAGGTATTCAATTTAATAATACGAACTTGATTTATTTATCTATAATCAGTTCAATTATGTTATGTTACATTCTCACGGCTGTTAACATCCGTAGATTTGTTTATAGAATGACTGTTTCTATACTTGTGATACTTATAGTTCTAAATTATAAGGTTAATTATTCTAAATCCATTATACTTATACCTAGAGAACAAAATACTAGTTTATTAATTGAAAATGATAGTAATATTTATGTAATAATGGCAGATAGAAAGAAATATGATTATTTACAATATGATCAAGCACTCACAAAACATTTAATAAATAGTAATAAAAAAATTAAATTATTTAAGTCTGGTAATGTCTCCATTAATTTTGAAGATAATTATTTAAAGTATGCTGAGATTGATTCTAAATTCATAAGTATCAATCAAATTAATGAGATATCTAAATTAGTTAATAACAATCTATTATATAGGATTGATAAAAATAATGATTGATATATTAAAACCAACAATATTCCCTAATAATGTTATTGCAGGAGTAGCAACTGGATATGTCTCCGAATTAGAAAAACAATCTTATTTTGAGACCCCGATTTATGACTTAAAAACAGTTGATTTTAGTAGGAAATCATTAGAATCAGCTTATAATAATGAAATAAGTCGCTTTTATTATCAAAAACAGATTCATTCTGACTTAATAAAAATTGATAATATGGCTTTAACAAGTAACACAGTTGAGTCAGATGCCATCATAAGCAATATTAAAGGCATAATATACAATGTATCAATTGCTGACTGTCAAGCAATATTAATGTATGATTCAGTTAATCATGCTATTGCTGCTGTACATTCGGGATGGAAAGGCACTAGCTTGAATATTGTTGATAAGACAATAGCTAAAATGAGTGAAACTTACGGAACTGATCCATTAGATTTATTAGTTTATTTGGCTCCGTCAGCCTGTGTAGATAATTACGAAGTTGGGAAGGAGTTCACACATATATTTCCTGATTCGACAATTCGAAAAGAAAATAAATACTATTTTGACAATCGTAAAGAAATCCTAAAACAATTATATAAATCAAATGTTCTTCCAGAGAATATAGAACTTAACAGGGAATGCACTATAACTAATAAACGATTTCATTCATACAGAAGAGATAAAAGTGAATCAGGTCGAATGTCAGCATTAATAGGCATTAGAGAGCCGATATAACCACCTATTATTAGCACATAATCTATATTATGTAAACTAACTTATTTCAAATCCCTCTTTATACTTTTTTTGCTTCTAATATTAATTCAGTAATAGCCCTACTCTATTCTTTATCCAAAGCACTAAATTTTTTAAAAATAAAGATGTAAATATTCCTAATGTATCCGCAACCCAATCAAATATATCAGAAGATCTACCTTCAATAAAATATTGATGTATCTCATCTGAGATTCCAAATGATGAACCAATGATAATAACGATTAAATAATATTTCCTTTTATTATAATTTGTTGAATTTATAAGTGCAAATTGTATAGTCAATCCATAGAAGAAATAAGCAACAAAGTGGAGTAATTTATCACTTAAATAAAAGGCATTATCAAGGAATTCTATTTTCTCTTGGTGTGATAAATATATAATTGATAAAGAAAATAAAAGCCACGGGATAAAATATATCATTCTATACATTACTTTATACATTTTAAACCTGTTATAATATCAGAAGCTATTATTGAATTTTTATTATTTAGAGCCGCTTTTGCTGCATTAATATGAGTTAGAGCTGCATTGGCTAGTATTTGCAAATAATTAGAACTTAAATTTTGATTGGCTTGTGCACCCAAGATTCCAGATAACACATCACCAGAACCAGCAGTTGCCATCTCTGGGATACCATCGCTTACAAGCAGAACTTCTTCCCCATCAGTAATAATGGTTGTAGTACCTTTGAGTAATATATTGATATTCATTTTCTTTGCAGTTTCTTTAACTAAAGCAACTAAATTATCGAGAATAACATTTCTATTTTTACCTATTAGATTTGCAAACTCACCTATATGAGGAGTAATAGTTATATTTTGGTTATATACATTTTTATTGTCAAGTGCTGAAATCCCATCTGCATCAATTATAAATCTCTTATCAGGATATCTTTCTAATATTGAGTTTATCATATTGGTAATATCATCAGATTTGTCTAATCCTGGCCCAATAACTATCGAATCCGATTTATCAAGTAATTGTTGTATCTTACTATTATTTAAGGTAGATGTATTATAGGTACTTATTTCAAACGATATAATTTCAGGATATAAATTGAGGGGTTTATTTGTTGTTACTAAGTATACTAAACCAGATCCTGCTGAAATAGCTGAATTGCAAGTCAAGGCAGATGCACCAGACATATTAACAGAACCGGCAATGACAACACATTTTCCATAATCAAATTTAGAAGTATTATTCAGTCTTTTCATTAATCTGATTGAATCATACTTTTGTACAATTGAATAACTACTAATTAGACTTCCGGGTACTCCTAAATCAAGAGTTATAATAGTACCACAGTAATCTTTGCCATCATTAAGTAATAATCCTGTCTTTTCAGCATACATTGTAAAAGTAAAATCTGCATTAAATGTAGGTGATGAAGCAATACCAGTTTCACTGTCTAATCCAGTAGGTGTATCGATTGCAATTCGAATACAATCACTACTATTTGCTTTTAATACAATGTTTGTTAGTTCTTTATTCAAAGGCGGTTTACCACCAATACCTAATAATGAATCAATTATGCAATCATAATTATTGAAATCAATTTCATCGGTTTCAATTTTTTCTAACTTTAACTTCTGTAAAGTTTCATAATAATACTTATTTTCAATTGTTTGTTTAGAGCTATCCCCTATTAGTGCAAAGCTTACATTGTAATCATTAATCAAATGCCTTACTAGAGCTAATCCATCACCTCCATTATTACCAACACCACAAAGAATCAGAATATTTGAATAATGAGGTAGAATCTCTCTTATTTTAAAAGAGGAATATACTGCTGAATTTTCCATTAATAACTTCGATTCGATTCCAACGTTATTAATTAAGTAGTTATCTAAGGAATACATTTCTTTCGGATTTAATATTGGTATCATTTTGGATATTGTTTTTACATTGATAATCTAATATATAACTTGTTTCGAATATATAATAATGAAACTTATATGAATATAATAACGTTTATAATTATGATTAAAGGTAAAGGATAAGATAATGAATGACAATTTGAAGATAAACTCAGTAAATAAACAAGATATTACTTGTTTTTATTTAGCTGGTCAATTAGATGCACATAGTGCTCCCCTACTTGAGCAAGAAATTGAGAAAGCTATCCCAACTAATAACAAATTTATATTCAATTTATCCAACCTTGATTATATAAGTAGTGCTGGCTTAGGTGTTTTCATGTCTTTTATACAAGATATAAGAGAAAACAATGGAGATATAAAGTTTGCAGAATTAAATGAAAGAGTAAAAAATGTTATGGATTTATTAGGATTCAACTATATATATGATATTACTGACACAGAACAAGAAGCAATTGAGAAATATTCCAAATAATTTGATGACTACGAAATTAAACCATATTGCTAAATTTAAGACTTTCTCAAAAACTGAGAACTTAGAAAGCATCAGAAGCTTCGTGTTTGTGAATTCTACTAATTTTGGTTTTAATGATTACAAAGCTGAAGAATTGGTACTAGCCGTTGATGAAGCTTGTACTAATCTTATAAAACATGCCTACAAATACAATCCCGAAGATTTGATAATAGTCGAAATCAATAGTAGTGATAATAGGTTTATAGTGAATATTATAGATCAATCACCATCTTTTGACCCTAGATTTGTTCAAGACCCAGATATGATAGAGTACCGAAATAAATACAAAAAAGGTGGTTTAGGTATATTTATTATGAAGTCTTTAGTTGATAGTATAGATTATCAGATTATTAATAATGGTTCGATTAAGAACATCCTTACTTTAACCAAACAATTATCATAATAATTAGCTTAATTCGCTTAAATCCATATTGATTTCATATATTTGTACATGTAAATAATCAAGAAATCGAATTTTATTATGGTTGCAATTCGTTACGTATTAATGCTTTTATGCATAGTTCTTCCAATAGTTTTGGCATTCAAACATGGAATTACACTACCTCGTAAAAAGTACTGGATTATAACTACATTTATATTAGTAACTTCTGTATTAATTTTCACCATACTCCCTCCCATTTCAGGGAATTTTAGTGATGCTAGAAGATTAAGTAAAACCGAAGATTTCAAAGATGTAGATGTTTCCTTTATAGTTTCAGAAATCGTTTATGGTGAAAATGAAGTTATAATTTCTGCAATTCCAAGTGAGATATTCCATTTCTCTCATAAAAAGAACTTAGAAAAAAATAAATATACTATTATATCTCCAAAAGATAATGGTGTCTATTCTATAAATGTAAATGATAAAGTTGTTTCAACCCTTAATTATATTAAAGAAAGTAATAGTTATAAACTTAAGAAAATCATTTCGATTAACCCGCTATTAGAATATCCGTTCATAGAAGCTTTACAACATAGAATTAAAAATTTGAATCTCCATGTGCCTTTGCATTGGACCTCATTTATTGCTTATTTAGTATCTCTAATATTTTCCATAAGGTATCTAAAACACAATCGGTTAGAAGATGATATAGTAGCTAGTTCAGCAATCAAAATTGGACTCATATTTACAATATTAGGAACTGTTACTGGTATGATATGGGCAAAATTTAATTGGGGTGCATATTGGAATTGGGATCCTAGACAAACTACTATTCTAGTAATTATGCTAATCTATTTCGCATATTTTGGATTACGAAATTCATTAGATAGTTTTGAAAAGAAAGCAAAGTTAAGTGCTGTTTATTCTATAATAAGCTTTATCGCTGTACCAGTACTAATGTTTATTATACCTAGATTACTACCTAGTTTACATCCGGGTGGAAAAGATGATGGGACAACAGGACCAGTAATTAGTACACAAGCTGATATGGTTGATTCTAGTTTAGCTTTTATATTTTATTTATCGATTGCTGCATTTCTATTTATATATTTTTGGTATTTAAGTATAGAAATCAGACAAAAAATGTTAGAAAATAAATTAAGAGAACAAAATGTATAATTTCTTAAATGATAATTCTATATATGTCGTCCTTGTGGTGGCTTTGATTAATTGGTTCGGTTTGTTTATTTATCTTATGAGAACTGAATCAAAATTAAACAAATTAGAGAAGCAAATTTCATTAAATAATTCGAGTACAGAAAAGAAAAATGAATAAGAAATATCTATTTGGTGGATTAATAATTGTTACATTTATAGTATTAGCAATGTTCTCCTTCCAAGATAACACAACTGAGTTTGTGAATATAGCAGAAGCAAAAGCAAGTAAAGAAACAGTTCAAGTATATGGACATTGGTTAAAAGACAAAGAGTCTAATTACAATGCTGAACGAAATGAATTTGTATTCTATATGGAAGATGAATCAGGAAATTCCTTTAAAGTACTACATACTGGTGTGAAACCAAATAATTTTGAAATAGCAGCTAAGGTGGTGGTAAAAGGTCACTACGAAGGTAATTTATTCAAATCAAATCAAATATTAACAAAATGTCCTTCCAAGTACGAAGGTACTATTGAAGAACTACAGGAAAGTTAAATGTTAGGACAAATTTTAGTTTACGTCGCATTCGGATTGAGTGTACTTTCAGGAATATTCTATTTAATAGCGAAAGATAAGCCCGGCCTACTAAAACTAGGTCGGTTTGCATATTATGGGATGACTGCTACAATGTTAGCTATCTCTATGTATTTGTTATCGAATATATTATCGCATAATTTTCAAATGACTTATGTTTGGGAATACTCATCAACTACTCTCCCCTTGAATCTATTGATTTCCACGTTTTATGCTGGGCAACAAGGATCATTCTTACTTTGGGGATTAATGTTAACATTAATTGGATTTTTCTTAATCCCTTTTCTAAAAGAAAGGAATTATGAGTATGTTACGATGGGAATATTCGTATTAGTAATTTCTTTTATATTACTTATTCTTATATTCAAAAGCCCTTTTGAGTATGTATGGCAGACTTATGCCGATCAGAATGTAGCTGTTGGCTTTACTCCTAAGGAGGGTCGAGGATTGAATCCTATCCTCCAAAATTATTGGATAAATATACACCCACCTATTTTGTTTTTAGGATATTCAGCTATGACTATTCCTTATATATTTGCAATAGCTGGGTTGTTAAAAAAAGATTATCGCAAGTGGATTAGATTAGCTTTACCATGGACTTTGTTTGCTTCTGCTATACTTGGTCTTGGTTTGATGCTAGGTGGATTATGGGCTTATGAGACCTTAGGGTGGGGTGGCTTTTGGGCATGGGATCCAGTTGAAAACTCTTCTCTTATACCTTGGCTTGCTGCTGTTACACTAGTACATACTATGTATATACACCAGAAAACAGGTGGGCTTATAAAAACTAATTTTGTTTTGTCCTTCCTAACATTTTTATTTGTATTATATGCCTCATTTTTAACGAGAAGTGGTGTCTTAGGTGATACATCAGTACATTCATTTGTTTCACCTGGTCCAATGATTTATAATCTATTGTTAATATTTTTGATTGCATTTCTTCTCTTAGCAGTTGTGGCACTATTTATAAGATTAAATAAGATAAAAAGTCCAGAAATTAATTTTAAAGTAAGTTCAAAAGAATTTGTAGTTTCATTAGGTGTTATAGCACTTATATTAGTGACTTTTATAGTTCTTTTTGGTACAAGTTGGCCTATAATTACTGAAATAATTGGAATTACAAAATCAACCGTAGAAGTCAAATGGTACAATCAATTGATTTTACCACTAGCTGTATTAATGATGACTTTCAGCTCCTTGGCCCTCTATTTTTCTTGGAGTAGAACTGATTTCTCTAAAATTTTAAAGAAACTTGTTATAGGATTATCTGCAGGAGTTGTTCTTACTATAATTACAGCCTTTATGGGAGTTAATCAATTTTCATACTTATTATTAGTTTTTGCTGTTGGTTTCTCACTATATGTTAATTTAGAATTTATGGTCAAAAACCTTAAAAAGGATAAAAAGTTAATTGGTGGGTTTGTCGCACACTTTGGATTAGCACTCCTATTATTAGGGGCTTTGGCATCTGGTGCTTACTCTGAATCTATACAAGTGTCTATAAGAAGTGGACAATATGCTGAGTTTAAAGGTTATAGAATAGAGCATAATGGTAAAGAAAGAGTCGAATTAGAGAAAACAGATAGAGAGAAATATGAGTATAACATTGACATTATAAAAGATAATGATACTACTCGAGTACATCCCGTTGCATTTTGGAGTGAATTCAATGACATGGAGACTCCATTTTTTGAACCAGGCATAAAGATGACTCCGTTTAAAGATATATATATTGCAATGGCATTAACTCCTCATTATGATGTTAAGCCAATAGCACTTAAGAAGCAGTTGTCGGCTCCTGTGAGCTTAGATACAACTTATAAGATCAAGATGCTTGATTTCCTTATGCTTGATATGCAGAAAGGTCCTATGCAAGGAGATGGAAAACCAAAAGAAAAAATGAAAATTGGTACTTTAGTAAGATTAAGTAATGACAAAGGGTATATTAAAGAAGATACTATATTTGCTGAAATGAATATGAAAACTATGTCAAATGATCCTATTTGGTATGATTTAGATACAACTGGGATTCAAATTGGATTTATGCAGATAATGCCTGACAAAGAAAATTTGTCTAATTCAGGTGCCTTATTTATGTTCAAAGAGAAAGATGGTGAATTATCAATGCCTGAGGAAATGCTCATACTTGAAATTTCTGATAAACCATTTATTATTTTGGTATGGATTGGAACCATATTTGTAGTTACTGGATTCTTTATATCACTCTTCAAGTATATGACTCCAAAGAAATTAAAGAAAGCATTTAAGAAAGACATAGAATTTGAAAAAAACGAAGAAATAAATTCAGATTCAGTTTAATTGACAAACGGTCTATTAAACGACATATAAATTATATCTTAATTCAATTTGAAACGTTATATAGTGAGAAGAAAATAATAATAATTATATAAAAGGGATAAAATGAAAAAAACGATAATAGCAGTACTGGCAGTAATTGCAGTAGTATCTGTCGTAAGTATATTCACTAAAGATTTGACTTCTGCTGAAGGAAGCAGTAAGCAAGTATTTGAAGTGAGTTCTGTTTCGGAAGTTGTCAAAGACAGATTAGTAGATTTCAAATATATAGAAGATGGTAAAGAAAAATCTTTTTCAGAATTAGCAAAAGGTAAAGTAGTATTTTTAAACTTTTGGGGTACATGGTGTCCCCCTTGTCGTGGTGAAATACCAGATATTATAAAGATACAAAAAGAGTTAGCAAGTAAAGATATTATAATAGCTGGTGTAGCATTAGAAAAATCTAACAATAAAGATAAGTTATCTAAGGTTGATAATTTTCATACTTCTAATAAGATGAATTACATTAATTTTGTAGATGTGGATAACAAATTAAATTCGGCTTATGGCGGTATGAAATTTGTACCTACTACGTTGATAATAAACAAGAACGGTGAGGTAAAAGAAGTGATTCAAGGTGCACGTTCTTATGAAGCTTTCATGGAATCTATTAAAAAAGTTTTATAAAACTTTTTTTTTTAAATAAATCCTGTTATTTTTGTAATCGTTTTTGCGCCGGTAGCTCAGCTGGATAGAGCAACAGCCTTCTAAGCTGTGGGCCAAAGGTTCGAGTCCTTTTCGGCGTACTAAACATAGAATTGGTCAAGGGTCAACAATTGTAAATTGCTAAATTCCGTCAGATCTGAAAAGAAGCAGCGGTAGGTTTATTTGCAGTGTGTTTGATTTCTTGACCTTTTTTTATATTATTTATCGTATATTTGTTCCTATGAATAAGAAAATTTTAATCAATTCGACAATCAATGAAGTAAGGATTGCTATCACAGAAGATAAACAACTTGCTGAATACTTCATTGACCTTCCTGACAAAGAAAAATTACTCGGCAATATTTATCTTGGACGAGTTAATAGAGTTGTCCAAGGACTAAACGCAGCATTCATTAGTATTGGTCAAAAGCAGGATGCATTCCTTCATTTCTCAGATATAGATGAATCACTAGAAAGTGATGTAGAAATAGAAGATGATGAGACTGAAGATGAACCAGAAACAGAAACATTGTCTAAGGCAGTTGACAAATCTCATAAAACAGACGACGAGATTTCTACGGATGTTGCTTTACGCAAAACTCATGCAATCAAAAGAAATGTAACTTCAGAAGCCACTTTCTCAACTAAGAGTTCAGGAAATATTCAAATAAATCTTGAAGAAGGTCAAGATATATTAGTCCAAGTTACACGAGAAGCTTATGGTACAAAAGGTGTAAAAGTAACATCTAAAGTATCTCTTCCTGGTAGATATGTTGTATTCTTACCATTTGAAGAGTGGATTGGTGTATCAAAGAAAATTAATTCTCACAAAGAAAGATCTAGGTTAAGAAAATTAGCCCGTAATACTCTACCTAAGGGTTCTGGTTGTATAATTAGAACTGCGGCACACGGTAAAACAGATGATGAGTTAAAAGAGGATTGGGACAGTTTAATCACTACTTGGAAAGAAGTAGAACAAAAAGTTGAATTATCTAAACCTCCAACTCTTCTTTATCAAGATATGCATCTTACCTCTAGTATAATTAGAGATTTATTTACGAAAGATGTAACTGAAGTAATAATTGACTCTAAAAAACTTTACAATGAAATAATTATCTATTTGAAAAAGAAGAGTCCAGCTCTATTAGATAAAGTAACTTACTACAAAGGTAAGAAATCACTTTTCGATGAGTATGGAGTTGAACGAGATATTGCAAAAACTTTCAGAAGAACTGTTCATCTCAAATCAGGAGCTTCTTTTGCAATAGATCAAACTGAAGCTATGGTAGTTATAGATATTAACTCTGGTCGCTCAGTAGATAAAGATCAAGAAGGTACTGCACTTAAAACTAATATGGAAGTTCTTAAAGAAGTAGCTAGACACATTAGATTACGTGATTTAGCTGGTATTATTCTAATTGATTTCATTGACATGAAAAACCCAGCTAATAGAAAGAAAGTGTATTATGCAATGAACAAAGAATTAGAAAGAGATAGAGCAAAGACTGTTACTTATCCTTTGACCAAACTCGGTTTATTACAAATCACACGTCAAAGAATTAATCAAAATATCAGTGAAAAAGTATCTGACCTCTGCCCTACTTGTGGTGGCTCGGGTAAAATCACAAGTAAAAGTGTATTATTGAATCAAATAGAAAGATGGTTGAAGAATTTCAGAGCTAATACTAAAGAGTTTAGACTAGAATTAGTGGTTCATCCAGATATTGCAGATTATATGACTCAAGGTACGCTTTCTAGATTATCAAAGCTTATGATAAAGTACTTTGTCAAAATAAATATAAAACAAGCTGATAGTATGAGTATCAGTCAATTTCAATTTCATTCTCTGAAAAAACAGAAAGATATTACTTCGGAGTATATGAATGGAGCGTAGGAATATCAGTATATTGGGATCTACAGGTTCGATTGGCACCCAAACACTTGATGTTATCTCCCTTACTCAAAATATAGAAATCAATTATTTAACCACAAATTCAAATATTGATTTATTAGAAATTCAATGTGTTAATTTCAATCCGAAAGGAGTTGTAGTTACAGATTATGAATCTTTCAAACAGTTCAAATCAAAAACTAGCTTTAAAGGCGAGATTCATTTTGGTGATGACGGACTTAATTTAGTGACATCTGATATATCGACAAATTTGTTAATATCTTCATTAGTAGGTTTTGCTGGAGTTATTCCAACTTTAAATGCTATTAATAATAAAATCGATGTTGCACTCGCAAATAAAGAAACCCTAGTAGCAGCTGGTGAGATTATCACAAAAGCTGCAAAAGATAATAATGTAAATATCTTCCCTATTGACAGTGAGCATAGTGCAATACAGCAATGCTTAACTGGTGAGAAAATGGAAGAAGTTGAGAAAATTATTCTTACAGCTAGTGGTGGTCCATTTTTAGATACTTCGTACGACTCCTTCGATTCTATTACCATTAAAGATGCTTTAAACCATCCTAATTGGACAATGGGAAGCAAAATTACTATAGATTCTGCTACCTTGATGAACAAGGGACTAGAAGTTATAGAGGCATATTGGTTGTTTGGACTAAAAATTGAAGAAATAGATGTAATAATCCATCCACAAAGTATAATTCACTCAATGGTGCAGTTTAGTGATAGTTCTGTGAAGGCACAATTAGGTCTACCAGATATGAAAGTCCCTATTGCCTATGCAATTAACTTCCCACACCATAAGCCTTACCCTTTTAAAAGAATGAACTTAGCTGATATTGGAAGCCTTACTTTTTTTGAGCCAGATTATAACAAATTTCCTAATCTAAAGTTAGCATTTAAAGCTTTAGAAAAAGGTGGTACATCTTGTTGCGTACTTAACGCTGTTAATGAAATAACAGTTCAACAATTTTTAGATGGTAATATTAGTTTTAAATCCATATCAGACATCAATTCTTTGATGTTAGATAAAATTGAATCTATTAGCAATCCGTCAATACAAGACATTATCGAAGCAGATAAAAATGCTAGAATTATTACAAATGAATATATAAAAAGCGCAAATGGAATTTCTTAATAGTTTATTTTACTTTATTATAGTACTTGGTATTCTTGTTTTTGTACATGAACTAGGTCACTTTTTAGCAGCCCGATTGACAGGAATGAGAGCAGAGATATTCTCTATTGGAATGGGCAAAAGATTATTCGGTTGGAATAAGATAACTGGATTAACTCGAGGTGATTTACCAAATGATTGGGATGGTGGTAATCATACAGATTATCGATTATCTTTATTACCTATAGGTGGATATGTAAAAATATCTGGAATGGTAGATGAGAGCATGGATAATGAAGAAATAGCAGCGGAGCCAAAAAGTTATGAATTTAGATCTAAAAATGCTCTACAAAAAGCATTTGTGCTAATCGCTGGTGTTGTGATGAACTTATTATTAGCTATCGCTATATTTTCGTGGCTTACTTATACTCAAGGTGAAACTAAACTTAAAACTACCGAAATAGCGTATGTTGCTAATAAATCTTTAGCTAGCAATATTGGATTTGAAAATAATGATAAAATAGTAGCTATAAATGGAAAGAAAATCAATAATTGGACTGAGGTTATTGATGGACTTGTAATAGATGATTTAGGTAAAGATAAGAAAATAATAGTTGATAGAAGCGGAACTCAAGTTACTCTTAAGTTAAAAAATAAAGAAGTATTAGATGTTCTATCTAACAAAGGCAGTTTAGGCCTGAGTCCTAAAGGTAATATAGTAGTTTTAACTGATATATTTACTTTGGAGCCTGCTGGTGAAGCTGGATTAATGACTTATGATACAGTCCGAACAGCAAATAATGAAGAAATTGCTTCGGTACAACAGTTTATTAGTGTTGTAAGTTCTAATAAAGAGCAACCAGTTGAGTTATTAATTTCAAGAAAATCTGGTGATACTTTAATAACAGTTATTCCCAATAATAAAGGGAAAATTGGTGCTGGTTTATTCGAAATAAGTAAAGGTGATTTTGAAATTGTTTCTTTTGGATTAGGTGAATCACTAGCAATTGGTTTCGATAAAACAATCCAATACATTGACTTGATAGTTACAAGTATAAGTCAAATTTTCAAAGGTAATATTGCTTTTGAAAATGCTGTTGGTGGACCTATTATGATTGCAAAGCAATCTGCAGAGTCTGCTGAAAGAGGTATCGATTCATTTTTGATATTTATTGCGGCACTTTCACTCTCATTAGCTTTGTTGAATATACTACCAATTCCTGCCTTAGATGGAGGTCATTTACTAATTGTATTAATAGAAGCTATATATAGAAAAGAACTTCCAATAAAAGTAAAAATGGCAATACAAAACGTAGGTATGCTTCTCTTACTTACACTCATGGTCATAATCGTTATATTTGATGTACTTAGGTAATAATTTCTATACCTTAGCTCTTTTAAGTAATACTCCTCCAATAACAAAGAGTAATACTAATGAGAGGATAGCAACTCTATAGGAGTCTGTCATATCCAATGCAAAGCTAAATAGAAAGTACCCAATCCAAGACGTACCACGCTCCGATATTTCATAAAAACTAAAGTATTCGGTTTCCTTTTCTTTCGGGATTAGTTTTGAAAATAATGAGCGGCTTAATGCTTGAGTCCCACCCAATACTAATGCTATTACAAATGCTAGTATATAGAAATCCATAGCGGTAAATAAGAATTGGAATGCATAGACAAGACACAGCACCCAAATTACTAAACTGAACAAGATAACAGATTTTGCTGAGTACTTCTCTGCTCCTTTATTGAATATAATAGAACCAAAGAATGCTACGAATTGTACCATAAGAATTGCACTTATCAAAGTACTTTGTTCTAACCCTAATTCCTTAGCACCAAATAAAGCAGAAAATGTTATAACTGCCTGTACCCCATCATTATAGAATAAATATGCTATCAAAAAGTTAAATGCTTTTTTCTCTTTTCTTATATCTTTTAGTGTCTTTTTAAGTTGTTTGAAACTGCTAATTGCAGCATTATCTCTTAGATTTTCTCCTTGTTTATCTGCTCTAAGATACTTGAATGTTATTAGAGAAAAGCCAGCCCACCAAAGTCCAGCACTACAAAGAGAAATCCTTACAGCATGTCCTTCCGAAATACCTAGTGAATCAAAATTTGAGAATATTATTAGATTAATAAGTAGTAACACTCCCCCACCTAAAAAACCAACTCCCCAACCTATCGAAGATATTTTATCTCTCTCATTTTCCTGGGCTATATCATTCAAAAATGAATTGTAGATAACCATAGCTCCCCCAAAGGAAAGATTAGCTACAAATAATAGTATTCCACCAAGATGATAATTTGATCCTTCTAGAAAATAAAGCATTGTTGTTGAAATTGCTCCAAGAGTCGAAAGAAGTACCAATATAGATTTTTTTCTATTAGTCCTATCTGAGTAAGCACCTAATAAAGGCAGAAGTAAAACTTGAAATAATACAGAAGCAGAAATCACATATCCAAAATATGAATCTGGATTTATCCATATACCTAAAAAACTAATTTTTCCATTGACAGCTGCATTTTCTGCTATTGTTGATAAGTAAGGTCCAAGGAAAACTGTTATAACTGTAGCTGAGAAGGCAGAAATAGCCCAATCAAACATATACCAACCAAAACGTTCTTTCTTATTTGACATATATTTTCATAGATTGAAGGTTAAACATTACAGAGTATTAAATTTTTTGTTTACTCGTACGTTATAAGTTAATTATTCCTTACATCTTTTCAATAAGTTAATGTCAAAAACAACAGATTCAGAATTAGAATTTATTAAAATCTACGGTGCTAAAGAGCACAATCTTAAGAATATAGATGTAGTTATTCCTCGTGATAAGCTGACTGTAATTACAGGACTATCTGGTTCGGGTAAATCGAGTCTAGCTTTTGATACACTATTTGCCGAAGGTCAGAGAAGATATATCGAATGTCTATCTGCCAATGCGAAACAATTTCTTGGAATGATGAAAAAGCCTGATGTAGATAAAATTGAAGGTCTTTCACCTGCTATCTCAATAGAACAAAAAACACTCAGCAATAGTCCACGTTCAACTGTAGGTACAGTAACAGAGATATACGATTATCTTCGACTACTTTTTACAAAAATTGGCGTTCAGTTTTCGCTAGAACATGATGTTCCTGTTATTCAGAAAAGTAAAGATCAAATACTTAATGAAATAATTGAAGATTATAATGGTAAGAAAATAATGATTTTAGCCCCTGTTGTCAGAGGTAGAAAGGGTCATTATAGAGAACTATTCGAGCAATTTGCAAAGCAAGGTTTCACAAAAGTACGTGTTGATGGTGTAGTGAAAGATATAGAACCGGGTATGCAATTATCCAGGTATAAAATTCACGATATAGAATTAGTTCTAGATAGATTAATACCTAGTAAAGAACACGAAAATAGAATTAATGAATCCGTAGAATTAGCTCTGAAAAAGGGTGACGGTGTTATTTTCATACTTCACGAAGTAAAGGGCAAATGGATAGAAGAAACATATAGTATTCACTATACTTGCCCTATCTCAGGTGAAGCTTATAGCAAATTAGCTCCTAATATGTTCTCATTCAACTCCTCTTATGGCGCTTGTGAGAAATGTAGTGGGCTTGGGTACTTACAAGATTTTGATAAAGCACTACTTATAGAAGACCCAGAAAGGTCAATCAAAAGGCGTGGGTTAGCATTCGTTGATAAATCTAATTCTATAATATACAAACAAATAGATAAAATATCTGAGAAAATTGGATTAGATATGAGTTTACCAGTATCACAAGTAGATGATAAGATACTTGATATTATTCTATATGGTACAGAAGATTTAGAAATCAATTCTGATTATAGTTTTGGTGATGAAAAGATAAGCTACAAGCACTCTTTTTCAGGACTTATCCCTATTCTTAATCATCAATATCAGACAGCAAATAAGCCCAAACAACGCCGTATGGAAAAGTATATGGCAGAACGTGAATGTGATGAGTGCAATGGTGGTAGATTAAAGAAAAGAAGTCTATTTGTTAGGGTAAATGACAAGAATATATATGACATAAGCTCAATGAACATAACTGAATGTCGGGTATTTTTTAATAGTTTACTTAAAAAGCTAAAGAAGAGAGATTCTATAATTGCTAAAGTTATAATTACAGAAATAGCTGATAGATTAGAATTTTTGGAAGAGGTTGGGTTAAACTATATAACACTATCTAGATCATCTAAGTCCTTATCAGGTGGAGAATCCCAACGTATTCGTCTCGCATCTCAGATTGGTTCAAAGCTAGTAGGAATTATGTATGTATTGGATGAACCCTCAATAGGACTGCATCAACATGATAATAATAAGTTAATAAACTCATTAAAAAAGCTAAGAGATTTGGGTAATACTCTTATAGTAGTAGAACATGATAAACAAATGATTTTGGAAGCAGACCATCTTATTGATATTGGCCCAGGGGCAGGTGTAAATGGTGGATATATATTAGCAAGTGATGAACCAAGTAAGTTAATAGGAAAGAAAATAGAAGGTTCGCATACAGTTAACTATCTAAATAATACTGATTACCTAACTGAGACTAAGTCTCGTAGAGATGGCAATGGCTTGTATTTAAAGCTATTAGGAGCTAAAGGTAACAATTTACGAAACGTTGATCTTGAACTTCCACTTGGAAAATTTATTGCAATTACTGGAATGAGTGGATCAGGCAAATCATCGTTAATAAATGACACATTAGTTCCTAAATTAAAAAGATATTTTTATAATTCAACTGAAAAATCCTTAGAATTTGACAAACTAGAAGGTATTGAAAATATAGATAAAGTCATAGAAATAGACCAAACTCCTATCGGTAAGACTCCTCGTTCAAACCCTGCTACATATACTGGTATATTTACATTAGTTAGAGATTTTTTCACACAATTACCAGAAGCAAAGATTCGTGGTTATAGTGCTGGGAGATTCTCTTTCAACGTTGTAGGCGGTAGATGTGAAGAATGCCAAGGTGCTGGTTTGAAGAAAATTGAGATGAATTTCTTACCTGATGTATTCGTGACTTGTGATGTTTGTAATGGTGATAGATATAATGGAGAAACACTACAAGTAAAATACAAAGGTAAATCTATAGCAGAAGTTTTAGCTATGTCCATAACAGAATCATTAGCTTTCTTCAATGAAATTCCTAAATTAAAAAGAAAACTTTCTGTACTAAATGATGTTGGGTTGGGCTATCTTACATTAGGGCAGCAATCCCCCACTCTTTCTGGTGGTGAAGCTCAGAGAGTAAAATTAGCCACAGAATTATCTAAGAATAGTACTGGTAAAACTTTATACTTACTTGATGAACCTACAACTGGGTTACATTTTGAAGATATCAACTTACTTCTAGCTTTATTGAATAAATTAGCAGATAAGGGCAATACAATCGTTGTTATAGAACACAACTTAGATGTTGTCCATGCAGCTGATTGGATTATAGATATGGGTCCTTTGGGAGGTAACGAAGGTGGAGAAATAATATTCACTGGGACTCCTGAAGAAATAATAAAAGACAAAAAGAGTCTTACAGGCAAATATTTGAAAGAAGAATTCAAAAAGAAATAACAACAAATCTGCATTTATAATGAATAATAATTATATTTGTAACTGTATGAAATTAAATTTAGGAAGAATAACAAATGAACATATTAGTTTGTGTATCAAGAGTTCCTGACACAGCTGCAAAAATCAAGGTAGCTGGTGATAACAAGTCAGTTGAGACTACAGGCGTAAAATTTATATTAAACCCGTATGACGAATATGCTTTGGAAGAAGCAATTCAACTACAAGAAAGTAAAGGCGGTGAGTTAACAGTATTAACAGTTGCTGGCGATGAAGCTACTGATATACTAAGAACTGCACTAGCAATGGGTGCTGATAAAGCTATCCATATCAAAGCAAATCAATTAGAAAAAGATTCATTCTACGTAGCTAACAACATAGCAAATGTAGCAAAAGAGCTTAATCCTGATATTATATTTTTAGGAAAGCAAAGTATAGATTTTGATTCATTCCAAATCTCTTCTCTACTAGGTGGTCTTTTAGATTTACCTTCAGTAGATGTAGTATCTTCTATTAATTATGCTGATGGCTCGATCACTGGTGAAAAAGATATAGAAGGTGGTAAAGAATCATTTGAGACTAGTTTACCTGCGATTATTAGTGTTCAGAAAGGTATAAAGGAACCAAGATATCCGAAATTACCTCAAATAATGAAAGCAAAGCAAAAACCAATTGAAGTTAAAGAAGCAATTGAAACTCCACTTCGTACAGAAATATTGGAAATGACTCTTCCAGAAAAAGCTAGAGCAGGGAAAATATTGACAGGAAGCGATGCTGATATAGATGAACTAGTTAGATTGTTACACGAAGATGCAAAAGTAATATAAGGAGAAGAAAATGAAAGTATTAGTTTTAGTTGAAGAACATAAAGGAAGTTTAAAAAGAAGTTCTTGCGAGGCAATAACTGCCGCAAATCAGCTTACTTCTTCTGATAATATTACGGCGATCGCATTGAACGCAAGCGAATCAGCTTTGAAATCTGCTGGTAAATATGGTGCTAGTAATGCAGTAAACGCTAGTGAAAGTTCTATCAAAGGTGAAGCACCTGCTTTATCAAAGATAATTTCTGATTATGCACTTCAAAATTCGTTTGATACAGTACTTTTTGCTGCTGATTCGATTGGTAAAGAAGTTGCACCTAGAGTATCTGTTAAATTAGAAGCTGGTTATGTAGCGGACTGTGTTGGATTAGAAGTAAACGGTTCAAATATAGTAGCAACTAAGCCAGTATATGCTGGTAAAGCTCAAGCAAAAGTAAAAATAAACACATCTAAGAATATATTAAGTTTACGTCCTAATGTATTTACTGCTAAGGTAATTGCTGAAGGAACCGAAGCTAATTATTCTAGTTTCACTCCTACATTAGATGATAAATCTAAATCGGTAAAGATAACTAGTATATCTAAAAATGAAGGTAAGCTAGATGTAGCAGAAGCTGATATCGTAGTATCTGGTGGTCGTGGATTAAAAGAACCTGAACACTTCAACTTAGTAGAGAACCTAGCAAGTGCCCTTGGTGGTGCTGTTGGAGCTTCTAGAGCGGTTGTTGATGCTGGATGGAGGCCGCATAGTGAACAAGTAGGACAAACAGGTAAAACTGTATCACCTAGCTTATATGTAGCATGTGCTATTTCTGGTGCTGTTCAACATTTGGCAGGTATGTCTAGCTCAAAATTCATAGTTGCAATAAATAAAGATGCTGATGCACCTATATTTAAGATTACTGACTATGGTATAGTAGGTGATGTTTTCGAAGTATTACCTAAATTAACTGAAAAAATAAAGGCGCGTCATTAATGGATAGAATCGAACTAACAGTACTAGGTATTTCTGCAAGCACTGCAAGTAACAATGCTTTTGCACTCATATTAAAGGAAAATTCTGGAGACAGAAGGTTACCTATAATTATTGGTGCGTTCGAAGCTCAAGCTATTGCATTGGAAATAGAGGGTATTGTTACTCCGAGACCAATGACACACGATTTGATCAAAAGAATTATAGTTGATTTGAATGATGAAATTGATGAAATATATATTAATGATTTGCAAGAAGGTACTTTCTTCTCAAAATTGATATTGAAGAATTCTGGAATTGAAATAGATGCAAGACCTAGCGATGCTATAGCAATGGCTGTAAGGTTTAACTGCCCTATCTTTATTGATTCTTATATATTAGACGAGAATGCTGTAGAAGCAACTGATGATTTTGATGATGAATCGAATGACACTGTCAAAAATACTGCTGATGAAACTCTTGTTGGTCAATCAAAATTGCAACAGCTTCAAGGTAAGCTTGACAAGGCTATAAAAGAAGAAAATTATGAATTAGCTGCAAAATTACGCGATGATATAAAAAGAATGCTTGAAAGTTCGTAAAATTTTCTTATTTTTGCATTCTTATTTTTTGCCGGAGTAGCTCAGCTGGTTAGAGCACTGGAATCATAATCCAGGTGTCGGGGGTTCAAGTCCCTCCTCCGGTACATAAAAAGGTCTTTACTTAATTGTAAAGACCTTTTTTTGTTTCTATATTTTCATTATAACCCTTCTTATTTCTATTAAATTTCAAGAATAAAATGTAGATTAGGTATCAGTATATTGAGAACAAGAGAATAATAGTTTGAAAATAACAATTAGTATAACGCTTTTTCTAGTACTCTATCTAGCTTCTTGTGATACTGATTTATCACAGAAAACAACGGAGTATTATAATGATTCAATTATGATAGAAAATACTTCTGAAAATGATATGTTTATTCTCGCTAATGACTGGATTGTATTAGGTGATAGTAGTCTTAATAATAGAGACCAATTCAATATTTGGAGTACTAATTTTATTAGTAATAAACTACATTTTTCGAAGTTTGAACATAAATTCCAAAAAATTAATATTCCTGGATGTTACTTAGAGTCTATACTTTCAAGTGTTCCTTTATTTTATAGAATTAAACCGAAAGGGAACTTTAAAATTTATATCAGTCTAAATACTAAATATATAAAGAATGACTTGAATTATTTAAATTATCATATCTGCTATTATAATGATATTAATATACTGGATAGTCTTAGTGAATATAATATTAGAAATTCTAAAAGTTTATCATTAGAATTTGATACAAATATTTTTCGATTTTCGAAGTGTCTCGATACAATCAGTATAGAAGACCAGGAATTATTGGAATCGAGTGAACATCTGGATATAATCGAATCAAAATTGATTAGAAGCTTTAAGGAAATAGGCAAATAAATGTCTAAGATAATAAATAAGTTAGGTATAACCTTATGCAAAAAAAGACAACTATTAATTTAATACCTCAGATTCTGATTTCAATAATACTAGTATTGTTTGTATTTTTTTTTATTCTGGTTAATCTAGCAACTAAGAGAACTGAAGAAGTACCAGGCACTTCAAATGATTCAAAATCAAATGAGACATTTATTTCAGAATATAAACTATTAGATTCAACAATTTATATAAAAAATGAAACTTATAAAATTGAAGAAGTGTGGTGTGCATATGGTGTTGCTTCGGTCAAAAATATATTTATGAGAAAAGAGGTAATCTTATTTCCACCTCAATTTATAATTAAAATAGAAAACGGGTATCCTTTTTCATTCAAGCACAAAGGGTACAAATTTACGTTTCCTGAATTCCATTATAATTTATCCAATGAAATAAGAACTGAAACTGATGATTCTTACCAATATTATTATGAAGTTGAAAAAGATGATTATAAAAAACTTAAAACACTAGATACAGTAAATTTCTTTTTATTAGACCCAGAAGATAGTATAATAAATCAATTTACATTGATAAAAGTAAATAGTTGATTCAAAATTTTATATTTATAGTTTTATTTACACCCTCACTCCAATATCCTAACAAAATCATTAACCAAATCTAACAGCTCTTCCCTATTCTTGTATCCACGGATAGTGTATCGTATATAGTTATCTTTGTCAACAATGACAATTGTTGGGAATCCAAATACATTTAGTTTTCTTGGGATTAGGTCTGTGTTATCTATATAGTTTGGATATTCTATATTGAAATCTGTAATCATATCTTTTACGCTTTCTTTAGCTTTTTCATCTTCCCATATAGATATTCCAATTATACTTACTTTTGAATTATCTTTGTATAGGGAATGTAATTGATTGAATATTGGATATACTTCCGTACATACATCGCACCAGCTAGAGCCAATAAATACAACCTTCACTTTACCCTTTAGCTTATCTAAATCAGCGAATGTACCATCTGTATTCTGCACAAATCCACTAAGTTGAGTTTCTTTTGTAAGTGAGTTCTTTAACTTATCAATCTTGTTCTTCTTGTTTGATTTGATTAGTTCGTTTATATAACTAATATCAATATTATTATTTTCTGAAATTAATTTTAGAATATATTTTTCTAAATCGTTATCCACTATATTGTTTTTATAAGCCAACTCGATTAGGCTTTTTATACTATTTGTTTTTTTATATTTATTAGCTAGTTCTAAAGCTTCAGTATAGAGAGCTGAGTTCATCTGATATGGAGCAGCATCTATAGCTTTTACTACACTTACAAAGGCATTTATAGAGTCATTTGACAGTAAATTCAACTTGTATTGAGTAAGGTAAAGATCAGATTTCGTTTTTGAAATATATACGCCCCATTCATTAAAAGAGACATCTATAGGTTTAAATTCATACAAACTGTCAAGCTTAGTTAATCCAATATTCAAGTACATGTTTGAATTGTCTATAATTTCCTTCTGTGTGAATTCAGCCTTTATATCTTCATCATCTATGTATGTTAGTGCAATTTCGTTATACAAATAAGCAGGGATACTCTTAAGCTTATTCAAATTCTGATTAAGTTTAATCATTAATTCTTTCGATTGAGAATGAGCAAAGACAAATGAATTATATACAGTTTCTATCTCTCTATTATTATAGTTATCATTAAGATAAACAGATAACTTATCTATAAACTCATCGAAACTATTGACATTGGCCAAATCTTCAAGTTTCTGATCTTTTGCCATATCACTTTTTGGATGTTCTTTGATAAATTTTTGTTCTAATTCATTTGCTTTATCTTGTTCATTTAGTGAGTTTAATGCCTTAATAGCAGCAGAAATAGAAAGTTCATCATCTATATCTATTTTAGTATTTAGAAATTCCCTTAGCTTATTGCTGTATTCATCATATTTTACTAATTTAAAATCTAGTTTCAATGTTTCATAAGCTAGTTTAGCTCTGAAATTATCTGGATATAGTTTTAACTCGTCTTCAAGAGCTACTTTGATGCTATCATAATTAGGAACCCTTGTATAATTCTCTCCTGTAGAACCTAAATAGCTAATTGCTTTATTCAGATAACCATTTTTAATTGCTTTACCTTCATTATATATAACCAAATCCCAATATCTTCCATTATTATCATCTACTATTCCATATTTATTAATTATCTTTAGTAACATGAAATTATCACGGGAATCAATAAATATCCTAGCACTTCCATTCAAGAGTGTAGCCTCCGCTGTTGGGAATTTTTGATTATCTCTAAAGTGGTAAACTATTAAATAATTAGAGTCTAGTACACTTGAATCAGTTTTGTATGTGATATTTACTCTAGCCCCAATCTCAGGTTTACCATTGCTAAACACCAAATTACCAGCTTGTGATGGTAAAGTTAACACTACAAATAGTAATGATAATAATATTTTATTCATTATTCTTCGACTCTTATTAATTTTGAAATCCCGTTTACTACATAATCAAACGCTTCGTCTATATCATCTAATATGATAAATAAATCTAAATCCTTTTTGCTTATCATTCCTACTTCTAGTAAGTAATCAAAGTTAATCAAGTTGTTCCAGAACTCTTTACCATATAATACTATCGGAACCTTTTTACTGATAACATTAGTTTGCTCTAAAGTTAGCATTTCCATAAGCTCATCCATAGTTCCAAAACCACCAGGCATTACAACTATTGCTTTGGCATGATATACAAACCAAAATTTTCTCATAAAAAAGTAATGAAACTCAAAATTCAATTCTGGCGTTATATAAGGGTTAGGATGCTGTTCAAATGGTAACTCAATATTAAACCCTATATTCTGAAATTCTGCTTCAAAAGCACCTCTATTAGCAGCTTCCATCATACCTGGTCCACCGCCAGTACAGACATATACTTTATTATCTGTAGTTAATGATTTTGACCATTCTGAAATTCTCTTAGCTAACTCTACTGTTGCATCGTAATATTTAGAAGTGAACTTCAACTTTTTTAGTAATCTCATTTGTTCATCAACATTTTGTCCAGATGCTTGCAATTCGAGAAGATTTTCAAATTTATTCATATAATCCTCAGAAGAAATTGATCGAGCTGAACCAAAAAATACGATGGTATTATAGATTCTATTTTTCTTTAATGAAGCTTGAGGATGATAATATTCTGCAAGCATACGAATAGCCCTTCCCTCTTTACTATGCATAAAACTAGGGTCTTCATATGCCTTTACTATAACTTTTTCATATTTCATAATTATCTCGAATATTGATAGCCACCATCTACTGTGATGTTCTGAGCTGTTATATAACTAGTAGTTGTAGCAAAAAAATAAACCGCATCAAATATATCTTCAGGTGTACCATATCTTTTCATAGGTATTTTATCTACTGATATTAGAGATGAATCTTTAGCAGGATCATCTTTTACCTCTATAGCTCCTGGGCTAACACTATTTACAGATATATTTGGTGCCAATTCGACAGCAAGTGCTCTGGTCATCTGAATTAATGCAGATTTAGAGATATGGTATGGTAATCTACCTTTCCATATTTCAAAAGCTCCGAGCGATGCTATATTTATAATACGGCTATTAGGCTTAGCAAGTTGCGAGAAGTACTGACTTGTGAAGAATTCACCTTTCAGATTTATTCCAAAAGTATTATCTATCATAGATTCATCTATTTCAACAATTTTTGTCCGTTCTGGGAATACTCCAGCATTATTCACAAGTACATCAGGTAACCCTAATTCTTCAATGGACTTATCAAAGGCCCTTACAATCTCTTCTTTTATGGATACATCTGCTTTATATACATTAGCTTTAACTCCGTATGTCCTGCATATATCAGCAGTTTCTAAAGCTGATTTTTCGGATGAGTTGTAATTAATAGCTACATCCCAACCTTTTATTGCAAAATTAATAGCTAACGATTTCCCAATCCTTCTGCCTGCACCCGTTATGAAAACTACACTCATTTTTATTTACTATTTTGTAACTTGAAGAAAATTAAATTGTCTTTACTTTATGAAAATAATAATTCTAATAATTAGTTTAGTGATTTTTAATATTTCACTAAATGCCCAAAACTTATATCGTATTTATCTAAAAGATAAAGGTAATCAAGTACTCGAATACAATAATGATTTGTATAATGACATACTTAATAAATTAGATAAAAGAGCAGTAGAAAGAAGAAAAATAAACCTAAAAACTGATAATATTTTATCAGATAAAGACATACCAATTTACGAAAACTATTTGGATTCTCTCGTTAATTACGGGGTAAGTATAAGGTCAAAATTAAAATGGTATAATTATATAATAGCTTGGATAGATTCAAGTGAAGTTGAAGATATCAGAAATTATAGTTTTGTTGAACAAGTTCAACCAATTGTAGAGCATTACAACAATATTAACAACACTCTTGAATTTAATAATTGTGATTTATTTGAATATGGAAAATCATTTAATCACCTTGATATGCTTAATATACCTAACCTGCATCGATATGGATTCACAGGTAAAGGTGTTAGAATTGGATTCCTTGATAATGGATTTGATTTACGAACTCATATAGCAATAAAAAATGCAAATGTTAAAAAGGCCTACGACTTTATATTTCGTGATTCAATAGTGCATAATGAAGAAGCAGATATCGATTCACAAGATGATCATGGTTCCGTTGTTTTCTCTACTGTTGCGGCTTTTGACAATGGTAACTATATTGGTATAGCTCCAAATGCCGAATTCTATCTAGCTAAAACGGAGGATAATAGAAGTGAGACATATCTTGAACTTGACAATTTCGCCGAAGCAATAATATGGATGGAAAATAACGGTGTTGATGTTATAAATGCTTCTCTCGGTTATAAAAGTTTGGATTCAAACTCACTAAGTTATGATAATCTAGATGGTAATTATACTATTGCTTCTCGTTCTATTAATGATGCTTCGACAATGGGTATGATATGTGTAATAGCATCTGGCAATAATGGGGATTTGCCTAGAACATTAATTAGTCCAGCAGATGCTGATAGTAGTGTGGCTGTTGGAGCTTTAAATGGGGATGGGGTGACATTATCAGGCTTCAGTTCAAATGGGCCTAATGCAAAAGGTAATTTGAAACCTAATTTAGTAGCACAGGGTGGAGGGATATATAGTATTAGTCCAAATAGTGTAGATAGCTATTCACCTACAAGTGGAACTTCCCTTTCTTCTCCATTAATTGCAGGTATTTTTGGGTTATTGAAATCTGCATTTCGATATACTGATTCTTATACTTTGAAATCTAAAATGTATCAATCTGCTGATAAATATGATACTCCTGACAACAGATTTGGTTATGGTTTACCAAATATTTTCTTAGCATTTAGCAATTCTGGAGTCGCTATATCTCCAGAAAATCAATTGGACAATGGTGAATTTAGACGATTAGTTTTTTATATTTTTCCTGAAAATCAAATATTAGATGCAGAAATAGAAGTTAATTATTCTGAATATAAATCAAAAACTTACCCTTTAGTAAAGAGAGGGATTGATAATCAGTACTTTATAGATATCCCTAAACAAGAATTTGAAACAGATTTAGCTGAAGCTAGGATAAAAGTAAAATCATATCTAAGTGATTATTATTACCCAAGTATGACAGATTTCTTTGAAATAAGTCTTGAAAATGAGTTGGTACAATGTGGTGTAAATAGAAATGAGATCGTTCCTGAAGAACTATACTCCCCTATTTCTGGAGTAGAAATTTACCCAACCTTAATACAAAACTATGGAAAAGTGAATTTAGCACTTAGTTTAATCGATAATTATTCCATAGAAATTAACATAACAGACATACAAGGTCGAAAAATATATGAAGAATATCAAAAATATGGTCCAGGAGTACTGAATAGACATATTGAGCTTAATAATGTTATTTCAGGAGCTTACTTTATTTCGGTAATATATGGCGGTAAACGAATCTCAAAAAAAGTAGTTATTTTAAACTAAAGTGTGAAATTTTGTTTTGTTAATTCAAATCTATGTGTTATGTTTGAGTCTTGATTTCGTTACGAAATTGAAAAAGGGATCGTAGTTCAGTTGGTTAGAATGCCAGACTGTCACTCTGGAGGTCGCGAGTTCGAATCTCGTCGGTCCCGCCAAAGCTCCACAATTAATTGTGGAGCTTTTTTTTTTATAATTTTTTGAACATTATTACGTTTTACTCTCTAAAACATCACAAAAAAATATGAACTTATCAAAGTTATTCGAGTTATTAGAATCAGAAATAAATAAAGATTTTACGAAAACTAAAGTATTAGAATATAAATCACCAAAAGAGATGATAGAGCATCTCGACTTAGATATTCAAAATGAATCAAATGGTGAAAAAGATTTGTATAAATCCATTAATAAATATTTGTCAGGTTCAGTAGATACTGCTCATCCCCTATTTAGCAATCAGCTATGGGCTGGTAGAAATTACCCAGCTTTAATTTCTGAATTTGTTACTTCACTCAGAAATACTTCGGTCTATACTTATGAGACAGCCCCAGCAGCTACAATCATCGAGACCTATATGATTGATATGCTATGCAAGAAAATGGGTTTTAAGGAAGGTGACGGGACTTTTCTAACAGGGAGCAGTAATGCTAATCTAATCTCACTTTTAGTCGCTAGAAACACCTTGTTCCCTGAAATAAAGAGTAAAGGATTAAGCTCACTTCCCGAATTATGTTTTTTCGTATCTGAACATTCGCATTATTCATTTGAAAAAGCTGCAAACGTACTTGGTTTCGGTGAAGATAATGTAATTAAGGTAAGAGCAGATGAAAATCATAGAATGATTCCTTCAGAATTAGAATTAAGTATCAAAAACTCAATTGATGAAGGCAAAAAGCCATTTTATGTTTGTGGTACTGCTGGTACAACCGAAGTTGGTGCCTTTGACCCATTAATAGAACTTCAAGAAATAGCTAAACAGCATAATCTTTGGTTCCATACAGATGGAGCTTGGGGAGGTGCACTAATATTTAGTAATAAACACAAACATCTTCTTAAAGGAATTGAAAACTCAGACTCAATTTCATGGGACGCTCATAAACTGATGGGAATACCATTAATCTGTTCAGTTATATTACTTAAAGATAATAATCAATTGTTACCAGCAGTATGTGAACAAACTTCAGATTATTTATTTCACGAACATGAATATGATGACCTTGATTTAGGTAAGAAGTCAATACAGTGTGGTAGAAGAGTTGATTCATTAAAATTATGGCTTTCATTCAAATACTATGGAATGAAAGGATATGAAGAAAGAATCAATAAAATGGTTTCACTCGCAGAATATTTAAATCATAAGGTCAATTCAAATCCTTCTTTTGAATTATTAGCACCAACAACATATTGTAATGTGAATTTTAGATTTAACCCTGAATTTGACTTATCATTAGAAGAAATCAATGGAATAAATCTAAATGCTCGCGATGAAATGTATAAAGAAGGTACTGCTTTATTCAACTATTGCTATATTGATAGTAAGCTCTCAATACGTTTTATATTAGCTAATCCAGATGTTAATACTACTGATTTAGATAATATATTAGAAATATTTCAATCAAAATGCGAAAAACTTATTGCATTGACAGTTTAGAATTGAATTTAATATAAAAAAAAGGGCTGATATTTTCAGCCCTTTTTTAAATTTATATATAATTCAACTATTTATTTAACAATAACAAGTTTCTTAGTAAACGTAACACCATTTACTGATAATTGGTAGTAGTAAGTACCAGAATTTAAATTAGAAATATTAGCATTGATCGCTTTATAACCAATTGTAGATTTATCATTAAATATAGTCTCTACTTTATTTCCTAAATTATCAAATAACTCTAAAGTAACTACTGCCAATTCATCAATAGTGAATGTTATTCCAACTTGATTAGTGTTAACTGCAGGGTTTGGATATGCATTGCCTAACTCCACATTAAAGTCTAAAACTTCTTTAACTGAATTCACAGGACCCTTAGGTTGTTCTTTAGTTGCGTCTAACTCTGTATATCTCATAATTGTATTATCATCGACTAACATCTGAATTATTTCTCTTGGGAAATTAAACTGATTAGTTCTAGTGCTTCTCATAGCTTTATAACTTAAGAATGGAACTTTAGTTACACTGGGGATAATTGGAGGTATGTTGAAATAAGTATCTACGCTATCATCGTTAGTAATGTTAACTGGTTTCGACCAATTACCATTTTTCATATCATATACAGAAGCATAAATGTCATATTTTAGAATAGTATCTAAAGTTATCACTACATCTTCAGGTTGTCCAGTCAGAGAACTAGTTCTTGAAGTTGTTACTTGTACTGGATCAATAGGTATAAGTTTATCTTTTTCCGCATCAATCCACATTGCCAATACTTTATCACCATCAACTGTTTTGGCTACTTGAATGTTATTCCCATGTCTTGAAGTTGTATATCTAATTGTATAAACATTAGGATTAAATGGATCCGTTGGCTCTTTATTAGTAGTAGTTGGACCACCAGTTTCTAATTCAGTAATTTCTTTTATACCGAAAACACCATTGTCATAAGTTAATTCCGTTAAGAAAGCTAAGCTCGGTAAATCGGCACCTATAATTATTATATTAGCTAGGTAAGTTACTTTACCAATACCTCTACAAAACAATGCATTTTTACCATAAGTATTAAGAACACCTACTTGAGTGTAACCTGGATGATTATCTAATATACTATTCAATATATTATCAGGCATAATCTCAAAGTCACTCCAAGTATCCCCATTGTCCAAAGATTTAGAAATACCTAATAAACGTGGTTCAGAATTTTCAAAGTGTCTATTATTAACAGCAGCATATAATGTACCTACTTCGTCATTTACCATTTCCATTGGTGCATTAAAAGTAGATCCTTTGGATTCTGTTAATCTAAATTTATTTGCCCACCATTGAGAAGGAATAGAACCATAATTATATTGTTCAGTGAAATCAAATCTCCAATATCCATAATACCCATATTGGTCATTTGAAGTGGGTGGAATCAAGGTACCATATCCATATACGGTATTAGTAGCTTCATTAGTTTTCATAGAGATGTTACCCCAAGTCTGAGCATCAGGTGGATTACCAAATCCAGGGGAAACCTCTTCTATATATTCTGGATCTACACCGAAACTCTTATCATATATAGCAAATATTGAGCCTTCTGCTTGATCATAAACTGTATCTTTCCAAACTTTTTGAAAAGCAGCAGCATAACTTACATCGGTTATATCAGTTGATTTAGTTGGATTATTTAGTGATATTGACCCCCATAAAGGACTTTTAAATAAATCTCTATAAATATTTATACTATCCCAACTACTTCCTTTGTTAGTTGTTCTGAGTAAAAATACTTTTGTTCCATTAAATTCTGGTTTTAATACATAGTCTGTAACTAAAACTACTACTGCTTCTGTAGTAGGATCATAACTAATTGGTGTAGTACTTGCAAAATGTGCATACCAAAATCTTTGAAAAGAACCAATTTGTTTACCTTCTATATCCTGAGTTGAGTTATTATTACTACTAAATGTAGGATTTTCAAACTCAGTTTCATTGACGTTTGGATCAATTTTTAACTGAATTTGTACTTGTTGTACTTTATTTAAATCCTTAGCTTCGACAAGCCCTGTCATTGCTAAAAATATAAAAATGGTTAATAATTTATTCATTTTAAAACCTCATTAGTTAACTAAAAACTTATTTATTCTTAACATAAAACAAAGATAAGTGCATTTTTAGATAATTACAAATTCTGTTTTCAAACTATTAACTACTAATATATATTGAATTGTAATCTTTAAATCAATACATTATTCGAATAGCATAAATTATTGATTTATTAGAATAAAGTTAAATATAAAAAAAAAGGGCTGTATATCAGCCCTTCTTTAATTCTATAAATATTCTAATTCATTATTTAACTATTACTAGTTTCTTAGTAAATGAAACACCATTTACAGATAATTGATAGTAATAAGTACCAGAATTTAAATTAGAAATATTAGCATTGATTGCTTTATAACCAATAGTTGATTTATCATTAAATATAGTTTCAACTTTTTTACCCATATTATCAAATAATTCTAAAGTTACAACAGCTAACTCATCAATAGTAAATGTTATACCAACACTATTAGCATTAACTGCTGGGTTAGGATATGCATCGCCTAATGTCACATTGAAATCTAATTCCTTTTCAACACTTGCTTGTGACTTAGTTGCATCTATTTCTGAATAATTCAAAATAGTTACATCATCTATCAACATTTGTATTATTTCTTTAGGAAAATTAAATTGATTAGTTCTATTTGTTCTAATATTTTTATAACTCAAGAATGGAACTTTAGTTACACTTGGGATTATTGAAGGCATATTGAAATAGATATCTACACTATCATCATTAGTTATATTTACAGCTTGTGACCAATTACCACTATTCATATCATAAACAGAAGAATAAATATCATATCTCAATATTGTATCTAATGTGATTACTACATCTTCAGGTTGACCTGTCAAAGAACTAGTTTGTGAAGTTGTTACTTGTACTGGATCAATTGGTATAGTGACACCTTTTTTAGCATCTATCCACATTGCCAATACTTTATCTCCATCAACAGTAGTGGCTACTTGGAAGTTATTACCAAACCAAGATTCTGTATATCTAATTGTATATACATTAGGATCGAATGGAGTTGTAGCTTCTTTATAAGCTACCATCGGTCCACCAGTTTCTAATTCTGTAATTTCTTTTATACCGAAAACACCATTGTCATAAGTCAACTCACAAAGAATTGCTATAGAAGTCAAGTCTGTACCGAAGACAATAATATTAGCCAAAAATGAAACTTTTCCAATTCCTCGAGAGAACATTGCATTCTTAGTATAAGGGCTTATAACTCCAACATCTGTATAACCTGGATGTTTATCTAAAATACTATTTAATATATTATCAGGCATAATCTCAAAATCACTCCAAGTATCTCCATTATCTAAAGATTTAGAAATACCTAATAGACGTGGTTCTGAGTTTTCAAAGTGTCTATTATTAACAGCTGCATATAAAGTACCAGTTTCATCTGCTACAATTTGCATTGGCGCATTCCATGAAGAAGTTTTAGAGTCAGATGCTCTAAACTTGTTTGCCCACCACTGTGATGGAATAGAACCATAGTTAAATTGCTCTGTAAAATCAAATCTCCAATAACCATAATAGCCATATTGATCATTAGCTGACTTAGGAGATAATGTTCCAAATCCATATACTGTATTTTTTGCTTCATTTGTTTTCAATGACAAATTATTCCAATTTTGAGCATCTGGTGGGTTACCAAAACCAGGAGAAAGTTCTTCAACATATTCCGGTTCTTCACCAAAACTCTTATCATAAACTGCAAAAATTGTACCGTCATCAGGATCATTTGTTAAATCTTTCCATACTTTTTGAAAACAAGCAACATAACTAAGATCGTTTGGATCATTTGATTTAGTTGAGTTTAGGTATGAAACTGAACCGAATAACACAGATTTAAGACGATTTCTGAAGACATTGATACTATCAAATGTTCCACCATTATCAGTTGTTCTATACATAAATACTTTAGTACCGTTGAACTGATTTTGTGCATCATATACAGCATTAGTTACCAAAATACCAACAGCTTTAGTTGTTGGATCATAAGTAATAGGTGTAGAAGTCACATAATGTGACCACCAGAATCGTTGAAATCTTTCAAGACTCTTGCCAGGTAAGTCCTGAACAGAGTTATTTTTACTAACATAGTTCGGAATCTCATATTCTGCAGGTTGTTCATTCGGATCAATTCTGTACGGAATGTGTGCATTTTGAGAAGTATTTATATCTTTAGCAACGACTAAACCTGTCATTCCTAAAAATATAAGTATGGTTAATAATTTATTCATTCTAAAACCTCATTTATTAATCTAAAAATATATTCATTTTTAACATAACACAAAGATAAGTGCATTTTTAAATAATTACAAAATTAATTTTACACCTAGCTTCTATTATCAAAGACACACTATACTATGTATTAGTTACACTTTTACACGATTAATAGTTAATTTTCGTTCTGTGAGCAGAATATTTTCAAAAAAAGTATTGGATATTAAAATGATATTAGAAAAAGATATATTAAATAGTATTAGTAATATAAAAGACCCAGATTTGGGTGTTAGTCTATCAGACTTAGACGCTATTGATAAGATAGAGATTAGCGAAGACTCAGTTCAAATCAAATTGAAACTTGTACAACCAATTTATTGGGTTGTAAACAGGATAAATGATCTATTAATAGAAGAGCTTCGTAAATTAGATAGCAAAGTTAAATATGAAATTTTAATTACTGAACAACCATTTAACACTCAAGACAGAGAAGTATTACCAGGTGTTAAAAATCTAATTGCAGTTTCTTCCGGAAAAGGAGGAGTTGGTAAATCTTCTATCGCTTCGAATATCGCTGCTGCTCTATCAAAAAGAGGAGCAAGAGTTGGTATAATAGATGCAGATATTTATGGGCCAAGTCAGCCTACTATGTTCGGTTTGAAAAATGCACAAATGGAATCTGTGAAAATGCCAGACGGAAAAGTAAAAGCTCGACCATCTACTAAATATGGAATCCAAATAGCTTCAATGGGATTTTTGATGAAGCAAGAAGATGCTGCTATTGTTCGTGGGCCAATGTTAGCTGGATACTTCTCTATGCTTTTCGAACAAATAGTTTGGGGAAATCTTGATTTTCTTATTTTTGATTTACCTCCTGGTACAGGTGATATACAACTAACATTAACACAGAAAATCCCTCTCACAGGTGCAGTTACAGTTACTACACCCCAAGAAATAGCTCTAGCTGACGTTCGCCGTAGTATCGCTATGTTCAACAAAGTTAATGTAGAGAATATAGGTGTCATAGAAAACATGAGCTGGTTCTCCCCTGCTGGCCACGACGAGAAATACTATATTTTCGGAAAAGATGGTGGGAAGTTAATAAGTGAAGAAATGAATGTTGAATTGTTAGGTCAAGTTCCACTTAGTATTCAGATGAGAGAAGGAAACGATGGTGGAATGCCTGAAGTTATCCGAGATGAAGATTCGGAACAATCTAAAGAGCTAATAGCTATCACTGATAAAATAGTTTCGAAAGTTCGTAAGATTAACTACGAAAAATCTAAAACTCCAGAAGTAGAGATTAATATATAATGTCTTCAGTAGAAGAAAGAATAGAAATCGTAGTCAAAGAAATCAATGAAATCTTACAAAAAGATGACGGTTTTCTCGAATTTGTGGCATTTGAAGAGGAAACAAGAACTGCAGTTTTCAGATTATTAGGCATTTTCCAGCATGACCCGATGGCTATGAACACTTTTCGGGGTGGAGTTGAAAAAATTATATTGAGTAAAATCAAGGAAGTACGAAGAATAGAGAAAATAAATTAAAATTTAGTTTGCAGATTAGAAAAATTGTCTTATTTTTGTACTCGTTAATCGGGGCGATTAGCTCAGTTGGTTCAGAGCATCTGCCTTACAAGCAGAGGGTCGGGAGTTCGAGTCTCTCATCGCCCACACATTTAAGATATAAAAAGAAGCAAAAGCTAATAAGGTTTTTGCTTTTTTTGTCTAACAGGCAGGAGTGGCGGAACTGGTAGACGCGCTGGATTCAAAATCCAGTGTTAGCAATGACGTGGGGGTTCAAGTCCCCCCTCCTGTACCAAAAGAAAAGAGTGATTGGAATTTCCAGTCACTCTTTTTTTATGCTCGCTTGCTTCTTAGCTATTATCGCCGGCTCGGAGACCGCTTCCGCCCCCTAGTGACCCCGTTTCGCTATCTTATTCCTCATTTTCGTCGCCTAGCCGAATGAAAGGAACACATCTATCTGATATTCCGGTTCGCTTTACCCTAATTATATACGCTCCAGGAGGCGCTGTAAAAGCATCTAAACTATATCCTGCCAAAGAACTATTATCTAATGTATCTCTAAACCATTCTACGTTCTTGAATTCCTTATGCTCAGGGAAGTAACCAAACCTTGCTATCACACTATCGCGTATTTCTGAACTTACTTTAGCCGTTTCTATGCTAATAAACACTTCTGTCGCCACTTGACTAGTATCAAACGTCATATATAACAGTTTACCTCCATAAGAAATAGTAGGTTTGGCGACTATATCAAACTTATCGCCCATTCGGCAAAGTTTATCGAGCTTACTTGCATCTCCTAGCGTGTCTAAGATTATCGTTGTCTCTATATAATTCTCTAATCCCTCTATAGTTACAAAGGTTTTCCCCACCGTATCTTTATCTTCGAGGTCGGGTGTGGTTATTTTATCATCACTGCACCCCCATACAGCCGCTAATATAAGGGCTACTATTATATATTTCTTCATATTTTTTCCTGTTTATAAATTATTATTTCCTAAAAATACATAACTATTTCTAATAATCAAACTATTTATCTATGTTATTCTCAATAATTTATATGTCATTTTCACTTTATAAATCATAGAATCTAATTTATTCACTCGAAGACCATTTTCGCTAACTAGAATACTTGTATCGGTGGCGTAAGGGGCTGAGAAGATGGCGAGGAGGACTGGGAAAGTGGCGAGGAGGACTGGGAAAGTGGCGTAGAGGGCTGGGAAGATGGCGTAATACCCATTCCAAAGGGCGAGGAGACCATTAAGAACGGCGAGCTGTCCTGTGAGAATAGATTTAATCGATGTTTTGGGATTTGGATTGATTTCCTATTAAAATAATATTTTTCAAATAGAGGATTATTTTTTAATTTGATGAATAAAAATGACAAGGATCAAGACGTGAAAAAGATTTTAGTGATAGTAATGTTGACTTTTACATTCGGATGTAGCGATGATGCTGAAATATCTGAAGAAAACTCAATAGTTGGTAAGTGGAAGTACAACTTTCAAATTGTACAAGGTCCCTCTGATTATTTATTAGATACAATTAAGAAAGATAATTATGTATTAGAATTATTAGAATTCAAAGAAAATGGTATTTATTATATTTATCAAACCAATTATGTTGGAACTAATCTAGTAGAACAAGGTAAATATTCATATATGAATAAAATATTGACTATTTCAAATGACAAATGTAATAGATTAGAAAGTAAATATGAAGTTGAATATAATGAGAATTATATAAGAGTTTTTACTATTAGTGAACCATGTCAGGAATATCGATTTTCTCTCCGTACTTATATCAGTAATGATATCGAATTAAAGAGAGATGAACCTTATAAACATTAACTAGGAATCGAAAGCAATCCACTAGGAGGTGGAAATACTTCACGAGTGGGCGGTTTTCTTATTCTAAAGAGATTGCCGCGTCCTTTCAGTCATCGCAATGATATTCGTGGTGGCGGTTTTGATGAAAAATAAGTACCCCCGAAGGGAGTCGAACCCCTAACCCTCAGAGCCGAAATCTGATGCTCTATCCAGTTAAGCTACGGGGGCATTTATTTTCTTCGTAATAGTTTTTTGACGGCTGCTATTTCTTGTTTGGTGAAGAATCCGAACAGTCGAAGCAGCGCAAGGAACGTTATGAGGAGCGAAATCTTTGTTATGACGTCCGTCATTGTTCCAAAATTAAGATTTAATGCGTGATTTGCAAAATATATTGCTGCTGTTAAGGCCGCAATGATTGTTATTTTGGGCCAATCGTACTTTATGGCGTACGATTTTCGTGCAAAGTAGTAGATTAGGACCGAATTGGTGGCGAATCCTATCAAAGTGGCCCACGCAGCGCCTATATAGCCAACGTTAGGGACTAGCGTGTAAAGTGCAACGAAATAAACGGCGGTGCCAGTGACTATCGAGTACGCGAGGTACTTGGTCTTCTTGGCGATATGGAGCGACGCTGAGAAGTTATTGTACATTCCGTTGAACCAATATGCTAAAAGGATGATTGGAATGATTACAAGGCCTTCGGCGTAGTCGTTCGGGAGTAGTTTTCTGCCTCCGATGAAGGGGGTTTGGACTAAATAGCCGACGAAAAAGCTGAACGAGAGGAAGATTGCTGCTCCGATGAGCGTGAAATATGTTAAAATTTTGGCGAAAAGCTCGTTCGAGCCGTCGTTTTTGTAATTATTGAGGAAAAATGGTCTCCACGCGTAGTCGAATGCTGTTATGAATAGGAGCATTGGGATTCCGAGCTTGTAGTTTGCTGAGTAAACGGCTTGTGCATCGGACCCCGCGAACTCCTTTACTATCGGCTTGTCTGCGACATTTAGGAAAATGGTCGAGAGTGCTGCCGGCAATGTAGGGATTCCGTATTTTAGCATTGTGCTGAAGAGCTTCGAGTCGTAGCGAAAGACTAAATTGGCGATGATTTCCTTCGACTGGATGGCGAGAGTGGTCAGCGAGGCAACGATTTGGATTACCAAGACGGCGAAGACTCCCATCCCGAAGTATGTGATAGCAATATAGTTAAGGGTAACGTACACAATGACATGGACGAACCTAATCATGACGAAGGATCTGGCTTTATTGTTCATGCGAAGCAGTCCAAAGGGTATGAATTGGATTGCATCGATGAGGGGAACGAATGCCGCGAGCATGATAAGCTCCGCGGAGTTTTCGATTTCTCCTGAAAGTATGAAGGTTAACTCGTCCGCGAAGGCGAAAATAATCGACGAGACGACGAGGCCGAATAAGAAGATGGCGATAAAGGCGTGCGAGAAGACGGCGCGCGATTTTTGGATGTCAGTTTTGTCATAATAGCGAAAGAAAGAGCTTTCCAAGGCGGTGGCATAGAACACATTGAAGATGCCAATATACGAATAGAGGATGACAATGTCAGCATACTCGGCCTTAGGTAAGTAATTGATATAGAGCGGAAAGAGAATGAAGGTGAGGAAGCGTCCTACGATATTGAAAATACCATACGTGACGGTTTGCCCAGCTAACTCTTTGAGCTTTTCTCTCATTCTACGGGCGATTTTCTTTTAGTAGGGAACGCAAGTACTAGCCCAATAACCGAGCCGTAAAGAGTAGTCAAGCGCCAATCTGATTTGATAGTGCAATTAGTGTCACAACCGAAGAAATGGAAGTAAGCATAGCCTAGAACTGCTCCAGCAGCCATAAAAAGTAATATTTTAATCTTTGTATTCATCATTCTTCGGAAACGTTTTCATTATCTATTTGTTGCGAATCCTCTTCCATTTCAATTCTAAGAGTAAAACTGGATTCTTCGGCCTCAGTGAAGGCAAGTTCTTTCAATTCTTTAAGCTTCGGAAGGTCTTCGAGTGAATTCAAACCGAATGCTTTAAGGAACTCAACGGTCGTACCATAGAGATAAGGGTTGCCGGGGGCATCGCTTTTCCCAATAATACGAACGTAACCCTTGTCAATAAGCCCATTAATGATTTCCTTAGAGTTAACACCCCTGATTGACTCCACACCAGGCCTAGAAATAGGCTGTCTATAAGCAATAATAGCAATAGTTTCCAAGTTTGCATTGCTCAATCGTCTTCTTACAATGTTCTTATTGATTTTACCAACGATTTTACCGTATTTACGAGAAGTAACTAAAGAATATCCTCCCCCACTTTCTATTATACGGAAAGGTCTGTCGTTATCTGAGTTTTCATTATTTACATCGTTTATCAAATCACGAACATATTCTCGGTTGAAGCCAATTTTATCAAGCAATTCATATTCTATTATATCCTGTGCATCAGCGCTATTGGATTCATTAGACGCAAGTATCTTCATCAATCTGTTGATATCAAGTGGTTCTTCCATCGTAAAGAGCAGTGCTTCCAAAGCAATCTTCTGTTCTTGCTTAGGCAAAGAGAAAAAATATGGTAAATCTTTTAGTTCCATCTAATTCAAGTTAAGTGTTGGTGATATAATAATGTCTTCGAATAAATCATCTTGCGTTATAAATAATTCTTGGGAACGAATAAGCTCCAGTAATGCTAAAAATGTAACGACTATGAATGCTCTTGGCTTGTCTTTCATAAAGTCAAGGAATTTTATTCTTCCTTTCATATGAACTATTTTTATTAATTCTTCTTTCTGTTCTTCTACAGAAATAGGGATTAACTCAACAACGTGTTCTTGGACAGCATTATCTAATCTATCCACTGCCGTTTTGAACGCTGTAAGCAAATCAAACATTGTCGTGTTAGTATATATTACTTCAGCAGACTCGTCATTACCAAAATAATTACGTTCGTGATAATTTAGATTGTTTTCTTCCGATATTCGCATATCTTCGGTAGCTTCTTTTATTTGTTTGTATTCTAACAACTTCTGTACTAACTCTGTACGAGGATCTTCTATTTCGTCACCATTTTCATCTTTTGGTTTTGGTAGAAGCAATCTCGCTTTGATATACATAAGAGTAGAAGCCATAAGTATAAACTCACCAGCTAGCTCCAAATCAAGCAATTTCATAACTCTAACGTAACTAAGAAATTCTTCAGTTATTCTAGAAATTGGAATATCATAAATATCCAATTCGTCTCTTCTAATAAAATAGAGGAGCAAATCAAATGGACCTTCGAAATTTGGGAGGTGAATTCTGTACATAGTTGTTTACATTTTTAACAAAAGTAAAGTATTATATGGAGTAGTAGGAATTAATTTTTCAACATCTATATATACTCGCGGTCTAATCGAGGTAATAAGTGAGTTATTATTTCATAAGGAATAGTATTTGCCTTCTCGGATATGTCAAAGATTGAATCACCAGTTATACCATCACCCATTATAATCACTTCATCACCTACGGAAACATCTAATCCTGTAATATCAACCATAGTGAAATCCATACATACCGAGCCGACAATCTTACATCTATTATTGTTAATACTAAATGAGCCGCAATTAGACAAAGCCCAAGGGAATCCATGACCATATCCGAATGGAATTAATGCAATTGTAATATCTTTTTCCGCAACGTACTTATTACTATAGCCAACAGTCTCACCCTTGCTAACTTGTTTTATCAACGTCACTTCTGACATTAACTTGAGACTCGGAATTAAACCACTTTTTTCTTGCAGTTCTCTAGTAGGTAAAAATCCATATATAGCAATACCAGGTCTGGAGTAATTACTTGGACTTACTATATCATTAAAAATTGCTGCGGAATTATGAGTATGAATATATTCTAGTTTGCCAAAAGCTGTCTCTATTTTGTTAAGTGCAACTGTAAATTCTTTTATTTGATTATCTGTTTGAGTTTTATCTACATCATCAGATGCAATTAGGTGAGTTAAACAACCAACAACTTTTAGATTTTCTAATGTTTGTAATACTTTGATAAACTCATCTAATTTTGAAGGTTTTACACCTTCTCTATTCATACCAGTATCCACAAAAATATGTACCAATGCTTTGGTATTCTTTAGGTTAGCAGCATTGTTTAATGCGTTTAGTACATTAGTATTGACGGTACATACTTGCAAATCTAAACTTATTACGTTGTTTACTTCATCTTCTGATAGAGTTCCGGTTAATAGAATTTCTCCGGTATCACCTTCCTTACGTAAACCTTCTGCTTCATGGACATAAGGAACACCGAGCATTTCTACGCCTTCATCACGTAACACTTTTGAAATCTCATTAATTCCAGTGCCATATCCATTAGCTTTTACAATTCCTATGATCTTTGTGCCGGATATTTCTCTTATTATTCTTAAATTGTGTCTTATGTTTTTGGTATTTATGATTGCTTTTGATCTGTTCATTAATAATTGCTGTCCTTTATGCCGAGAATAAGAGTGAAGTATTTAGATTTTCGAAATTACTAAGATATTTTTTAATGAAAAAACAATTAGCTATAATTTTAATATTATTTTCTTTTTTCTCCTGTACTTCAGTTAAGAAAAAAGAAAAATGCAATAGTGTAAGTACAAATGGTAATTTGGGTAATATTATTAATTCTATTGATAATGAACCGCTCGTAAAATTGGTTGAAAATGAAATAGTTTATCTAACAAATGACAATATGCAATTTAACATTTTTCAGATAAAAGACAATAATAGTCTCTTAACTAAGCTTGATAATGTAATAAAACACAACAACTTAATATCCCCCGGGTTACCTACTTCATTTTCTTTAGATAAAGAAAAAACTCTTTTTGTTGTATCAGGGTTAACTATGGATTCTTTGAATAGAGACTTATATGCATTTATTTATGTTCGAGGGGAATACGCTAGAATAATAGATACAAAGGTGCTCAATAGTGAGGGATTCGAAGGTCATCCTTTTTTCGTTAGTAATAGGTTATATTACACAAAGGAAATTAACGGGCAATGGGATATATATTATTCTGATTATGAAAATGGAAATTGGACGCAACCTCTTCCTTATACTGATATTAATACAAATGCTGATGAAGGTTTTTATTCTGAGTCATTTAATAAATTTCTATTTTCTAGAAAAGTAAATGGGAAGTTTGCTGTTTTTGCTAAAGATATCAATACTGAAATGTTGAATGAACCATATAAATTAAGCAAAGATTATAATTCAAATTTTAATAATATCTCCCCTGTTGTTATAAATAATGAATTATTTCTTTCCTCAGACAGACCAGGTGGTTGTGGACAATTTGATATATATAGATTTGACTTTTGTAGAAAAGTAACACTTACTGGCAACGTTATCAGTGAATTTGAGAATGTGCCGCTTAAAGGGATTGTAGAGCTTTATTCAGAAGATAGTATTTTATTAAACCAATATATAATTCCTAATAACTCATATTTTGAATTTAAATTATCTGCCAATAATTATTACTATTTGACATATAAAAATGATTGCTATAATTCTGTTAAGAGCACTGATTTATTTTTTGCAGAATGTAACGAGAATTCCGATGTAGTTTTTCAACAAGACATATTTTTGCCAAATTATACAGTAGAATTCAATTTCGAAGAATACGATATTCCTTTTTTTGTAACTGGATATTACAGACCGAATACTTCGGATAACTTGAAAGAATTGAAAAGCTTATTCAAATTGGGTGTGATAACTGGAAAAGGTAATACTTCATATATTGAATATCCAGATGACAAGTATCATGAATACTCTTATACAATTGATTCTGCATTCAACGAAGCAATAGAATATATAAATGATAGGTTGAACAACCTAAAAAATGACTGTGTATTGAATAACACAAAAATTGTACTTGATATAACAGGTTTCTCAGATCCACGCGACATATCCTCAAATAAGATTTATCCAGGCCCAGACATATATGATGAAAAAGGGAATGTAGCAGTTAAAAATGGAGATATTATAGATAATCAACTATTATCATTCATCAGAGCATATTATACTGGTGCATATATAAAAGATAAAGTCACAGATAATAGCAATATAGTCATCAATATGCTTACAGGTGGAGTGGATGATAATACTAAAAGACCTAACGACCTCAAAAGACGTGTAAAAGTTAGTATTCGCTTGGAAACAGCGACCCAATAACACTATTCAACTTAGATATTCTTCTATACCTTTCAGCAAGTTACATAGTTGAAAAGATTATCCTTATATTTGCTAATAATATTTAAAACATTACAAAAAAAGTGGAGTTAAAGATGGTAGCTTACAAGCCCATGGAATACTTGGATTTCAATGATCCAAAAATAGCACAACAACAAAAAGAAGCAATAGAAAAAGTAAAAACATTATTAGGTAAAGAGTACCCTAATATCATAGATGGTAATGAAGTATTTACGGATAAAAAGACGACGTCCTTTAATCCAGCAAATAAATCAGAAGTAGTTGGTATTTTCCAAAAATCTGGTAAAGAAGATGCTGAAAAAGCAATAAACGCTGCAGAAAAAGCTTTTGAAACATGGAAATATGTACCGGCCTTAGAAAGAGCTGAATATTTATTCAAAGCTAGTGAACTAATCAAACAAAGAAGATTAGAAATAAATGCTTGGATGATAACAGAAGTAGGAAAGAACTACTTAGAAGCTGATGCTGATACTTGTGAAGCAATTGACTTCCTAGAATTTTATGGTCGTGAAATGATTCGTTTATCTGAGAATCAGCCATTAACACAACAAGCTGATGAAACAAACGAATATTTCTATATTCCATTAGGTGTTGGTATAGTTATACCTCCTTGGAACTTCCCATTTGCAATTATGGCTGGGACTGTGGCCGCTTCAGTAGTTACTGGTAACACAGTTGTTTTGAAACCATCTTCTGATGCCCCTATGATGGCAAAATTATTCGACGAATTGATGAGAGAAGTTGGATTACCTGATGGTGTATTCAACTATCTAGTGGCTAGCGGTGCAGAGGCAGGTGATTATATGGTTGACCATCCTAGAACACGTTACATCTCATTTACAGGCTCAATGGAAGTAGGTACACGTATCTACGAAAGAGCTGCAAAAGTTAATCCAGGTCAAATCTGGTTGAAGAGAGTAGTTGCTGAAATGGGTGGAAAAGATGCAATGTTAATCGACAGCGAAGTTGATGTTGATTATGCTGCAAGTGAAGTGGCGAAAGCTGCTTTTGGATTCCAAGGACAGAAATGTTCAGCTTGCTCAAGAGCTATCGTAGATGAAAAAGTATATGATGAATTCGTAGAAAAACTAGAAGCCAAAGTAAAAGCGATTCAAATGGGTGACCCAAGAGATAACGCTGCAGCAGGTCCTGTCGTAAGTGAGAGTGCTTACAATTCTATAAAAGAATTTATTGAAATTGGTAAAAACGAAGGTAGATTGATAGCCGGTGGAACCACTCCAGATTCTGACAAAGGTTACTTCATCTCCCCTACCCTAATAGTTGATGTTCCGGACACTGCTCGAATTGCTAAAGAAGAAATATTCGGTCCTGTTCTAGCTGTTATTAAATCGAAGAACTTCGATGATGGTATAAGAATTTTCAATGATACTATTTATGGTTTAACAGGTGGTTTGATTACTAACAATCCAGAAAAATTGGCTCGTGGTAAGAAAGAGCTTCATTGTGGTAATTTATACCTAAACAGAAAATGTACAGGTGCTTTAGTTGATGTTCATCCTTTTGGTGGTTTCAATATGAGTGGTACTGATAGTAAAGCTGGTAGCCGCGATTACTTGCAACTATTTATGCAAGGAAAATCTGTTGCTACTAAAAAGTAAGTTTTACTTTATAGTTTTATTTTAACTAAGCTCTCAGAAATGGGAGCTTTTTTTATAAGAAGATTATTCTAACGGTTTTCTACCAATAAATGAATCCTTTCCATTAAGAAAATTAATTGCTTTAATAACATTTCTATCAATACTAGATTCCGTTTTGAGATTAGAAATATATCTTACTATTTCTTTTTGTAAATATGATGGAATTGAATTAAACTTTTCTTTCGCTAATAGGTTATTATTTAAAGCTTTAATAAGATTAGGATGAAGTACTATTGTACGATCAGAAGAATCGTACTCAACTGATATTTCAATGGTTTCTCCAATTAGTTGAGGTGAGTTTTTCAGCATTTTATTGTTTATATAAAGTCTCCATTCACCACTATATTTTACTAATGTTTGTTGATAAACATTACCATTAACCTTTCCCTTAATTTTTATTGGTCCATTTATCTTTCCATTCCTTATGTATAATTCTTCAAGTATTTCACTTGGAACAGAAACATAAGGATTGATTCCAATAATTTTTATTTCAGCATTGAATGTATTCATAAGCAACAAATAAATATTTTTCTAATTAAATAACACAAAAAAAACCGATTACATATCAAGTAACCGGTTTTATTATTATCTTTTATTAATAGTTGTTAAGCAGTTACTGCTTCTTTTCTCCATCTGATATCTAGATTTCTGTTAGCCGTAGCTTCATCTAGACGTCTTAGTGGAGTAGTCATAGGAGCTTGAAGTACAGTATCTGGCTCTTCTTTTGTCTCAGTGGCAATTTGAATCATTGCTTTGATAAATCCATCTAAATTTTCAAGATTCTCAGTTTCAGTTGGCTCTATAAGCATCGCTTCTTTCACTACCAATGGGAAGTAAATAGTTGGGGCATGGAAGCCCAAATCTAATAATCTCTTCGCTATATCTCTTGTGGAAACACCATCTCTTTTTTGGAAATTACCACTTATAATACATTCGTGTAAGCAATAACCTGGGTATGGTACTTCATAATAATCTTTGATTTGGCTGAGTATATAGTTTGCATTTATTACTGCATTTTCACTAACTCGTTTTAGACCAACTTCACCAAGCATTCGTATATAAGTATAAGCACGTACAAGAACTCCGAAGTTTCCTCCGAATGTATGTACTTTACCTACAGTATTAGGAAAATTATAGTTCAGTTTATAAACTTCACCGTGTTTTTCTATATTTGGAACTGGCAAGAATTCAATTAGTTTTTCACTAACACAAATAGGGCCAGCACCAGGTCCACCACCTCCGTGAGGAGTAGAGAAAGTTTTATGTAAGTTAATATGTACGCAGTCAAACTTCATATCACCAGCTCTAGCAATCGTAAGAAGGGCATTAAGATTTGCACCATCCATATAAATAAGACCGCCACAACCATGTACAAGTTTTTCAATTTCAATCACATCAGTCTCAAATAATCCCAAAGTATTAGGATTAGTTAACATAAGACCAGCTACATTTTCAACACATTTAGCTCTCAAATCATCTAAATCAATTCTACCATCAGATCCTGATTTTACACTTACTATATCAAAACCTGCCATAGCAGCAGAAGCAGGGTTAGTACCGTGAGCTGAATCTGGAATTAGGATTACAGTTTTGTTTGTTTCTCCTCTTTTTTCAAAATATTTTTTGAAAGTTAGAATTCCAGTTAATTCGCCTTGTGAACCAGCAGCAGGTTGTAAAGAAACACCAGGTAAACCAGTAATTTTCTTTAAACATTCGCCTAATTCAAACATCATTTTTAATGCCCCTTGAGCATTTTCATCACGGCTAAAGGGATGAAGATTTGCAAATCCGTCCATTGCCGCAACTTTCTCATTCACTTTAGGATTGTACTTCATAGTACAAGATCCAAGTGGATACATACCTTTTTCAATATTGAAATTAAGATGCGACAATCTTTGGAAGTGTCTTGCAATCTCTATTTCACTTACTTCTGGAAGCTCTGCAGCTTCTTTTCTTAGGTACTCTACTGGAATAAATTCAGAAATATTTCTTTTTTCTATTTCTAATTTAGGAAGTGAATAACCTATTCTTCCTGGTGATGACTTTTCAAATATTAATTTTTCCATATCCTTTTAAACGGTTAGTTGTTTTAAAGCTGATTTAGCTGCCTTTTGTTCAGCTGATTTTTTATTCTTACCTATTCCTTGACCTAATAACTCATCTTGAGAGTAAACGCCAACTTCAAATTTCTTCATATGATCGGGCCCTTCTTCTGAAAGGACTTTATAAGTTGGAGCGTCTTTTCCTTGACTTTGTATTAATTCAAGTAACTTACTTTTGAAATTCTTTTCGTGTTCAAATCCATTGTCGTTTAAGAGTGGAATAAATTTTTTCGTTATGAAATAACGTGCATTTTCTAATCCACTATCTAAATAAATAGCCCCAATAATTGCTTCAACACTATCTGCGAGTAGTGAATTGCTACCGCTTTGCAATGCCTTTTGGGCACTATAACTTAATAATATAAGTTCATCGAGTCCCATTCTTTCGGCACAATAAGCCAACGATTGTTTATTGACAATCGAGGATCTCATTTTTGTCAAATCTCCTTCTAAAACATCATGTTCCAAAAATAAGTATTCCGCCACGACCATTCCTAAGATTGAATCTCCAAAAAATTCTAATCTTTCATTGGAATATATTTTTTTCTCGGAAATTTGAAGATATGATCGATGGGTCAAAGCTTGCTCAAAAAAAGCAAAATTTGATATTTTTATACCAATTTTCTCTTCAAAAGCTTTTTTTTGCTCTTTAGAAAAAAATCCAACTTCTACGAAAAATCTTTCGAAGTTGGATTTCTTTAAGTTCTTATCATCAGAGAAAATAGAGCTAATAAGTCTATTAAGCTTTGTTCTCATTAATTTTTACTCTTCGTATGCTTTGAAACACAAGGTCGCATTATGCCCACCAAAACCAAATGTATTGCTAATTGCAGCTTTCACTTCTTTTTTGATAGGAGTATTCGGTACATAATTCAAATCAGCACATTCTGGATCAGGTGTGTCATAGTTAATTGTAGGAGGAACAATTCCCTCTTTAATTGCTTTGACTGCAGCAATAGCTTCTATAGCACCTGCCGCTCCTAATAAATGTCCTGTCATTGACTTAGATGAACTTACTAATAAATTCTTAGAATGTTCTTCGAATACGGTTACAATTGCATTAGATTCATTTTTATCATTAAAGAAAGTAGAAGTACCATGAGCATTGATATAATCAATATCATTAGGAACTAATCCAGCATCTTTGATAGCAATACGCATTGATCTAACTGCACCTTCCCCGCCTGGTGCCGGCTGAGTTATGTGGTAAGCATCATCTGTCAATCCCATACCTGCAATTTCTGCATAAATCTTAGCACCTCTGTTCTTAGCATGCTCTTCTGTTTCTAAAATCAAAATTCCACCACCTTCACCAATAACAAAACCATCTCTAGCTTTATCAAAAGGTCTCGATGCGGTTGCGAATCCGTCATTATTTTCAGAAAGTGCTTTCATTGCATTGAAACCACCTACACCCATTGGGCAAATAACTGCTTCTGCACCACCAGTAACCATAACATCTGCATCACCTCTTTGCAACAGCATAAGTGCATCTGCAAGTGAGTGTGAAGAAGTAGCACAGGCTGATACAGTTGCATAGTTAGGACCACGAAGCCCCCATCTAATAGCTACTTGTCCCGCTGCAATATCTGAAATTAACATTGGTACGAAGAAAGGAGAAATTCTATCAGGCTTACCATCTCTTTTGTAAAGATTCTCTTGTTGGTTATGGTATGTCCACATACCACCTATACCTGAACCGATAATAACACCTACTCTATCTTTGTCAGTGTTTTCAAAATCGATTCCAGAATCTTCTACAGCCATAGCAGCTGAAGACATAGCAAACTGTGTAAATAAATCCATTCTTTGGATTTCTTTTCTGGTCATGTGTAATTCAGGATCGTAATCCTTTACTTCACATGCAAAATGTGTTTTGAACTCAGAAGCATCAAATCTAGTAATAGGGGCTGAGCCACCTTTACCAGCTAAGAGAGCATTCCAATACTCATCAAGATTATTACCAATAGGAGTCACAGCTCCCATTCCAGTAATTACAATCTTTGGATAATCATATTTAGGCATTGACTTACCGTTTAGTTTTTTTAATTAACTAACTTTACCTTGAAGATAATTTATTACGTCGCCTACTGTAAGGATTTTTTCAGCGTCGCTATCGTCTATAGTTAAATCGAATTCTTTTTCGAATTCCATAATTAACTCAACAGTATCTAATGAATCAGCACCCAAATCTTTTGTAAAAGATGCTTCAGGAGTGACTTGTGATTCTTCAACACCTAATTTGTTAACTACTATCTCAGTTACTTTACCGTTGATATCAGCCATGTTATACCTCTAAAATATTGTTTATAATAAATAATTGTTGTTTTCTATATTGCTAATCCACCATCTACATGTAGTACTTGACCTGTAATATATCTAGATTCATTAGAAGCAAAGAATGCAACTACATCAGATATATCACTTGGCTCTGCTGCACGTTTCAGAGGAATATTATTTTTAAATGCATTTACTTGATCTTCTGTTAACTTTCCTGTCATATCAGTAAGTACATAACCTGGTGCTATCAAATTGACTAATATATTTCTTGCTGCTAACTCTTTAGCTAATGATTTAGTAAATCCTATTAACCCAGCTTTTGATGCAGCATAATTAGATTGTCCTGCATTACCAGTCGTACCCACAATAGATCCTATATTGATTATTCTACCTTGTTTTTGTGAAAGCATAAATCTACTTACTACTTTACAAGTATTGAATACACCTTTTAAGTTAATACTTATAACATCATCGAAATCACTTTCCGACATTCTTAAAATCAAATTATCTTTAGTAATTCCTGCATTATTAACTAGTATATCAATTGAACCAGCTTCTTTTTGTATTTCATTGAATGTATTAGTTACTGATTCAAGATCAGAAACATCACATTGCTTATAAATTATATTATGTTTTGAATCAAGTTCCATATTTGTAGAACGACCCAAAGCATAAACTGTTGCCCCGTCTTCAGCTAATTTGTCTGAAATAGCTAATCCTATTCCTTTAGCTCCACCCGTGACTACAGCTACTTTATTCTCTAATTTCAAACCCATATTTCAATTTTTCGGAATTTTAAAAGCTACAATTTAACAATTATTTAACTTAAAATTAAACATTTTCTATGTCTTGCAATTTATCAAATCCACTTATATTAATATCTTTTAAAGTTCTCTTAGTTAGACCTTGAAGTACATTCCCAGGACCCATTTCTACAAAGTCTGTAAATCCAGCTTTATGAAGATTGTTTAGAATCTGAGTCCAAAGCACTGGAGCCGTTAGCTGTTCAATTAACTTCTTCTTCAATTCTTCAGAATTTGTTTCTTCTTTTGCATCTACGTTTGTATATACAGGTACACTAGCATTCTTAAATTCAATATTATTGATAGCTTCTGCCAATTTATCTTGTGCTGGTTTCATCAATGGAGAATGGAATGCGCCACTTACAGGTAATTCCATAACCATTCTAGCACCTTTCTCTTTGAAAATACCAGATTTTTCTCTTAAATAATCTCTTGAACCTGATATTACAATTTGTCCAGGGCTATTGAAGTTAGCGGGTACAACAACATTTCCTTCAATAGTTAGCATTTTGCAAATATCTATAAGTACCTCATCTTCCATTCCAATGATAGCAAACATAGTTCCCGGTTCGTTCTCACCTGCTTTAAACATTAATTCACCTCTGAGGGAAACTAATTTAACAGCATCCTCGAATGAAATAACACCAGCAGAATACAAAGCCGCATATTCACCAACAGAATGACCCGCAACGCCTTCTATAATTAGTTTTTCTTTTGTCAAACTACTTACTACAGCACTATGAAGAAATATAGCTGGTTGAGTATATCTTGTTTCTTTTAATTTCTCAACTGGTCCATTAAAACAAATATTGCTTAATGAGTATCCTAACAACTCGTCAGCTTTATCAATTAAATTCTTTGATTCGATATTATTTTCATAATAATCTTTTAACATACCAACATACTGTGACCCCTGACCTGAAAACAGAGCTACTTTTTTCATTTATTCATATTCCATTTTACATAGATAGAACCCCAAGTGAAGCCAGCACCAAAGCTTGATAATATTAAATTATCACCTTTTTTTATTTTTCCAGCTTCTAACCATTCAGATATACAAAGTGGAATAGTCGCGGCAGTAGTGTTACCATATTTCTCAATATTAACCATTACTTTATCCATACCTACGCCCATTCTTTCGGCTGTAGCACTTATTATTCTTAGATTGGCTTGATGTGGTACAAGGAAAGATATGTCTTCACTTGTAAGATTGTTTTTATCCATTATCTCTTTAGAAACATCAGCCATGCCTTTCACAGCATACTTGAAAACAGTTTTACCATCTTGATATACAGTATGTTCCATATTTTCAACAGTTTCTTTTGTTGCAGGATGTGCACTTCCACCAGCTTTTTGATTCAGGTATTGACCACCAATTCCATCTATATGGAGAATAGAATCTAATATACCATAATTATCATCATTAGATTTTTCGATAAGACAAACACCAGCAGCATCTCCAAAAAGAATAGCTGTATTTCTATCATTCATATTTAGTATTGAAGACATCTTATCAGCACCGCAAAGTAAAACTTTTTTTGCTGCACCGGATTCTACTAAACTAGCGGCAGTTTTCAATGCAAAAAGGAATCCTGAACACGCTGCAGAAATATCGAATCCCCATACGTTTTTAATTCCTAGTTTATGTTGTACTACTGCTGCAGTAGAAGGGTACATGTGGTCAGGCGTAACAGTTGCTACTATTATACAGTCAATTTCTTGTTTATCTATACCAGCATTCTCTATACATTTTAATGCTGCAGGTACTATCATATCAGATGTAGCACCATTTTTCATTATTCTTCTTTCGTTAATACCAGTACGAGTTTTTATCCACTCATCACTTGTATCCAAGTAAGACTCAAAATGCTTATTCGTAAGTTTGTCTTCAGGATAATAATGAGCAATCGCAGTTATAGTTGCTGGCATGTTTATTTCTCAAATTTATAAAAATCTATTTCGGAAATTAAGAAGATTGTAAAGAAATTTCAATTTTCTTGTTAATTTCTTTAGTATAAGTTATCAACGCTGTGTAAAGCATATTCTTAATTGCTTTTGGAGAGGACTTACCGTGGCCTATAATAACTACCCCGTTTACTCCCAATAGTGGCACTCCCCCATGGTCTTGGTAATCAAACCCACGGAAGACATCTTTTATAGTAGGAGCCATCAATCCAACTTTTAATTTCTTAATTGTACTTTGACTGGCATATTTTTTAAGAGTTTCTTTGAAGAAACCCATGAAACTCTCAGCAAATTTGAGGATAATATTCCCTACAAATCCATCACAGACAACAATATCAGCGGCACCAGGGAAAATATCTCTTCCCTCAACATTTCCAATAAAGTTCAATTTTGATTCTTTTAGTAACTTAAATGCTTCCTGTACAGTCTCAGTACCTTTCTTTTCCTCTTCACCAATATTAAGTAATCCAATTGAGGGGTTTTTAATATTATACATTTCTGATAAATATACTTGACCCATCACAGCAAATTCGTATAGGAATTGAGGTTTGACTTCTGAGTTAGCACCGACATCTAATAGTAATGTAGGACTATCTTTGATAGTTGGAAAGAAAGAACCAATAGTAGGTCTGCTTACACCTTTGATCCTACCTAATTTAAGAGTAGAAGTAGATAATATAGCACCAGTATTGCCTGCTGATATAAATGCATTTACTTTATTGTCTTTTAATAAATCAAGGCCTATGGAAATAGAAGAATCTTTTTTGGTTTTAATTCCTGCAGTGGCATCATCTTCCATCGTTATAACTTGAGAAGCATTTACGATTTCATAATCGTAATTTTTTAAAGATGGGTTTTTTTCAATTTCAGTTTTTATGAGTTCTATTTCACCAACAAAGTATAATTTAATATTTTTGTCCGTATTCTCATTAAGGAACTCTAAAGCACCTTTTATTTCACTTTCAGGAGCAAAATCACTTCCCATTATATCTATTGCGATACTTATATTTTGTTTTGCCCCTGACATGATAATTCCTCAGAAAATTAGTCGAATTTTCTGCCATTGTAATAATAAACCTTTTTACCGTCTTCAACAACTAACGAAGCTCTGTGTGATCTTTTAATCTCACCAGTTTGCTCACATGTCGATAAAGTAGGTGCATCTATTTTATAATGAGTTCTTCTTTTATCTCTTCTAGATTTCGAAATCTTACGCTTCGGATGTGCCATTGTATTAACCTTTAAATTTAATTATGTTTCAAATTTTTTAATATATCAAATGGGCTGAGCCCTTCCTTTTTAATCTCTTTTATCTCTGGATATATTTCTTCTATATCTTTGTCTTTGTATTGAGGAGCTACTTTTTTCATTGGTACTTTAACCAAAAGCTCCTGAATTACTATTTCAGTAATATTGACATTTTTCTCTTCTTCGCCAACATATATTATATTCTCGTCTTTTTCCGTTCGGTATTCTTCTTTCATACCTTTTATAATATTAATATTAACTTCAGCTTCGATTCTTTCTCTATATTCTTCAAGTGATAAATCACAAATCAATCTAGCAGAAGTCCAAGCTTTTCCATTTAGTATTATCCTATCATTATGAACTCTAATTGAGCCTTCTATGAAGACTTCTGAGTCTATAATTTCAGATTTGAAATCTCCATCAGCAATTCCACTGATTTCGATATAATGTTTACCATTTGATAAACCTTGGGCATTTAATAATAACATTTCAAATAAACGGTTAAATACAAGCTACAAATATACTAACAGATTAGAGTAATATCAAGTATATTCTTTTATTTTTTAATTAATCGCAACCTAATGCAGATTTATTCTGAGCAGCAGCTTTGTTATTCGGATTTACTTTCAGTACTTTTGAATACCATACACAAGCATTTTTAACATCGCCCATGCCTTGGTAAGCTATTGCTGCATAAAGGAATCCATATTCTATCTCTGGTTGTTCTTCAGACCAACTAACAGCGACTTTTAACAATTTTTTCCACTCTTTAGCTTTATAATAAAGTCCAGAAAGTTTTGCATAAGCAGACCTAAGATTATTCTTATTCACTTCAGGATAAGCTACAGAAACCAAAATTGCTTTCTCAAAATTATCAACAGCTTTCTTATCATCTTCTTTTCCTGCATAAGCATCACCTAGATATACATAAGATCCAGCATCAGTACTGTCCATCATTGCTGATTTTTCTAGATAATAAATAGCAGTGTCTCTCTGATCCATAAACAAGTAAGATAGACCTTTGTAATATATAATCTTTGAATCAGTGCTATCGTTACATGCAGCAGTATTCAATCTCTTATCAAAGAAGAATAATGCTTCATCATATTTTTTTGCAGAGAACATTAATCTACCAACCATATTCATCAGATTACATGATGCATCTGGATTCTTGTTAACCAAATCTTTATATATATTAAGTGCTGCAGTTGTATCACCTGTAAATAATTCTGCAGTACCATATCTTCTGATATCAGCTTCTTCTATTTCTGGATTATCTTTATCCATCGCTAATATTGCTTTATAAGCTGCTTTTGAATTAGGGTAGTCTTTATTATCATAGTAACAACGAGCCATTAGTAAGTTTGCTTTGAACTTAACAGAGTCTATATGCTCTGATACATATTTCAACCGTGGAGCAGCAGAATCACATAGCCCTAGCTCATATAACGATTGTCCCAAATACCATCTTCCTAGATTACCTTCAGGTCTTAACTCGTAATATCTAAATAATGCAGGAACCGCATCTTTATATTGCTTAGCAAAAAATAATATTTTACCTTTGTTGAAAAAGGCGCTAGCATCCATAGTATCTTGTTTAGTTACTCTGTCCCATTCTTTCAAGGACATAGTAAACAGTTCATTAGACAAATCTTGGTCTGCTTCTCTATTAGCTAACCAATAATACGAAGTTGCAAGTTTAGAACGTGCTTCTTTTTGATTCTCATCTAATGATAATGCTTTTTCATAAGATTTTTTAGATAGCTCATAAACTCTCTGGTCAAAATACATGTCCCCTTCGGTGATATAAATACGAGGATCATTCTCATTTATATCACGAGCACGTTTAATCTGTACTTCTGCATCAGTAAGTTTACCCGCTCTTATATAATTACTTGCGAGTTCTAATCTTATTGGAATACTTTTTTCAAAGTCATCAATTCCATTTTTTAGAAGCTTTTCAGCTTTTACATAATCTTTATTAACTGATAATATTCTACCATATTTAATAATAGCTATTTCATTATCATCAATATTATAGGCACTTTCATAAGCCTTATTAGCTTCTACATAGTTTTCTAATTCAAAGTATATATCACCTTTCAGTATCAATAATTTCTGATTTTCACTGTTATTATTAATATTCTTTGCCAATCCTTCAGCATCAGAATACTTACATTTACTAATCAATGCTTGTAAATCTTCAACTGATTGTGAATATAGGTTGAATGAAAATGTTAAAAATAAAATTGCTATTATTCTGTTAAAACTCATCTTACTCCTCATATTTAAGTTTTATTCTTGCGAATGCAGGAACAATCCCTTGATCTAAAAATAATTTTTGTACTGTTTCTTGTTTTGCTAAATATGTTCCAAACCAAAACGGTAAATCCTGTCTATCTTCTAGAAGATAAGCATAATAAGGAACTTTATATGGATACAAGTCTTGAACTATATATCCTTGGTGAACTGGTTTCGGTGTTATGTATTTATGAAGTGAATCACTATCATACCCTAACCGAATCATCTTAAATTTCTTATCATTTACTAATTGTGATAGAAATCCAATACCTATAATACTACTATTAGAGGCAACATGTTTCTTCAATTCATCAATATTTTCAAATAATTCTACTTTTCTTTTAAGTGAATTGTCCTTTACAATCATAGAATTAAAATTGGCATAAACCGAAGAATATTGGTCTAAAGTTGCATAAGTAGGTTCAAAACTAAGCCCATTAGTCGACTTACTGAGGTTCTCACCACTTACTATTGCTTTCCCAATTTGATTTGCATTCAATGTATCGACTGGAAAATCTTTATTTGCAAAAAAGACTAATCCATCATATGCTATTATAAATCTTTTGTGTTTTTCTAGTTTGAAGGCATTCATCAGGGAATCTTCGTCAGAAAGATAATCACGGGCATTGACAACAACTCTTACTTCTTTTGATAATAATTGTGACATTACGTTTCTTGAATTAGCATATTCAACAGTCAATTCAACCTTATTATACTCTTGTGTATATAGTTTAAAAGCTGAATCAAGAATTGGTTTTAATAGTTCATCACAATAAACTGTCAACTTACCTGAGTTAAGAGTTTCAATTCCATCTGGATCTTTAGCTTCATATTTACTATCACAACTTATAAGCAGGATAGTAAAAATAATTAGTAATATTTTAATTTTCATCATTCCTCGAACGGTATCTTTTTTTATTTGCTCTGTATAATGCCAATCTGTAAAATCCAAATAATACAAATATAGTCCCAAAGACTCTCATCATAGTAGGATCAGAGTCTTCGGGCATGAAATACCCACTTACGAATAATAAACCAGTTATGGTATGGATTTCTATACCTCTTAGGTTTAAACTTAGATAAAAGTTGTACATAAGTGTAACCT
>PGYR01000067.1 GCA_002839765.1 Ignavibacteriae bacterium HGW-Ignavibacteriae-4
AAAAGAGTTACAGACGCTAAACCAGATGTACTTAATCACAATATAGAAACTGTACCACGCTTATATAGAATAGTAAGACCTCAAGCGAGATACCAAAGATCACTTGACCTACTAGAGGAAGCAAAACGGTTAGGTATGCGTACAAAGACTGGTATTATGGTCGGTATTGGAGAGACAGACGAAGAAGTTTATGAATTGATGAAAGATTTAGTGAAAATCAAAGTTAATGTCTTTACAATCGGACAATACTTACAACCATCGGTAAAGCATTCACCAGTTGATAGATTCGTTCATCCTGACACTTTCAAAAAATACAAGGAAGTAGGGGAGGAAATGGGAATTGAATATGTTGAATCTGGTCCATTAGTTCGTTCTTCCTATCATGCTGAAAGACATGTCTGATGAGAATACATTTGAATTCAAATTATTAGGTACTGGGACTTCTACAGGAGTCCCAACTATCTCTTGTAATTGTTCAACTTGTATTTCAAAAGACCCAAAAGACAAGCGCCTCCGCTGTTCAGCACTTATCACATACAAGAATAAGAATATAATCATAGATACTGGACCTGACTTTAGGCAACAATTTCTGAATTATGGGATTAACCATTTGGATGCTGTTGTTTATACTCATCATCACTTTGACCATATTGGGGGGGTTGATGATATTCGTGGTATCAATTTTACTTCAAAGAAAGGGCTACCTATTTATCTAAATTCTGAGACGTTAAATAATCTTTCTCGAATATTCTCTTATGCTTTCAGAGATTATAATGAAACTGGAGGTGGAATACCAATGGTTGATGTGAATATAATTTCAGAAGGAGATTTCTATGTTGAAGGTTTAAAAATTACAATCTTACCATTATTACATGGTTCGTTAGAAGTACTGGGATTCCGCATTGGAAATATAGCTTATTGTACAGATACGAATTATATTCCAGATAGTACTTTAGAGTTAATGCAGGATTTAGATGTTCTTATACTTGACGGTTTGAGACCTAAACTACATAGGACTCACTTCAATATTGAACAGGCAATAGTACAAGCTAATAATATAAATGCTAAACAAACATTTCTCACTCATATAGCTCATCAAGTTAAACATTCAGAAGTAGAAAATACTTTACCCGAAGGAATTAACTTAGCTTATGATGGATTAACAATTACTGGTAAATTATTATGATAAAAATAAGTGTTGATTACTTGGGTGATCTTTATTGCAATGTGGTACATACTCCATCAGGCAACTCATTCAGAACAAGTGCTCCAATAGACAATAAAGGAAAAGGTGATTATATATCACCAACAGATTTAGTTGCTGCATCTATAGCTTCATGTGTTTCGACTATAATGGGAATCAAAGCTCAAGATAAAGGAATTGATATAAAAGGTATGAACATAACAGCATCAAAGATTATGATTGATGTTCCATACAGAAGAATAGAAAAGTTAATTTTAGACATTACTTTTCCCCACCAATTAAATGATGAAGATTTCAAACTATTATCTAATGTTGTGAAGACTTGTCCTGTCACTAGAAGTTTAACTTCTGAGATAAAACTTGAATATAATTTCAAATTTGCTGAATAAGATTATCTAATCTGTGTTTGTTTTTTTATATTTGTTACTTATTATAAAACCAATATTAATATTTGGAATAAAACTATGAAAACCAAAGAAGTATTAAGTTCAAACCAATCAATTGATAAAACAGTTGAAATTGCAGAAAAATTAAGAGCTGACTTTATAGAAGAGACTAATAAGTTTGTTCCTCAATGGTATGAAAGCATTGTTAATAAATTTATCCTTACTTTTCCTCCTGCAGCAGAGAAATTAACTGCAGAACATTTAAAGAATATGAAGCATGAATTGAGATTATTACAGGATTCAATACATATTGAATTAACTAATATTCTAACTAGAGATCAATATTGGTGGCATTCTGGTCAGATAACAGATGTACCTCGTGATTTCTATAAGAATATAGATAATATTTTAGATTTTGATTTGAGAGTATTATTGGGAAAAGTTGGTGATATACTTGAAGAATATGGCTTTATAAAGAAAAACCATTTTGATGGTGATAAGGGTTTTATATCACACAAAGATAGTAGCAATAGATACTTTTTCGAATATGTATATCCTGTTTATTGGTCTGATATGATGAAAAGACGAATGGATAATTACTGGGAAAACTATAAATACTATTTATCTATCAAAAAGTAATTTACTTACAAATAATCAGAAATTAAAATGAAGAAAGTACCACTGCATGTCCAGATATTATTAGCTTTAATACTCGGAGCAGCCTTTGGTGCTTTTTTTAGTGTTGATAAGAATAAACTTGAAATAACTTATAAGAAAAATTCGGATCAAGTAACCGAATCAATAAGTAAATGGACTTCTGCTTCTATTATCATTAATGATAGTACAGAAACTACTTTCAATTCTAATGATCAAATCGCAATAATCAACAAGTTTAAGCATTACCATAATTCCTCACAAAAATCGATAAAACTAGTATTTGAAAAAGAGAAAAGAAAACTTGAATACTCTGAAGTAATAGCTGTTAGAAAGGAACATACACTAGCTACTTATATAAAACCAGTAGGGGATTTATTTATAAGACTACTTAGTTTTCTTGCTATACCTTTAGTGATATCGACTCTAATTGTTGGTGCTGCTAGTCTGTCAGATTTTAAAAAATTAGGTAGGATAGGACTCAAGACCTTCTCTCTATATATAATTACTACTATAATTGCCATTACTATAGGTATGGGTTTAGCAAACGTAATTTCACCTGGTACGCGCATAGATCCATCTTCTAAAGAAAGATTAATGTCTTCATTTAAAGAAGAATCTGCCGAAAAAGCAGTAGAAACTCTTGATATTAGTATTGTTGACTTTTTTGTTGAGATTGTGCCTAAGAACCCATTTGATGCAATTAGTAGTGGGAATATGCTACAAATTGTATTCCTAGCTGTGATATTTGGTATTACACTAACACTAATCGAAAAGAAGAAAAGAAATACTGTAATAGAATTCTTCGATGGTGTAAGTGATACCATGATAAAAATGGTTGACATTTTTATGCTAATAGCACCCTTTGGAGTATTTGCACTTATTGCAGCAACTATTGCTGACTTTGGATTTGAAATATTATCTACATTGATTTGGTATATAATTGCTGTTATACTTGGTTTGTTTATACAAACCTATGTAGTTTATGGAGCAATGCTAAAATTGATTGGTCGAGTATCACTAAAAGACTTCTTTTTAAATATAAGAAATGCACAAGCAATAGGTTTTTCAACTAGTTCTAGTGCTGCTACATTACCAATTACTTTGGATTGTGTAGAAAACAAAATGAAAGTAAATAAACAAGTTGCAGGTTTTGTATTACCTTTAGGGGCAACAATTAATATGGATGGTACTGCACTTTATCAAGGTGTTGCCGCCGTTTTCATTGCACAAGTGTATGGATTTGATTTAACAATTGTTGAACAATTGACAATTGTCATAACTGCTGTACTGGCTTCTATTGGGACTGCTCCAGTTCCGGGTGTAGGTATCATTATGTTAGTTATGATTTTGAATTCAATTAATATACCAGCACAAGGAATTGCACTTATATTAGGAGTTGATAGAATCTTAGATATGCTAAGGACTATTACTAATGTAACAGGTGATGCTGCTGTTGCTGTTACTATAGCTAGTACTGAAGAAAGAGCTAAGATTGCAAAATGAGAGTACTATTAATTATATTCTCTATTTTATTCTTATCTTGTAGTCAAGAAAAAAAAGAAGTAAAAACTTTGTTTGCTATTGATGAAGTGAAAGATAGTCCTGATCAAATAAGTTATGATTTTAGTGTATATTTTATGGATTCTTCATTAGTAAAAGCATATTTGAAAGCAGATAGAGCTAGAATTTATGAAAAACAAAAAGAAACAAAATTAGATAGCCATGTTGTAGTAGATTTCTATTCAAAAGAAAATGGCAAAAAAGTCAGTAATCTGAGAGCGGATAGTGTAACTATAGATGACGCGACTAAGAATATGATTGCCATGGGTAATGTAGTTGTAGTCTCCGATAGTAACAAAACTACTGTAACTACTTCAATTTTAGAATGGCACAATGAAACAAGAAAACTTACCTCTGATAAATATGTGAAAATAATTTCTCCAGATCAAGAGATTGAAGGAATTGGTTTTGAATCAGATGAAACTTTAAAGAATTACACTATTTATAAAGTGAAAGGAGTTAAATATAAATGAGTAAGTATTTAATTGCCGGAAATTGGAAAATGAACACCAATTTAGATGAAGCAAAAATAATAACCGATGGTTTACATAGTTTTATAAACTATGATAGTGAAGTAGAAATGCTAATATGTCCGCCTTATACTCATCTCGGTTTTTTATCCGAAATAGTTGATTTGAGCAGAATATCATTAGGAGCTCAAAATGTACATTATGAAGAGAGTGGTGCTTTCACGGGTGAAATATCAAATGATATGTTACTAAGTGTTGGTTGCGAGTATGTAATTATTGGTCACTCTGAAAGAAGAACTTTGTTCTGTGAAACTGATGTGAATATAAATAAGAAAGTAGTGAATTCATTGAAAGCTGGTCTAAGAGTAATCCTTTGTATCGGTGAAACATTAGAAGAAAGAGAAAGTGGATTAACTAACTCGGTTTTAAAAGAACAATTAAACATAGGTTTAGCTGGTGTAGTTGACACTATTAACCTTAAAATAGCCTATGAGCCCATTTGGGCAATCGGGACCGGTAGAACAGCCTCTACTGATCAAATTACTGAAACACATGGATTTATTGCAGAATTTTTAAAAAATAGATTTGGTGCGAATACTATCAAAATACTCTATGGTGGAAGTATGAATTCGGATAATGCTAAAGAGATACTTTCTATACTAAATGTAAATGGTGGTTTAATAGGCGGTGCATCACTGAAATCTGAAAGCTTTTTAGCTATATATAATTCAGCACTTGAACTTTGCTAATGCTATTCAATGTACCAAATATAATTTCATATTTCCGGATATTGGTAGCACCTTTTTTCTTGTTCTTTTTCATTTCTGAAAATGATACATTAGTTCTAATTTCAATATTTCTATTTATACTCGGTGCGATTAGCGATTGGTTAGATGGTTGGTATGCTCGTAAATATAATCAATCATCAAAATGGGGAGTATTTATAGATCCATTAGCAGATAAAATTCTTAATTCGACTGCATTTCTTGCATTTGTATTTGAAGGGATAATTCCATTTTGGATGGTTCTAATTATAATACTTAGGGACTCTTTTATGACATTTCTACGATTATTTGCAGATTCACATAAATTACCAATTAAAACAAAGAAAATTGCTAAAGTAAAAACTGTTTTACAGTTCGTATTAATTATTTATGTTATTTCAATTTATTTTATTAGTTTGTTACTAAATGACGTTACTATTACAAAATTAGTAACAAAAGATTATGTCTATTATTCGATGCTATTTTTGACTATTTTTACCGTCTGGACTGTCTTTGATTACATAAAAGACAATAAAAGAGTGATACAAATTCTATTTGGTTATGTAAATAAGTAGTTACAAATAACTCAAATTAGTAACAAAAATGGCTTAAAAACACAATAATCACGATTTATTAGGTCTTATAGCAACTTTTTTTTCCAAAAATGTTTGGATATTATAAATTAATTTTTAAATTGCATTTAACGGTATTATTCTTTAACCTAACATACTAAGGAGTTAACAAGTATGAACAAATCAGAACTAATTGACGCAGTTGCAAAATCAACTGACATGACAAAAGCTGCTGCTGAAAGAGCTATAAATAGCACAATCGCAGAAATTTCTAAAGAGCTAAAAGGTGGCGGAGATGTACGTCTTATCGGTTTCGGAACTTTTTCAGTTGCTCAAAGAGCTGCTCGTAAAGGTGTAAACCTACAGACTGGTAAACCAATGAAAATAGCAGCTAAAAAAGTTGCTAAATTCAAGCCTGGTAAAGCACTTGCAGAGTCTGTAAATGGTAAAAAGAAATAATCTTTTTTTACAGAGCAAATAATAGCCGTTCTTTTGAACGGCTTTTTTTTTATATTTGATTTAAAAAATAGGTTGATTTTTGAAAAATTTATTTTCAATCGAACAGCTCAGTAAAAATGAAATTAATGAAATTCTTCAGATTGCTACAGAATTTGATTTGAAATATGTGACTGATGAGTTCAAACATAAAAAACTAGTTTTAGCTTTTTTTGAAACTTCAACAAGGACAAAATTATCTTTCGAAATTGCAGCTAAGAACTTAGGTTTGCAAGTTATTGATTTTATGCCCGAATTGAGCAGTATTCAAAAAGGTGAATCATTAATTGAAACTTTACGCACTCTAGAAGCAATGGGTGTCGATGTAGCAGTTGTAAGGCATAGGGAAGAGGGGACCGCAAAAATGTTGTCTGAGCAATTAGATATGTCTATAATTAATGCAGGAGATGGGGTTAATCAACATCCGAGTCAAGCACTCCTAGACGCACTTACATTAAAAGAAGTATACGATGAGCTCGAAGGATTTAAGATTACTATATGTGGTGATATACTTCATAGTAGAGTAGCTCGATCAAATATAGAACTACTTTCGAAATTTAACGTAAATATATCTTTATGTGCACCAAAGGAACTACTTGATAATAACTTCTCTTCACTCAATTATTATAATAATATTGACTTAGCAGTTGAAAATTCTGATGTTATCATGTGTCTCAGAATTCAGAATGAAAGAATGAAACAAATGGAAGTTCCGAATACAAGTGAGTATTACGAGAAATATGGTTTCAAGAAAAAGCATTTCGAAATGAATAAAAACATATACCTAATGCATCCAGGTCCTGTTAATTATGGTGTTGACATTGAAAATGGACTTCAAAATCATAATAGAAGTCTAATCAATAAGCAAGTTAGAAATGGTGTATTAACTCGTATGGCAATTTTAAAGAAAATACTGAATGGAATTGAAAAATAAAATCTGGCGTATAATAGATATAATCAATTGGTCTAAAGATTATCTAGAAAAAAATAATATAGATTCTCCAAGATTGACAATAGAGCTAATGCTTACTCATGTGTTAGAAATAGAGAGAATAAAGCTATATACTGACTACGACAAACCACTTTCAGATAAAGAATTATCAACGATTAAGTCAATGATAAATCAAAGAGTAAAGAGATTTCCATTGCAATATATACTTGGGCAAGTAGAGTTTTTAGGTAGAAAGTTTATAGTAAATCAAAATGTATTAATCCCGAGACCAGAAACTGAAGAAATTGTAGTAAAAGTGATTAATGACAACGAAAAAAACAAAGATTATAAAATACTCGATATTGGAACAGGATCCGGCTGTATTGCTATAAGTTTAGCAAAGGAATTTACTTCTTCGACTATTACTGCGTTGGATAACTCGACTTCTGCACTTAAAGTAGCAAAACAAAACTCAATAGATTTAGAAGTAGATAATGTGAAGTTTGTATATGCTGATATATTAACTACTGAACCAAAGTTAAAGTATGATATAATAGTATCAAACCCACCTTATGTATCGACTAGTGAAATGAATGAGATAGAACCGGAATTAAGTTTCGAGCCCAACTCTGCACTTACTGATAGCTCTGATGGATTAGAATTTTATCGAAGATTTGTAACTATTTTCAAAAACATATTGTCTATAGATGGAGTTTTCTATTTAGAATTGAATAGTTATTTGTCTGAAGAAATAAAAAACATGTTTTCCATGGATTATCGAGTTGAGATAATAAATGACTTATTTGAGAAGCCAAGAATACTAAAAGGTATGTTAAGTTAATATATAGTTAATTTTCATACTAACTTATCCACCTGAAGGAATTTTCAGGAAATAAAATAGTATTTTTCATAATAAATAAATAAATTGCGTAATGTTTAAGAAGTGTGTTTGCAAATAATACTCATTTAATAATGACTCAAATAATAGTAGAAAAAGAAGACAATTTCAATGTTCTTCGATTAGCTGGGAGATTTATTGGTGGAGATGAGACTGATGCACTTCGTTCTAAGTTATCACAATTATCAAGTAACAATCTGATAATTGATTTGAGTAATGTTACTTATATGAACTCAACTGCATTGGGTATATTGATTTCTGCCCAGTCCGATTATATTACTAAAAGTAACCAAATTGTGTTAGTGAACGCTTCTGACTCTGTCAGAGATATATTAAACCTAACACAATTAAATTTAGTTTTTAAAGTACTTAGTACTTATGAAGAAGCAATAAATATTATTAATAATTAATTAAATTTAGTAGGAGTATTATGAAGAACTTGTTCAATATCATAGTAATCGTTCTCTCGTTAGTAGTGTCAGCGATATTTTATGAATTTATCATGGGTAATCCTGATGGTTTTGTGGATTTATTAAGACATGAACCTAAACCTGGGAATATGCTTGCCACAATCTATACTGGTGGACCTCTAGTAGCACTTTTGATGTCTTTCATCCTAATTGGTATCACTTTTAGTATTGAAAGATTCCTTTCAATTACTAAAGCTCAAGGTAAAAATAATCCTGAAACATTCGTTAAAGAGTTATCTGGATTACTTTCTCAAGGTAATATAGAAGGAGCAATTGCTTTATGTGATTCTCAGAGAGGTAGTATTGGAAATGTGATGAGAGCAGGAATCGAAAGATTCAAGGAAGTACAAAGTGATCCAGAATATTCTGCTCCAGCTAAAATTTCTGAAGTTCAAAGAGCAATAGATGAACAAATGAATTTAGAAACTCCTTTATTAGAGAAAAATTTAGTTATTTTATCTACAGTTGCATCTATATCAACTATGGTTGGTCTATTAGGAACAACACTTGGTATGATTAAAGCATTCCAAGCACTTGCAGAAAGTGGTACTGTTTCAGCTACTCAATTATCTATTGGTATCTCTGAAGCACTTTACAACACTGCTGGTGGTCTATTTGGTGCGATTATAGCAATCGTAGCTTATAACTTCTTTACAACAAAAGTAGATAATTTTGTATATGTAATTGATGAAGGTATCCTAAGCGTAACGGAAATCTTTACAAGTATGGTAAGAAAATAAACCTTTAATGGGGAATTAATATGCCAAAAGTAAAAAAGAAAAGAGTCGGTTTTGTGATAGATATGACACCATTGGTGGATATCACATTCCTATTACTTACATTCTTTATGTTTACAGCTAAATTCAAATCTGAAGCTGAAGCAGAACAGAAATTCTTTATTGAAAGACCGTTAGCTTCTGCAGATACTTCTAAGCTTCCAGAACAAGACTTAGCAATAGTAAAAATTGCATTTCTGGATTCAACGAAAAAAGACACTTCATACTATTATGAAATGACTAATGAAGATGATTGGAAAGCAGTTAAGTCTGGAGTTGAAGGATTAACTCCTGAACAGATGCAAAACGCACAATTACAAGTTTCAATAGAAACTTTGGAAGCATTGATAAAGCGTACTTATATAGTGAATTCTGAAACTTCTATGGCGATTGACGCAGATAAAAGTATTAGGTTCAAATGGGTATCTGAAGCAATGGATGTGTTAAGTAAGAATAGATTCACAAAGTTTAATTACGTAACTAAGAAAAGATAAATAAGACTTTAGTATTCATACTAATGTTTTTAGGAGTAATATTATGGCTGGTGGTGGTTCTTTAGGCGGCGGAGGTCGCTCAAAAAGAGGAAAATCGTCAAAAAGAAAATCTAAAAAAAGAGTAGGTTTCGTACTTGATATGACACCCTTGGTGGATATCACGTTCTTACTACTAACTTTCTTTATGTTTACTACGACAATGGCTACTCCTCAGGTTATGGAAATGAAAGTTCCACCTGAGATAGATGTTCCTGTAGAAGTAAAAGAGTCTGAACTATTAAGTATTCTTGTAGATAAAGACGGTGATTTATTCTACTTCAGAGGTCAAGGTGAAGCTGAAGAATTAAAAATGAAAGATTTAAGAAATTTAGCAATAAAAGAAAATCTAAATCAGATTAATAGATTGATTATTGTTCTAAAAGTTTCTGATGATTCTGAGTACGGAACTGTAGTTCAAGTATTAGATGAGTTAAATTTAGCAGAAGCTGGTATCGTCGATGAGATGAGAGTTAAACGTAACCAACCTACTTTCGAGAGAAGTAGAAAGTTTACTATAGCTGATCTAACTGAAGATGATATGGCAAAGATTGCGACTTTAAAACCGCAAACTGGAGGTAGTCAATAATGTCTGTAAAAATAGTTCCAATCCCTCAACGTAACGAATACGGTGCGTTAGAGCTAAAAGCATACATTAATAAATCTACCATACGTGGATTTATAATAACGGCGTCTCTTCTTCTGTTATTTTTGATATATCAACTGATAAGTGGTTCTATTGCAAGTAATGTTGTAGCACCACCCTTAGCACCTATAGCTAAGCTAGATTTAATAAGCTTAGATGCTCCAGCAGAGGATGTGGAAGCTCCACCTCCACCTGCACCAGAGCAAATAGTTGCTGGTCCTGCAGCTAGAGCTGGAACACCTACACCTATTCCTGATGCAGAGATTGCACCAGATTTGCAAGATTTTGCAAATATGGATGTACTTGATAGAGCATCTGCTGCTGGTGGTGATGGTATAGATATGGGTAACTTCGCCAATAATATTGATTGGGAAGGAGATGGTGTAAAAGTTGAAACAAGAGAAGCAGAACCTGATCCTGATGAATTTGTTCCTGTAGAGAAACAGCCAGGTATGGATATTGCAGAACTTCAAAAATTAGTAGAATATCCTAAGTTAGCAAAAGAAGCTGGCGTAGAGGGTAGAGTAATTGTGAAAGCATTAATAGATGCAAATGGTAAAGTAAGAAAGACATTAGTAGAATACACTGATAATTCATTACTTAACCAAGCTGCAATTGATGCTATTAAAAACTATAAGAATTTTACTCCTGCAATTCAAAATAATAAACCAGTTATGGTATGGATTTCTATACCTCTTAGGTTTAAACTTAGATAAAAGTTGTACATAAGTGTAACCT
>PGYR01000068.1 GCA_002839765.1 Ignavibacteriae bacterium HGW-Ignavibacteriae-4
AAATAGCAGTACCAATAAAGAATGATGAGAATCAGGTTTTCTAGAGATGTAACACTAATATTTAATTAAGTTTTATCAACTGATGATGAATTAACTTTTCATTAGTTGTAATAACTAGAGTATAAACACCCGATGCTAAATATGATAAATCGGAGCTTTTAATATTCAAACCATTCTGACTCAACATTTCCAAACCTTTCGAATCAAAAATCTCGATTTTTGATATTTTATTTTCAAAATCGTTATAATAGACATAGTCGATTGTTGGGTTAGGGTAAACTTCTATAATACTTTTGTTTGATAATTCATTTAAATTAGTGGGTAGATCTAAAACTGCTAGTTTTGCTAAAGTCTCTATAGAAAGAGCACTTAATTTATGAAAGTATTCTAAATTGAATTCCTTTAACCTATCGGCACTCGTATGATAATTGGGGTTAAAATCATTGCTATTATATGCTTCAATTATATGAATTGCTCCATAATTATTCCTCCAAAACGAAGCTTGATCACTATTCGAGTTTCCATTACTAAGTTCTCTCATATCCAGGCTAAACGCACTACTATTCTGATAGATACTATTGAATGCATTGAATAGTCTAATTGATTCAGGTTTATTGTTGTGATGAACTTCAAATAATCCATCATCATTACTATCATAACCTATCATATCTAGATTAAGAACTCCAAGAATATTCTCTTTGTTTTCAGTTGCATTTTTAGCATAATCTTTACTTCCCTTTAGTCCTACTTCTTCCTCATCCCACAAAGCGAATATCACAGTATATTCAGGACTATACTTAGATATTATTCGTGCAGCTTCTAAAACAGCAGAAGTTCCACTCGCATTATCATCAGCACAGTGCCTTTCGACTGCATCATAATGAGCAGAAATAATGAAAATGGAGTCAGGGTACTTTCTTCCAATTTTAGTAGCAATTACGTTATTACCAATCTCACTATAATTATCTAATTCTACATCAAGACCAAAGCTAAGTAGCCTAGAGTATAAATAATTTGCTGTTATTTCTCTGCCTATTTGTGATGATCTGTCAACTATTAATCCATAGTGTGGTATAGGTTTTTCACGAGATAGTATTTCAACATTAAAAACTAATGAATCCAAATCCACTTCATCAATTATTGATTTATATGTTTGACATAGTAAAGAAAATGGTATTAGAAATAGGAATAATAATGTTTTCATTTAATTGGAATTATTTATTTTTAAATGTTGATATTACAAATTACAATAAAGAAATCAGATTTTCATGTAATAATATAAATGATTTCTAATTCCCGGACTTATCTATCTTCACTTTTAGCTCTGGCATACCAACCAACTCAAATGTAGCAGATGCAAACGAAACTTTTCCATCACTGTTCATTACTGAGTTGTAAATGTCATTGAAAAGCTTATGTTTAGTAGCTCCACGTTTTTTATAATCTACTACGTACCGTAGTGTAAATTCAACCCAATTATCGTTCAATACAAACATTAGATTTGGCTCTATATTCGCATTTTCTATTAGATATTTCTTTACCATTACTTCCCAATTCTCTTTGGCAAATTTGGCATAATCAAGCAGAAACTCATCTGTTGCCTTTTTTACTATTTTCTCAACTAATTTCAAATCTGAGTTGAATGTAATTGGTAATATTATCTCGTCCCAAACGAATGGAAAATCCGATGAGTAGTTTCTAACTGGGCCTTTGAAAATAAAGCTATTACTAATCTGCACTATACGGCCGTTGTAGTTATCGCTTTTTACCCATTCACCTATCTCCATCAGAGTAGTTTTGGTGACTCCAATATCTATTACATCACCTTTGATACCATTGATTTCTATCCTATCACCAGGACTATATGAGTTAGTTGTAAATATAATCACCCAGCCAAAAAGGGATAGAATCACCTCTTGTAATGCGAAAGCAAGTCCAGCAGTTATCAATCCAAGTGATAACCCGAATTGCTCCATATTCCCAGTGAATGAGAAAATACCAATCAGCCCTATTAGCACATAGCTTATAAAACGTACAATCTTCTTAGTTCTATATCTTGCCGAATTGTCTTTAACTCTTTTGTTTACATTACGTGTAATCAAGCTACTAACTACAAGAATCAGTATCACCCAAAAGACGAAACCGCCTAGTTGTAAAAGCAAATCGCTTGCTTCCATTTGCTTGAATTCAGATAATACATTATTTAGTTGATCTAACATGGTTTGCTCTAGTGGTTATTCTGAGTTTGGGTTACGTTTTAGTATTTCAACGATTGCTTGCGATTTTCAGCAGATCCTTATAATCTTCTACTGCTTCTATAAAGGAAGATTTCAGATTGATTATACTGTCACCCTCGTATGTTATCAAATCATTGATACCGTTTATCTTACCGTGAAATATATTGTCTTCTTGGCTATATTGCACACTACCTATGTAGTTCTTATATATTAATGTGTTATCCATACTTGCAAATTAATGAATTACATCAACCTATTATCAATTTTGAAAGCAAGAGGTTAAATTAAATATTAATTCTATATCCCTTCGACCCAGCTAATCTCGATATGTTCACCACCCCATTTCTCTTCTTTCGGGTGAGTGTAAACGTTAGTTTTTAGTAAGTTCTTTATACATTGGGCTACGTCTTCTGCTGTTATACTATTTTCATCTGAAATTGTTCTGATAATATCATCATCCAAATCTAAAAATACAGAGCAGACGAAGATTTCTTTATCAAGATATTCTTTTGGAACCTCCATCTTGAATGACTTGTATTCTATATAAGGTTCATCACCAAATTCATATAACTTCGCTGGGGAAGCAAAACCCAATTCTGGTTCATCAAATATTTTGCCTTCTCTACTAGGTACAATCAGCTCGTGAATCATAATATTAGCATCAGTTATATCAGAAACTATACCGACTAATGCAGAAATATCATAATTGAGTATATATTCATTTGTGCTGTATAATCGGAATGGAGTGAATTTATAAGCTTCTTCATTTTCAAAAGTGAAATAATCAGCGAATAGATTATGAGCAGCTTCTACTCCTTCAATTTCCCCAGGTAGAACTTTATTCGTAATTTCATAATATGCAGCTTCGAATGTATAGCCTGACAATACTTTGGTTACTACTTCGAAAAGCAAATCATAAGCAGAGGCATATACTATAAACCTGCAAAGTAATAGGGTAGAGGCGTTCTTTTCGTCTTTTATCGCATTAGCTACTATATCATTTAGCTCTGTATGTTTGTATAATGAATGTATACTAGGGTTGTAATCTTCTTCTTCTAACTCAGCTAGACAATTCTCGATAAAATCTTTAGCATCATCTATATCATCATACTTATCTTTGACAGCGAGAAAAAAATCCAAGTTCTCCCAAAGTACTATAAACCTAAGTCCATACTCGTGGATATGGTTACTAAGCGATTCTATATACTTGACATAGCTCTTATTTTGTTTCCAAAGATGTGCCTTATACTCATTTTTTAGATCTATCCTTCTTAAGGATTGCAGTTTGTCTAATTTCTGGAGATTCATATTATTCTATACTTATGGTTTGCGATTATACTAACATAATAAAAAATCCCAATTTTATCTTGGGATTATTTCGAATTATTTTCGGATTCGAGTTCAATTATATATTCTTTACTACTTTCAATACCTTCCTTTAAATCACTTATTGATTTCTTAATGTTTTCAATTTCTGTAATCCAATAATTTTTAGTTGCTTCAAAGTTAAGTTTATTCGTTTTACAATCAGCAAAGTAAATTACTTTTTCTTTAAAAAAATCATCCATAATTTCATCTAAGATTAATTCTAAAGTAAATAACCCACTTCCAGTATATTCTTTGAATAGATATTTATAATTCTCATCACTAAACCATAAAGTTGAATATTTAGTTTCAAACCCTTTATAAAATAAGTGATAAGTTTCAGAAAGACTTCCTCCATCCGTTGAAACAGTTATTTTATTAGGTTCAACAATATCTCCATAAACTATAATTGTATCTCCATCTATTAGGGGGTAATCACCATTTAATATTTCTAGCTCTCTTCTTCTACGCTCTAAATCTTTTTCGAGCTCCTTCAATTCCTTTTCTTTTTTCCATAATTTAGATTCTTTATAATTATTAACTCTATTTAAAACGGAATCACTTAATATTACTCTGTTCTTGTCTAAAAATTTAAACAACTCATTCTCAAATAAATAAGTTGGAGACTCATATAGTTTACTAAAAAATTTTACTTTTATAAACTCACTATTACGTTCACGCCATAGTATATTAGTCGAAAAACCTGATGCATCATGTGTAGTATCAGGGTATTTAATCCATGACCATCCCATATGTTTGTAATCGACTATCATATCTTCAACACCGCTTCTACAAAGACTATCTATAAATAAACTATCAGTATTTTCCCAATTTGGTAATGAGGTGTAAACATTAAATTCTATACTAAAAGTTTCTTTACGTATGTTTTTGATTTTATTTTTAACTTTTTGTAAATACTCTTTATAGTAAATTAAATCTCTTTTCATGTAACGAATTTCTTCTTTCATATCATCTGCATAACTCTCCTCCCTATCACCATACACTCTTGTATAGAAGTCTTGAATATCTATATATGAAGCTATTTCTTTATCTATTAATAGATAAATTGGATATAATAATGAACCAGATAACTTACTATAATACTCAGAGTTAAAATCTAATTCACAAGGGAACTCTAACTTAAGAGTTTTTCCTCCATTCCAAATTTCTACTTTGATTACACACTCGTTTTTTTGTGTTATTGGGATAGTAATAAAAGGGTCTTTTTCGAAAAAAGTATCCTGATGTGTGTTTAATAATCTAAATAAAGATTTTCCATAACTTAACTTTCTAGAAAAACCAGTTTTATTAATAGATACGATACCGTTTTCATATTCTAGTTCATCTAACTCCTTTACACCATACTTATTTGCTACCTTCACACTTACATCAGCCCATAAAATATAGTTGGAGTAGAGTGTCTGGTCAGTGCTATTATCAATTTTCTTGACATGGACTATATAGTCTGTATCTACAGATTCCAAGCTATCGATAAACTGTTGTACTAGGGCTGTATTTTCATTTGGGGAAGTGAATAATGTATCATTATTAATACTAGCATTCGACTCACCATATGAGAGGAAAAGTAAGATAAGTATGCTATATATTAGTCCTGTTTTCATTTTGATAGCTAATCATAGTATTTATTAAATTAAGTCTTTCAATGCAGAATCAAGGTCAGGGAATTTGAATTTGTAACCTTGTTCTAATAATCTTTTTGGAACTACATACCGACCATATAAAACCAGTTCAGGGTCAGTCTTGAATATAAACTTAGAGCCAAAACGAATCATAAAATTTGGAGCGATTAGTCCTATTGGCATTTTCATTTTCTTTCTTAGGGTTCTCATAAACTCATTGTTAGAGACAAGGTATGGTGAACTAGCGATATAGTATCCATTGTACTCAGGATTAATAATCGATTCAAGTATCAAATTGTTCATATCATATTCGTGCAACCAACTTATTCCTTGTGTACCGTCACCAACTTTACCACCTAATCCCATTTTTACAATTTTCTTGAGTGTTACAAGTGCTCCACCATTTTTACCAATTACAAAACTTGTTCTTAGTCTTACTTCTCTAATCCCTTCTGGGATATTATCGAGTAATGCCTTTTCCCATGCTTTACCGACAATTGGAGCTAGGCCATAACCCTCGGCTGAGTCTTCGTCACAAACTATAGATTGTGGGTCACCATATATGTGGGCTGTTGACATTTGAACCCAAACTTTAGGTGGATTTCCAAGTTGCCCAAGCGCTTTAGCAATCACTCTAGTTGATTCAACTCTAGATCGCAAAATAGCATCACAATTCTCAGGTGTTTTTATACAATCTACAGTTCTTCCAGTTAGGTTTACTATAGCTTTAGCATCTTCTAGAGATTTTGACCATTCACCCAAACTAGTTGCGTCCCATTGTACAAATTCAAATTCAGATGATTTTGGTTTGTTCCTAGCCATCAGAATCGGATGGAAACCTCGTTCAGAGAGATGTTTTGCTAGACTTAAACCTAAAAAACCAGTACCACCTGCTATTACTACCTTTTCCAAATCACACCTTCACTATTTTCATATAATGCACTTGCAAATCATTTATTTTTATTGCTACAAAATAATGCCCAGTTGGTAATGTAGCTTCTGGAATCCAAGTCGCTTCGTATTTTTCTGAGGTCAAATATCGTTCTTCTAATTTGGCAACTTGCCTTCCCTCTAAATCATAGACAAACAAACCTACGTTAGAGTTACTAAATACCCCATATTTTATCGTCACTTGCTCTAAAAAAGGGTTAGGGCTAGCACTATATATTATCCCTTTGTTTATGTGTAGATCATTAACACCAGTAGTCGTACCTTCTCCATCAACTACTATATCCCATGTTCCTTCTTTTATTCCATCAATTCCATCATTAAGTGGAATTATTCTATGGCTTGCATCATATTGCCCATTTTTGAGAGAAGCAGCCGCATCTTCTGCTATGCTTGTATCTCCCTCAAAATATAACTGAGTCGTAATAGTTGGAAAACCGGGAGGGGTTATCTTGAAATGTATATGAGAAGGCCTGTACTTACTTCCATTCAGATATTTACCGGGTAATATAGTTTCAAACATATAGAAACCCTGCTCATTTGCTATGACCTTACCTCGTAGATTGTAGCCAACATTATCGTATTGACCTGCATCATTTGCATGCCATATATCGACTATAGTTCCGTGAAGAATTTCTGTGCAATCGAGGTTAGTCACTCTACCGCTTATCCGAATTTTTTGTCCTGACTCATCGGGTTTGGCAATTTTCCCATCCTCTTTGATGGGTGGATTGTCTGTGTAGAAGGGGCCTTCACCGTAGTAATCTAGTGTAGTAACCGAACATTCGAGATTAACTGATTCAGGTTCTTTTGCACTTGATTTTGGGCTACTAGTAATTGTCCCTAGGGCTATTCCTGCTAGTGTCGTATTCTTTAAAAATTGTCGTCGAGAGTTGTTTCCCATTTTATAATTTCCGTAAATAATTACATGATTGGTTAATTTAAGAAAAATATACTGATTAACAAGCAATGTACTATTTGAAAAATAAAAGTGGCTATTTGTGGTAATTATTCTTTTTTTTAAATAACTCTAAATTGGTCTAACAATTGATTGTTTATTACAGAACATATAATTTATTATTTCAAGGCTAATAAAGGTACTATTGGACATAGTGAGGTAACAAATATATAACATTGTTTTTAAATAAGTATCATTTTTCATATATTTACAGGCTGTTTCAACGGTAAAAACTCATTTGATTTTTTGCTTATTTAATTAGAACTTTAGTAAAACTAAATGGTCAATTTATTATGGCTCAAAACTATCTGATAATCGAGGATCACCTTATGCTTTCTACTCTTATAGAAAGGCAGTTAGAAGGTATCCAAGATGTAGGCACTATTTATAATGTAAAAAATGGTGCAGAAGCACTAAAATGCTTTAAAACGAATTATATTGATTTTGTACTTCTTGATTTACTACTACCCGATATGGAAGGTGTGCAGCTCATACCTAAGTTCAAGGAAATAAATGGTAATACAAAGATAATAGTAGTTTCTGCTGAATCGGATATTACAAAGATTAAGAATGTAGCAAAACTTGGTATAGATGCATACGTATCTAAAATGAACAATGATCAACAAATTCTTAAAGCTATAAAATCTGTAAAAAACGGTAAGCGTTTTATTTCTGACGACATTCTTGAATTACTTTTCAGCGATGATCATTTTGAAGTAATGCCTACTTCTCATTCCCAAAAGTTCCTGACTAAAAGAGAAGTTGAGATATTAGAATATATAGCTCAAGAGATGACAAGTAAACAAATAGCTGATTTACTCCTTATAAGCAGGCATACAGTAGAAACTCATAAACGCCGAATGATGCAAAAATTGAAAGTAACAAACACTGCTGGACTGATAAAAGCAGCTTATGATAAACAACTATTGAAGTCTTGACCATCAAACAAAAAATAATAATTAACGAATTAGAAACAAAATGGACATTTATTAATAATTAGTAAGAAATTAAATTTGTTAAAGAATTTAATTCTTATTTTGAGTTATAAATATCAACACGTACTAATCCCAAACCCCTTAAAATAATAGCTTATAAAAGATGAAAATTGATTAATTAAAAATTATTGATTTTATCAATACATTGTTTGTTTGTACCTAAAAATAATTACAAAAAAACTAAAATTGTCTCCTTGGTACTGAAAAATTGGTATTTATTAAAAATACTATTTTTATGTGATTGTACATATATTTCCTTTCGATTATTTTTGAATTGTGTGTTAATAATTTAATTAATTCAATAATTCAGGAATTTAGCTATGAAAAGGCTAGTGTACTTATTTCTAATTTCGTTCTTGTTAGTAGCAGGAGTTGAAATTTCAGATGCGGCAACGTCCAAAACTATTTATTTAAATAATAGTAGTGGGAATCCCATCACCACAGGTGCTACGTTGAAATACTATGATGGTGGTTGGCAAACAGCGATTGACCAAGGTGATGGTTCATTTACAGCTAGTGTTAATGGAACTAGCATAATGTACACAATGACTTATAAGCTTAGGTCACAAACTATAACGACATCTGACCCAATAGTAACTTTTGCAACAGTATCAACTACTGCTTTAGTAAAGGATAGTGATGGTCATACATTGACAGGTGGTACTTTTAGTTATTATGGTTCTGGTTGGTCAGCCTCTTTCAATTCCGGTGATCTTTTAGAGTTATTACCTGGAAACTATTCAGTTTCTATGAAATATAATAATTCAGGTGAACAAAAGAATGGTCAAACTGTAAGTGGTACTTCAACTGAAATAGTATTCACAACTACTACAGTTACACCAAGACTAATGAATTGTACTAATACCGAAGATGTGCCAAATTCTACATTTACTTATTATGGTAACCAAGGATGGAAAGCTAATCAAGCGACAAATACTTCGATAGAAATATTACCGGGTAACTTTTCTTTTAGTATGAGTGTAAATGGGACTTCTAAGCAAACAAACGGCATTGCAGTTAGTGGCGCTTCTCAAGATATAATTTTTAATGCAACACTAATGAATTATGTTTACGGTGGTAATATAACTTATTATAGTAATGGCTGGAGAACATTAACCCAAGGTATGTACTTAATGGCAGGCACATATTATTTCAATTTCGGGAATATCCAGTTTACTAGTTTTGCTGTTTCTGGTTGTACTATGGAAGGAAATGTAAATATCTTCAAAACAGTTAAACACGATGGTACACCATTACCAAATATTCCAATTGCTAGAAATCATTACTATAGTAGCTATACTCCAGTAGGAACTACAGATGCGAATGGTATATTATTCACAAGTGATCAACCAACTGGTAATAATAATGGTATTTGGAAATATAAAGCAACAAAAGATAATTCAATACAATATATAATAAGTGGACCCAATAACATCAAGTTCCAAACTTCTGAGTTTGTTACACACGTAATGCATACTGATAATAGTCCATTCGAAGGCATCAAAACAGAATATAACCACTATTATAGCAGTTATATGGGTATGTCTTCAAGCACAACAGATGCTAGTGGTAATGCTTCAATTGAACTTTTCCCTGGTGAGTACAAATTCAAAGCAACTAAGGATTTCTCTGTTCAATACAAGGAACTAGAAATCTTATTACCAGGTACATCTGCAACTGTAAATTTCCAAACATCTACATTTGTTACTCATGTTATGGATCACAATGGTAATCCATTTGGTGGAATCAAAACAGAATATAACCACTATTATAGTAGTTATATGGGGTTGTCTCCTTCAACAACAGATGCTAGTGGTAATGCCTCAATTGAGCTATTCCCTGGTAATTACAAATTCAAAGCAACAAAAGATAATTCAGTTCAGACTGAGATGCTAAATATTCCAGCTTCAGGTTTAACAGCTTCAGTAGATTTCCAAACAGCATTAGCTGAAGCTCATGTTAAGGATTGTGAATTAAATACTGGTGTAGAAGGTGTAACAGTCGAATACAATCACTATTATAGTAGTTATATGGGCTTGTCTCCAAGCGTTACAACTGCATCAGGTATAGCTTCAATCGAACTATTCCCAGGTACATATAAATTCAAAGCTACAAAACACAATTCATCAGAAGTAAAAACAGTAGCCATAGCAGGTCCTGTTACTACATTTGAATTTAACCCAACAAGAGTAACTTTCAATTATCCAGGTACTGTTAAGTATAATCACTATTATAGTAGCTATATGACTATAGGTGCAAACACTTACTTATTCCCAGGAACTTATAATTTTAGATTCTATAACGGAAATACTTTAGCAACTCAACAATCTATTGCAATCAGTGGTTGCAGTATGAACCAAGCTCTAATTTTCGTTCAATTGAAAAATAGTTTAGGCGCTGGTTTAGCTGGAGGTGATTTTGATTATAGATATGGTTCTGGTAATTACTCTAACTTAGGATTAGATAATACTGGCAATGGTTATTGGGCTTTTATAAATGGCAATCCAACAAATGCTGAAGTAAAAGTTAAGTACGGAGGTACTTCATTCTCTAAAACACAAAACGTTAAAGTTACTCCTGTTTTCACTTTCAATACTGTAAATGTAACAGCAGGTTTATTCCAATCAGATGATGCAACTGAAATTACATCAGGTACAACATGGCAATACAGATATG
>PGYR01000007.1:0-46141 GCA_002839765.1 Ignavibacteriae bacterium HGW-Ignavibacteriae-4
CGAAGAATAAATTTTTCATTTAATTCCCAAATTTTATTTAATTTCTTTTATCTATATCATCTTAAATTACAAAAATTATATATTTATACCTCATATAGGTGGAAAATGAATTTGAATTCGAACTCAATTTTTACAAGCTTTTTTGATGCACTCAGGACTAAGAGTAATACTGAATCTATTTTGCAATATTATAGAGATAAAGAACTTATTCCTATGTCAAAAGGTGAATTTTTGAAGAAGGTTATATGCTTCAATAAAGCACTAACTGATTTGGGTATTGCCTCAAAAGATAGAGTTGGTATAATATCGGAGAATAGAATAGAATTCCTAATTGCAGATATGGCTACTAATAGTATTGGTATTATTAATGTTCCTACGTTTCCTAGTTTTACCCCCGAACAACAAAAATATATTTTCAATGATTGTGATGCTAAGATTATTATTGTCTCGAATAAACTACAGCTGAATAATATTCTATCTGTTAGAAATGAGCTCGAGCATCTGAAGTACATTATAACTATGGACGATGGGTTAGAGGATATATCTAATAGCATATACTCTATGAATAATCTAATAGAGTCTGTTGAGAAGAATTATAATTATGAAAACCTTAAAAGCCAACTGATAACGGCTTCACAGTCAGTAGATATTGATGATATTCTTACACTTATTTATACTTCGGGTACTACTGGTAATCCTAAAGGCGTGATGCTGACTAATAAGAATGTATTGACAAACGTCTATTCAATTTGGGATACTGGAATTAAAAATGCGACTGATGAATTTTTATCATTTCTTCCAATGTGTCATGTATTTGAGCGAACTGTGATTTATACTTTTCTAATTACAGGTGGTGTAGTTACTATAGCTCAGTCTATTGAATCTTTATCGAGTAATTTGAATGAAGTGAAACCAAGAATAATAACAGTAGTTCCTAAATTACTAGAAACAGTAAAAAGCAGAATATTAAATGCACTGAATAATGAGACTGAATCCAAAAGGGACTTGGTATATAGGGCACTTGAGCTTTCAAATAAGTATATAGATGTAGAAAAAATTCCATTAAAAGATAAGTTGAAATTATTAGTTTATGACAAGTTAATCTTTTCTAAAATGCGTGAGAAATTGGGTGGTAGATTGAAGCATATTGTTTCTGGAGGTTCAGCTCTAAATCCAGAAGTACAGAAGTTCTTCCATTCTATTGGGCTGAAAATAATGCAAGGATACGGTTTGACCGAATGTTCGCCAGTTGTGTCCGCTAATACACCGTCCAATTTGGAAATAGGTACAGTTGGGCCACCTGTTAGTAATGTAGAAGTGAAAATTGACAAATCAGGCGAGATACTAGTCCGAAGTGATTCAGTAATGAAAGGTTATTGGCACGATGATATGGCTACTAAGCGATGTATTGATGATAATAATTGGTTCCATACTGGTGATATTGGTGAATTTACTTCTACTGGCAGTTTGAAAATAACTGGCCGCATTAAAAGTATAATAGTTACAAGTGGAGGGAAGAATATCTCTCCAGCTCCAATAGAAGATATGATTAGAATGAGTGAATATATTGATCATATTGCTATATTTGGTGAGAATAAAGATTACTTAACGGCACTAATTTCACCTAATTTTGAATTATTGAAAAGTATAGCAATTGAAAGAAATATTGCCTTTGAATCTAACTATGATTTGGTTAAAAGCAAAGATATTAACGATTTAGTAATGAAAGACATAAATGAACATCAAGATACTCTAGCTAAATACGAAAGAGTAAGGAAAATAAGAATAGTACCTAATTCTTTTTCGATAGAAACTGGAGAACTAACTCCGAAGATGAGTATGAAAACGAATGTTATTTTAGAGAAATATAAATCTGAAATAGAAGGAATGTATAACTAGTATGATAAAAATAACTGACGAAGAAGGAAAAGTAGAATACCAAAGAGATGCTGCTAATTATAAAGGAATGGCAGATGAAGTATTTATGCCAGAAAGTATAGTTGAGATTGGTCCTTTGGTAAAGGAACTGTATTCTACGAATACACCGTTCACTATTTCGGCGGCAAGAACTGGTCTGACCGGTGGGGGAGTGCCACTTTCAGGAGTTCTAATCTCAACAGAGAGATTAAATAAGATAATATCTATTGATGTTGCTAATAAAACGGCTCTGCTAGAACCCGGTGTTCGGTTACAGACTTTCCACGATGAGCTAAAAGCACATAATCTTATGTATCCGTCGAATCCTACAGAGACTTGGAGTACAATAGGAGGGAATGTGGCTAATAATGCATCGGGAGCTAAGACTTTCAAGTACGGGCCTACTCGAAGTTTTGTCAATTATTTAGAAATTATACTTCCGGATGGCGATGAATTACACCTAAAAAGAGGAGAGTGCATAGCGAATGGAAATGATGCCGAAGTACACACAATTAATGGTAATGTTATAAAATTTCGTATCCCGAATATCAGAATACCAAAATCCTCAAAGAATGCGGCTGGTTATTTTCTAAGACCTGATATGGATTTGATTGACTTATTTATTGGGAGCGAGGGCACACTTGGTATAGTCAAGAAAGTAGGACTTGATTTACTATATCAAGTAGAAGAGGTTCTTTCTGCTATCGTATTTTTCGATGATTATAATAATCTATTGAATTTCGCTGAATATCTTAGAAATGATAATCCTCGTCAACTAAGACCTAGACTTATCGAATATTTCGACCACAATTCTCTAAGGTTATTATCAGAACATCATAGGGATTTACCTACGGATGCTATGGGTGCAGTATGGGTAGAATTTGAGACTAATTCTATAATGCTCGAGCACGATACTCTTGCACTATATGAATTGACATTGGAGCATACAGATTTGGTAGATATGACTTGGGTCGCTATGAATGATAGAGAAAGGGATAAAATCACTAAATTCCGTCATGATTTACCTCTCGCCGTAAACGAACTACTAACTAAATATGGACAACAAAAAATATATACAGATACTGCAGTTCATGCAGCTTCATTCCGTTCATACTATAATGAGATGTACTCTCAGTTGAATTCAATGGGATTAGATTATGTAGTATTCGGGCATCTAGGTGATTGTCATTTGCATGCAAATCTTTTCGTTAAGAGCGAGGAGGATAAAGTAAAAGCAGACAAGTTTTATCACGATATGATGAAATTAGCAATTGAGTTAGATGGTACTATTTCAGCGGAACATGGTATTGGTAAAATCAAAAGACCATATATGAAGTACATGTTTAAAGTCGATGAAATAAAAGGAATGCTAGAGGTGAAAAAAACATTTGATCCTAAGAATCTACTAGGTTTAGACACTCTCTTTTTTAATGGGGAATTTTAGAGTAAATGTAGTTCCTTCGTTTGGCACAGAATCTATTTTTATATATAAATCGAATCTCTGACATACAAGTTTTACTATTGCTAAGCCAAGACCCATTCCTTGCTGTTCCATAGTCTTGCGACCAAACTGCTTGAAGCCACCAATTTCGTCTAACTTAGTTAAATCAAATCCGATACCTCTGTCTTTGACTATCATTATGTATTGCTCTCCTTCAATATAAGTGCTAACATTTATCTTAGTACCATCTTTAGAGAATTTGAATGCATTAGATGCTAATTCGTCAGCTATTTTCAAGAAATATTCTGGGTAAACATCTATAACAGCAGGTACACAATTAATCTCAACATCTTCCATCCTTTCGAATTCGGACGCCATTCTCAAGAATGAATTTTCAATCATATCTTCTGGGTCTATAGTGTAATTAGTGAATACCTTATCTTTGAAGTCAAGTTCTTCTTTGTTCAACAATAGATTAGTATAAACTAGATAATTAGAAATCAGTTTACTAAGTCTATTTCCTGAATTGACTATATTGTAAATCATATCCTTTATCTCATTTTTTTCCATCATATCCATTTTCTTATGGAGGAATTGAGATGTAGCTAATATGACATTAAGCGGAGTCCTGAATTCATGCGGAAGAGATGACGCAAGTTGCAAACGAAGCTCATCTAACTTCGTTTCAGTCATTACTTTACTTCTGTCGTAAACTTCTAATCGTGTATTGATAGCATTAAGCAAATCTCTTGCTTTGAATGGCTTGAATATATAATCATCCGCACCGAGTTCCATGCCACGACGCATATCGTCGTTGCTAGCTTTAGCTGTTAAGAATATAAAAGGAATATTGGAGAGGCTTTCGGTAGATTTCAATCTTTCTAGGACTTCGTAACCGTCCATAACTGGCATATTAATATCACATAGAATTAAATCAGGCTTAATTTGAGTTAAACAATCAAGCCCAGCTTCACCATTTTTCGCAAGAATAGGTATATAGCCCTCTATCTCGAGCATGTCGGATATGGTCTCTCTTACAAATTCTTCGTCTTCTATGACTAATATGTTTTTCATATTTATCTATATATTGGGTCATCACGTTTTTCCAATTTCAAATCTTGTAACTGTGATGCCTTTATTCCAAATCTCAGGTAAAACCCTTGGTTTATCCCTGTTGGATACCACCTAACTGATAAATCCCAGCAGTGCATATCTTTTGTTATATTAACACTTGTATTGTCTAATTTATTGTCTATCAAATCGTATAGACCGTTTGCGTCAAATTTCCATGTCTCAGTCAGTTGGAATCGAATTCCTAAATTTAGATTAACACTTCTATCTATTCTATCCTCGAAAGGTTGCGAATATCTGAAGTTCAAACCCAATGTCACAGACCAAGGAACACTAATTGGCTGATAACCAGCATTACACTCTCCGAATAAATCTCTATCTTCTTCATTGAGATTCATTCTCCTCGAAAATCTATCGCCCAAAGAACTTGTAGTCTCCGCAGAGTCAACTGGCTCATTATCTTTGCCAAAACTATCAGCAACTTTTATCCCATCGGAATCGAAACTTGTGCTTAATGATAGATTAAGATTTGTTAATCTAACTAATCCTTTATTATTTTCAAATAAAAATTTGTTAATTTTTTCTACACCAACTTTCTCATCTTGAGCATTTCTTATATCTGCTTCATCGTACAATGTGAAATTAGCATTACCTGAAAAAGTAACAAAACTCACTGCTGGTGTTCTGAATGATGTATTAATATCACTCCAATTAAGTGAATCAGCAGCTACGTTATAATTCGTATTCAAATTGAACTGCAATAGTTCCAAATTCTTATCTAAAGAGTCACTTGAAACCTTTGCTTCGAATCTATTCACCAAATTTATGCCAATATTTTGTTGTAAATTTGATGATGCGTGGCTTCCACCATCTGCATCGAATTTATTATAAGTGATCTCTCTTTCTAATTTAGTATCATAATACGTGCCATAAAAATCATAGCTCTGGTCAGAGAAGTCAGGGTTAATCCTATAGCTTATAGTTGGTTCGAAAGTATGACGTAGTGCTTTCAACCCAGATTCACCAAAATTCAGCATACCATATAGTCTTGTCTGCGCACTAACACCGTAGTTATAATAGTACTCAGAGAAAAAGCCTTGTTCGAAATCTTGCTCTATTTCTTCGGACTCACTATTGTAGGAACGGGTCATTTTTCGGAAATAATTATTAACTCCAAAGTTAAAACTAGGAGTAATATTGAAATGAAATATTCTAGGTAAACTAAAAGTAATCGAAGGTGAATGACTCAAGTATTTTCTTTCTTCACTTCTGAAAGTAGTGTCGGGTATCTCTAGTCCCAAATCTATGTTTTGTCTAGTCTGCTGAGTATAGTTCAGTCTAGAAGAATTTCTGAAAGTAACATCTTTGTCGAAGAGTTTGAATAGAGTTAAGTTCGGAATACTATAAGTAACAGGGATGTTCTGTGTTTGCTCGTCAGTTATTATATTCTGTTCTCTATTGTAACCTGCTGAAAGGTTAGACCCATTGTCGAAAGACATACTATATGATGCGTTGGAAGTGATGGTTTGAGTTATCCTCTGATTTATATTAGCAGATGTATTTCTATTGAAATCTGAAGAGGAGAAATTCAGATTTGCACTAATGTTCTGATAAGGCGTTAAGTTTTGCTTGTGATCCAATTTGAATTTCCAAGCTGTTAAATACTCATCGTCAGTATTAAATCTAGTCTTTCCATATTCAAAGCTCGCACTTCCTGAGTATTGGTCTTTTACATTCCATCTCCCTGCAGTTCCTAATAGATATCCTCCTTTAGAGTAGAAATCAGTCGTGAATTGCATATCCCAGAACTCAGACGCTGCCCAATAGAATCCCAAATCGTCAAATATTACTCCTCTTCCTGCCGAAAAAGCAAATGAAGGAACCATCAGCCCTGATTGCCTACCACCCTTATTAGGGAAGAAAATACCAAATGGATAAATGAATACGGGAATATCTTCTACATAGAAGATAAGCGGGTCGATTAGGACTTTTTCTTTATTCACTATTTTCATCTCCGGCGAACCAAAGTAATAGTGGGGGTGTGGTGCATCGCAAGTAGTATAGAAACCATTCTCTATGAAAATATCAGTTTCGTTGATACGCTTTATTTTCTCACCAAAGTAAAAACCTTCGGTTATTTCGGTCTCCCCAGAGCTTATTATACCCTTTTTGGTTTTGAAATTAAAAGTTAGTTGCTTTGCGAAATACTCGTTCTCTTGCTGATTATATTTGGGGAATCCATAGTATGTACCGTTGCTATCTTGTATAGCATAGGCCTCTAGATTAGATTTACCCAAATCGAATAGAATAACCTCAGCTTCTAATTTATCAGTTCCATAGTCAACTTTGGCTCCTCCTCTAAGGCGAAGCATATTCCGATTTGGCATAAATACAGCACTATCTTTGGCTGAGTATATTACCCTCTTTTCCAAATCAGAATCTATATCCAAATATAACTCGTCAGCAGTGCTATCAGTGATAGTTGAGTCGATTAAAACTTTAGTGCTGTCTTGATCTTGTGCGAGGGCATTAGTTCCAGATAGGCAACAGACTATCAGTACTATAAATAGCATTAATACATTGTTCTTTTGTAATGTATCTATTGACAATGGTTTATAGCTTTATTTTCGTGACGTTACTTGGAATTGAAAAATTGAATCCTTTATCAAACTTATCAATTGATTTTATCTCATCAAATCTAAACTTTACACTTCCTTCTGTCTCTGGTATCAGAGCCGTTACTTTATGAGGCATATTACGTTTGCCTACCATTTTGGGGTCTTCGAAAAAAACATTCAGAAGTAGGGTATTATCAGTTGATTTCTGTTGGTATTGGGTTATATAATTATCTTTGATATTATACTTGATGTACTCTATGAACTCATCTTTGAAATATCTAAAATATAATATTTCCTGGGCATTAGAGCCTTCTTTATTAACTTTATAATCCATCTCCAAGTTTGGCTCATTTCTCAATAGGGCAATCATATCATTATAAGAAAAACCAAATCGCATAGCTTTCACCATGTTCTCTTTCGTTGGTTCGCCATAGAACGCCTTATTTTCTAATGCATTGTAAGCCATAAAAGTAAGAGGATTGGCATATACTTTAGCCGCAGGAATCCCCATGAATGCCTTTAGTATCATTAGTACAGAATCGCTAGCCGCTGAGTAAATGTCTGTATTCAAACTCAGGCTTTGACCGTTCATATCTATATCTACTTTACCAGAGAACTCCAGATTTGCTGGGGTTATGCTGCGTAGTTTCTTGAATTCAGTGTTCAGCTCACTTTTCTTTTCGCTCACTGATGAGCAACTATAAAGAAGTGAAGCGATAAGAATAAATAATATCTTTTTCATTTTTCGTAACTTTGTTTAATTTGTTATTCAAATTTACAAATATTACAGGCATAATACCGTAATACTGTAAAAATTCAATTTAGGATTTAAAAATGTTGTTTATTACTAAAAGTGTAGAGTTCAGTGCTTCACATAGATTGTTCAACCCCGAATGGGATTTTGCGAAGAATCAAGAAGTATATGATAAATGCAATAACCCGAACGGACACGGTCATAACTATGTATTAGAAGTTACTGTAAAAGGTAAACCTAACCCTGATACAGGATACGTTATAGACCTTAAAAAGTTGAAAAGCATATTAGTTAATAATGTATTAATTCACTTAGATCATAAACATTTGAATGTAGATGTGGATTTTCTGAAAGGTGTAATACCTACAGTAGAGAATATTACTGTGCTAATATGGGATATAGTAAAGCCACATATAACAGATGGTGAGCTTTATAAACTGAAACTATACGAGACTCCTAGCTCGTGGGTTGAGTACTTCGGTGAGCCAATAGAGATAAAGAGGTTCGAAAATGAGTAATAGACTATTCGACGAAATACCGAGTTTTGATGCCAATGCAAACCAAGAGCTTTCCAAAGAAGAGCTGTTAGAAATGCGTATGCGATTGGAGCAGAAGTTCAGAGAAATACAACAGATATTAAAAATAGACCCGAATGACCCAAACTCAACGGATACACCAGAGAGAATGGCGAAAATGTACGTCAATGAATTGCTAGAAGGTAGATTCAATAAACCACCGAAGCTAACTGTATTCCCAAATCGCTCAAAAGTGAATGACCTTGTAATATCCAAAGGAATAAAAGTGATGTCGCTTTGTTCGCACCACTGGCAACCAATTTCAGGTTATGCGGCTATTGGGTACATACCCAAAGATAAAGTAATTGGCCTATCTAAGCTAACTAGAGTAACCGAATACTTCGCAAAGAGAGCTCAAATACAAGAAGAACTAGGCGAACAAATTGTCGATTTCCTACAAGACCTACTAGAGCCCAAAGCACTAGGCGTTGTAATAAGAGCCAAGCACTATTGTATGATAGCCAGAGGTGTTTCTGCTGACGAAAGCCACTCGGAAATGGTAACATCAGTTATGCGAGGGCGACTACTCTCTGACCTAAATCTAAGACAAGAATTTTTGAGATTGATTGATTAGGAGTGTATTAATTCATGCTTTAACTTAATTTATTTATTTTCGTTTAACAAGAAAAAGAGGATTATATGAAAAAAAAGCATGTTTTTTTAGTTCAATTACTTCTGTTTATAGTTTCAATCACTGTCGCAAGCTCCACAGAAGAGCAAATAGTCAATGAGTTTAAAGGAAAAGATGATGGGGTTTACTTCATTATTAGTTCATACAAGTGTCCACCTTGCTTAGCTTCAATCATCAATAGTACAACAGATGAACTTAAAAGGAAAAACATTAACTATAATACTTTTCTTGTAGTGGAGAAAAAATTTGATTATTTGAAATATAAAGACTTATTTAAGAACAAAGTAGAAATGATGTTAAATAAGGATTCATCAGAAGTGAGTTCTTTTTATCTAATTAAAAAAGATGGCTTACTATTTAAGTATAATCTACATCAGTTACTTGACTCTAGACTCATAGTAAAACATGCTGAAGCACAACTGAAAATAGAAAATATAAAATTGGAAAATGATGACAATTTGATTTTTTCGGTGAATAGCCTCTTAAGAATTGATATTAATAACTCCATATTTTTCGACGGATTTAATCAAAAAGTATATACTTATGATAATGAAACCAATAAAGTGAATGAGGTAGATTTAAAGATTGATTCTTTAAAAAACAATTACAGAAGAATTAATAAAGAAAATTTGCCACAAACATGGGCAAATGGTGATATTGACACTTTTGATTACTACAATAGTGCATTAAATGTATTAAGTCAATTTTACGGGATTAATTCGTTTTTTATAAAGAATCAAAATGCTTACGTAATCCTCAAACTTTGGTCAAAAATAGATTATAGATATGATGAAAAGTCAAAAAACCCGAAAAATCCCACACTTTTTGAAACAAATATTATTTTTGATTTAAAGAAAAAAGAACCTCTCGAATCAGAGTTACATTATCTTCAAAATATATTCCCTATTGATAATTCGAATTTCTATTATTATTCAAATCATAAGGATTTTGTAATAAATCAAATAGAAAATAATAAAGTCATAAAAGAAGGAATAAATTTAAATAGTTATAGGAAACTTATTGATTTAGATAATTTTATCATTGCAATGAATCGAGGTAACACCGAAATAATTGATAAAAGAACTTTCGAAATTGAAGAAGTAGATTTTTTTCTAAATAGATCATCTCAACATATTGCAAATTCATTCTTAACTGATTGTGTTACAGAGATAAAGCCTAAGGAAAATGAAATAATTTTAAATAATTATAATTTTAATACTGAAGTAACATTTGATAAATTATACATCAATAATAATATCTTAAATAACGATAATTATTTGAGCATATTAAGAATAGATTCTGATGATAAATCTACAATTATTGAAATATTAACTGAAGAGCAGAATATTTATAAAATTAAGTTAAGTAACAATTGAAAGAGAATCCGAAATGATCCTACATATTAAAAATATGGTTTGTGCTAGATGTATTCTTGCTATAGAAAACATCTTGAATGAATTAGGAATCGAATATCTAAATGTTAAATTAGGTCAGGTCTATTTAAAGAAAGAATTAGAAAGTTCTATTAAAAATAAACTTGAGGAAAATTTAAAATCACTTGGGTTCGAATTGCTCGAAAACAAATTATCTAAAGTCGTATCAGAAATCAAATCAATTATTATAGAACAGATACATCATTCTAACGAACCTTTGGAAACAAATTTTTCTACTCTCATTTCCCAAAAACTCAATCATGATTATTCTTATCTAAGTAGATTATTCTCCTCTATCGAAGGTATCACAATAGAGAAGTTTATTACATCACAAAAAATAGAAAAAGTTAAAGAATTAATATTCTATCAAGAATTATCATTGTCTGATATAGCTTACCAACTCAACTTCAGCAATGTCTCTTATCTTTCCTCTTTATTCAAGAAAGAAACAGGAATGACTGTTACTGAATTTAGAGTTACACACGACCCTCATTTAAAGCTAATAGATAAAATTTAGTCATAATCTTATAGAATTTTTACATAATACTGTAATAAAATTGATTGTACTTCAAATTAATTTTGTACCATAATTAACTTCAGAGATTAAAAAATTATGAATACATCAATAATTAATGAACCATTAAGTGGTTCAAAAACTGTAAAAAGGATATTCCCAGTTAAGGGAATGACTTGTGCTTCATGTGCTTCAAGTGTAGAGTCAATGTTATCTTATGTAGAAGGTGTTGTTAGTGCAAATGTTAATTTTTCTACTAATAGTGTACTTGTAGAATATAAGGAAGATTTAGAATTAGAAATGCTTGAGGAAGCTGTAAAAAGCATAGGCTATGAACTAATAATAGATCAATCAAACCCAAATGGCACCAATGATAATATAGTAAATGAATATTACCAAGAGATAAAGCTTAGAACTATTTGGTCAGTAGTTCTTACCTTACCGATAGTCGTTATAGGTATGTTCTTTATGGAATGGGAATTAGGTAAATGGATTTCATTGTTTATTTCACTACCTATATTATTCTATTTTGGACGTAGCTACTTTATAAATGCTTGGAAACAATTGAAGTATAAGAAAGCTAATATGGATACTTTAGTTGCGATGAGTACAGGAACTGCATTTATATATAGTTTATTTAATACTATTTATCCTGAATTCTGGATTTCTTATGGTATCCACCCACACGTTTATTATGAAGCTGCAACTGTTATTATTACTTTTATAACATTAGGGAAATTATTAGAAGAAAAGGCTAAATCAAACACAACAACTGCAATTCGAAAATTAGTTGGATTGCAGCCTAAAACTTTAAATCTAATTATAGATGGAGTTGAAAAAGAAGTAGCAATATCAGAAGTGAAAATTGGTCAACGTATAGTAGTGAAACCTGGGGAAAGAATTCCTGTAGATGGTACAGTAGTATCAGGACTATCATTTGTTGATGAGAGTATGATAACTGGGGAGCCTATTCCCGTTGAGAAAAAAGAATCAGAGAAAGTATATGCAGGAACTTTAAATCAAAAGGGTAGTTTCCAATTTATTTCTGAGAAAGTAGGAGAAGATACTTTCCTAGCACAAATAGTTAAATTGGTACAACAGGCACAAGGTAGCAAAGCGCCTGTTCAAAAATTAGTCGATAAAATTGCTTCTATTTTTGTACCTATTGTAATATTAGCTTCGATTGTTACATTTTTTGTTTGGATTATATTTGGTGGTATGGATTATATATCACACGCTCTGTTATCGTCTATTGCCGTTCTTGTTATTGCTTGTCCTTGTGCCTTAGGACTAGCAACTCCAACAGCTATAATGGTAGGGATTGGTAAAGGTGCTGAGAATAATATACTTATTAAAGATGCAGAGAGCTTAGAACTAGCACAAAATGTCAATGCTGTAGTATTAGATAAAACTGGGACAATCACTCAAGGGAAACCGTCTGTCACTGACATTGAATGGTTTATAGATAGTGAATCATTAATGGAAAGAAGAATTCTCTTATCTCTAGAATCAAACTCAGAACATCCATTAGCTTTATCAATTGTTAGACATTTAAAAGAAAATGGAATAATACCAACAACATTAACAGATTTTAATAGCATTACAGGTAAAGGTGCATTCGGATCTTATAATTACAAAATGAATTACTATGTTGGTAATAAAAAATTACTTGAAGAGATAGGGGTAGAAATAGATGAAAACCAACAACAATTAACCAGTAAATGGCAAAAAGAAGCAAAGACTGTAACATATTTTACTGATGAGGATAAAGTATTAGCAATAATAGCAATATCAGATAAAATCAAAGATTCGTCTTTTAGTTCGATAAAAAAATTAAGAGATTCTGGTATTGATGTTTACATGTTAACTGGAGATAGTAAATCAACGGCACAAGCTGTAGCTTCCCAGCTCGATCTAACTTACTTTAAAGGTGAGGTTCTTCCTCAAGAAAAAGCAGAATTTATTGAAGAACTTCAAGCAAAAGGTAAAATAGTAGCTATGGTAGGGGATGGTATAAATGACTCTCAAGCATTAGCACAATCGGATGTTAGTATTGCTATGGGGCACGGTTCAGATATAGCCATGGATGTTGCTAAAATAACTTTGATTACTTCAGATCTAAGCTATATTCCAAAAGCATTAGAACTATCAAGAAAAACAGTAAAAGGAATAAAACAAAATCTTTTTTGGGCGTTTATTTATAACGTTCTAGGTGTCCCAATTGCGGCAGGATTGCTATACCCCATAAATGGATTTTTATTAGACCCTATGATAGCAGGGGCAGCTATGGCACTTAGCTCAGTATCAGTTGTAGCAAACAGTTTAAGATTAAGAAATATTAATATTTAATAACAAATAGTATAAAGGAGATTTAAAATGAAAGAGTTAAAATTTAATACAAATATAAAATGTATGGGATGTGTATCAAGTGTAAAACCTGTACTTGATAGAGAATCAAAAATAATTAATTGGGAAGTAGATTTAGAAAGTCCAAATAAAGTATTAACAATAAAATCTAACGAACTGAATCCACAAGAAGTCAGTGAATTAGTTAAAAGAGCAGGTTATTTTGCAAATGAAATAAAGGAAGAAATACATAATGAAAAAGAATAAAATTTTAATTACTTATTTAATGATTCTAATCCTCTCATTAACCGAATCAATAGCAAAAGAAATAAATATTGTAGAATATGATCTATTCGTTAGAGATACAATTGTCAATTTTGCAGGTGAAGAAACAAGAGCAATATCTGTAAATGGTCAAATTCCTATGCCTTCCTTAACATTTACTGATGGTGACAGTGTAATTATTAGAGTTCATAATTTGCTCGACGAATCGACCTCATTTCATTGGCATGGATTACTAGTCCCAAATGAACAAGACGGCGTACCTAATCTAACTACAGCACCTATTGAGCCCAATACCGTTCATACTTATGCATTTAGATTAAGGCAGAGTGGTACTTATTGGTATCACTCTCATACAGGTCTCCAGGAGCAGATTGGTATGTATGGATCCTTGACAATAAACAAAAAGAAAGATGACCCCACATTTAGACAATTAGATGAATTACCAAGTTATAATGTACTTCTTAGTGACTGGACAAATATGAATCCTAGTACGGTACATAGATACCTACATAATGCAAATGATTGGTTTGCAATAGAAAAAGGGACAGTTCAAAGCTATGGGGAGGCATTAGTAGAAGGGCATTTTTGGACTAAAATCGAAAACGAGTGGAAGAGAATGTTAGCAATGGATGTCAGTGATGTTTACTATGAAAAATTCCTTATAAATGGAAAGAATGAGATTAACCTACCAGAGCTAAACAATTCTAATTTCAAAGCAGGTGACAAAGTCAGATTGCGTATAGCAAATGGGAGTGCTTCAACTTATTTTTGGCTAAACTATTCTGGTGGTAAACTAACAGTTATTGCGAGTGATGGGGTTGACGTTGAGCCAGTAGAGGTAGATAGACTTATAATTGGTGTCTCAGAAACTTATGATGTAGTGATCACAATACCAGAAGACCAGAAACAATATCAATTTATGGCTACTTCGGAAGATAGAATTGGTTCAGCATTATTGAATTTTGGGGAGGGCGAATTAGTTCCACAACCACCACTTCCTAGACTGAAATATTTTGAAGGAATGAAAATGATGAACAATATGATGAATATGGATGGTAGTATGGACGATATGGGAATGAATATGGAATTACAAAAGATGGATATGAATAGAGTAATGTATCCTGAAATTAAAAAGAAAAGTAAAAAGATGAATATGGATTCAAAAGAAATGGATCATTCAAATCATAAGATGGAAGAAGAAAAAAGTATAGTAACGCTTAATTACAAAATGCTAAAATCTCCAACACAAACTGTATATCCTAAAGAATCTAATGTGAAGACCTTAGAATTCGAATTAACTGGTAACATGAATAGATATGTTTGGAGTCTAGATAATAAAACGCTTTCTGAAACAGATAAAATACAGATTAAAGCCGGGGAAGTAGTTAGAATTATACTTTATAATAATTCTATGATGCGACACCCAATGCATTTACATGGTCATTTTTTTAGAGTGATAAATGGACAAGGTGATTATGCTCCCTTGAAAAATGTATTAGATATAATGCCAATGGAAAGGGACACAATCGAATTTTTGGCTTCTGAAGAATATGGAGATTGGTTCTTTCATTGTCATATACTCTATCACATGATGAGTGGTATGGGGAGGGTTTTCTCTTATGAAAATTCACCCCCTAACCCTCAATTACCAGATAAAGAAGCCGCTTATGATAAGGTTAGATCCGATGACCAGGAATTCCACTTTATGGCTCAAAATGATTTTGCTTCCAATGGTAATGATGGTATGTTAATGTATCAAAATACTAGATGGAGTTTAAGTACTGAATGGCGACTTGGATATAATGATCATCATGGATATGAATTGGAAACTCATTTTGGTAGATACATAGGCCAAATGCAATGGTTTATGCCATTTATTGGCGTTGATGCTAGGTATCGGAAGACTGATGGTGAATCAGAAAAAAATATATTTGGTCAAACAAGCACGAAAGACAAAAGAATCGCTTTTAGTTTAGGAGCGGAATACACTCTACCAATGCTATTAATTCTGCAAGCTGAAGCATTCCATGATGGGAAAGTAAGATTACAATTAATGAGAGAAGACATACCAATAACTGCCCGAATGAGGATGGCATTTATGATAAATACTGATAAAGAATATATGGCTGGATTAAAGTATATCATAACGCGCAATATTGGATTGTCAGCTCATTATGATAGTGATATGAATATTGGTGTTGGAATTTCTATTAATTATTGAGAATATTTTTAAATTTCAAAAAAGTAATATTTCATTTATTAAAAACAAATTTATGACCACCCCGAACTTCGACTATGAAAACTCCCAAATAAAAGACTACCCAATAATCGCTGGGGTAGATGAGGCGGGTAGAGGCCCACTAGCTGGGCCAGTAGTGGCTGCCGCTGTTATATTCCTCGAACAATTTGAAATACCAAAACTAACTGATTCCAAGAAATTGACTGAAAAGATAAGAGAAGAGCTGTTTGATCAGATTACTTCTGATAAAAGAATATCTTATGGTATTGGAATAGTTGATGAAGCCAAAATTGATGAAGTCAATATACTGAATGCTACATATCTAGCGATGGAATTAGCAGTCAGTAAGTTATCTACTCAGCCCAATATGCTGCTAATAGACGGTAACCGATTCAAATCAACTAAGTACCAATCATTCCAAACAATAGTAAAGGGCGACTCAAAGTCTTTCTCTATTGCTGCCGCTTCCATAATAGCGAAAGTAACTAGGGACAGTATGATGAAAGAATATCACGCCGAATTCCCCGAATATGGATTCGATAAACACAAGGGCTATGGCACTAAATCCCACTTTGCAGCCATAAAAAAATCCGGCAAGTGCCGGATTCATCGTAATAGTTTTCTCATCAAGTTTGATAATAGGGAAGAGGGGTTGTTTTGAGGCTCTTCTCTTAAATTCCCCTTTTTTAAAAAAGGGGGTTTAATAACTATTCAATATTGATTATACTCGTTGAATATCGTTCAGAATAACGTAATTTACTTATATACTTAATAGATAGATTGTTCCATAAGGTTGCTTGTTCGGTCATAGCTGATGACAATAATTCTTATTTTCGTTAAGGATAACGTTAAACTAAAATTCGTTTCATACGTATATATATAAAAACTAAATTGAGTAATATATATGATACGAGTAAAATTTAACTTATTGAACAAACACAATAAATTATCACCATTAACAGTTTCTGCATCTTGGGATGGATTGAGACAGCAGAAATCACTCGGGCAAACAGTACCAACTATTCATTGGGATTTAAAAAAATCCCGATTAAAAGCAGCTAATAATAAATCCTACCTTTTCAATAATTATCTTAATGAGGTTGAGAAATCTATCATTGAGTTTTATAATGAAACAATTAGCTACAGCACCGTAGTAACAAAAAAACAAATAAAAGATAAAATTGAAGACATACTCAGCAAAGGAGTCGAGAAAGATAAAAAAAATCTTTCAGTTGTAGATGTATTTAATACCTTTTTAGAAGTTTATACAAAAGATGGTAAAAGACCAAAAGTCAAAACAATGGAAGGGTATATCAACACAAGAAATAAACTTACCCGATATCAAAGAGAGAAGAAAGTCCTGCTTCAATTCGACGACATTAACTTAGACTTTTATAATGATTTTGTAGAATACCTATATGGTAAAAAAAATACTGCTGCTACAATAGGAACTAATATTTCTAAGATTATAACTTTTATGAATTGGACAAAGCGACATAAGTATCATAATAGTAGTGAATATATGGATTTTAAGGTGTTAAAAGGAGAGCCATTATTTACAACAGTTCTAAGGGAAGAGGAATATAAGAGAATATCAGAACTAAATTTTGATAACCCAGATATTGAATTTGCAAGATTATTTCTTTTAGTAAATTGCAACATAGGACTTAGATATTCTGACTTGTTAGAAGTAATAAAAGAATTTAATGTCTTTGGTGATGAGATGACAATAACCCAAATAAAAACTAATGCTAAGACTAGGCTACCAATAAATCAAAATGTCAAAGATATGTTAGGGAAATTGAAATCACTTTATAGATCAGGAATAGATAGAAAAATTATCAACGCCGGACTAAAAGAAGTTGGAAAATCAGCGGAAATGAATGATATTGAAACTTCTGTAAAAATAATTGGTAATTATAGAGAAACGATTAAAAAGTATAGATGGGAACTTCTATCGACACACGTTGGCAGAAGGACATTCGCCACTAGAGCAGCAGAGAAAGGTACACCTCTGCATATTATTATGCTATATACCGGACACAAGAATCTATCAACTTTGCAGAAATATATAAAATCTTCGAGCTTTGCTAAACAGAATATTATCGAGGATTTGTGGGAATTATAAAAAAATATTGAGGCTATGGATAAATTGCAGCTATCTTACGAATTAACAAAGTTTTATATTGATAATCTCCATTTTAAAAATATTAATGAATGGGATGATGAAATTAATAGTATTAATGCAATAGAGCAACTTGAAGTTATAAAGGATTCTTTCATTTTTATTCAACGAAAATTACCTGATGAGTTTCAAATTGACCTTTACTCAACTGAAGGTAAGTTTCAATTAACAGGGTACGATAAACCATTTGACATACCCGGCGGCGACCAAAAAATTATTAATGATATCGACAAGAAAGGGAAAATAATCATTCAGATTATTGACAGACGAATTAGTGAGTTAAAAGAATCTGAGGTAAAACATTTTGATAAGTTCGGTGTTTGGGATGATAATGCCGCTCCAGCTTATTTTATACTATTTCCTAATACTCTCCCTTGTGTAGTAGTTGCATTTACTCAAATAAAAAAAATATATCGCTTTTCTTATGAAGAACAATTTGACATGTTTTCAGACTTACTATATAAGAAAAAAGACACACCATATAAACGTAATGGCATCCGTAGTGCTTGGCAACATCGAAAACATACATCTATTGACTGTAAGAAAGATAAAGCATTTTCACTTGCTGAATCAACTGAATTTCTAGAGTACTTGATAGAATTTTCAAAAAAATAGACTTTTTCCAATTTATTTTACATCTTACTCATATCACATCTATGTTGTGTATTACCCTAAAAGATGTAAAAATACATCCTTAATACATCCTTAATACATCCTTTATAGTGTGAGTTAACCCTAGCAATATCAGTGCGTTAGACACGTATTGATTTATAGAAGCAATTATTGCTATTTTATAAATTAATATGGAGTCTAGTCATGAATGCTAGATTACACTCAATAAAAGAACTCTCACGAGAGTTAGGGATATCAATATCCTCATTGTATAGATTACGCCAAAAAGGTATAATCCGCCAAATCAAAATTGGAGGTCGTATCCTATTCGATTATGAAAGCGTACTCAAATCTCTAAAAGAACAATCTAGTTTCGGAGGTATATTATGAAGACGAATAATATAATAGACCACCAGAAATTGAATACCAATGTGTTCAGAACAATAATTGAATCAACCGGTGCGGCGTTCAATGGAGTAGGAGCTTATACAATAGCTGCTATATCGGATATACCTATTCAGGTAATAATGAACAAGGACGGACACTATTCTTATATTAAGAATAGTGTTACTTACGACCACATAAACTTACTAAAAGAGTTTTTTGGAACAGAATGCGAAAAGGAAGCTGTAACTTCCTTTTCAACTGACTACTATATAGGTGATAGTGGATTGGTTAGCTTTTTCAAAGCACCAATCAAGAATACGCAAAAGGACAAAGATGTTAGTCTTACAACTGTCGCTAAATCTATTAGTGAAGACATAAGTAACAAAGCTATTGTTGATAGAATTAGAGCTGGTGTGAAAGCTCTAAAAGCACAAATGCTAGACTTCTTTACCTTTTCCGGTACTTTCAGTTTAAGAAGACTTGATGGTCTTATAAATTATTCGGGCTATGTTTGCTTAGATATTGATAATGTTCCAAATCCGAACGAACTCCAATCTCAAATAATAGACCTTCATATCCCTATAATATTGTGCTTTAAATCTCCTTCGGGTAATGGTATAAAGGTAGTGCTAAAGAGTTGTTCCGATGCTGGAAAACATATTGATTACTTTCATTACTATGAAAAGCTGCTAAAACAAGAGCTAGGCATATGTATAGATAAATCGGGCAAAGATATTGCACGAGCTTGTTTTACTTCCTTTGACTCCAATCTTTATTACATTCACCCCGATTTCGTTAATGAGATAGAGGTAGTGAGAGACAATCCAAAATCAATTTTTGATTTTGCTGACAGATTCATACAAAGCTCTAGAAATGGAGAAAAACATACACGACTGACTAAAATATCATATTTACTCGGCGGCTACTGTGCCGCCGGGTTTATTGATAAAGGTGAAGCTCTTTCTTCATTGAAAGAAAGTATTAGTAGAAGAGGAGACCTAACCGATATAGCATTAGCGTTCCGAACTATTGATGACTGCTTTACAAGTGGAGAGAGGAATCCAATTAACATAGAGAAGCTAAATGACTATTTTAACTACAATGACAGACAACTAGAAGAACAGATTAATAGTATTGAACCACCAGCAGGCATAGAGTATAATTTGGAAAACATAGTTTACCCTGAATTTGTTTTTTTGAGTATGCCGAAGCAGGTGCAGCAAATAATAAACAAAGTGAAGAATGATGAGAATCAATCATTTCTTTTGTACACGTTTCTAATACTTGCATCTGGTATATTCCCTGAGATTGATTTTAGTTATAGCGGTAGCAAAGCATCCTTAAATTTATCTAATATTACTCTGGCTGAATCAGGTTCTGGCAAAAGTGCTACCAATTTAGTGAAAGAAGTATTCTTGAAAATAGATGAAGAGCTGAAGACCGTCGAAAACGAAGGTAAGATGAAATGTTTATTCCTATCTATGAATATATCGAGTAGCGAGATGGTGCATCGGCTGCATATTAACGAGGGTATGGCTATATTCTATGATACTGAAATCACTAGCTTCACATCAGCCAATTCCAAAGAGTGGGGTGATTACGATACGATTTTCAGACAAGGTGCTTCCAATGAGTCATTCTCGCAACATAGAAGAGATTCAAAGGACATACACATCAAATATCCAAGAGTAACGGTATATCTAACCGGTACGCCGTCGCAGCTCAATGCAGTATTCAAAGATACAGCTAATGGACTCTATTCAAGATTTATGTACTTCACTATGCAAGGCAAAGATGAATGGAAGAAAAACCTAATCTTTGACGAGAAGCAAGACATAAGTCAAGAGCAAGAGTACTTGCTTGATATTTACAATCACTATAAGACGAATACACCTAATATAATCAAAAAGCAGGAAGCGTCTGATTATCTTGATAGACACTTTGAACCGGTATTCGAGAAGTTCAAATCTGATGCCTTACTTAAATCGGTTGTAAAGAGACATGGTGGCTATGCTTGGAAATTAGCAATACTAATCAAGCTACTAGAGACAAAAGCTCCTGAAGGCGATGATATAGTCATAGATAAACAAGTAATGAGGGTAGCCGTAGAGATAGTTATGAAATCTATTTCGGTTGCATCCGATTTATCTTTTAATCTAAGCAATACACCTTTGACTAACGCACAAAGATTGGTGAAAATCCTCCGACAAATCGGAAATGAGTTCACCCGATCAGAAGTAGTAGAATACTGTAAATCCATGTTCCAAAGTTCGACAATAGACAAGCATTTGAAAAATGATACACTATTTGAGAAGCTGGGCTATGGAAGATACAGACTAAAAGGGTAAAAGCTAGCAGGTGAGCCGTACAAACTTGGAAAGTTGGAAACTTATCGATGGAAAAGTTTACGAGTTTACGAGATTGTATGGGCTTTACCCTCCTATGCTAACTAATTTTTTCACTAATAAAGGAGTTGTATGATGAATATAACTGAAATAATAAAAAATGACCTGTCTCTGTTAAGAGAAACTATTTACGATTTAGGTTTTACACTTGCTGAAGTGTCAATCAATATATATCCGAACAATCACCAGAATAAACTTAGTAGTAAGTTTGGTGACCAGAGGGTAACACCAAAAGATGCTGTGTTGATAGTAGATTACCTAAGAAAGGAAATAGGAGAATCTGTATTCAATCAATCGTATAACAAAGAGCTAGAGCGATTGACTAAGTATATGGAATCATTGCGTAATTCAAGGAAGAAATAGGCGTATAACATTAAACGGGCTATGCTCTGACCGGAGCTTAGTCCGTCTTTTTATACTAGAATCCGTAATAATCCTAGAGAATTTAAAGAAAATTACCTAGATATGCCCTAAACCCCCGACCAAAACTCGACTGTCTTCCGAATATACGGCGTTTATTAAGAAGATTCTATCTTTTGGAAAAAACTTCTCATCTTCCTCTATCCGTGGATAGTCATAAACTGTCTTCTAATATCGTACAAAACGGCATTTAGAGGGAAAATTAACGAAAAATTGTATCCGATTTCATCTTTTTAGCATAAAACTAACCCAACAACTACCAAACCGGATGCCGCTACTACTAATATAGCACAATGCGATACGAAGAAAAATGGTCTAGGAAAATAATACCAATTGTTTTAAATTGTAAAAACGAGAAATCAACAGGAAACAGAATATGAAAAAGCTATTAATAGTCATACTACTTGTATTTGCTGCGAATATCATAAAAGCACAGACCAGCACTAAACCTAAAATTCATCTATGGGTAAAAGAGGGTGAAACTGATTATACAATTTCAAACGAACTATGGACGAAGTTAGGAGATTCAAGAATATTTAATAAGTTAGGAACTTATGGTTATTGTTACAAATGGGATAACATAAAAGAATACGATTATGTACTCCTAATAAATCTTATCATTTTAAATGGTGGGAATACAGTGACTATAGATCTTTTACAAACAAGAATTATAGAGGATTCAAAAGAATTATTATTTAAATCTACTTTCGCATACACAAATATTAGTGATCAATCCTTCTCTGAGTCGGTTGAGAGTTGTTATAAACAAACACTTATATGGCATGATGACTATATGAAATAGTATATCTAAATTAAATTATATAATTACTGGAAATGCAGAAAATGAATAAACAACTAATAACACTACTTGCTTTATTATGTTTGGCAATACTTACGAGCTGTTCAAAAAGCACTACTGAGGAACTTGAACAGAAACTAGATAACTGTCAGGAAGAATTAGATTATAACCAACAGGAATTAGAGGAAACTCAACAAGAATTAGCAAAGCTAAAAAAAGGGTTAGCCACCGCTAATGAAACTGTTGATGAGTTAGAGTCAGAGGTTCGTAATCTCTCAAACAATATTGACGATATTGATACAGGTGAAATTGATTTAGATGAAGTTCAAAGTTCAGCTAGAGATATAGATGAACTAGTAGAGGTTCTTAAAAATAAACTTCAATAAACACTCTACATCCCCTCCTTCGATAGTTTGTACTCACGTTCAGCACAATCGGGCATAAGTACTCTAAGGAATCTTGAAAATGCCTGAGAATGATTGGCAAATTTAAAATGAGCTAGCTCGTGCATTATTACATATTCAATACAGAACTTGGAAGTCTTTAAAAGCTCCGGGTTCAAATTTATTATTCCTTTGTTCTGGATGCAGCTTCCCCATCTTTTTTCCATCTTACGTATCTTTATTATCGGTTTTGCTATTTGATAAGGTTCAATTTTTGGGTACAGATTATCCAATGAATTATTGAAATATTTCTCAGCTTTTCGCAACCACCAATCATTAATATTCAGTTCTATTTGCTGCTTATCTTTTGGGTCTGCTGTATATATATTCAGATACCCTGATTTGAGCTTTACTTCTTCTGTGTTGGACTCTATCACCTTTATTGTGTATTGCCTGCCTAAATACTTGATAGTCTCACCAGACTCATAATCTAGCTGTAGTTTTCGTCCATAGAATTTATCGAAATGATTCTGTTGCTTTTTAATCCATCTTTTCCTTTTCTCAACCTTAGTTTCAATTTCTTCTGACGTATTGCCGTGAGGTGCTGAAATCTCAACCGTCTGGTCTGGATACACACGAAACTTCATATTCTTTCTAAACTCTGTGATAAGAGTATATTCTATAACTTCACCAAATAATTCAAATGTTCTTTTTTCCATCTTAATATCTATTCTCAGCTAATTGAATAATATTACCATTTAGCTTATCAAGTTCTTCGTGCGATAGTTCTAATCCCTCGTTGTCTATCAAGTCATAAAAAATATCGTCTAGAGCTGATTGTAGTTCCTTCTTTATATCTTCATTTCGTTTCCAATCAACTATTGTTTTCTCATCTAAGATTGATTCTATATTGAGTGCCAATTCAATAAGTCTTTCATCAGATAGTTCTTTCTTTATCTCTAATAAATCACTTTTTATATTTCTGTATAAAGTCTGAGCGTTCTCATTATGTTCCAAAGCGGCTGGGATACCATCAATTTTCTTTCCTCTCAGCTTCTCGGTTAAATCGCTTACGGCTCTAGCAAATTGCAGGTCATCAATTTTTCTCTGTCTGAATTTCTCTATTGCTTCCCTTATCAATTCCGAAAGTTTTTTGTAGAATACAGGATCTTTTTCCATATTCTCAGTACATTCTTTGATAGCATTATGGGCAATGGCAACTGGCATATTTACTTCATTTTTAGTACCTATCTTTTCTAAGAACTCTTCTACTTTATCTCTATCAGAAAGATTGATACTACCTTCTGTAAGACTCTCTATACCTTCTACGAAAACATGATTATTTAATAATGCTCTCATACGTGGTTCAAATTCTTTCATGCTGAAATGCTCTGAGTACGTTACCTTTAATGTGATATTTAGCTTGGTATAGAACTCATAATCATTCCTATATTTTTTTATTAGATGTGGGTGGTTACGATGGAACTCTGCTTCATTCATAACTACGTGGAGTGAATTACCAAAAGTTCGTAATCTATCAGAAAATTCATCTCGCTTGTCTTTATTATCTAAGAAATTAACATATAACTGGACATCTTCTTTATTCTCTATATCAATAAACATCTCCTCCAAGTGTTTCAAGTCTTCTGCGACTATAACTCTGAACTGAGATACATCTGTAACTGTTCCTTCTATATCTTCTTTGTCATATCCAGCCAAAGCACTATACTCATCTAACGCCTTTGTCATATTACCTAAGATGCCGTTATAATCAATGATGTAGCCGTATTCTTTGCCTTCGCAAACTCTATTTACTCTAGCTATTGCTTGTAGCAAATTGTGGTCTTTCAGGTTCTTTAAGTTGAATAATATTGTGTTTACCGGTGCATCAAACCCTGTGAGCAGTTTATCTACACAGATAATAATTTCTATTCCATCTGGGTCATCTTTGAATGAGTTTTTAACCATATCATTATAGTAAGTTTCCCCTCCATACTTAGCCATCATTTCCTTCCAATGCTTTTGTATTAGAGCTTTATCACTATCTTCATTAGTTGTAGTACCCGATTCTTCACCCTCTTTTTCTTGTGGGTTTGAGATAATTACTTCTGACTTTATCCTATCACCAGCTAATTCATCTAAGAATTTCTTTAGCATTATAGCATCACGCTTGCTATTAGTAGCTACTTGTGCCTTGAACTTAGTTCCTTTCCAACTTGTCAAATATGTTTCTTTAATATCATTGGCTATTTCCATCAAATTGTTGTCGGTGCTTAGTATCAATTTTTCGTTGGAATACTTCTTCTTTAGCTGTTCCTTTTGATAATCAGTTTTTCCTTCAGCTATCTGTCCAAACTTCCTATCCATAGCTTCCTCAGCTACCTTATTCACTATTAACCTGTTCTCATAGAGCAGGGGAACTATTACACCATCTGCTTCTGCTTCTTTCAATGTGTATTTGTGTATGAATCCACCGAATTTCTCAGCTGTATCTTTATCTCCTTTATTCAGAGGAGTACCAGTAAAACCGATATAAGTTGCCTTTGGCAATACGGCTTTCATAATAGAGTGTGATAGACCGTACTGCGATCTATGGCTCTCATCTATAAGGACGAATATATTTTCTGAGTTTACACTTTTCTTTTTATGTAACAGGGAGTTGAACTTTGCTAATACTGTAGTTACTATCTCGTATTTTTCATTTTCTAATAGCTTCAACAAATTCTTGCCAGATGTAGCTTTCTTCGGTGTTAACCCTTCTTTAGTATTTTCAAAAGTGTCGTGTATCTGTTTGTCTAACTGAATCCTATCGGTTACTATTAGGACTCTAGGGTTTTGAATTTCTGTGTCTAGTGCCAATGCCTTCGCTATTAGTACCATAGTCAAAGATTTACCGCTACCTTGCGTGTGCCAGATAACTCCACCTTTTCTATTGCCATCTTTTTTCTTATGTTTTATTCTTTCCAAAGTTTTCTTAGTTGCGTAGTACTGTTGGTATCGGCTCAGCTTCTTGATGCCACCATCGAATAGTATATGCTTTTGCACTAATTCCATTAGTCTGTCTGGGTGGCAAAGTGAGTACAGTCCTGATGATTGTTCTGTCAATGACAATTCAGAATTGAGTGAAGCACCTACTTCCTCGTAATCACTTCCTAAAAAAGCCATCGTTAGCTCTTCGCTAATGGGTTTATTTTGTACTTCTGCTATTTGCTCTGGTGTAAACTCTTGCTCTCTCCATACAGTCCAAAAACTACTACTTGTACCAGTTGTAGCATAGCTCAGATCTCTCGAATTGCAGGCAATATGCACCTGAGTGTAATAGAAGAAAAATTCGATATTCTCTTTCTTTTCATAGCCAGCTATATCACTTTTCGCTACTTCTAATCCTTCTTTTACAGTTGCAGCTTTGCACTCAATAGCAACGAATGGGATACCATTCACAAATGCAACTACGTCCAACTTCTTCCTTGTCCTTCCATCAGCTGTTGTTACCTCGTATTCTTGTGTAACGTGGTATTTATTGTTTTCAGGATTCTTAAAATCTATAAATTTGCTCTGAGGAAAAAACTCTCTTCCTTTCACAAATTCCTTTACAGATTTACCATCTACTAAAGTTTGGTAAACATTCTTATTAGTAGCCGTTAGCCCCTTTGCTTCGGGTGAAGATAGCTCACTAATCAGATAGGATACATTGTTCCCAGAAATCTCATAAGTGCCACCATCTAACTCAAATTGGTTCAATTTGCGTAGTTGCTCATCGAGTACATCAGATAGGAGTACGTGGGAGTAATTCCCCCCACGCTTGCTAATTGCTTGCTGCGGACTAATATACTCATAACCCATATTCACAAACATCTTCAACGCTTGTGCTTGGGTAAATCTCTCATTCAGTAGTTTCGGGTTCATCTTGTATCTTATTTATTGAACAAAAATTGGAAATTCAATAACTTCCTTTCTATGATTATCTTTAGCTTTAAACTCACAAATTGCTTTATGATGCCCTAAGAACGAGGCAACTACATTGCAGGAATCACTATTTATGAGTTCTAAATCTATATCTATCTTATTTGCTTTTTTTGCTTCTTTTCCAGTATTCTTAACAAACCAATTAATGAATTCGAAGCGCTCAATATTTATCTTTTGTCCATTATGTAATAATGTAAATTTAATATTCTTTTCTTTTGGAATTGAATAAGAATTTTCCCAATATTTTGAATTACTTTCATCCTTAACATTACATTGTAATGTGTATTCAGATTTTTTTAATTGAATACTGTTTTTTGTTGCATTCGGAAAATATAAAAAGCTAAAAGAATTTAAATAATCTAAATGTTTAAACAAATAATATTTATATTCTAAAATTTTATCGCCTTTTTTTTCAACTAGATTACTAGGTAAATCTAATTCTTTACATATATTATCCCCAATAATAATTTGATCTGGTTTTGCTTTAGATTGTAGCTTAGCAGCAGAGTCAGTATGAAAACTTGTAGTTGTCAATTCACTACAATTGGGTATCCCAAAATGAGACCAAAGAACCTTATCTTTGCTACCATAATCTATTCCAGCTCTTAATTGAATTTCACCCAAACCCTTAACTTTAAAAGTTGGATTAATTAAATCATTTACAGTCCGAAGAATGAAGGATGCTGCATTTAAAGAATTAATTATTGAGTCTAAATGATTTCTATCTTTACGAACAAATTGTATAAAAATACCATCGCCTTGTAACCTGTGTATATGTCCACCAAAAAAATTTGCTACATAAATGCAAAGAGTAAGTATACTATCTTTTATGTATCTTATATTTGTAAGGCTCAATCTATTGTTCATATCAGTTGAACCTGCAATATCGATAAAACATGAAACAGAATAATGATTTAAGGAGTCGTGATTTCCAATTACATTTTTAAAATCTGGATGGTCACCGATACAAAAATCATCTATTTTGTGCTTATTCTTGCCTAAATATTTTACCATTTCCGAGTAATTAAAAGTTGTAAGTTTATCTGAAGACTCATTCACAATATTATTTGTGAAACCATTATTTTGAAGAGATTTTAAAAGCTGATTTGGTGCATAAGAAACTGCTTCACTAATGGATTTATTACTTTCATAAATATTTTTAAACAAATCATTTCTGAATTTTTCCAGTTCATTGAAAATCATTTTATTACCTCGTTTACAGCTAATAACACTAGTAAAGTAATTACAATAATTCCAATTAGATAAAGTATATTCATAGATTTACTTATTAATTTATACTTTTTTGTAAGTGCGTTAGACAGGACATGTACTTGATCGGATAAATCTTTAATATTATCTTCTTTAGAATTAGTTGACATCTTTGAGATGTAATCTTCATTACTATACTGTGAAACAGAGCCAAAGAAAATTAGTGATTTCTTTTGAGTGTCGTTCTCGAACTTTAGCCAGGGGAAAACTGCTTTCAGTACAAAGAAAATACCAAAAAAGAGTAATATTAACCCCAGAATAAGTAAAATAGACATCATTGTAAAAATCGAACAGTTCTCTATTCTTAATATTTCATTGATATTGTATAAAGTAATGGTAATAAGAAAAGTATATATAGAAATTAAAAATGTTCCTTTAGTATTAATAACATCAAGATAGTGGTCGTATCTGTTAATTATAAGACTTAGATGTTCGTATGTACTCTTATTTTCATTCATTGTAAATCCTCCTAAAATTAATAATTATTATTTTTCATTTTCTTCACACCCTCACCTTACCAGTCAAAAGTACCTGCATCAGCCCACGCTTCTGCTCTACTAATCGCTGCTTCTCGTCTCGCAAACCCTCTATTAACTCGTCTTGTGTGCTTAGCACTTCCGCTATTCTTTCTTGTTCAGGTAATGATGGTAATGGGATAGAGAGAGATTTAACTTCAGAGCTATTAATTGCAGGATAATTAGAACCTACTAAAAGAGCTTCTATTTGTTTTTCAAAAGGGTAGGAGAATATATAGGCATATAAATATTTTGGTTCTATTCTTCCATTTGAGCGAAGTACAGAAAACCCAGTTGATGCTATAAAACCATCTAAATTCGCACCTATAAATAAAAATCCTTTTAAATTTGGTCTTACTGTAGATAATAAGACATCGTTTTTCCTAACTATCCTTCTTGCTCTTGAAGGAGCATTCTTTAAATTATATGATTTTAAATTATCTGCTATGTTCCCTAATTGCACATCTGACAAAGATATGTAGTTAAACGTAATTTCTTTATTATAATCTTGGTTTATTGATTCTGAATCAACTAAGACAACCTCTTTCATTTTAGAAAGCTCCCAATCATTTGGAATCGAACCGATTTTAGTCTTTTTACAATCATTTTTATTTGTACTACTCCAATCCCCAGAAAATCGAGTTTTACCTGTTAGTAGCTGCTGCATTAGCCACTTCTTGCGTTGCTCCTGTGCTGCTATTAGCTTTTCAGTTGTCTCTATCGCTTCATCCCAAGTGCTTAGTATTTCGGCTATTTTCTTCTGCTCTCGCATCGGTGGTAGTGGGATAGATAGGGTGGAGACTACACCCCAATCAGATCTAGGCATTTTTGTTCCTGATGTCAAATTTGCTGTTTCTATAAATCTATCTGTATTTACTAAATAAAATAGAAATTTCGAATCAGTATTTGTTCTATTAGATAAAACCCAAATTTCAGAAGAGCAGACTCCATCAAATTCAGCATACCAAAACTTTCTAAGATATGGTCTTAACTTACCAAATAATATATTGCTCACTATAAATTTATTTTTTTGACTCAGTAATTTATTTGATTCTGTAAAACCTAATATTCTTCCGGTTTCTTGTTCTATGTGTTCTAACTCAATACATTTCACACTTGTGCTATCTTTTGGGTTTAGTGTTTTACCTTTTTTTTCGGCTATTTCTTTAAAAGATTTCACCTCCCACTCTTTAGGAATCCACCCAATTTTTGTATGCTTGTAGCCGCTTTTGTTTTTGTTAGTTGTCATACCCTTGTCTCATTTATAAGTACCTTTACTTCAGGATAAAACTCCTTATCTTTTATTAAATTATCAATATAATTAATTGCAATATGCTGTCCATCTTCTTTCCAAATATGGTGAAAATGAGTTATGGTACTCTTAATAATTAGACATATAAATTCATAATACTGAATAACAACACTTTTCTTTTTTTCTTTTTCTTCATTATCTATTTCATTCCGCATCTCTAGGTTGTAGTGTTCCCATAATCTAATAGCTGCTGGTAAATATTCATTAACTTTACTAATCTCATCACCGGCTTCATTTCCTTCTATATAAATGATGTAAAACCACAAGAATTCATATAAATTATCATTTGGCTGTTTCAGAAAAAGATGCTTTAATCTTTGTTCAGCGGCTAAATAAAAATCTTCAGAAAGCATCAATCTTGGTCCTTTAAACCCACTCCTTTCTATATAATATGCCTTTATAAAACCATTTCCATAAAAGTTAAATGTTGTCATTAAATTTGATTGGAATAATGAATTCACTTTTATTGAATTAAATTCACCATAATATCCACCACCCCGGAAGAGTAAAGGATAGTTTTTAACAGTTCTTGTCTTCCCATCAATATCTTTAAGTTCCATTTCAACAGGACTTTTATAAATACTATTAGCTATTGCATAATGTGAAAAGCTAGTATCTTCTATCGAAATGTTAATACAACTCTTCAGGAATTTTGACAATTGGGGTAACATTATATTAATATCATTTGAACTAGCTATTACAGAATCACTTGAAAGTAAAAAATCTGAAAATCCCGTTGTTAAGAACTTTGAACTTATTTTGCCCTTAAAGCGGTTATCATTGTTTTGTAAATTTAGTAAATTACTTACATCAAACAGTAATTGTGATGCCGCTGCGGGATCAGTTTCAATATATTTAGTAAACCCTAAAATGTCTAGAAATATTACATACTTTTTCATACTTTTTTCTCTCAATTTGTAATTAAACTTATTTTACCGTCTTTTATACTAAAAGTTTTTAACCTTTTCCGTTATTCGAAAAATTCGAATATCTGCTTGTTTACACAACTCCTAGCTCACTCAGGTATTTGTCCATCTGTTTTTTGATTTTCGCTAATTCAGTTTCTATTTTTGCTATTTCCTTTTGTGTAGCAGCTATGTTTACTGGCTCTTCTTCCTCAAACGTGTCCACATAGCGTGGTATATTCAAGTTGTAATCGTTTTCTGCTATCTCGTCCAGAGTGGCTACGTAAGCATATTTATCTACTGTCTTCCAGTTTTTGTAAGTCTTCACTATTTTCTCAATATCTTCTGAACGTAGTGAATTTTGGTTTTTATCTTTCTGAAATTCACTGCTCGCATCTATGAATAGTACATCTTTACGCTTTCTGTTCTTTTTGAATATTAGTATAGCAGCAGGTATGCTAGTGCCATAGAATAGCTTTTCAGGTAGTCCTATCACAGCTTCCAGCATATTCTCCTCAATTAATTTTGTACGGATTTTACCCTCAGCACTCCCACGGAATAGAACTCCATGGGGAACTATTACGCCCACAGTACCATCAATAGGATTTGCCGTCTCTATCATGTGTAGCAAAAAGGCATAATCACCCTTGCTTTTTGGTGGCACTCCTCGGTGGAATCGTCCGTATTGGTCATTCGTCATATCAGTATCAGCCCACTTATCAAGCGAGAACGGAGGATTAGCTACTACAACATCGAATGTCATTAACTTGCTATCACGCAGCAATCGAGGGTGGTTCAGCGTATCACCACGTTCTATTTTGGAGTTTGATATACCGTGTAGGTACATATTCATCTTACCAATCGCCCAAGTAGAGCCATTGCTCTCCTGTCCATACAGCGAATAGTTATTATCACCTACTGTCTTAGCTACCTCTATAAGTAATGAACCAGAGCCACAAGCAGGGTCACAAATAGTATCGCCAGATTTAGCACCTACCAAGCTAGCCAATAGCTTTGATACTTCGTGTGGAGTATAGAACTCACCGCCTTTCTTACCAGAATCGGAAGCAAATCGCTTAATAAGGTATTGGTACGTGTTACCTATTATATCCGAATCTCCAATCACAGAAGGTCGTAAATCCATTTTTGGATCATTGAAATCCTCGAGCAAGTTTTTAATCCTTGCATTACGCTCTCTTGTTTCACCAAGAGCAACTTCCGAGTTGAATTTTATACCACGGAATACACCGTCCAATTTGCTCTTATTTTCTTCTTCTATTTTGAATAGTGCCTTGTCTATTAGCTCGCCTATGTTCTTCTCATTTCTATTTTCATAGAAATAATCGAATGTAGTGTCTTCTGTCAATATGAACTTCTCACGGCTTAGTTCTCTTGTAACTCTTGCATTACCTTTGCCGAATTTCTTTTCGTATGTTGCCTTGTGGTCTTTCCATACATCACTTGTATACTTCACGAAAAGCATTACTAATATGTAATTTTTATACTCAGCCGGGTCAACTGTTCCACGGAAAGAGTCGCACGCTTTCCAAGCTATTTGATTAATCTCACTTTGCAGTTTGATATTATCCATTCTATTTACTCCATTTGTATTTATTAATTAATTCTAAGTTATAATCTTTTTGTAGTTCTGCCAACCTTTCCATGAGTTGTGCTCGCATTATTATTAATTGGTAGAATCCCGAAATTTTCTTTTGCTCTTCTAACGGTGGTACTTCTATCTCAAAGTCATTCAAAGTGGATATTGTAAGATTAGGAATACTTGTACCGGAGCTAAGTTTACCAAGATGGTATTGAGTTGCTTTTTTGTTCAGCACATAGAGCAAAAATTCAGGAAGAATAATTTTTTCATTGACTTCAATTATGAAATAGAAAGATGTTATAACTATATTATTAGGTACATTACTATCTATCATATAAGCATCATTATTGAAGCCTTTACATTTAATAATAACTTGCTTATGTTTAGCAAGGTACTTATCTTGGATTGGTTTTAATTGCTGTTGTTGCAAAGAAGCATAATCTATTAATCCTGAATCATTGACATCAGTCATAGTAAGGACTTTGTATTTGATACCATTCACTGTATCAGTATCGCTTCTTCTGGCAAAGAGATAACCGGAGTATATTTTGGCTATATCTTTTAATTTATTAGCTGACATAATTATTTATTCCTTAGTGTGTTTTTTACTAAGACAAACCTAAGAAATAAATATTTTATATTCAAGCGTTTTTTTGTATAATTCTTTTTACTAAAGATATTTTACGTAATGTGGAATATTTTAACTGTTAAGAAAAACGTTAAAGGTGATGTTTTGAATCAGTGTAATTGTAATAATACAGTAGGTTAGAGGTTATCGCTCCCCTTTTTTCAAAAAGGGGTGGCAGACGCACGCAGTGTGTCTGACGGGGTATTTGCATATCCACAAAATTTGTGATTATTTAAGAGTCTATTTATCTGAATCACGGATTATTTGGATTAAAAGATTTCACAGATTTGATAGTCTGAATCAGAACAGGATTTCAAGATATATTTTATTTGTATTGCCGTTGGCTTCAGCCAACGGATATTATATTAGCTAAAAACCTACTTGGACTTTAGTCCCATTATATGCCGCCCCGCTGGGGCTTTGGTAAGCTCGTTTAAGGTAATAGCTACAGATATTACGCCCCGATGGGGCGAGTCAACTCACACCTTTTGCGTGAGCCGCTTAATGAGGGGAATAGACCGCTCATGAATTAACTTGTTTTCTTTTTTTTAGTTTAATCCACTTTTTGCCTTTTAAGACATCTTGTAAATAATCTAACATTATTTTTTTATATAATTTAATTAAGTCTAATTTTATATCACCAGAAGCTTCTGACTTCAAGTATTGATCTATATCTTTCCATTTCATGTTTCCTTCAGTTATAGTCTCGATATTGAACCCGAGTTCCCCTTCTTTACCAAAACATAAATTTCAAATAATTCCCATGTTGATCAATTTAACATAAAAACCATGATTTATTCCATCATAAAGTATTTGTACTTCTCTCTTCTTTGTACTATAAGTTAGATATATTTCAGTCAAATATACATACCTATCAAGAGTATAACCAAAATCATGAATTAAGAATTCAAATTCTTTTTCAAGTAATTTTTCTATTTTATTTACATTTATCATTATGATTATCTTTACTTTAGTCTAATCCACTTTTTGCCCAATAAGACTTCGTGTAGATAATTTAGCATTATTTTTCGGTAAAGTTTAGTCTTGTTTAATGCTTCTTCTTCAATAGTTTTCCACTTATAGGCTACCTTAAACTCTTCTTTTTTAATATCCCCACATGTTATCCTATCAAGATTTGATCTAATCCTACCATTACTTAGAAACAATTTGCCTATGAAAGTCAATCTTCCCAATTCAACATCAAGGTAATAATCAAATAAACTGTAATACAGATTAACATACCTCTTGGGGGATTCATAACGAATATATATTACCTTTTCATACGCTGAGAAGCTATTCTCTAGCTTCTCAAAGCCATAATCATCTATTAGAAACTTAAATTCTGATTCTAAGTATTGTTCTATTTCGTTAACACTTCTTCTCATTTAACACCCCGTCTCACGCCTTTGGCGTGATCCACCCCTCTTTCGCTAAGCTTATAGAGGGGAATATCATCAATTTTTATAGCTCCGCTTCTAACTCATCTAATAATCTATTCATAGTATCGATTACTGCTTTTACTGGTTCTGGCTTAGTCATATCCACACCAGCGTCTTTCAGTACATCAATCGCATATTTAGATTTCCCAGCTTTCAGGAATTGCATTAAGCTATCAACTCCTTCTTGCCCTTTGTCCTTCACGTTCTTAGCTACTAGCTCAGCTGCAGCCAATCCAGTTGCATATTGGAATACGTAAAAGCCATAGTAAAAGTGAGGTACTCTAGCCCAAGTGTATGACTCTTCATTATCTACTTCCATATCGGGTCCCCAATACTTCTGATACATTTCTGAGTATAGTTTACATAGATCATCTGGAGTTAGCGATTCGCCGGCCTCAGTTTTCTCGTGGACTAATTGCTCGTACTCTGCGAATCTTGTTTGTCTGTAGAATGTAGTTACTATCTTGTTCAAGTACATTTCTATCAGATTCAGCTTCTCTAACTTGCTTTTGCTATTTGCGATTAGGTAATCCATTAGCATTGCTTCGTTTGTGATAGAGGCTACTTCTGCAAGGAAAATAGGATAATCTGCATATACATAAGGTTGATATTTCTCAGTGAAATAGGAGTGCATATTATGCCCCATTTCGTGCGTTAGAGTTGATACATCATTCATCTGATGATTCCAGTTCAGCAGTACATAAGGATGAACTCCGTAGCTAGTGCCAGATGAGTACGCTCCGCCACGCTTACCTTTAGTTTCATATACATCTATCCATCGATTATCGAAGGCTTTATCAAGTGCCGTCAAATACTCTTCACCTAGTGGTAATAGTGACTCTCTAACTATCTTTACACCTTCATCATAGCTATACTTAGTATCATCGGAATCGAAAATAGAAACATAACTATCATAAGGGTGAAGTTTATCAACTCCGAGAACTCTTTTCTTGATTGCCGCCCATCTGTGCAATGGCGCTAGGTTGTCGTTCACTGCTTTTACCAGATTGTCATACACTTCCAGCGGAATATTATTCGGTTTCAGCGCAGCTTCTCTAGTTGATTTGAACTTTCTAACTTTTGCTGTAAATATATTGGCGTGTATGCTACCATTGAATAGAGAAGAAAGCATATTTCTATGTTCTATCATAGGTTCATAATACCCTTTGTAAACTCTCTCTCTATAAGCTCTATCTTTGTTGAATAGGGCAGAGTAATAACGACCATCGCTAATCTCTACATCGTTCCCATCGCTGTCTTTTGTAGTTGGGTACTTTATATCTGCATTTTTGAAATAGCTGAATGTCTGATATGCTGTCTGTCTCATTTGCACAGTCATAGATAGGATTTCTTCTTTATCCTTATCTAGAGAATGCTCAGCCGTACGGAACATATTATCGAAGTAATGCTCATAGTGTGCTAGTTCCTCTTTCTCAGCGAGGAATTGAGCTATTTTCTCTTTTCCTATTTCTATCAATTCTGGGCGAATGAATGCAGTTGCACTACCTAACTTTGAGCCAAGATCTTGCAATCGCCCAGCCATAGATTGATACTTAGTATCAGCCAAATCTAGATCTTTTGCTAAGAATGAGTAAAGGTGTAGTCGGTCATATTTGATTCCTACTTCTTCATCGAATTGGAACATAGTTAATAAGGAATCAGCTGACTTACCGATAGTTCCTTCGTAAGTCTTGTATTCTTCTATTTTCGATTTGATATAATTGAAATCCTCGTCCCATAGGGCTTCAGTTTCGTATATATCTTTTAAGTTCCACTTGTATTTATCTTCTATTTTATCTCTTTGCATCAAGCTTCCGCTAGTGCTTTCTTCCGAAAAAATTCTTTCGTTCATCTAATTTAATTCCTGATAATTTAATCTTTTATTATATGTAAATCTCGTTGAGGGAATGGGAATGATATTCCATTCGCATCAAATTCTTTTTTCACTTTCTCTATTAATTCATAGTTTAGATTCCAATAATCTTCGTTCTTGCACCAAGATTTTGTAACCAAATTAACCGAATTATCTCCTAGTGCATCTACACCTATCATAAATGCAGGTTCATCTAGAACTCTTGTCTCTGAAGAGATTATTTTTCTTAAAACTTCTTTTGCTTGATCGATATCATCACTATAATCTATGCCAAAAACTAAATCCAATCTTCTAATTGGTTTTGTTGAGTAATTAACAATACTATTATTAGAAAGTTGAGCGTTGGGTATTACTATAGCTTGATTTTTTGGTGTAGTTAAGTAAGTGTAAAAAATACTGATTTCCTCTACAATACCAGTATGTCCAGCACCCTCTATGAAATCGCCAACTTTGAATGGCTTTAAGAATAGTATAAGTACACCACCTGCAAAGTTAGCCAGTGAACCTTGTAGAGCTAAACCAATAGCCAAACCAGCTGCACCTATAATTGCAATGAATGACGTAGTAGGAATCCCAACTAAGCCTGCTACTGAGATTAGAACTAATACTTTCAATCCAATTCTCACTAATGTAAGTAGAAATTTGTGAAGTGAAATATCAATATCTTTGCTGTCTAATAGCTTATCTAGTATCTTAACTAATCTACCTACTAGCCAGAAGCCAACCACTAAGGCTACTACAGCATAAATTACCATTAATAATATACCCCAAAGCTCTATTCCAATCGAATTAAAATCTATCTCGCCCATCATTCTCCTTTAACTTTTGTAAAAATTATGACATTCTAACAGAATTACTTTGCTATAAGTGTAACAAATATAGTTTTCGTTTGTCTATTAAAGAAACAAAACGGATAAATAACATGAAAAGTGCTTTAATAACAATATTTATATCAATACTTTTAGTATCCTGTACTAAAGATAATACCGTAGTACCTGAGGAAGAAACACCCAAGAAAGTCTATGAAGATATTCAAGTAGCATCTGGATTATACTCTAATATACGAGTATTGGGGCAATCATCAGATTCATATTTAAGACCTGGAGATTTCCCTCCTGACTTTCTAATAAATGAGAATGGAGATAACGAATTCTCATTGTCTGATTTACGTGGTAAAGTTGTCTTCTTAGAGTTCTGGAGAACTGGATGTAGCTTCTGTAGAGAGTCTATTCCTTCGTTGGTTAGTGCATATAGTATTATAGACAATGATGATTTTATAGTAATTACTATTACGACTGATAGATCACTCAATGTTTCTCAATCTAGTGTAAAAGATTTTTTAGAAAAATTTGGAATGGATGAATGGATTAATATTTATGATGGCAACACAATATCTTCGTCGATCGCCAATCATTATAGTATAATAGGTACTCCTACTAGCTATTTAATAGGCAAAGATGGCAAGGTAGTAAGTTCACTTCATCCTAAAAGTTCTAATTTTGAAGAAGTTATAAATAGTGAATTAGCCAAATAAATCAGTAGATAAAAATGAAGAAAATTATTTTAATATTCTGTGTATCTCTTTTAATAGTGTCTTGTAAGAATAATACATCAGAACCATCAACTAAAATTGATGATGGTGGGATACTTGTCCCAAAAGATATAAGTCCAGGACTTTATTCAGACCCAATTATCGTTGGTGAGTTTGTAGGCGAATTATTAAATGAAGGTGATACAATACCTGACTTCACGATTAATAAAGGTCAGGTCGATGAATGGTCACTGTCAGACCTGAGAGGTAGAGTTGTTTACATTAAGTTTTGGAGATCTAATTGCTCTAATTGCCGAGTTAGCATTCCCTTTTTAGTAGAGAAATATAAAGAAATAAATGATGAAGGCTTTGTAGTTGTAACTGTTACTTCTGATATAACAGAGAAAGTTTCACTTGATAAAACTGCTCAGTTTATAACCGAATATAAGATGAATGATTGGATAAATATATATGATGGAGAGACAAAGAAAACTTCCATTTTCAAAAATTATTCTATATTTGGTACTCCTAATGGGTATTTAATTAATAAAAAGGGGATAATCGTTAAGAGAATATATCCTCATGAGGAAAGTTTTATTTCTACTGTGAATCAAGAATTATATAAATAATTATTCATTCTATTTCAAGTTCATTATCTTTGAAATAAAAAAAGGTACAGAAATGGAATGTATATACATACCAGAACTAACAGTAGATCACGATACAATAGAAGTTCCACAACACGAAGAGCAACACGTTAAGGCACTACGACTAAGTTCGGGTGACCAAGTGCTTGCTGTGAACGGAGAAGGGCTTGAATGCCTTTGTGAAATCCGATTCAAAGATAAACATGCATTCTTGAATATATTTGGAAGAGCAGAAGCTTTTCCTCCTAAATATATTACAGTTGCATTCGGTATGATATTAGACAAAGAAAGAATGGAGTATCTAGTAGAGAAATGTACAGAAATAGGTGTTTCCGAATTCCAACCATTAATTACAAAGCACACTCAACGTAAGAATTTCAAAAGTGAAAGATTTGTCAAAAAGGCGATTGCTGCGATGAAGCAATCGCGCCGAGCTGTTTTACCTAAGGTAAATGAGCCGATGAAACTCGAAGATTTTATGAAAAACCAGAAGGGTGCTATAGTTACTACTGATTATGCTGGTAATACGGACTATACCCTTACTGAAAAGCGTGCAATTATCTTGATTGGTCCCGAAGGTGGTTTCTCACCAGAAGAAATAGAAAGAATAAAAAATAAAGCAAAGTACAACTGGCGAATTAGCGATAACCGATTGAGAACAGAGACTGCAGCAGTTATTGCAGCTACATTCGCTATCTCACAATAGCATTACTCTATTAAGATTCACCCCTTAACTCTCTTATCTTTAATCGAGCTTGATCTAAGTAAATAGAGTTAGGGAAATTGATTAGTATTTTCGAAAATAAGTCTATTGCCTTTTCATTCTCTCCAGCTACAACTTTGTTAGTAGCCAATTTGAATAATGCTTTGTCTGTATGTACTCCATCTGGTAAGTTCTTTATGAACTCTTCTAAATAGAAGTCGGCTTTTTGTATATTATTGCGAGCCATATATATATCCGACAAAATAAGATGTGAGCGTTGCCAAATTTCAGTATCAAAGTTGCGAAGCTCATTTATTATCGATTCGTACTTTGTGATTGCACTTACTGTATCTAATCGTATCATATCGTATTCAGCCGCAGCGAATACTTTAACTTTGTCTTCTTCCTTGTATTTATCAGAAATTATAGAACTTTTCTCCAATACATCATTTGCTATATCATTGTCTTTTACTTCGGATAGTACTAGGAATAATGCTTCTGCGCTATCCAAATTGCCTGTGTAGTATTCTATGAGTGCTTGTCTATACCCAACTATTTCTGATAAATCACGATTTGATCTAGCATACCGTGCCTTTGCCGTTTCTAAAAAAGACTTTGCTTCTACCAAATCACCACGACTAATAAATAACTCTGATAATTCCACCATAGCCGTTCCGGCTTGTGGAGCCCCAGGTATTTCCTTCGTCAACTCGAATAGCGTTTCTTCTGATTTCTTATAGTCTAACAGTCTATCTTTCTGCAAACGTGCTATTTCTAGGTAAGCATCAGCAGCAGTAGTACTTTTAGGAAATTCTTCGATTATAGTTCTATATCTTTTTATTATTTGCTGTATGTTGTCTTTCGATAAATTCTTATCGAACATCATCTTTGCTTCTAGAGTTCTAGTATAGCTATATATGGCAGAAGTGAAGAACTTATTACTTTTACCTTGGTCTATTATGTATTGGTACGCTTCTAGTGCTATTTCGGTATTACCGGCTTGCTCTGCATTCCCACCATAAGTGATTATCAATCGACCTTCTTGATTGGATATATCATCAGCATTTATAGTATATTCTAGTGCTTTTTTGTGATTACCCAGATTCGTTTGATACCAGCTATATAGCTCATTTGCCATATAGTTTGAGTTGTTTTTATCAATAAAATCGTTTAGCGTTTCATCGATTATTTTCAGATTATCATCATCTTGCATTAGGGCGTATATTCTAGCCTCTACTGCTGGTAAAGCACCTGCTTCCATTAGCAATGTAAGAGACTCATTGATTGCTCCTTTTGTATCACCAATGGCTATATAGAGCTTACTTAGTTCTTCAGTGAATAGCGTTAGTCCATTATTAGTAGTTACGTTCTTGCGGCCTGATTTATATGTGTTTATCGCTTTATTGTATAGTTGTAATCTCGATTGTACCTCTGCCATATCAGAATACATATATTGATTCTTTGGCTCTGCTTTTTGAGCATTCTCCCATGCTTCATCGGCCTCTGAGGATTTCCCAGCGTTCCATCTTGCTTCACCTAGAAGTATATAATTAACGGCTTTTTTGTCGAATTGAATTCTATCTTCTAGTAGTTCTAATAATTTAGCGTTCATATTCTTCAATTTGTACGAACGAATCAATCCGTGGAATGCTTGCAGGTATCCTTTGTCTTGCGCATATACCTCTTCGTATATCCTGATAGCATTGTCTAATTGCCCTACTTGCTCGTAAGATTGGGCTAAACTCAATTTTCTTTCTGTTGCAGTTTGACTATATCCAACGTATAAAATGAAAAAACTTACTACCGAATATAGAAATATATTTTTTATCATAATTTTAAAAACTTAATTTGGTTTATGTATATGTACGAATCTAAAATCCTTTAGTTTTAAAATGAAATACTTAAAAATATTATTAGCAATAGTTGCTGCTCTCGTTCTAGCTGTTATGGTCTATGCAATGACCCTTCCGGGTGATATTTCTATTAGTAGAACAATCAAAATAAATGTTCCACAAAGTTACGCATTTGATTACCTTTATGATATAAAAAATTGGGAAGAATGGACGACTTGGAAAGAATTCGACTCTACTCTAGTCTATAGCTACCCTGGTAAAACAGAGGGTGAGGGGGCAAAACAAAAGTGGAATGGTGACCATTCAGAAGCTGCTGCATTGACTTTTGAATCAATTTCTGTACCTGAGAAAATAAACTTTATGTTGGTATGGAACAAAGGGGAGACCTCTTTTTCTGGTTATATCAAAACGAAAAGCGTTGATGAAACACATACAACTGTAGAGTGGGTTCACTACAAAAGTGTTGGCTGGAATCCTTTTATGAGATTGCTCGGTTCTATGCTTGATAATGTGATGGGACCTAACTTTGATAAAGGTTTGAGTAACTTGAAAAAGAAACTTGAGCTAAAATATAACGTTGAAACTAAAAATATTAACGTCGTCTCTAATTGAAAAGAATCTTATTTATATTATTATTCATCTATTCTTACTCTTTTGCACAAGAGCGGATTTTCTATTCTGCAGATAAATTCCAAGGGACAGAAACTCCTGATGGACCGATAAAAGAATACTTTGGCAATGTGAGACTAATCCAAGGTGATGTGACTATTACTTGCGATTATGCTAAATTATTCGAAGCAACTAATATTTCCAATCTAAGCGGTAATGTAAAGCTAACTCAGAAAGATTTGACAATGAAAACGCAGCGAGCGGTGTATAACGGGAATACTAAATTCACAAAATCGGATACGGAGCTTGAAATACAAGATAGAAAAACCTATCTGAAAGCAAAAGCTGGTGACTATAACAGCTTGACGAACATAGCTAATTTCTACCAAAATGTATTTATAGAAGATGATTCAGTAATAGTTAACTCTAACTACCTCCAATACAACAAGAAAACACAAGAAAGTTATGCCTATAATAATGTACTTATAAAAGGAAAGTTCAACAGCTCATATTTACTATCGGATACTCTTATATATAAGCCAAAAGATAAATATAGTATTTCCTATGGTAATCCTATATTATTTCAAATAGATAGTCTGGAGAGTGATACTGGCTTCGACTATGATACTTTGAGTATTTCTTCAGATACTATGCAGGCATTCCGCTATATAGACAACGAGCACTACGTATTTACAGATAGTGTAGAGATAATCAGAAAAGACGTTAAAGCAAGGTCAAATCTCGCTACCTTTTTCAGAACTAAGAATATATTCGTTCTTAACAAAGAGCCAATAATATGGTACGAAAATTCACAATTATATGGGGATTCTATAACTATAGAGCTACAAGAATCAAAGCTCAAGCGAATAGAGTCAATTGGAAATGCATTTTCGGTCTCTAAAGAATTCGAGAAATATGCTCAGTTTCTAAATCAGCTAGCCGGTAATCAAATCGAAATGTTTTTCGAAGATGGGAAGATAAGTAAAATAATAACTACTCTGAATGCACAGAGCTTGTATTTCTCACAGAATGATGCTGGTGCAATAGATGCTCATAAACACGACTGCAATAAAATCGAAATGTTTTTCGAAAATGATGAGATAGATAGAATCAACTTTCTAGAGAATGTAAACGCTGTCGCTATCCCATACCAAGAGTTAAAGTCTGGTGTGAAGGAGTTCTATCTCCCTCGTTATAAGTGGTCTAAAAACATACCTGTTGAAAAAAATCTTTACTATAAAAGTAATTATTTCGAATTATAACTGTTTGTATTTGTATCCTATATCTCAATAAGTTATATTAGTACAAATCTAAATGGCAGTGTATGATACGTTTTTATCTATTACTATTAGTTTTCATTCCACTTAGCGGTGTGTCGTCCTTTGCAAGTGAGGGTACTTTGTCCTCATACGAAGGTCGCCATTTCTTTGTTGGGTTTATTGACAATGAGATTAATGTATATGCACCACCTTACCAAAGTATATATCTCTCCTCCAAATATAATACTGATGTTACTATCACTGAGCCAAGAGAAGGTAAAACTTATATTCTTAAACTTAAAAAAGATAGTATTATATACATAGATGTAGATGTTGATTACGAACACATAGATCCCGAAGTAATATTCGGTAATAAGCTAATTGAAATTAGTTCGAATGCTCCAATCTCTTGTGTTGCCAAAAGCTCTTTACTCCAATCTGGAGATAAGTTCTCTATTATCCCTACTAGGAATTGGGGGACTGAACACTATGCCGTTACTATGCCTAATGACTATTATATAGAGCCATTGGATCAAGACCCACAAATAGTAGAACTACAAAAGACTTCAAGACTTGGTGAATTCCTAATACTAGCAAATGAAAATTATACTAATGTAGAAATTACAGTTGCTGCTGATACTTACAAAGGTGCCGCTAAGGACTCTACTCTAAAAATTAGACTCAACAAAGGGCAAAGTTATTTAGTAAAATCAAAGTTCTCGTTTGGAATAAATGGAGTTCATGATTTATCAGGTAGCCGAATAGTTAGTGATAAACCAGTCGGGGTAATATCCGGTCATATGCGAACTTCTATACAACAACAGACCTCTTATAATACTTTGACATCCAAAGACCATATAGTAGAGATGTTACCTCCCACTAATACGTGGGGCAAAGAATACCTGACTGTACCATTTGGTAATGGGATTAGGTCTATGTTCAAAGTAGTTGCAAAAGATACTATAGATTTATCTCTAGTCAATGAAGATAATGTAAATAGTATTCGTATGTTACCCGGTGAAGTTCATACTTTTGAAAATATAGAACTACCTACTTATTGGTCCGCTAGTGGGAAATTCTTAATTACACAATTTATGGCTAAGTATGTGGAGTCATTTGATAGCTATAAGTATGACCCATCGATGGTTGTGATTCCTGCACTAGATAAGATGGTAAATAAAACTACATATTTTGGTTCAAATGATGTTTTTGTTTACAATGATAAATTTATAACTCAATATGATAACCAAGCTGTAATAATAATAGCAGACGAAAAAGGTAAAACTTCTGTTAAAGTAAATAATAGAAATGTTGACCAGAATCTTGGTTTCAATACTTTTTCTTTAGCTGGCAAGCCATATTATTGGCAAAAAGTATTTGTACCTCAAAACCCAAGTATTAATACAATAGTTGCCGATTCGGGTGGGTTTCATGCTATTGCTATAGCTACTGGCGTATATGATTCTTATGCTATGACTGTAGGTGCTTCCCTTATAGATGAGGAGCAAACTGATTTTGCTGCACCAGAAGTAGAGTTCGTAGAAAGCTGTTCTAATATTAGAGGTACTATATTTGATAAGAAATTATCAGACTTCTCTGGTATTAATGTTATTGAAATTGATGAAACTGAAACGTATAACTTCACTTGGTCATTCACCCCTATTACAGATACTACTACTTTCGTCAAGTTAGACGGTAATGTCCTGGATAAGAATAAGCCAGCTAATTTCAAATTCAAAGCAATTGATTATTTTGGGAACTCTACTCCTTACGAATATTACAGACCGGGTGCTCAGATCGTATTGCAGGATTTGATAGACTACAATGAAGTGAACATAAAGAAAGATTCTTGCTTGTTCTTTGACTTACATACAGATGCGGATTCTGTTCTATTAGAAAGTATAGATTTGCCTGCTGATATGAGGTTGAAACTAAATCTACCATTCGTCTTACCTAAAATGATGTATAAAGAACAAACTTATAGATTGATATTATGTCTGAATAATCAAGTAGGTAATCAACAGGCTGTTCTTGACTCTATGTTCTTCAATTTCGCATGTGATTACACGCGCAAAGTTGATATAAATGCGAAGATAATTAGCTTCGACCTATCATCTAGTAATTTGAAACTACCTAAAATATTATCCGGTACCAGCTACACAACTAATCCTACGGAATTCGTAGAGTTTAGAAATACTGGTAATGCTGATATAGTTTGCGATAGCTTAATTTTACCTCCGAGCAGCTACTTTAGTGTTGATACTACGGGTATGTTCCCTTTTGTACTTAAGCCATTTGAATCTATTAAATTTGATAAGATTACCTTTACTCATAATATAACAGGTAGCTACGATTATATTATAACACTAATGGAAAGTAAAAAGATAAATAGAACAGCTACTATCTCCGGAAGCACAGGCGAGCCGAAAATAAATAATGTTAGCTACAATTTCGGTGATACTCGCATCGGCTCTACTAATAATACAATTCGAAGATTCACTAACTCTGGTAGTTTTCTTTCGAAATTCACATACTTTAGTGCTGTTTCTAACCTACCAAATGACCCGAATATAATACTACTACAAGATCTGAATACTGTCACACTAGACGAGAACAAATCAACAGATGTAGCTCTAACATACAATCCGACAAATATAAATGATTATACGCCATACTCGCTCTCTGCTAAATTTGTAGAAAGATGGGCTCCTCACGATACTATATTAGTAAATCTGACAGGTCAGCCAACATTACCAAAGATTAATACTTATGATATAGACCTTGATACTATTAAGGTATTCTCTTTCAAAGACTCTACCGCAGATGTTATATTCTCATTCGGGAATGAGGATTTGAAAATCAATAGAATTTCGAGAATCACAGGTGATGAAAATATTTTCGAATTTGATAAATCATTTTATAATAGTAGAACACTAGCTAAAGGAATAACAGAGCAGCTTCCAATTAGATTCAACGGCTTGACTCTTGGTTTGCATACTATGACATTGATAGTAGAA
>PGYR01000007.1:46148-118799 GCA_002839765.1 Ignavibacteriae bacterium HGW-Ignavibacteriae-4
TAGAATCGGATGCTGCACCTAATTATGGAGTGAAGACAGATACTATACGTATAAGAGGGTTTGTCGCTGAGAGAGATACTCTCGATATATCTATTACTCCTGAAGATTTGACAGTACGGTCTTGCACTTTTGATACGTTAAGTATTAGTATCAGTAATATAGGTAATACTAATTTTATAATTAGAAATATAGATATTGTGACAGACATACAGGTCGCTAGATTTTTAGATTATACTTTCGGTGATACACTAATACCAAATCAGATTGTAAATAAACGTTTAGTTGTCATGTCATCTGGTAACAAAACGGATAAAATTTATTATAATATTCATTTATATGATTTAGATCAAAGATTAGACTCCAATTTTGTAACAGAAAGCAATATTACTTCGATACAAGATAAATTAATAATTAACCCTCTTAATGCGGGAGAGTTACAAATTGGGAAGTATTTCGATGTGAAATTTAGTGGGTTATTTCCGAATTATATTGATACTACTGCTGATATAAATGTAACTATAGATATTGATACGTACAACTTTTTTCTTGATAATAAAGAAACTATTGTATATTTTTACGATTCAGAAAACAAAAAAGTTAAAGAATTAAAAGCGACTGTCAATCAGGAAGCAAATAGTCTTACTCTTGTTTCTGATGAGTTTTCAGATTTTGATTTTGAAAATATAGTATCTTGGGAATTCGATTTGAGATTTCTAGCCTTACTTCATACCGATTTGGAAGGAGAAATGGGGATAAATTTTGACTTGAGTGATTGCTTTGATGGAAACGCACTTTCGAACACATTTGATGTAGATCAAATATGCGTTTACAACTACAGGAATATTATATTAAGTTCTTATATTGAGGGTGTTTCTATAGCACCTAACATAGTAAGCAATGAAGCTAATCTAACAGTAGATGTATCCGATGAGCTAACAGGTTCAATATATATAATGGACTTTGTTGGAAAAAAATATAACGTATTGGATAAAATATTGTTTGATAAAGGAAAAAATAATATTATATTAAATCTTAGTAAGTATGCTAATGGAAAATATATATTAGTTGTCCGCTCTTTAGGGACAACATTAACTAAAGAATTTATTATTACAAAGTAACAAGGTTTAAATTATGTCAAATAGTTTACAAAAATTTATTCTTACGACACTAACGCTAGCAATAGCCTTTACAGTGCCATCTTTTGGTCAACTCGATGATCCACTTGCTCCTACTAAATCGGCAATACCGTTCTATTTCGGTCCTGTTATAGGATATAATAAGGTGCTGCACTCTGCTGATTTATCTACATTCAACTATGGAGAAGTTCCTTGTCCTGTATTCCAGAACGGTTCTGCTAATGGTTATTTCTTTGGTATTTCTTTCGAGTATTTGCTAGGTGGAGCAAAAGATTCAAAATCTTCAATTATTGCTCGTTTATTATATAATTCTATGCCTGCTAGCTTCGAAGTAGCTGGTGATGAGTATCCTTCAGTTGCTAAGAGAACAGGTCTTCCTGATACTACTATTTTTAGCTCGACTGAACATAAGAATGAAGTAATTTATAATATGATAACATTTGAAGCTCAATATAAGTTAAACTTATTCGATACTCAATTTGGTGTTGTTGTAGGTCCTACTTTTGACTTTGCTATGCAAAAAGATCAAAATCAAACTTATGCGCTTTTAACTCCAGATTATGCTAAATTCAACATTACTACTACTCCTGAAGAACAAGCTGCTTTAGGAATAAGTTACTCTGATGATGGTAGAACTCTAATAGTTAAAGAAGGTGAAATACCTAATTCAAATGCTTTAAGAGTTGGTATCAAATTTGGCGTTCAATATGAGATTTTATTAGCTGGTGGTTTCTATATCGTTCCAAGTTTCAACTATAACTTTGGAGTTACTAACCTTTCATCTGTTGATGATTGGAGAGTAAGTGCACTTCAATTGGGTATAGACGTTAGATTCCCTTCTACTATATTCTAATATAGATAGTAGAATAAAAAATTAAATGCTTGTAATTAATTTTACAAGCATTTTTTTTTGAGTTAATTTTGTAATAACTTATAATGCTAAAATAATATAATATAAGAATATGGAACAACTTTGGTCACCTTGGAGATCCAAATACATTGGTTCTTTCAAGGGAAAAGATAAAATAGAGGAATGCTTCGTTTGTCATGCTATTACTCATCCTGCAGAAGATGATGACAATTTGCTAGTTGCTAGGTTCGAACACTCAATAGTTATGATGAATAAGTACCCTTATAATAATGGGCATTTACTTATCACTCCAATAGAACATAAAGGCACGCTAGCAGCTCTTTCACAGGAATGTAGGGCAGAGATAATGGAAGTGATTAATATAGCCACTAAGGTAATAGATGATGTGTATAGACCTCAGGGATACAATGTTGGGTTGAATGCAGGTGCTGCGGCTGGAGCAGGATTACCTGACCATCTACATTTTCATATTGTACCTCGTTGGAGAGGAGATACTAATTTCACGGCAGTAGTATCTGATTTCAAAGTTATAAATGAGTCGATGGAAGAATCGAGAGATAAACTAAAACAAGCATTCACTAAATACGAAGTATAATTGGAAAAATTTAGATTAAAAAAATCACTTGGTCAGAACTTCTTAATAGACGAGACTGTATCACAGCGCATAGCTGATATGTCAGACATAAAACCTGATGATTTTGTCATAGAAATTGGCCCTGGGACTGGAGCTTTGACTAAGTATTTGGTACCTAAAACGAAGAATCTAACTTTAATCGAGATAGATAAGCGTGCAGTTCATGTACTTCGAAAGAATTTTGCTGGTATAAAAGTCTTGAATATAGATATACTGGAAGCAAATCTGGATGAGATACTTCCAAAAGATAAGAAAGTGAAAGTAATAGGTAATTTACCATATTATATTTCATCTCAAATTATTTTCAAGTTAATAGACTATTCTGATAGAATAGAGTCATTTACTTTCATGATACAACGTGAGCTAGGGAATAGGATAGTTTCGGGACCGAACAGCAAAGAATATGGTATCCTGACTTTGGCTGTTCTAATGTGCGGTACTGCTGAAAAATTATTCGATGTACCTCCGACAGCTTTTAAACCACCACCAAAAGTAACATCGTCAGTTGTGACTATCACTTTCAATGATGGTGTTTTCAATAAAAAGCTACATTCCTTCATAAAAGGTGCTTTCAATGGCAGAAGAAAGAAACTCTCCAACTCTATCAAATCGCATTTTAATTCGGTAGATGAGTTTCAAGCATTTATTTCGTCTCCAACTATGCCCGAAAGAGTGAAAGAAATGTTAGATTTGAGAGCTGAAAATCTGTCATTAGCAGATTTTAATCTACTTTACGATAACATAAAAAGCATAACTGGTGAATAAACTTAAGAAGATCATTCATGTATTGACAATAAGTGATGCATACATATTAGGTATGTTGTTTATTTATACTGTACTTTGCTTTATCTTCTGGGGAAAGTTGGAAACACCAGCTTTGAACCTTCTATCTTACTTTGTTATCTCCTCGGCAGTGATAGTCTTTGCTATAGTTAGTAGCAAGTATAAAGGCGGCAAAGTATTCACGTTGGTAAGACGGCTGTACGTTATCCCGATAGTCTTTTTTATATATAGTAATATTCATTTGTTTATACCATTGGTTAATCCCCACGACTATGATAATACACTAATCGCATGGGATATGGCTATATTCGGAGTCCACCCTACAGAATGGATTGGTCAGTTCGCAACACCCATACTAACAGAATATCTTCAGTTTTCATATATGATGTTCTATGTGTTACCTTTTATATTGGGAATAGAGTTTACTCTTAGAGATTCAGATGATAGGTTCTTTGAGTTTGCAAGAATAGTAATATTCGGATTTTTCTTCTCGTATTTACTATATTTTTTTATGCCTGCGATTGGTCCTAGGTTTACAATACATGATTTCAGTATGATAAATACAGAACTACCAGGATTAGCATTAACTAATTTCTTCAGAGATTTGGTGAATGCAGGTGGTGGAGTAATGCCCGATACAGTTAATCCAGCTTTGATAGTGAACAGAGATTGTATGCCGAGCGGTCATACTATGATGACTTTAATTACTATACTTATTGCTTTCAAATTCAAGTCAAAATATAAGTGGCTTGTAGCAGTCATTGGGTTCAGTCTTATTTTCTCTACTATATATTTGCGTTACCACTACGTAGTGGACGTTGCGGCTGGTATCGCATTTGCATTATTGACGTTGTGGCTGGAACCCAAAATAGAATTATTATTACGAAATTTAGGTTTTTATAAATACGATTGATGGATTATTATTACTCTATAGTAGAACCCAAAACATTTGAAGATAAAATCAAAGGAAGTCGCTTTATAGCGAACATATTTCCTATTGAAAGTAAGGAAGAGGCGGATAAATATCTCCATGCTATTCGCAAGGAACACTATGACGCTACTCATAATTGCTATGCCTATATACTAGGTTCTCAGGGTTTAGAGTACAGAGCCAATGATGACGGCGAACCCAATGGCTCCGCTGGTAACCCTATATTATTCTCTATAAAAAAGTACAAGCTATCCGATGTATTGGTTGTAGTTACTCGGTTCTATGGTGGTACTAAGCTAGGAGTTGGTGGGCTTGCCAGAGCTTATGGCGGTGCAGCAGAGGAAGTAGTAAAGCTTTGCAAAAGAAGAAAAATAGATATCACAAAGAAAGTGAATATATTCACGACTTATGATGATATAAATACTATAAAAAGACTATTGGAAGAATATGCTGTTTCGTATGAGGAAGTATATACGGATACTATAGAGATAACGGCTGATATTCCATTGTCAAAAGTCGAGAAATTCAGAGCACAAATAACAGAACAAACTGCTGATAGATCGGGCAGTAGGGAACCCTAATGAAAGTAATTAGAAAAGTAGATGAGTTGAGAGAGTATTCAATAGAGCAACGTAGCAAAGGAAAAACCGTTGGCTTTGTTCCTACTATGGGTTTTCTCCATGAAGGGCATGTCTCACTAATTACAAGAGCTTCAGTAGAGTGCGATATAGTAATCACTTCGCTTTTCGTTAACCCTACTCAGTTCGCTCCACACGAAGATTTCGATTCCTACCCCAGAGATTTTGAGCACGACTATAATCTAGCGAAGAATGCAGATTGCGACGTATTATTTGCACCCGCAAGAGAAGAGATGTACCCTGAGGGTGCTACTACTAGTCTTTCAGTTGGGGATTTGGCTTATGTCTTCGAAGGTAAATACAGACCTCATTTCTTTGATGGAGTGGCTACGGTTGTTGCCAAATTATTCAGTGCTGCATTGCCTAATAAAGCATTTTTTGGTCAGAAGGACTATCAGCAAACTTTGGTAGTCAAGTCACTTTCCAATGATATGCTAATGGGTGTAGAGATAGTTGTATGCCCTATAGTTCGTGAGACTAATGGGTTGGCTATGAGTTCACGCAATAAGTATCTAACAGATGAAGAGAAAGGTAAGGCAAAAATACTATTCCAATCGTTAGTCGCTACTAAGGAATTCATAGAATCAGGTGAAAGAAACAGAAAAAAGATAAATGCTTACTTGCATGAAAATTTGCGAAAGTTAGAAATACTAAAAATTGATTATGCACTAGCTGCTGATGCAAATAACTTATCTGAGCCAGTGGAATTTGAAGAGGGTAGTGATATTGTACTATTACTAGGAACTATACTAGGAAAAACTCGGCTAATAGACAATATGGTTATTAGAATACCCGTCTCGAAATACAATGAAGATGAGAGATTTCAAGTAGGATTAAAGTAAATAATTATTAAATTATATTTTTGTAGAATTAGTGTTTTGGAAATGAGATATGTCAATCAAATACAGAGCATGGCACAAGTCCCTAGAATTCATGTTACTACATGATGAAATAACTCCTTATGAGTTAGAGCAAAAGCCAACAAAAGGCGAAAAGTATAAAGTCATAGATGATGATGATTTTGTAATAATGAAGGCAACGGGTATTTTAGATCAAGATGAATATGAAATCTATGAAGGCGATATAAACATAGAAGGAGGAATTGTTACTAGAGAGGGTAATAAGTTTATCGTAAAGTTCGAAGATACTGATATGCATTCACAGAAATTAGTAGGTGGCGAAGACGAGCTAATACAAGGAAATATATACGAAACCCCGTATAAAATTGGTATAAACAACCAAGACGAAAGTGACGATTTTGATTCAGATTTCGATGATGATTTCGAAGATAAGGAATTCGATGAAGGTTTCGATGAATTTGAAGACGACGAAAATTACTAACCCCTATAAGGAGTTAGTCCCTTTATCTAAAAAGTCTAAGAATTCTTGCAAATCTCGGGTAAATGCAGTTCTTGCAATTATTTCTTCATTTGGAGTAAGTAACACATATAATGGTAATTCTATTGAGTTAAACCGTTCTTCTTCAAATCTTTTATTACTCTTTTCTGGCTCGGAACGTCTATCAGTATAAAGTCTAACTGTAATAATCTGTTTAAATTTGTTTAGTACTTCTGGGGAAGAGAAAATATTTGCTTCCATCCATCTACAGTTAGTACATGTCCAGCCAGTGAAGTCTATGAAAATCGGTTTGTTTTCTTTCTTAGCTAAAGCTAATGCTTCTTCGTAGCTGCTTAACCAAATAGTTTTATCAACTTCTTCCTTTTCAATTATTTCATTTTCAATTATTTCCTCTTCACTTAATAAACTGCCAAGAAATGATAAAGTCGCAGCAATTAAAATAGCACTAGTAAATAATAATAGTGCTAATTTGAGGGTTGATATGTTTGAATTGAATTTCAAGAATTAATTACTTTAATACTTATGACAAATTAATACTAAGATTTTACACCTTTCTCTAAGAAGTCTAAGAATTCTTGTAAATCTCTAGTGAATGCTTTAGTTCCTATTAATTTTTCATCAGGAGTCAATATTACGTATAAAGGTAATTCTATAGAATTGAACATGTTTTTCTGAAATGCCTTATTACTAAGTTCTGGCTCTTCTCTTCTATCTGTATAAAGTTTTACATTTATCATACCAGTGAAGTACTTTTGAACTTGTGGTAAAGGGAATACGTTAGATTCCATCCATCTACAGTTAGTACATGTCCAACCAGTGAAATCAATGAATAATGGCTTGTTTTCTTTTTTAGCTAATGCTAGTGCTTCATCGTAATCATGAAGCCATACAGTTGTCTCGCCTTTCTCTCCAAACATACTGCCACCAGCAGAAGCTGATGATACATTTGCATTTAAGTAACCTTGAGGGGGAAGGAAAGCATCTAACTCACCCATATTTTTACCGAATAAACCCGGTATTAAGAATATAGTAATAGCGCCGAATATGATTGCCCAAATTACTCTCAGAGCACCTAAGTTATTTAAATCAGAGTCCATTTTCATTTTGAAAGCACCAAGTAAGTATGCTACTATCAGTACACCACAGATTATCCAAATAGAGATGAACATCTCTCTTGGCATAATACCCCAGCCCCATACTAAGTCAACGTTACTTATAAATTTGACTGCAGCAGCTACTTCTAAAAACCCCATTACTACTTTTACATTATTCATCCAACCACCAGCTTTTGGTAGTTTATTCATAGCTGAAGGAATAAGTGCGAATATGAAGAATGGTAATGCGAATACAGTTGAGAATCCTATCATTCCAATAATAGGGTAGAACCACTCACCTCCGGATGCAGAAAGCAAAGCAGAACCTACAAATGGTACTGTACAAGTAAATGATGTAAGAGAGAATACTAAACCCATTACGAGGATAGAGAATATCCCAGAGCCTTGAGTTTGTTTGTTTAACTTATTCATCAAACTAGTCGGTATCTGTATCTCGAATGCTCCGAATAGATTCAATGCAAATATCACAAATACAGAAGCAATTAGTATATTCACCCAACCATTAGCGGCGAACCCACCTAGACCACCGGAATCTTGGAGTAGCCAGGAAAGTGCAAAACCGAGTATAGTAAATGTAAGTATAATACCTAACGCGTATATCAATGAATCTCTAAGGCCTTTTGCTTTAGTTTGCTCTGCTCTTTTAGTAAAGAAAGAAACTGTTATTGGAACCATTGGGAATACACATGGAGTCAATAGGGCTGCTCCTCCGGCTAACATTGCAAACCAAAGGAAAGACCAAACGCCTTTCTTTTTGCTTGCTTCTATCTCAGCACTAGATTCAGTTATTATCTGTTCATCTTTTTCTTCTACTTTATGTTTGTCTTTTGCTAATGCTAGCTTTTCGGAACTTTCATTTATGATTTTCTCATTATCAGAAGCATTATATATTTCACTACTTACTACTAAGCTATACGGTTCAGGAGGTAAACAACGAACAGTATCGCATATTTGTAAATAAACTTCTATTGAAAGTTCTTCTTTGCCAATGGTAAAGTTTTTTAGAGCTTTTAGAGGGACTATTACATCAAAAGTACCTTTGAAGTAAGTAACATCCATCTCAAAACCTTCATCGAACTTCTTCAAAGGTGTTGGCTTTATTATGTCACCATTAGTTGTAGCCAATTCATTGCTCAATACTACTATTTCAGTAGTATTCGGACCAATACCTTCTTTACTTATCTGATCTATGAAGTCATAAGTGTACCAATGTTTGTCAATATCAAACTGAACTAAAACATAAAACTCTTCACCTAACTTAATATCAGTTTTAGATGTTTTTGTTTTAAATCTAATATGTGGTTCATCAGCATTTGATTTTATAGCTGTCACTAAAAAAGTGATTAGCAGTAGAGGTAATAATAATTTTTTTATCATATATTTATTCTCGATTATTCTAGGTCGCCTTGGAAATAATTAATTATTCTTTCATCTGAGTAATTTTTATCTTTTGTCTTATTCATTATTGTATCGTTCAACTTCTGTGTGAATACCTCAGATGCATTATAACCATACGTTTTTAACAAGTAGTTTAGTGCTATCACTTCCGCAATAACTGTAATGTTTTTTCCTGGAAATATCGGCAATTTGACAGTTGTGATATCAACACCTAATATTTTGGAAGTATTCTCTTCTAATCCAGTTCTTGTATAGTCGCCTTTGCTGTCCCATACTTCTAATTCTACTATAATCTCTAATCGTTTCTGAAACCTAATAGACCGTATTCCGAACATACGTCTAACATCTATAATCCCGAGACCTCTTATTTCCATAAAGTGTTGGACTAGATTTGTACCTGTTCCCATTAGGGCTGTACCAGTGTTATTGTTAAGTATAACAATATCATCGGCTACTAGTCTATGCCCTCTTTCTACAAGGTCTAGTGCAATCTCACTTTTACCAATCCCACTTCCACCAGTAAATAAAATTCCTACTCCATAAACATCCATAAATGAACCATGGATAGTAACGTGTGGTGAAAATAAGTCATTCAAAAATACGGATAAAATTGAAACTGCAGATGTAGTATCTTTTTCAGTCGAAAGAATTGCAGTATTATTTTCTTTTGCTAACTCAACTAATTCGTCGTGGAATTGATTGCCGTTTGTTATTATAATACAAGGTATATCGAATTGGACTATGTTTTTGAAGGCTTGCTTTCTTTTTTCCAAATCTAAAGAACGAAGATAGTAAATTTCTGTATTGCCTACTACTTGCACATTGCTAAAAGTAAAAAGCTCTGTAAACCCTGCCAAAGCGAGTTGTGGCCTGTACATATTTGATTCAGTGATGGAGTTATCCAACCCTACATCGCCAGTAATTACTTGCAATTTGAGGGGTGATTGCAAAAGTGCTTCTACTTTCACCTCTTTCTTTCTTATTATTTTAAGATTATTATACATAAATAAAAAAGGACATATTGTTTTATATGCCCTTTCAAATTAATTAAAATTCTGGTTTATCAGTCTCAGGTGCGAATCTTTCATGATCATGATTATTCGTTTTTGTCTTCAACTTCTTTAGTTGTCTTATCATCTTGTCTTCTGCCCCAGCCAAACTTTTCTTGAAATCGTCTGTGTTATCACTTGCTACAACTACTTTTCCGTTTGCATTTACTCTAAACTCTACTACTTTCTCTTCAGGTTCATTTGTAAATTCAACGTGAGTACTCAAAATAGTTGAGTGGTATTGAGTAAATTTATCTGCTGACTCTAATGCCATATCGTGTAATGTCGGATGTTTCTTAGCATCAAAGTGTCTGAAAGTTACTTCTGTAGTCATTTTTGCCTCTCTTGCATTTATGTATTGTGAATGAACGTTATTACTAACAATTTAATTAAAAAAATATTATTTACCAATTGTTTGGAAATATTCTATTCCAAATTGTAGATTCAAAGACAAATAACCAGGTATCAATTCAACTGAGTTCCCTAATTGAGACGACTCAGATCCTAATTGATTTTTAATGTTATTGTACATATCTACTCTCCTAAACATATACGTATATCTCAGCTCAATAGTTAGATTGCCAATGATATTTCCTGTTACAGATTGGTCGAAATCTAATTCCATTCCCAATCCCCCCCGCAATAGTGGGAATATATCGGTAGCGTCATAGTGAGTACCACCTGTTCTTATATCTGAAGCTCTGTTTGTATTAACGTTCTCTTTCCAATTTACTTTTGAAACTAATATTCCTGCTCCCAAAGATACATAAGTTTTGAATTGTTGCTCTACGGGTATATAGTCTATTGAGACCACTATGGGTATAGAAGAAATATTGAATTCATTATTAATGTTGCGAGTAATTGTGCCGATGGAAAGCGAGTCGAACTCTACGTATGAATCCGTAGATTTAGAATCGAAATAATCGGCGGCGATAGATAATCGGTAATGGTCTTCTAACCAAAATTTCAGCCCTACACCGAAAGCTGGTGAATCACGAAAGTCTAGAGAATTTCCACCAATTATATTCTGGTAGTCATCTTGGAAATTGCTAGTGCTAGCCCCAAATACTCCACCGAGAGTGACATAAGCCATCTCTCTTAAAAAATACGGTGTAGATAATACTGTGTTTGGTAAAAAACAGATTGTGAATAGTACGGCTAATATGTTTCCTTTAGAAACCAAACCAATCTATGATTGTTGTTAGTTCTTCTTTTAGCTGTTTTCTATGGACTATCATATCTACAAATCCGTGCTCAAGTAAGAATTCAGAGGTCTGGAATCCCTCTGGCAATTTACGTTTGATAGTTTGTTCTATTACTCTTGGGCCTGCGAATCCGATTAACGCACCAGGTTCTGCAATTATAACATCACCCAACATTGCGAAACTAGCACTTACGCCACCAGTAGTAGGGTCTGATAATATAGAAATGAATGGTAAACCTGCATCGTCCAACTGTGCAAGTGCCACACTCGTTTTTGCCATCTGCATGAGTGATATAACGGCTTCTTGCATACGTGCACCACCTGAAGCGGAAATTACTATAAGTGGACAATTATTTTTGATTGCATAATTAGTAGCACGGACGAATTTTTCTCCAACAACGGAACCCATACTCCCACCAATAAAATCGAAGTTCATACAACCGAATGAAACCTTCTTACCATTTATCTTACCGTGACCTGTTGTCAAGGCATCAGAGCTATCGGATTTTTTGTAAGCTGCGGCTAATCTATCTTTATATGCTTTTGTATCTTCGAACTCTAGAGGGTCAGCCGAGCGAACTTTCTTATGAGTCTCTTTGAATGTTCCTTCGTCGAAGATAATCCCCACATATTCTTTTACACTTATTCGGAAGTGGTGATCACTTGATGGGTCAGTATATAAATTTTCTTCTAATTCTTTCTTATATATCACATTACCGTTCGGGGCTTTCGTCCACAAACCATCAGGCATATTCCTGTGGCCATCATTTTTTATATTCTGTTCAGATCTTTTAAACCAAGCCATATTATTAGCATTTTTATTGTTTATATAGAATTCAATTTAATTATTGATAGCCAAACTTCCTAAATTATTTATAGAATATGACATTCAATTTAATATGGCAACGAATTTTTGCAATGTTTTATTTGATTGGGGTAGAAAAAAGTAATATGAAAAGTTAATATAATTATTTAGATTTGCTTAATATACAGAAAAGTAAAATTTCATTAATAAAATGTGAATGATATTATCCACCTATTTTTATGTTTTGATTGAGTTTAATCAAAAAATTTGGGATGAGAAAAATGAAGAAAAATAAATTAACTTGTAAGTCTCTGTTTTTTTTTTTCACTTAATTTTTATTTAGCTATAAGTGTCCATATATTATAGCTTATGGCACTGAAATAGATATAGAAAAGCTATGACCAGGTGATGGAATCCACTATAGACTCTTACATAAAAGTGAATCCCATTTGTTAAGAGACCCGGTTGTATAACATACAATTTACAAACTTAAATAAAAGGTAATTAAGATGAAAAAAATAATAATAATATTAACAGCAATAGTCTTTATTTTTTCAGCTGAAAATTCTATGGGAATTTCAGTATCACGTATGGGTGGTTTTAAATCAGCAACTGCAGAAGGGAACAGTTATAAATTTAAATGTGGAAATGACAATAATAAGAAATGTTATACTCAAAAAGATAATGGTGAAACTGTATTAGGAGAGCCTACTTCTATCTTCGTTCATTCAGACCCTGTAAATGAAAACAATGGGCAAGGATACGTTAATGTAATATTTCAAGGTTACGATGTAATAGGAGTGCCTGAGAGTGGAATTAATTTTGACACTACACCATCAACTATAGAGTACAATAATTTTCAAGATTGGGATAATAATTCCAGTGGATCAAATTAATAGTATTTATTGGGATTATCTAAAAGATAATCCCTTTTTTTATATTTATGCTGAGAATGAAAAATGATTAACAGAAAGAATATAATGTTGTTCATACCATTATGCTTATTATTTATGGTAAACACTTCTGTATTATTTAGCTATAATAGATACAATTTTAATAAAATTGAGACGATTGAAGATTTATGTGATTCTACTGATTATACTATTATATATTCTCTTTCAATATCAGATTGTTTAGGATGCTACAATAGCAGAATACTATCAATAAATGAATTCTTTTTAAAGAAAAAGGAAACAGTCAAGATTATTTATCTTTATCAAGAAAATCTTAATAAAGATGAACTCAATTTCCTAAGTAATAAGTATAAGGATGGTCTAGTATCATGTAGAAATGATAATAATATTTCAGATTTTTTGCTATTAAACTCAAGCGAGTTGTTCATATTATTGGATCGTAACGGTAAAGAAATATTTAGAGAAAAATTGCATTTAATAAAAAACATTGATGATAGTATGTTAAAAAGTCAAGTATTGAATATCTCATCACCAATTAAACTTAAAAGTAAAGATAACATACTTTTTGCACCATCAATAATTCAAATTAATAAAACCGCACTTATTGTGTTGGATAAAATACAAAACAAAATAAATTCCTATAATCCCATCAATGGCGAATCATTATACTCAATTTCAATACCTATTGAAATCGAAAATTATTTTAAAAATATTGATTCAACACAAAGTTGGAAATGGAACTATGTTCCACCACTAGATATCCAAAACTTTTGTTTAAAAAAAGATACATTAATTGTTTTCTACAGGGCTTATACAGTAGATGTTGATTTTAAGACAAATGCAAAAACAAATAATATTGATACTAATCTTACTTTTTACCCCAATATATTGATTGCAAAGTATTTTCAAAACGAATTAACAAGTATCAAACATTTCCAAAATGATTTTTATATCTTTGATTTCGAGGGAATTCGGTTTACTGATGATAATTATATTGTTAATGGGTATGAAAAAATTGAGAATAATTTTCCATTCGTTGAGAATCCTGACTCTTTATCAATTTTATTATTAACTAATTCCAATTTTGAAAATATACAATCAATTGTAAAAAAAGAAGATATTCAAAATAGAATTGGGAAAAAATATTACTCTTTTTTTGGTATAAATAATTTTCTAATTGATGGTAATAATATTTTTGCATTCAATTTGCTTAATAGTACATTATTTCTAGTAGAAAACATAAAAGAAAACAAGAAATCTCAAATTACAAGCGTTAAACCATATGGTATAATAATGAAAAATTTTGATTTAATCAATAGTCAAGAAATTAAGCCTTGGGATTTTTTAAAAAATCCTGATAAATTTAATCTACCTTCAAATACTTTGGATATTGGTCAAAGCAATCAAAATTATTTCATTTTTTCATTTAACAAGAGTTCAAAGAAAGATATTCAAAATATTCAAGCAATAAATTACAATAAAAATGGCTTATATAATAGAACTTATCAAATAAGCTATGATGAAATAAAAGACTATATTTATGATTTCAAATATGCAGGATACGATGAGAATAAACTTTTTGTATTAATCAAATGGAAAGAAAAAGGATGGTGTCTTCATGATATTCATATTAATTAGTGCCAAAAATAGCATCTAACTAGAAAATTAGCCTCTTAAACTTTTGAAAACTAAACTTACCATATTACTATTTTACCTTCCTTATGTGCTAATTAGTTCCGACTTCTCAATGTTCATTTCCCAATCACAAATTAGGGACTGGAAAACTGGTGAGAAAACAAATATAGAGTTTGGTTTTGATTTGGACATAGATGAGGAGTTTTTTATAGATTCTTTGTTTATTTTCAAATTAACAAATGATACAGAGTATAGTCTTTTCTATGATAAATCCGAAAAAATTGAAGTCTATTTTCCAACAAAAAATAATATCTTCTTAGAGGGTAAACTGACCTATCCTTTTGGTTGGATATTAGACCCTTATATAGCGGCTTCTGGTCAAACCCAAATTACAGAAATGTTCAAATATCAGGGAGAACGAAGAGTGCAAACAGCAAAATTGTGGGATCCCGTTATTAGTATCCAATCTTCTGGCTTCACTTTCAAGATACCGCTTGATAGCATTAACTCGACCATTTTCAATTTGGCAACTACGCTAAGGCAAGTCAGATCCAATGAATATACTCTATTGGCAGATGATAAGAAAACAAAAGATATAGTAGAGAACTACAAAGCTGAGATTGGATTAACAATATCAAACGAATTGAATGTCAAATTAGATGACAAAAATTCGATTCTAAAAAGCAAAGTAATAGTGTTTTCTAAATATGAAGATTTAGAAAAATGGGCATATCAACAACAAATCGAACTTCAAACAAAGTTCTTAGGTATTTGCGTTTTCTCTTTCAAGTTAGGTTTGATTTATGATGAAGATATAAGCAAACAACTCAACTACAACCAAAGTATGCAACTCGGAATCAATTTAGCACTGTTTAAAGATTAGCTTCCCCAACATTCACCTCATATTTCAATAATCCAAATATAATTTGTAAGTTAACTTTTCGTAACTTGTTATCATGTAGGAATATTGGAATTTCTGATGAAGAGATTATATTTAATATTCGGATTAATCTTCTGTCTTTCGCTTGCCTTGCACAGCGAAGAGGGAGTGAAATACATAACTGGTAAAATCACCTTAGCCGATGGTGGAGATGCCAAAAGAGAGGTCTATGTCTATTATAATCGCTTCCAAAATAGCGATGATAATCTGATGAAAATAGTCCAAGCGGACCCGAATGGTGAATTCAAAGTGCCAATCCCAACTGATATTAATTATGCTTCATTACACTTAGCCGCTCCCGGTTATGTATCATATATGACCGATTATATAGAAGGAGACAAAAACCCAAGAGTGGAAGCTATTCTATATAACAGGGCAGTTCCTGAAAAATTCGATTCAGTCGGGGTAATGATATTTACAAACAAAGGAAGAGTCTTCGAAAAACTTCCTATAGGTTATTCCAGATTCGTCAAATTAAAAGTTGATTTTAGTGATAAGAAATATGCAAATATTACTGAAAAAGGTGAAGACACAATTAGGTACACACTTTATTTTGCAGAAGGTTCAATTACCCCAGCCGAGCACAAAGGCAAATGGAAATACGATAATAATGGCGATTATTATGCCGTTGCAATTACAAAGAAAAAAATACTCTCTTTGAGTATAGACCTAGCAAAGTACAGATATTCAGATGACCCCGAAGAGCAAAACCTGACTACTGGGCGATGGGTGGATTCCCCTGTGAATGCTCTCTATAACCAAGTTCTAGAGCTACTACCATCACCGGAGGTAGCTCGACTAAGACAAAACTTTTATTACTATGTCTTTCAGTATAATAAAGAAGCCATAAAAACTCTCGATTCTACTGAAATAGAACGTCGAAAAATGGGAACAATAATTAAATTTCGTAGGTATATAAGTACAAATGATAGCTTATTGGGTTTAGTTGAATCTCCATTTCTGAAAGATTATTTGAATCTGACAAAAATGGACTTGCTAAGTGCTCCTGACTCACTGAAAACTTGGGAAGATAAATATGTGATAATGCAATCTTTGCAGATGCTTCCGACTGTGTTTTATTCCGAGTTCAACGATGTGATTAATACTAAGGAGTTTAAAGAAAATCCTCAGTATTACTTAGATGCACTAGAAGATCTTTTTGCCAAATCAAAGAATAAGCGAAATAACTATTATTTGCGATATGGATTATACTCTAGATTAGCTTCAAATGAGATAATAAAAGAACCAAGGTATAAGGAATATCTGATTAAAAATCTTAAAGAAATGGCTGAGTTTGACGATTTAGACAGTTGGCCAAAAACAGGAATACCAAAAACTTTAGCACAACTAGAACTTGACACTATGGACTATGCCCCAGATTTTTCATTCAAAACTATAGACGGCAAAGCACACAAGCTATCAGAATACAAGGGGAAGTGGGTATTACTTGATTTTTGGGGTACATGGTGTGGTCCTTGTGTTATGGAAACTCCCTTTTTAGTAGATGCTTATACTACACTCGGTGGTGATAAATTTGAGATGATTAGCATAGCAAGCGATAGAAATGCGAAAGTAGTTAGTGATTATGTAAATAACAAGAAAATGAAATGGGTTAACACTATTGCACTAGAAGGATATGCGGAAGGAGTACTCAAGCAATACGGTATTACTAGTTTCCCGACTTTGATGCTAATAGACCCCGATGGCAAGTTCGTAAAGATGAAAGCACACGAGCTACGCGGCGAGTTACTTTTGCCTTCACTCAGAGCTAAGTTGGAGAAGGAGTAGGTAAAACACTTACACCTAATATACTTGATTTTTTCTTTTAGATTATATCTATATTTTGTAATTTTAACTTCAAAATTTAATTTACTTACATATCTTTCAAAGGAATTTATGAAAAAGATACTATTTGCTGTGATGCTATTATTTTTCACTACTTTAGCTTTACTAAGTGAAGAAGGGGTGAAATACGTAACAGGTAAAATTACATTAGTCGATGGTGGAAACGTTACCCCCGAAGTTTATGTTTATTATAATCGATTCAGAAATGATAATAATAATTTGATAAAAGTAGTAAAAGCCGACAAAAATGGAGAATTCAAAATAGGGATTCCCAAAAGTATAAATTATGCAGATATTCAACTTGCAGCTCCAGGATATGAAGCATATATGACCAAATTTATAGAGGGGGATAAAAATCCAAGGGTCGAAGCTACTCTCCACACGCGTGCCATTCCTGAGCATATTGATTCTGTTGGAGTTCTGTTATTCAATAATAATTCTCAGACTATAGATTTGTTCCCGATTATTGGTAATAGTACAGCAGATATTTCAATTGATTTGAACGAAGAAAAGTATGAGACAGTTAAAAAGAAAGGAACAAGTTCTCTAACATATACTTATCTTTTCAATGGAAGTTCAAATACACCTGCTGAGGGTGATAATAGTTATGAGTATGATAATAATGGTGACTATAACCGAGTTACTATTGCTCATAATGATAAATTAAATTTAAAAGTTGATTTGAAAAAGTACAGAAGGACTGATGATGCTACGCAACAGAGTCTGACTACTGGACATTGGGTTAATTCACCTATTAATGATAGATATAATGATTTTTTAGAATTGATGCCAACTGAAGAAGTGGCAAATTTGAGTCCAAAATATTATTACTTTGTTATGCAGAAAAATAAAAATACAATCAAAGATCTGACTCCTGAAGATTTAGAACAAAGAAAGCAGAATACAATCTCTCAATTCTATAGCTACCTAAAAATAACCGATAGTTTGTTAACAATAGATAAATCAACATATCTTAATGATTATTTGAAAATGACAAAGCTGAAAATCCTTAATGCTGCTGATACGGCTAATAAATGGGATGATTATTACAAAGTATTGCAATCCGTCCAAGAAATTCCAACTGAATATTATTCTCTCTTCAACGATGTAGTTTACTCAGATGAATTTAAAGAAAATCCGAAAAAATTTATTGATATTTTGGAGGAAAACTATGACAAATCAAAAGATTTGAGAAATAGATATTATAAACGATTCGGTCTTTACTCAACTCTTACTCGTACTGAACTAGTTAATGACCCCATTTATAAAGAATATTTAATCAAAAATATTAATGAGATAATTAAATACAAAAACTTGGATAGTTGGATAGCTGAAACTGCTCCCAAAGCTATAATTCAATTAAATTTGAGTTCAATGGAGTTTGCTCCCAACTTTTCATTCAAGTCAATTGATGAAAAGCAATATAAACTATCTGATTTCAAAGGCAAATGGGTATTACTTGATTTTTGGGGGACTTGGTGTGGTCCTTGTAGAGGCGAAACACCACACTTGGTCAAAGCTTATGATGAACTTGGAGGCGATAAGTTTGAAATTATAAGTGTTTCCAGTGATGGTGGTACCGAAGTATTGAAAGATTATATAGTTAAAAACAAAATGAAATGGACTAACACAATTGAGTTAAAAGGATATGCCGAAGGTGTACTAAAACAATTCGGTATCACTGCATTTCCGACCCTGATGTTGGTCAATCCAGATGGTAAATTCGTAAAAGTAGAACAAGAAGAACTACGTGGCGAACTACTCATACCAACATTAGAAGCTAAGTTGGAGAGGGAGTAGAACAAAATCGGTGTCCTTTTTTAACACCCCGTCCTGCTTCGCAGTCCACCCCTCTTTGAAAAGAGGGGATTTACTTACATCTAATTACGTAATAATATTATCTATTCTTATCCTCAAAGAATTCCCCATCGTGTAAATACAAGGCATATCTGAGTACAAATGTAAGGGTTATAGCAATCAGTATTTCTAGTAGTAAATTGTTCATCCCTAATAGGAACAAACTATTTATAACAAGCATATAGAAAAAGACATCTAATGCTATCTCTCTAAGTACTAAACTGAAGTTTGATTTTTTCATTTTTAATTGAAAATTGTTGAATATTCTTTAACACCCCGTCCTGCTTCGCAGTCCACCCCTCTTTGAAAAGAGGGGAATACCTTACATCTAATTATTAAGTTGAAATTTTTCGTATTAGTTTCTTCAAAATAGGTAAGTCATTCTTTAATATATCCCATACTATTTTCTCATCAATCCCAAATTATTGATGTATAATGATATTTCGGAATCCTATAATGTCTTTCCAATTTATTAGCGGATATTCGGATTTTAATTCATTGCTAATTCTACTACTTGCTTCTCCAATTATTTCGAGCTGTCTGATCGAAGCATTTTTCATCATAGAATTGGACTCAAAATCTGAAAAGCCAACATCATCAATATAATTTTCAATTTCATTGATTGCATTAAGTATATGTTTCAACCTTGCCTTATCCCCGCTCCTATCTCGCATATATCAGTTGCCGTTCTTTATTTACAGTAGGGGAGATGTACTTAGAAATTCCTTTTGTAGAAACTAAATCAACTTTTCTGCCTAATAGCTCGCCAAGTTCTCTTTGCATTCTTACGAATAGCAAACCAATTGATTTGCTGTAATCTAACTCAACTAATATATCTATATCGTTTTCATTATCAGCGGTGTTTCTAACAACAGAGCCAAAGAGATATGCTCTAATAATTGGCTTATCTTGGAAGTAATTTTTTATTAATTCTATATGTTTAGCTGTTAATTTCATAATCAAAACTACATATAATTAGTTGTATTTTCAAATATACGTAATTCATTCTTGAATTGTCGCCCTTTTTATTACTTTTTCCCAATTACCTTGATTATATTTGTAGTCTATACTAATTACGAATACTTAAATTTAATATGAATAAGAAAATACTTGTTACCTCAGCTTTACCTTATGCAAACGGATATATTCACCTCGGACATTGTGCTGGTGCTTACTTGCCGGCTGACCTTTTTGTACGTTATAAACGACTGAAAGGAGATGATGTGTTGTATGTTTGTGGTTCTGATGAACACGGTGTTGCCATCACTATAGCTGCCGAGAAAGAGGGAGTAACTCCACAAGAAATAATTGATAAGTACCATTATTCTAACAAAGAAGCGTTCGAAAAGCTAGGTATGTCATTCGATGTGTACTCTCGTACTTCTATTCCCGAGCATCACGAGGTAGCGAAGGAATTTTTCAAGCATTTCCTTGACAAAGGTTATCTGCAAGAGGAAGAATCGGAGCAGTTCTATGATGAATCGGCTAATATGTTCTTACCTGACCGCTATGTAGAGGGTATATGTCCTAATTGTGGTGCAGAGCATGCTCGCGGTGACCAATGTGATAGTTGCGGTGCTTATTATAATCAAATCGAACTAAAGAACCCAATAAGCTTAATCTCGGGTAAAACTCCTGCTCTAAAGAAAACAACTCATTGGTATTTCAAATTCGGTGAATTCCAATCATTCCTTGAGAAGTACATAGAGTCCAACGCCGATGCGTGGAAAGATAACGTATTACAACAAACTCGTAGCTGGCTAAAGCAAGGGCTTAGCAATAGAGCTATTACTCGCGATTTGAAGTGGGGAGTTCACCTCGATGAAATAGAGGGAATGGATAAAGAAAAGACAAAAGATAAAGTATTGTATGTTTGGTTCGATGCCGTTTTGGGCTATATTTCTGCTACTAAAAAGCACTTCGGTGATTCTGATGAGTGGAAAGATTGGTGGCAAAGCGAAGATACGGAGTACTATGCCTTCATAGGTAAGGATAATATTGTGTTCCATACTCTGATTTTTCCAGCTATGCTCCACGGTAGAAGAGATGCGGACAACCCGTATATATTACCAAAGAATGTACCGGCCCACGAGTTTTTGAATTTGGAAAGTAGAAAATTCTCTAAATCTAGAAATTGGTCAATTGACCTAAAAGATTTCGTAGAAGCACATCCAGAGCCAGATAAGATTGATGCATTGCGATATTCATTAGCCATGAATTTCCCAGAAACTAGGGATGCCGATTTCACTTGGAAAGATTACCAAGCTCGTAATAACAATGAATTAGCGTCTATTTTGGGTAATTTTGTTAACCGTCTGATGACTTTCTTGCACAAGAATTTCGAGGGCAAAGTACCAACATTATCGGATAAATATATACCACTTCTAGATTATTGGAATACAGGAAAGAAACGTGAATTAGAGCCAAACGACAAAGCAGTAATAGACGCTTTGAAAAGTGGGGTAGAAAAGGTCTCAGAGAATTACGAAAAGTTTAGATTCCGTGATGCAATAACGGAGTCTATGAATATAGCACGAGCTGCTAACAAATACTTCAACGACGAAGAGCCATGGAAATCAATTAAAGCTGATGAAGATCAAGCAGCGAAGACTATGTTCGTTTGCTGTCAGTTGGTGCGTTCACTATCTATTGTTTTTGCTCCTATTATACCTTACTCAGCGGCTTATATGCAATCACTGATGGGTGAGGAAATTACGATTGGCGATGATACTTTGCTAACTGATATATGGTCTTCTGCTGCATTAGCCCTAGTAAATCAAGGGAAAGAAGTACGCCAACCAGAAATAATATTCGGCAGAATAGAAGATGAATTCGTAGAAGCCGAAAAAGCAAAGCTCGGCGAGAAAAATGCTCAAAATGAGGAAGAAAAAGTGGAAGAAATAACTTTCGATGAATTCATGAAAGTGAAGCTAAAAACAGCTACTGTTATAGCTGCCGAGCCAATAAAGAAATCGAATAAATTATTAAAACTACAAGTACAAATAGGCGAAGAAACCCGTCAGATAATAGCTGGTATTAGCCAACATTATACAGCTGAAGAGATAATAGGGAAGACAGTAGTAGTTGTTGCCAACCTTGCCCCAGCTAAGTTAATGGGTGAAAAATCAGAAGGAATGCTATTAGCTGTTAACTCAGATGATGGCTCACTTGCACTAGTAACTCCAGAAAAAGCAGTTTCGAGTGGTCAAGAAGTTAGGTAATTAATGAACTCTTATACTAGTTCAACTATGTAAATATGTTACTTTGAACGAAGTGAAGCCGAAGGGTATATTTTCAGAATCAAGGATTAGTTGGAATCAAAGATTACACAGATCATTCGTTTAAACACACAAATAAATGTGTCAATATTTTAAAACTAATAACCCCACCGAGAGGTAGGGTTATTTTTTAATTCTATTTGAATACTTACTACTTAGTAAGTGTACCTTTCAAATGCTTTTCTATTCTCTTATCTTTGATTAGTCTAGTCGAATATTGGGCTCTAATTGCTTCTATCCATTTCCTAGCCCTTTGATTCAATTTGAAATCTTTGGTCATCATTCTTCCTCTTGAAACTAATATACCCATATCCGCTCCTTCATAAAGGTAATCACCAGCTTTGGAGATATGTAAGTAAAATGCTTCTTTATCTGACTCAACGGCTCTCCTATGTGTATCCATTCTGTCAAACTGGATATGTCCATTGTCGAACATCTTGTATATACCTGACCTAGGAGCTTCAGCAACATACTCGATTGTGTCTTCTGTATGCTTGATTATCAACTGACTCCACTCATCTATGTTTCTTTGTCTTGCCCATCTTTCGTTGATTTTTTCAACATCAATATTATACTCTACATTCATCCATTCAAGTATATGGAATATAAACAGAGGGGCATCAGCTAAAGCAAAAACAGCATGGTTAGTTATAGAACTTGCACCCGTAACACGAGGATTCAACTCACCTAGATAAATTTCACCATTATCTTGATCGATTAAGAAATCTAATTCAAAGTAGCCTTTGTAGCCTTCTTTTCTTAATTGGTTGCCAAATTTCTGAGTGAATTCTGCAGCTTTAGTTCTAATGTCTAGTGTGAATGCATCAGGATATATCTCATTACCACACCAACCACCTTTATAAGGAGTCAATTCATTGAATCCAACAAGCTCAGTCATCAGTGGAGCTACTATCGTTCCATGTCTTGTTACACATGCCTCTATAGCAGAACCCTTACAACGGATTCGTTTCATTATCTTTACTTCTTTCTCTTTCTCTATTTCTTCTTTGTGTTTATTATACTCTAATTCATTAGAAATAAAGAAAGTCGTATGCCCAGAATCTCCGTAAGGTGTTTGAATCACTAAACTTTCTCCCAAATCAGAAGAAACTCTTCTCAAATGCTCAAAATCTTTCACTTTTGATAAAACATAGGGAACACATGGTACTCCAGCTCTTTCAGCTATTCTGTTTGTATTGACTTTGTTATCCATGAAGTTTCTCATCTTAGCTGATGGGAAAATTATCTCTAATCCCAACTTTTTGGCTAATCTTTCTGTCTCTTCATTAAACATTAGGAACATTGCTTTACCAGTAGTTCTACCTTTCTTTCTAGTAACTAGATAGTCTTGTACTTCTGGATGCATTAGTAAATAATTATTTATATCTTCGATACTTGTAAATTCATCATGTGGGATTTCATTTTTTGGCGAGAATACGTTAGGGTGTTCTCCGTCAAAACATTCAATATGTGAAATGAATTTGAATCCTTTTATCCACTCATCAGCACCTAAAAGATTGAAATTAGTCGCACTAATAAAATAAATCGGGATTTCATTCTTATGAAAATATCTTCTTATATCAGGTAAGCCATTCAAAACTTCTTTCGTAGAACCCTTTTTAACAACCTTTTTAGTTCTCTTTTTAGCCACTTTCTTGGTAGTTGCTACCTTTTTTGTAGTTACAGCTTTACTAGGTGTTGCTACTTTCTTTGGGACTACGGCTTTTGGGGGTGTAGTCACTTTCTTCGGAGTAACAGCTTTTTTGGGTGATGCTACTTTTTTTGAAGTTGCTGCTGCCTTCGTAGTAGCTACTTTTTTGGCAGTCACTGCTTTCTTTGGAGTCGCCACTTTCTTTGGAATAACATCTTTCTTTTTCGCACTCATAATCTTTTCCTTTATTTAATTGTGGAGATTCCACCAATAGATGAATTAATTTGATCTCTTCTTAAAACTTTTTCTTTAAATATTCTCATTCCTAAATTTGAATTATAACCATGAACTTCACTTACGTCCAGAGCTAACATGAAATTTATAATTTCTTCGCTTATTACTTGACCCGGTACTAATACAGGAAACCCCGGAGGGTATGGTATTAGGAAAGTAGAAGCTACTAAAATTCGACCTGCTTTCATCGCTTCCAAACAATCTTCTAATAGTATATACTCATAGTTCTTTTCATTGTAAGCTAAATAATAAGCCGTTCTAATATCACCACCCGGTACGCCTGGTACAGCTTGGAATGAATGATGAAAATAACTAAAGTCAGGCAACGGAGGTACGTCTTTCATCAATGAACAAATTCTTTTTTCATGTATTTCCAATTCTTTGTCATTCAATGATTTTAACTCATCATCTAGTTCTTCAGATATATTCAGCAAGGCCTTTATCAAGTAAGACACACTACCTTTGGTAGTACCTATATTCGTCATGAAAAGGACTGTATTTCTAGATGTCTTGTTTATTTGTATTCCAAACTTATCCATAAGATATTTGTTCTTGAAAGTATCGCCATCTACCCCAGTTTTACCTATACAAAGAGTAATTTTTGTTGGGTCTAATACGAACTCATCATCTCTCCACGCATCTTCCATCAAATTCCAGCCTAACTCTTTGGTGTAATACTCTTGAAGTCCTGACTCTCTTCTTTCGTCTGGAATAAAATTAAACACCGTGAGTACATCAAAATACTTACTAAGCTGTGGGCTATTTACTATTTTCTCTCTTAATAGCATTGCCATTTCAATACTATTTTCAACTAACTCGAACCCCTCTAGCTGAACTTGTCTTCTGCCTATATCAAGGGATGCTAACATCTGATAGTTAGGTGAAGTAGATGTATGTGTCATATATGCTTCTAGGAACGTACTCTCGGATTTCCTTCTGAAATCTTCATCCCATATATGAATCATCGAACCTTGTCTAAAACTGCTCAAAGTTTTATGAGTACTCTGAGTCGCATATACTCTTACTCTTACTAATTTGGGGTCAGGCAAACTAGGCGTTTCGCCTTTTTTAAGCTCTGCTATATGTTGTTCGTATTTAAGTTTATACTCTTCACTTTTGTATCTTACGGATAGCCTTTTAGCAGTGTACATTGCAGTTCGTTGTTTGTGGTTCACACCAAACCCAGCGAAAGCAAACCATGCCTCATCCCATAGGAATATCATATCTGGTTTGATAGCAAGTACTCTTTGCATCACTTTTTCTACATTATAAACTATACCGTCAAACGTACAGTTTGTAAGTAAAAGCATTTTTACTTTGTCTAATCGGCCTGATTCTTTTAGCTTTAATAGCTTATTGACAATATGGTCAATAGGGACAGCTCCGTACATAGAGTATTCTTGTATAGGGTACGAATCTAAGTAAACGGGATATGCACCCGCTAGAACTAATCCATAGTGATGTGATTTGTGGCAGTCTCTATCTATCAAGACGACGTCTTTCGGCTTTACTAGAGCTTGTAGAACGATTTTATTAGCTGTTGACGTTCCATTAGTCACAAAGTAAGTATTGAGCGAACCGTAAGCGTCTCTGGCTTTTTCCTGCGCTCTTTTCAGCGGCCCCGTAGGCATTAGTAATGAATCAAGTCCACCAGTAGTGGCGGAAGTTTCCGCAAGGAATAAATTTCTACCATAAAACTCTCCGAAATCATTTATCCAATTTGATTTGAATACTGAGTTTCCTCTGGATATGGGCATAGCGTGGAAAACGCCTGTTGGTTTTTGACTATATTCAACTAAAGCTTTAAAAAATGGGGTGTCGTATCTTTCTTCGATTCCTCTTAGCAGAGTCAAGTGCATTTCTTGTATATCTTCAGATTGGTAGAATATACGTCTGAAGCATTTTAGAGTTGAATCTTTTAGTTTGCTAAGCGAAGTATCTGTTACATAGTAAACATCTAATTCGGGTCTAATCTTTTTAATCAAATCGCCTAATACTGGACCTAGTTCAATTTCATCCAATTTTGAGTAATCATATTTCTCAATACTTTTGACATAAGGTACAATTTCATCACTGATTCTATTTGAAAAGTATTGGGGAGCAAACCGTATAATCACAGATTGTATATTGTGATTGAAAAGTAGTGCTATCAGAGCATCTTGGAATGAATTTTGGAAGATTATATTATAAGTGAATTTATCGCTTTTCTCACTTATATTTCTGTAGTTATTTTTTAAATCTATCTCTTCTTGTTCTGACACCCGATCTATAAAAAGTACTTCAAAATGATTCTTTCTGTGGCTGACAACTTGTTCCAACTCTTCAAGTTGATCAAGCTCAGTCTCATCTTCTATTGATATGTCATTCACCAAATTATGCTTATTGCCAACTAATTGCTTACAGGTTTCACTGATTTTGTAAGAGAGTGAGTTATAATCTCCCTCTTTAAAAAGAGTACTAATAGACTTCAATCTCATAGTGCCAGGTAAAGCAAAGTAAGACTCTATGTTAGTCAACTCTTCTATTAGATGACTAACTCGTGTTTTAATTAACTTCATGCTAGTAGCGGTAGTGTTAGATTCTTTAAGTAAATGAGAATCTACTTTTAACCGACTCCAATAGTCTATTCGAAGTTGACTAATGTTATAGAATTGCTTTCTTGATATGTTATTTTTTTTCATTAATTACTTCTTAGAATACAGTGCTAATTTATTTCCTTGTGAATCAATAAATACAGCAAAATACCCAGCATTTTTTGATATTAGGGTTTTAGACATTATTATTCTTCCACCTGCATCCTCTACTTTGTTAAGAACAAGGTTCAAATCATCCCCTCCGTTCAGATATAAGAGTGGCCCACTAGCACTGGTCTCATTATTGAATCCAGAAGTAATTGCACCTCCTATCCCAGTAGTAACAGGGAAAAATGCAGTTGCACTATCTTCATTAACAACTTGTTCCATCTCTATATTGAAGATGTAATTGTAAAAGTTAACTGCTTGTTGGAAATCGATTGCAGGTATTTCAAACCAACTTACGAAGTCCTTTTTTGTTCCATTCTTATTTCTTTTCTGACCTAGGGTTCCACCCATCGTTAATTCTCCTTATTTATTAAACTAAACCATCTCCTTTGAATCTTACGGGAGTTACAGGGTTCATTATTTTGTCTTCTTGCATTTTCAATTTAGCCAAAGTCTCTAATCGAGTTGGTTTTATAAGTGGCCCCAAAGAATCTAAATATTCTGATTTGGCACCAGGATGATAAATATCAAACTCACCTAGATGGTCTCTAAAACTCTTGAGAGGTTGACCTAAACGTAATATACCTAACTCACGACTACGCTTAACGTGATCCATGTTCAATTCTAATGGTATTATTTCTTCTGTACTATCGGATTGATGTAATACTCTACCGTCTGGGCCACAAACTATCGAACGTCCACAACCACCAGTATCTAATCCATTCACATCGAAGAAGAAACATTGGTTTACAGATGCCATTGCTCTAACAATTGACAACTCTATATCTCTATCAATTGTTCCAGATAATGTAGGGTGAAGTATTACTTCTGCTCCCATACTAACAAGTGTTCTTGTAGTCTCAGGGAACCACATATCATAGCAAATTGATACTCCAAATCTACCAACATCAGGTACATCAAAAATACAGAACTCGTGACCAGGTGCAACACCAACTTCATAAGGATAGAATGGGAACATCTTTCTATATCTAGTTACTATCTCACCATCTGGATTTATTACCGTAGCTGTATTATATATTTTACCTTCACTTTTTTCGAATGCAGAACCAGGTAATAACCAAATGTTATATTTCTTAGCCATTGCTTGCATTTCTTCTTCAAAACTATTTGGAAACTCTTGTGCTGGATAGGTAAGAGGCCCATAAGCACAAAGCTCACTAAACATTATCATCTCTATCCAAGGATAAAGATTCATTGTAATATCTATTTTAAGCTTCATCATATCTATATTCGGAGTGACAGCTGAAACTCTCATTTGGATACCAGCTATCGAGAACGTATTCATGTGGTTCATTTTGTTAAATTTCTTATTTGTGTTTCTAAAATTGTCAACCCTCTGTCTAACTCATCTAGAGTTATTACTAATGGCGACAGTATTCTAATAATATTTTTGTGTGTTCCAGCGCTTAATATAATAAGTCCGTTTTCATAACACGCTTCTACAATTTTCTTACAGATAGTGGTATCAGGGTTTTTAGGGTCTCCATTCTGAACGAATTCCATCCCAACCATTGCTCCTACTCCGCGTACATCACCTATTGCAGGACATTCTTCTTTTAGTTTAGTCAATCTGGTGTGTATTATATCTCCAACTAAAAGAGCTTTTTCATTTAGATTGATATCCTTCATGTACTGAATAGTTGCTGAAGATGCAGCACAACTTATAGGACTACCTATATAAGTCCCACCAATAGACCCAATAGCAGCAGCATCCATTATTTCAGCTTTCCCTACTACGGCTGCTATTGGAAGCCCAGAACCCATTGATTTGGCATAGGTACTAATATCTGGAATGACATTATAATATTGCCAGCTTGCCCAGTGACCAGTTCTACAAAATCCACTTTGGACTTCATCCATTATTAGCATTACGCCATTTTCATCACAGAATGTTCTTAATCCTTCTAGATAGGCTTTAGGAACGGGGTTAAACCCACCTTCTCCTTGTATAGGCTCTATAATTATTGCGGCAAGATTATTAATATCTACTAAATTAAGTGTGCTTTCTTGTAAGAGATTTAGTTCGTCTTGTACGAACTCTTCCATACTTCTACCATTACTTTTTGTATAAAAGTTGGGAAAAGGAAGTCGATATACTTCTGGAGCGAATGGACCACAGTCAATTTTATAGCTTACTTTACTTGTAAGTGACATAGCCATCATAGTTCTACCATGATAAGCATCAGAGAAACAGAGTATGCCTTGACGCTTAGTAGCTTGACGAGCGATTTTTATTGCATTTTCAACTGCCTCAGCACCTGTTGATACTAGCATAGCTTTAGTTTTTTCACCATGAGGTAGTATTTCTACTAATTCCTCACAAAGCTGTATATAAGGTTCGTATGTAACTACATTGAAACTAGTGTGTATATATTTACCTGCTTGCTCACGAATAGCCTCTACTACTGGTTCAGGACAATGACCAGCATTAACAACTCCAATTCCACCTGCAAAGTCGATTAATTCTCTACCATCAACTTCAGTAATAATAGCACCCTTTGCGTGACTAACAGTTGCTGTATTGAATACCCCAACACCATTTGCGACTACATCTTTTCTGCGCTCGAATAGCTCGGCAGATTTACTAACTTCTTTTATCATAAATTTAATTATTAATGTTCTAAATATTTTAATTATTTTCAAATTACATATACAGATTACGGTTTTTTTTTATTAAATGCAATTAATTTTTTGAATATTCTATTGCAAACTAGTCACTTATTGAACTTCAATCTAACTTTTCATTGAAGCATTACAGTAAACATAATGTTCAGAGTTGTGCTTCGTAATAGTTCAAATCGAAAGATTGGCAGTTGGTTTAAGTTAAACATTAGTAATGGTGACACTATCATTTTATTTGGACTTTTTTACCATTACTTCTCTAGTGTGATATCTGAGATACTTGATTAAATGTACATTATGGGGTATGCAATATTTTGAAAGATAATATTTGGTTTAGAAATGAATAGTACAAAAAAAATCCCATCTATTGGAATAGACAGGACTGCAAGCTGAGAGTTATATATATAACTTAATTATAAAAAATAAATTTTCTTAGTTAGGTAAAACAGATACCCAAGTTCTATTATTTGCTTTCTTATGAAACTTCACAGTTCCTTCAGTAAGAGCAAATATAGTGTAATCTTTACCAAGACCAACATTAACACCTGGTTTGTATTTAGTGCCAAGTTGTCTGATAATGATGTTACCCGGAATTACTTCTTCGCCACCAAATTTCTTAACTCCTCTTCTCTGACCTTGTGAGTCTCTACCGTTTCTAACGGATCCCTGACCTTTCTTGTGAGCCATGTTATTCTCTCCTTAAACTGATATATCAGTGATTTGAATTCTTGTGTAATTTTGACGGTGACCATTTAATTTTTGGTAACCTTTTCTTCTTTTCTTGTGGAAAATTAGAATCTTTTTATCTCTTTTGTGTTCTAATATCATACCAGTTACTTTAGCGCCATCAATCAATGGGCTACCGAAAGTGAAATTTCCATCTTTTTCGTTCAATAGAACGTTTGAAAATTCAACGCTATCGCCTGGGTTACCTTCTAATAAAGGAACACTTAGCTTTGCATCTTTTTCAACTTCGTATTGGAAACCAGCTATTTCTACAACAGTTGCCATTTGTTTTTCCGAATGTAATTTTTAATAGACTTCAAATATAATTGTTTAATTATTTATATACAAGAAAATAACTTCACTTTACAATAATTATTTTTTTATTTCATAAGCGTAATGAATCAAAGCATCGCCTTTGTGCACTACTGGTGCATTGTTCACGCCTATTACTCTTGCGTTTCTACTTGCGAATATTTCAAACTCTTCATGACCAAATGGTTCAGCAATATGACCAATCTTTTCTTTATGCTTTATTTCTTGACCCAATTCTACATACGAAGAAAACATACCGGCATACTTTGCTCTAAGCCAATCACTTTTAAGATATATAACCGTTTCTTCATTTGGTAATGGTGCTTCTTCTATCATACTAAGGTATTTCATTAAACGAAGTGTACCGTTGATACCCTCTTGGATAGCATGTTCAGAGAATCGCAATGATTCACCAGCTTCGTAAACAAGTATATGCTTATCCTTCCGATATGCTGCTTTACGAAAAGAATGCTCTATCAAAGGTGAATTTAGAATCATCGGAGGTGCAAAACCTCTAGCTAATACTATATTCTCGGGTACTGTGAACGCACATCTTATCTGTGGATAATTCGAACGTGACGCTCCACCAGTGTGAAAATCAATTCCGTAATCGATTAGAGGTATTATCTGATGCATTAGAGTATGAGCTATTAGCTTGGCTAATGATCCATTCTTAGAACCTGGAAAACTACGGTTAATATCTTTTCCATCTGGGACTCCACGTACATTTTGCAAAAATCCATAAGCATTAACTAATGGCATTGCTATTACTGTACCGCAGTCAGGTATTATCGAACCATTATTTATCATTCTTCGGATTATTTCTATACCGTTTAGTTCATCGCCGTGAAGACCACCAGTTAATAACAAAACAGGGCCATCTTTTTTACCACGGTACACATGTACTGGTAAATTGATAGTAGTGTATGTCGGAAGTCGGGCAATTTTAAGATGGATTTCTTCTATTTCGCCTATGTGGACTTTCTTACCTGCTATGTTAATTATTTCTGGCATTATATCACATTCTTTTTAGTTGAATAAATGAATTCTGGATTTGCATTTGAATTAATAGTGTCTTCACTGATAATACATTTCTTGAGATCTTTCATCTCAGGAACTATATACATAATATCGAGCATTGCGGCTTCTACCATTGACCTAAGTCCTCTAGCGCCTGTCTTACTTTTCATTGCCTTGTTTGCTATTGCTTTTAATGCCTCTTCTGTGAACTCTAGTTCAACACCTTCATAAGCGAATAGCTTTTGGTATTGCTTGATTACAGCATTTTTCGGCTTGGTTAGTATGTCTAACATAGCTTCTTCACTCAACGAGTTAAGTGCTGTTATTATAGGCATACGACCGACTAACTCAGGTATAAAGCCATACTTTACTATATCTTCTGCTTCTACTTTATTGAACAGATCATCTTTTTCGTCAGTTAGCCCCTCATCATCATCAGTTACAAATCCGACAGTTTGCTTTTTTAACCTTTGAGAAATCACTTGTTCTAGTCCGTCGAAAGCACCACCTAAGATAAATAGTATATTAGTAGTGTCAACATAGATTAGCTTTTGCTCAGGATGCTTTCTGCCGCCTTTTGGAGGTATTCCTGCCTTAGTACCTTCTAATATTTTCAGAAGTGCCTGTTGCACACCTTCACCAGAAACGTCACGAGTTATACTCGATGATTCGCTCTTGCGACCAATTTTATCTATTTCATCTATATATATTATTCCACGTTGTGCTGCTTTTTCGTCATAATCTGCATTTTGCAATAGAGCTAATAGGACAGTCTCTACGTCATCACCTACATAACCTGCCTCTGTGACAGTCGTAGCATCTGCTATAGCAAATGGTACATTCAAAGAGCGCGCTAATGTTTTAGCCAATAATGTTTTACCTGTACCAGTAGGGCCAAGCATTAGTACATTACTTTTTTCCAATTCCACGGAATCGAACTCATTATCTAATGCTAAATTTGAAATTCTTTTATAATGGTTGTAAACAGCGACAGAAAGTACTTGCTTTGCTTTTTCTTGACCAATTACATATTCATCTAACTTTTCTTTAAGCTTTTTCGGTGTAGATAGATTAATATCAAAGTTAATCGCATTTTCTTTTTTCTTATTTGAGCTCAGTAAGTCATGTGAAGTATTAATACATACATCACATATATAGACTTCTTGCACTCCTTCTATAAGACTTTCTACTTCCTTCGAGTTACGCCCACAAAATGAACATACTACTTGAAATGGGTATTTTCCTTTTTTTCCACTCATGCTAATTTAGTACCTGGTAAAAGAATTTTGTCTATAAGCCCATACTCTAGAGCTTCTTCTGGAGTCATATAGTTATCTCTATCAGCATCTTTTTTGATTTGCTCAGCATCCTTACCGCTATGCTCACCTATGATTTTATATAGAACTTCTCTTATGCGTATTATTTCACGAGTGTATATTTCAATATCAGCTGATTGTCCTTGTGTACCACCAGAAGGTTGGTGCATCATAATACGAGCATGGGGAAGAGCGAATCGCTTACCTTCAGTACCAGCGCATAATAGCACTTGTGCCATTGAAGCAGCCATACCCATACAGATAGTTGTAATATCTGGCTTGATGAACTTCATAGTATCGTATATCGCCAAACCAGCAGTAACACTACCACCCGGCGAGTTGATATATAAATTCACATCTTTTTTAGGGTTCTGTGAAGATAAAAATAATAATTGTGCTATTACAGAATTCGCCATGTGGTCATCGATTGGACCACCTATAAATACGATATTCTCTTTTAATAATCTTGAATATATGTCGTAAGCTCTTTCACCACGACTTGTAGTTTCAATTATATATGGGATGATTGAATTATCCATCTAATAGTTTTCCGAAATTGGTTTTATAAAACATTCTAAAATAACGAATAAGTAGCAAAGTTTATTTTTAATCAAAAAAAATCCTGCTTCCGAAAAGAAGCAGGATTGTAATATATAAACTCTATACTAATTGTTATTTAGTAACAACAACAGGTAATTGAGTAGTTTTACCGTTCACATTAGCATTTAGGTAATAAGTACCAGAGCTAAGTTGTGCAGCATTTAGATCTAACGTATTAGAAGTAGAAACACCATTGTAGATAGTTCTAACAACTCTACCAGTAGCATCAATTAACTCTAAGTTTAAGTTAACAGAACCATTGATTTCTAATCTGATTTCAGAATTGTTTACAACTGGATTAGGACCTACAGTCATAGTAAATACGTTTGGTATAATACCAGATACTGAAGCTGTACCAGAAATTCCAATACCCATAACAGTAACAACACTGTTTGGATTTGCTTTATCGTTAGAAACGATAGTTATTACATCTGTGTAATTTTTAACTTCTGTAGGAGTAAATTCTACAGAAACGTTAACTTTTTGTCCAGCATCAATTGTAAGAGGAGTTGAGCCTTTCACTTTGAAGTTAGTACCAGTTTTAAAGTTAATTGCAGATATAACTAATGCTTCGTCACCAGTGTTAGTAACTTGGATAGTTTCTGTACCAGTTTTTGTTTCATTTATTTCACCGAAAACAACTTGCGTAGTACTTAGAGAAATAGAAGGACCTTTTGCCGTAGCGCCAGCTCCTTTCAACCAATTCAAAGTTGTTTTGATTAATTGATCTCTACCTGGACTAGGAACTGGATCTAATGCAAAAGAAAAATAAACAGTTCTTTGACCATTATTATCTAATCTAATACCAACTTTGTTGTTGTTTTCGTTTAGAGTAGTAGGGCTTGCAGATGTAGCAGCGCTTAAGATGGCTTGAGCGTTAGTCTTACCATTCAGTTGCATTGTAGCTAAATAAACAGCGTAAAAAGGATAAGTAGTAGAGTTATAAGCTGTGTTGTAGTTGAAACTCAAACCATTACTTATTGGGTCTCCAGATACACCAGTAAATGGAACAGGTACTAATTGATTAGATGAGTTAAGAACCTGAAGTGGAGAACCCATACTAACACCCAAAGTATTAGTAAAGAAATCCGTTGCTTCAGCAGTAGGTTGTAAACCATTTACAATACCACCTAAGTTAATAACATCAAAGCAAGAAGCTATCATTATATCACAACCTTTAGTCATTAGAGATTTGATTAATGCTAATTGACCAGATGTAGTAGCGTCTGAGAAACCGATTGATCTATCAGTAACGGTTAAAACTGCCGTCTTGAAATTACTCATTTGTGGGAAGTTAGTGATTATATCACTAGCACCAGATACAAGAACTGGTTTCGTTAATTCACCACTTGCATTTATTGCGTTTATGATTGGTGCTATACCATCATCAAATCCGTAAATAATAGCATCTTCGATATTTTCAGACATAAAGAATACAGTAGCATCAGTTGTTACACTAACATTTGCAGATTCTTGTGGCACTACTTTTAGAACTATTTGAGCGAATCCTTCAATTTTGTTTTTAAGCACTTCGATTTGAACTTTTCTAGTTGCATTTCCAGCTAAAGTAACAGTTGAATTGCTAAGAGATACACCCCAACCAGCAGGGATAATAGATTTATCTGTATCGATACTCAAGTCAGCAGTTATTGACCAATCATTTTCATTTTTTAGAGTAACTTCGCCATTATGTTTAGTATCATTAACTACACTTATATAAGCATCAGTTACTGAAGTAGCTAATCTATCTTTAGGTTTTACTACTTTACCAACACGGTCAGCATTCATTATTTCTTTAGTAGTTTTGTTATGAACTACAGCAACGAAGAAAGCATTGTTTTTGTCTGTTACATTCATATTAGTTACGTTACCAGTATAAACTTGCTTGTAAGTACCAGCAGGTACAGTTCCAGCAGGAAAAGTACCTTGTTCTCCTTCAAGACCAGCAGTAGCTGCTCTGAATACATCCATATGCAAAAATCCTGGGATAGAAGAAGGTAAGTCGAAGAATTTAGAATTACTATAAGTAGCATTTCCACTTAAATAGTTAGATTGATTCCAACCTGTACCAGAACCTGTCATATAGTCTTGAAGTATCCATAGATTGAAACCAAGATCTGCATTTACTGGAGACTCAACAACAGCAGTTATAGTAGCTGTATAAGCACCAGTTGTTTTATCGTAATCAACATCTAGAGTTACTCCTACTGGTACATTACTATTCACAGTACTTGATAGTGGACTAGCCCAAGCACTTGGATGTATAGCTTTAGCTCCATTAAATGCAATTCTATTTATTGTACCAGATGGATAACCAGTTACTCCCATTGACTGAGCAAGTGGAGTTTGATAAGTAGATATTGTCATATTGTCACCATTATGGACACCTACACCAATAACACTTTCACCATATAAGTTCTCAAATTCTTCTAATCCATCCATTCCAAGTGGACACCAACCACACCATGCTCCTGTGTGATCTTCAATTACAACTTTTCTTTTTGCAGCCTCGGCTGTGTTTGTTGCAAGCATTCCTGTGATTGCAATCGTAATAGCCATTAAGACTAAGGTAAATTTATTTCTCATATTGAGACCTCTATAAATTATTATTAAAAAATTAATTGTTTTTTTCAATTATATCTATGTATAGACAATTGTAAGAAAGTAAAGTTACAAAAAGTGTTTAAATAATTCAACACAAAATATTAACACTATCTTAATATAACTTTTGTTTTGTTAATTAACGACCAATTCCTTATTTTTGTATTCTTAATTGATGGCGATCGTAGCTCAGTTGGTAGAGCCCCGGTTTGTGGTTCCGGTTGTCGCGGGTTCAAGTCCCGTCGTTCGCCCAAAAGATTAATAAAAAAGCCAATCGTAAGATTGGCTTTTTCTTTTTATAGCAATTTATTCTACTTGTGCTTGTATTTAAAAAAATAGTGTTTTGTCTTCTATTTGTCTATTACTTCACATTTTCCATTTTCAACATCAGCTAATACTTTTTTGAATTTCACATCTTTAACTACTTTTCCATCAGCATATCGAACAGAAACTTTGTCATTTCTTCCTATATCTATTTTTTGTGGTCCTTCGTCTCTGACTGTAGTAGCTTGACCACCTTGTGGTCCTTGTTGTGTAGGTGCAGCAGCTGCTCCGTAGCCTTGACCAGTTGGAACATCATTTCTTCGCTCATATTTAACGTTTTTAGTAGGGTCACTTGGAGCAAGTACCAATGTTTGTTCTTTGCTATTAGATTCTTTCCCTTTACTATCTACTGATTTTACTTCTCTTTCTACTATTTGTGGGAAGTATTTGAATGCGAAATGCACAGTTTCTTCGTTGACTTCTTTTATGAATTCAATGAATATATTATATGCTTCTTGTTTATATTCAAGTAACGGGTCCTTTTGACCATAAGAACGTAAATGAATACCTTCTTTTAGATCATCCATCACGCGCAAGTGGTCTTTCCATTGATCATCTATAGTTCTCAATGCTGCTACTTTTTCCAACTGCTTCATGAATTCTGGAGATGTCATCTCTTCTTTCTTAGCATAGAACTCTTCTGCAGCTTTTAGTATTTCAGCTACAAATTCGTCAACAGTCATATTCCTAAACTGCTCATCTGTAATATGTAAGTTCAATAATAACTTAGCACGGGCAGTGTTCATTATTTCTTCAGCGACGTCTTCTTCACTACCTACGAAATCTTGGTACCAACCAGTTGCCAAATCTTCAATGTATTCGAAGAACTCACCTTTTAGACGGTCACCCCTTAGCGCTTGTTTTCTACGAGTGTAAACAACATCACGTTGTTGGTTCATAACATCATCATAATCAATCAGACGCTTACGAACACCGAAGTTATTCTCTTCAACTTTTTGCTGTGCTTTTTCAACTGATTTTGTAATCATATTGTGCTCAATTGCTTCACCTTCTGGAATTTTTAGTTTATCCATAACAGTAGCAATTCTATCACCACCAGCACCGAATAATCTTATAAGGTTATCTTCTAGTGAGATATAGAATTGTGAACTACCTGGGTCACCTTGACGTCCAGCACGACCACGTAATTGTCTATCTATACGTCTAGAGTCATGTCTCTCTGAACCTAGAATAGCCAATCCACCTGCATCACGTACTTCTGGAGCAATCTTGATATCCGTACCACGACCTGCCATATTGGTTGCTATAGTTATAGCACCTTTCTTACCAGCACCTGCCACTATTTCGGCTTCACGGGCGTGTTGTTTAGCGTTCAATACATTATGATCTATTTTTCTTCTTTGTAATAGCTTACTTAGTATCTCAGATACTTCTACGTTTGGAGTACCTACTAGAACAGCTTGGCCATTATCTCTTAGTTTTATTACTTGATCTATAAGAGCATTATACTTTTCACGCTTAGTTTTGAAGATTAAATCATTCAAATCTTTTCTTTGAATTGGTACATTTGTCGGGATAACAACGACTTCCAATTTATAAATCTTGTCGAATTCAGCTTCTTCTGTTTCAGCAGTACCTGTCATACCAGCTAATTTATTATACTGACGATAGTAGTTCTGTAGTGTAATAGTTGCAAGAGTTTGTGTGTCTCTTTCTACTTTTACGTTTTCCTTAGCCTCTATAGCTTGGTGTAAACCCTCTGAGTATCGACGACCATCTAATACACGACCTGTGTGTTCATCTACTATTTGAACTTTACCGTCTTGAACCACATAATCTACATCTGCTTCGTATAGTGAGTAAGCTCTTAGTAATTGTTGGATAGTATGAACTTTGTCACTTCTATCAGAATAAACTCTATTTATTTCTACTATTCTTTTTTGTTTTTCTTCTTCTGATATTTCTTTATTACCTTCTATCTCACTCATTTGTGCAGTTATATCGGGTAATAGATATGTATCTTTATCTGGAAGATTACCAGTAAGTAAATCTCTACCTTTCTCTTGTATATCTATACCATGATTTTTCTCATCTATTGTATAGAAAAGATTATCATCTACTTCACGCATCATCTGACCTTGGTCACGCATGTTGTCCATTTCTACTTGATGCTTCAACTTTTGAATTTCTGGCTCTTGCATCATTTTCATCAATCGCTTGTGCTTAGGCAATCCACGTGAAGCTTTTAGCATTAGCAGACCAGCTTTTTCTCTATCTTCCTTTTTGTCTGATTCTAAAAGTTCGGCAGCTTCTTTCAAGTAACTATTTACAAGCTTAGTTTGCTCATTAACAAGCTGGTTAACTCTCGGTTTCAATTCATCAAATATCTGATCACCTTTTCCTACAGGACCAGAAATAATCAAAGGAGTACGAGCCTCATCAACTAAAACAGAGTCAATCTCATCTACTATAGCAAACCAATGGTTCCTTTGTACCATGTGATCCTGGTCAACAACCATATTATCACGAAGATAATCGAAACCAAATTCGTTATTTGTACCGTAAGTTATATCTCTATTATACAATTCTTTTCTTTGCGCGTTATTCATTTTCGCTTCGATAGAACCAACAGTAATACCTAAGAAATCGAATACAGGTTTCATCCATGCACAATCACGCTTTGCAAGGTAATCGTTCACTGTTACTAAGTGAAGTCCTTTGCCAGCTAATGCATTCAAGTACATTGGCATAATAGAAACTAAAGTTTTACCTTCACCAGTCTGCATCTCTGCTATTTTACCTTGGTGGATTACGATAGCTCCGATTAACTGCACATCATAAGGAATCATATTCCATACGTTCTTATTACCGACATACTCATAAGTATATTGACTCTCTGTTAATCGGCGACATACATCTTTGACTACAGCATAAGCTTCTGGAAGCAACTCATCTAAAATTTCTTCTGTTGTTTCGAATATTTCCTTGTCTATTTCTTTGATTTTGTCGTAGAAATCATGGACTTCCGTATGGGTATAAGAGTTTTCGACTAATTTAGTTTGAATTTCCTTCTTTTGGTCTTCCAAATCTTTGATGGCAGCGTTAATCTTCTGCTTGAATTCATCAGTCTTTGCTTTTATTTCGTCATCGGTCTTTGTCTTGAGTGTTGCATAGATAGAATTGATTTCATCTACTATCGGGTTGATTTTCTTTATATCTTTATCCGATTTTTTACCACCGAATGCTTTCGCAATTAGATTTAACATAATTATATATTCGAGTTTATTTGATAACTTTTTTTTATTTTACAACTATTAACAATTGTATAGACTACAAACTTAATAATTTAACTTATAAACGAGTAAATCATAATGAAAATATTAGATATAGAGAAAAATTTCCTTGCCTTAGAAGAAGAGAATTCAAGTTTTGAAAATAGCAAAGTTGCGATTGTATCGGCTCCCTATGAATACACTGTTAGCTATGGTGGTGGAACAAAAAACGGGCCGGAAGCAATTATAAAAGCGAGTCAATTCGTAGAATTCTATGATGAAGAATTCGACAGAGAGCTTTGCTTTGAACAAGGAATATGTACAGTAGAGCCAATAGATTTCGGTGGTAAAGCTAATAAAGAAGCACTGGATTTGATATATGACCAAGTGAAAGAGTTATTGGCCAAAGATAAATTCGTAATCACACTAGGTGGTGAGCATACTATATCATCAGCTCCAATAAAAGCACACCACGAGAAATACCCGAATATGAGTGTTCTTCAATTCGATGCACATTCAGATTTGAGAGACACTTACGAAGGCTCGAAGTACTCACATGCTAGTATAATGGCAAGAGTGGCTGAGTTTTTCCCAAATGATAGAATCACACAAGTCGGAATAAGAGCACAGTGCATAGAAGAAGCCAACTTCATCAAAGAAAACAAGGTCAACACTTTCTACGCAAATGCGATAAGAAGGGGAGTACACGGTAAGGATTGGCAACAATCGGTAGTAGATACACTCGCGGATGAAGTATATATTACTTTCGATGTCGATTATTTTGACCCATCTATAATGCCAGCGACTGGAACTCCTGAACCAGACGGATTCCTCTACCACGAAACTTTGGATTTGCTTCGTAAGATAAAAGCAGCTGGTAAACGAGTAATTGGATTCGATGTAGTGGAATTAGCACCAATGGAAGGATTATCACATCCTGATATACTTACAGCTTCTCTTATATATAAGATGTTGAATATTGGGTATTGAGGATGATATTGAAAGAAATAAGCCCCAGCGGGGCTTAATATCTGTAGTTATTAAACTCAAATGATCTAAACAAAAAAAAAGAGACGAATTATTTTCGTCTCTTTTTAGTTTTATTAATTCTATTAGACTCTTCGCTACACTCAGAGTGACAAGGACAAACTATTGGTCAGATGCTTGAACTTTTGCTTTTTCAGCTTGCATAAATTTATAGTCTGCAAGGAATTTCTCTAATCCAGAATCTGTTAACGGATGCTTAAGTGATTGCATTAGTACATTGTAAGGTACAGTTGCTATATCAGCACCGGCAGTAGCAGAAGCAATTAGGTGGCCTTGGTGGCGGATAGAAGCAGCGATTATCTGCGATTCGAATCCGTTTACGTCCCATATCTCAGCTACTTCGTCTATTACTTGATTACCATCGTGTCCCATATCGTCCAACCTACCCATAAATATAGATACATAAGTCGCACCGGCATTATTAGCTGCTATAGCTTGTGTTGGGCTGAAGATTAGAGTTACGTTAGTTGGTATATCTCTTCTACTAAGTTCTTTAACTGCTTTTAGTCCTTCACCAATCATTGGGATTTTGATTGTAGCTTTCGGGAACCATGACAATATGCCTTCAGCTTCAGCTAGCATATCATCTTTCTTGACAGAGTTAACTTCTACTGATAGATGCCCACCAACTAGTTCGTGAATTTCTAATATTCTTTTCTTAACATCTACATTTGGGTCTTCTTTCGCAAGTAAGCTAGGGTTAGTAGTTACGCCCGAAATGATACCCATTTCGTTGACTTCTCTTATGTGGTCTATATTGGCTGTGTCTATATATAATTGCATTTGAATACCCGATTGTATGTTGTTTGATATATTATTAGTTACAAAAATAGCAATTTAAGGTTTAAAATGAAATGAATTATTCCTCATCATCACTATCATTCGGAGGCAAAATCTCTAAAATGGGGAACAGCGTATCGAATGAAACTCGCAAGTCATCGACTGTTCCGTTATTATCTATTACAAAATCTGCAAGTTTCTTTTTCTCGATAGGATTTAATTGCGATTTCATTATAGTTCTTATTTTTTCCTCACTCAAACTACTACGTTCTTGCACCCTTTCTATTACTTTTTCTTCATCTGTATGTACAGTTATTACATAATCGTAACCCTCAGCCATCCCTGACTCATACATAAGGGCACTTTCAACAAAAATCCTCTTGCTCCCGCTATTAGCCAATTCTTCTAACTGGTTCATAATAGATTCGATTGCATAGGGATGCACAATTTGATTTATTTTTTTCACTTGTGAATGATTAGTATCGAATATTAAATCAGAGAGAAATGATTTATTCAACTCGCCACTATCTAAGTATATACTATTACCAAACTCAGCTATTAGCTTGTTTTTTAATTCTTCATTAGAGCTCATTTCTTGTTTAGCTATATCATCGCTCGAAAGTACCGAATATCCTTTCTCTCGTACCCACTTCGCAATCGTGGATTTCCCAGAGCCAATACCACCTGTTATACCTATTATTACTACGTCTTCGTGATTTGTCATTTATGATTGTTTTTTTTTGAATTATTATTATGAAAATTAACCAAATGCAATGTTAAAACAAAATAGTGATTAAAGTATTGAGATTTAATAATGAGTTTATAGAGGTTGGACTCTTCGGTCGCTACGCTTTCTCTAAGTGACGAGATGGTAGTGCCATAACATAATAAATTATTATATCAGTATAAAAACAAAAGAGACTACCTTCTAATTAGGGGAGTCTCTTTCGTTTTCAAATACAAATTGTGATTTAGTTCCTAGCTATTTGAATCCTTTTATTCCACCGAATACCAGTGAAATTATAAATAAAACTAAGAAAATAAAGAATAAAATTTTAGCGATAGAGGCTGCACCCGCCGCTATACCACCGAATCCGAATATAGCAGCAATAATAGCCACTACCAAAAATGTAACTACCCATCTTAACATAATACACTCCATAAGTTGTTATAAAATAAGACACATATTAAATATACGTAGTTAAATGTCAGATATTTTACAGATTAATCATTTTTCATTTATAATCATTTTATAACTATATTAGTATTATGAAAATTAACCTAAGAAATTATAATTATCTAAGAGTCTTCAATGCTTCACCCGAAGTGCGTGTGGCAGATGTGGACTTCAATACCGAACATATAATCAATCTATTAGAAACGGCTAACGCTGAACAAGCGGATATATGCTTGTTCCCAGAGTTGGCAATATCTTCCTATTCTTGTAATGATTTATTTTTCAACTCATCATTACTAGATGCAGTAGAACAGAGTTTGGAAAAAATTAAAATAGAATCAAAAAATATAGATGCATTAATAGTAGTGGGTGCTCCACTTCGTAGCTCAGGACGATTATTCAATTGTGCTGTGGTCATCAACCGAGGTGAAATCATTGGGATTATTCCCAAAAAGTACATTATTAGTACAAACGAATTTTACGAAGAACGCTGGTTCTCTTCCGATGTTGATAGGCGATTCGATACTATTAAGATTAATAAAGCAACCCATCCATTTGGTAGTGACATCATATTCCAAGCAGAAGAAAGGCCGGACGTAAGAGTTGGAATTGAGATATGCGAAGACCTTTGGGCAGTGAAGCCACCGAGCTTGGACTTGTGTCTTGCTGGTGCTAATGTGCTACTTAATTTGAGTGCTAGTAATGAGCTTCTTTCCAAATCGGACTATAGACGTGAACTCGTAACTACTCAATCAGCTAGAACCCTCTCTACCTATATATACTCGTCTTGTGGCTCTGGTGAATCAACAACGGATGTAATATATTCTGGTCATCTAATCAATTCGGAGAATGGGAAACTGCTAAAAGAAACGAGGAATTTCGACTTCGATGCACATTATATTATTTCTGATATAGATTTGGAAAAAATATATAATGCTCGATTGAAAAACAGTTCTTATGGTTTCGAGCAGCCTTCATTTGATTATAGAATTTTGAAATTTAACATAAGTGATAAAATCACAGATAAACTCTATAGGGATTTCCCTAAAAATCCATTTATTACAGAAAATGAAGATAAAGCCGATGAGCTGGTAGCAGAAATATTAGATTTTCAATCAACCGCTCTTGCTAAACGCCTACTCCATATAAATGGAAAGAGTGTTGTTTTAGGAATTTCAGGTGGTCTTGATTCAACTTTGGCTTTGTTAGTAGCATATAAAACATTTCAAAAATTGAAGTTAGATGTCAAAAATATATATGGGCTTATACTTCCTGGGCTCGGCTCTTCCGAAAGAACAAACAAAAATGCAGTAGAGCTAAATAAGAATCTGAGAATCACTAGCAAGATAATTGATATTAGCGCTGCAGTTAATAATCACTTTGCAGATATAGGGCATGACCCTAAAGATATTTCCATCGTATATGAGAATGCTCAAGCTAGAGAACGTACACAAATACTTATGGATTATGCTAATAAAGTCAATGGTATAGTTGTGGGTACTGGTGATCTTTCTGAGATTGCATTGGGTTGGTCAACTTATAATGCAGATCACATGTCTATGTATAATGTAAATTCTGGTTTACCCAAAACAGTAATTCAGTTTATGATACGTACTCTTTGTAAATGGGAAGAGTATAAGGAAATCAGTGCACTCCTCTCCGACATAGTGGAAACACCTATTAGCCCTGAGTTAGTACCTATACAAAACAATGAGATTCAGAATACTGAACAAATTATCGGACCTTATGAGGTTCACGATGTTATACTGTATTATTTTATAAAACATTCTTTCAAACCGAGTAAAATTTTCTTTATATTGCAACGAATATTCTTTGATAAATATACTAATAATGAGTTAATTAGTTGGTTAGAAATATTTTTCAAAAGATTTTTCTCAAGTCAATTTAAGCGTTCTTGTATTCCAGATGGGATTAAAATCGGATCAGTATCACTCTCTCCAAGGGGGGATTGGCGGATGCCGTCTGATACAGTAGGAAAAGTCTGGTTTTCAGAAATTGAAAAATTAAGGAGTGAGTTATGATAGAGCCAACAGAAAGTAACCCTATAAGATTAATACTAGCCGATGACCATGAAATAGTTAGAGCTGGTATAAGAAGATTATTATCAATAGATAAAAGAATAAAAATTGTTGATGAAGCTGATAATGGGCTAGATTTGTTAGATATTGTTAGTTATCACAAACCAGATGTAGTTATATCTGATATTATGATGCCGAAACTAAATGGTATAGAGGCATTGAAAAAGATCAGAGATATGAAAATTGACTGCTTCGTGATTATGCTCACCGCTTACGAAGATTCGTTCCACCTAGAAAATGCATTAGAAGCAGGAGCCGATGGCTATCTTTCAAAAGATTTGAATGCTAAAGAGTTAGTTGACTCCATCTTTGAAGTTATTAAAGGGGAGAGGGTATTCAGTAAAAGTGTAGTTAGATTGATTAAAAGAAAAAGTGCCAGTTCCTCCGAACTTGAATCGACTCCAGTAGTCATAACAAGAAGAGAACAAGAGATTCTCGACTTGGTAGCAAATGGAAAAACTAGTCAATATATAGCCGAAAAACTATTTATAAGCGTAAGGACTGTAGAATCTCATCGCTATAACTTGATGCAAAAACTTGATGTTAGTAATGTAGCAGAACTAATCAGATATTCCATCCTAAAAAGGACTTCTGAATAGACTAAGTAGTGAATATTTAAAATTAAGTAGTACTACTTAAACAAAAAGCTATCTGTATAACTTATATTTGTCATAATTATAAATAACAACACTCGATAATTGTCATAATATCGGTTATACAAATATGAAAAAATCTTTAATTCTTTTAGTAACAGTTCTATTCTCGTCAAATTTACTTTTCAGTCAAACTGAAAACATTGGTGTTAATACAACTTCTCCAGATAATTCTGCAGCTCTTCACGTAACATATATAACAACTCCAAAAGGAGTTTTGGTTCCAAGAATGACCACTGCACAACGTGCAACGGTTCCAACTCCAGCAAATGGATTGCTAATATTCAATACTGATAATAATAGATTTGAAGTCTATGATTTAGCTGCTACTTCATGGAGAGGGTTACTAACTACAGCTAATGTAGGTTCAGCAGCTTGGGCAAGAACTGGAAACTCAGGTACTACACCAGGTACAGATTTCCTAGGAACAACAGACAATAAAGATTTTGCATTATTTACAAATAATATCGAAAGATCAAGAATACTTGCTAATGGTAATTTTGGTATTGGAACTAATAACCCATCTGCCTTATTATCTGTAGGAACGACATCCCAATTTCAAGTTAATGGTACTGGTGCTATTAACGCAGCTACTGGTATTACCTCTTCAGGAAATATTACTTTCTCTGGTTTAGCGGCAAACAAATTTGTTAGAACTATTGCTGGTGGTCAACTTTCGACATTCTCTTTTGGAAGAGATTTATCGGTAACTGGGTCAGATACTGCTTTAGTAGTAGGTCTTCAAGGAAGAAATGTAGCAAATACTGCTCCTACAGATGGACAAGTACTACAATGGAACAATACTCTAACTCAGTGGCAACCCGGTACAATAGCAGGTGGTGGAAGTGGAAACACACTAGATGCCGCTTATGACCAAGGTGGAGCTGGAAGTGGTCGTACTATAAGTGTTACAGATGGCGCAGTTCAGTTAACAGGTACAAATGCAGCTGATGAAACTATCGAAATAACTAACTCAGGTAATGGTGGTGTTGCTTATCTGAATAATACTGGAACAGGTAATACCCTATTAGTAGAGTCCAATGGCGATACTACTCTAACTGTACAAACAGACGGTAAAGTTAAAATAGGTAAAAATGGTACGGGATTAGTTAATATAATTAAAGCTACAGTAAATAAAGATCTACCCCAAATTGATGCAGGTAAATCTATTCAAGAATTTTTCACAGTCACTAATGCTGAGGTTGGTTCAACAGTAATGATTTCTCCTGCTAATAGTTTAGGAGAATTCGTAATAATTGCATTTGCAAGAGTTTCTAGTGCTAATACTGTTGAAGTTAGATTTAGAAATTTCGACATTGGGAATATTGATTTTACAGCTATGAACTTCTATATAACAGTTATAAAATAATAAAAAAAGATACTGTATCTGAATGATTAAAAACTTTACAATATTTATTTCAATACTAGCGCTACTTAGTTACTCTGCTTATTCACAAGCAGGTTTAAACGTAAGCGGTAATGGTACTCTATTTATTAGCTCTAATGCAAAGTTAAGGGTTAATGGAGATGTTCTACTGGGCAATAGCTCTCAATTTACACAGAGTACAGGTGACTCTATTGTAGTTACCGGTAATTGGACTAATAACGGAACGATGATACCTAACGGTGGTGTAACACTCTTCAATTCGGCTTCCAACCAAACTATTGGTGGTAGCTCAGAATCAAAATTCTTCGATGTATCTGTAAGTAAGACTGCAGGAAATATACTTCTTACTGATGATGTTTACATAGACAAAAATTTAAGATTACTTACTAATACATTAGTAGATATATCTGACGACACACTAACTATAGGTGAAACTGGAGCTATATACACTGATAATAGTACTGCAGTTAATTTTACAAATAATAGAAGTATATATACTTCATTAGGTATTAATAGTGGTTTTCTAAGAAAGAACATATCAAGTGCTGCTTCACTTCCGTATAATTTTAGATTCCCACTTTCAACTAATGGTTCTCCATCTAGCGTTTATACTTATGCAGATGTAACTTTGATTGCAGGTAAAGTAACTATTGGTGCTAATGCGTACATCAAAGTTAAACCTGTAACTACTGAGCATCCAGCATTGCAAATATCAAATAACGCATTGAAAAAATATTGGGTTATTGACCAAAAAAATCTAACGATATCAAGCCAAGGTGTTAACTTACTTTTCAGATATAATCAATCAGAAGTTACAACTAATGAAGGTAACTACCAAGTATTACAATATACTCCTTCTTATCCTGATGGAACTGCACAGTGGTTTGTAAACCCAGGTGCTTCTAATCAAGTAGTAGATATAAACGCAGATTTGATTTATTCGGAACAAGTAAGTACTATAAAAGGTGATTGGACAGCAGGTATCGAAGAGGCTGCAATTGCGACTTATTATAGTAGAGCAGACGGCAACTATAATGACCCGAATACTTGGTCAAAACTAGGTTTTGGCGGAGCTGCCTCTACAACTATCCCTACTAATCCTTCGGATAGAGCAAGAATAAAAGATAATACTGTTACTGTTGTTGCAAACGCTAATAAGATTAGTAATTTAAAAATAGAAGAAAATTCAACAATCATCTTTACAGGTGAAAATTATTTAGCTGCTGATTCTATAATAGTAAAAGATGAGGCGAGACTACGAATAACTAGTGCACAAGGTATAGACGAGGGTGATACTCAAGGTAACTTAAGATCTCCCAAAAAGAGTATGTCTGAAAACGTATTCTATATATATGAAGGAACTGATGCTCTACAATACTCAGGAAATGGTTTACCTGCGTCTGTAAGAACTTTAATACTTAATAAAGCTGTCCCGTCTAGAATATTAGAAATGAATGACTTTGTTAATATCAAAGATTCACTAGTTATAAATGATGGTATCTTAGATATTGGTTCTTATTCTATTAATGGTGCTAATGCAAATCGTACTTTAACTATGCGTGCCGGTGAACTAAGAATTAGAAATTCTTACCCAGTGAATTATTCGGCAACTTACTTTACCGCTGGTTTGATTAATTTCTTTGGTTCAGGTGCTACATCTGTTCCTACTAATGCAACAACTCCTTCTGTATTACAGTATAATAAACTAGAGCTTTCGGGAAATAGAAGTGGTAATATAACTTTCCCTTCTAATGGACAGATTAAAATTGCAGATTCCCTAAAAATCTCTAATCTTGATTTTAGTTCTACTACATATAAGTTCTTGACTTCTGGCTCTACTGTTGTTTTCAATAAGAATGGCGGTAATCAATATATTCCAATTAAGCCAAACAGTCCTGCCGATTCTGCAAGCTATTTGTATTTTCACAATCTAATATTGGATAGTACTGGAAATAAAAATCTAAAAGATTCAGGCACTCCTCTTTATGTGGTAAAGTCGAATTTGACAATTAGAAATCAAGCTACTTTTAACTCAAATGGTTTCAACTTGTCAGTTGAAGGGAATTGGGTAAACCAAGATGCTGGTAGTATATTCGTTCCAGGTACAAATACTGTCCTGATGAACTCACCAGTTACTGCTTCGACTACTAATATAACTAGCCGTGATACAACTCAGAATCCTTTTTATAATTTAGTTATAACGGGTAAAGGTATAGTTCGACCTCTAGATGAATTAAAAATAAGAAATAATATAAGAATAGATTCAAGCTCTACTTTACTTCACCAAGCGACAAATATTACTTTGTCGGGTAATTGGTTGAACTATAAAGGGAATTATACCACTAATAATGCAAACCTATATTTGAATGGTACAGTTCTTCAAACTATTACGAAACCAAATGCTGATGAGGAGTTTGATAAGTTAATACTTAGAAATCCGAATGGAGTTAATATATCTGCTATTGGTACTACTACTGAAAGTGGTTTGAACCTAAAAGGTGATGCTACTTTAGAATCTGGTAATATAATAACGGGAAACAGAAGAGTAACAACACTTGCTAATGTAATTAGGCCAGGTGCTACTCCAGGACATATTAATGGTACTCAATGGAGATCTATTCCTACGGGGCCATCTACAACTCTTTATGAAGTGGGTACAGCTTTATCATATACACCGGTAAACTTTACTGTAGATAGTACTGCTGGTTCAGCTGGTTTTATAGCTGTAAAAGCAGATACTATAACAGGCGCTACTTCGCCTATTACAACGGGTCTTCTTCCTGCTAATAGTTTGATGTCTGACACTAAAAATGTTAGAAGACAATGGACTATAAGTAAGCCTACAACTTCAACTTTCTTACTAGTAGATAGAACTTATACGGCTCAATTGAATTTCATCGCTACTAATGATTTAAGAAATGCGGCTGACCCTAACTTCTTCGAAGCAAGATTATGGAATGGTTCGGCTTGGGTTTTCCCACAAAGAACTGGAATTCCTTATTTCGGAAGTAGAACGGCAAACAGCATAAAATTCTTTAAAACAAAACAATTTGGAACTTTTATAACTGGAGAACCAACTAATTATAGTTTCTACAGTATAGCCAATTCTAATTGGTCAACACCTGCAAGCTGGTCAACAGAAAGATTTGGTGGTATCCCAACCACAATAGAACCAACAATAGACGCAAATGTATATATTGGTGATAGCAAAAGAATAACTTTAGCTGCTAATAAAACAAATAATAAGTTTGTAAATATAGATTCAACTGGTATAATCAACTTCACTGCCAACAATAGCTTATTAGGTACTGGCGAATTCCGATTGAATCAATATGGTAAAATGGAAATAGAGCATTTCCAAGGTATTACTGCTGCACCTAGTGTCAGTGGTGCTGTACAGATGGGAACCAGAAATTATAATTATACAAATCATAATAAAGGTATTTTCGAATACAAAGGTACTTCTGCACAATTTATAGGTGCTGGTTTACCAGACAATACTTTTAGATTGATTATGAATAAGCCATCTAACTCGCTTACGTTCAATCAACCTAGTAAAGTAATACTCGATTCATTATACTTGAAATCAGGTGATTTCTCATATAATACATCATTTACTATCCAAGGTAATTTGCGAAGAGCCGCTGGTGTTGGTTTTGCATATACATCAACTCCTATAATAGAGTTTAGTGGGGATTCGACTCAGTATATAAATGATGAAGCAGTTGATTCACTTAGATTATATAGTGTTAGACTGAATAAAGGTAGTAGAAACTTAATTTTAGAGAATGATTCTCCATTAGATATAGTTGACCAATTAAATTTCCAAGGTTCAAACAATGGGATTATTTATGCCCGTAAACCTGGTAACTACGTTATAGTACGTGGTACAGTCAATAGAACTGGACTAGGTCACGTAAATGGTGAACTAATAAAAAATATTCCTGCTGGTGATGCTGCTGAAGTGACATTCGAAGTAGGTGATACACTTTACTATTCTCCTTTCTTTTTAGATATGAGAGGTGGTACAGGTTCTACGGCTGGGTTCTTGGCGATGAATGCTGTGCCTAATGATTATCCTTATATGGGTGATGAAATCATTACTACAACAAATCCACCAGTATATCCAGGTCGTATTGTCCATAGATATTGGAGACTGAGTAAACCAGCTTGGTCAGCTTTTGTAAGGGGAACAAGAAATTTTGATATAAGAAGTGAATATAGAAATTCTGAAGATTGGGAACAATTAGACAGTTACGAATGTGCAGATTTTGCATTTAATAAGTATTTCGATGATACTACTAGAGATACAACAGAATGGGAATCAATTTGGCCTTCAGTAGGTGGTATATGTACTGATACTAGAGATATGAGTAGAACCCCTAGTTTTGCAAATTCTTTTGGAAATGGTACAGCTGGAAATGTATTTACTGATGTTAATAATATAACTAAACCTTGGGGTTCAACTAAGACTTTATCTAATAATGCCTTATTGCTAGGTGATTTCGTATTAGGAAATCAGAACGGTAAAGCACAGTTTATAACATTCTATTCTCGTCAATCTGGTAACTGGACTGATGCCAATACATGGTCAACTGTCAGTCACCTTAGCCCAATAAATGTCGCGGATACAATTTCTCCTACTATTAACTTTAGAAAATTTCCATTACGTCAATATGATAATGTTTTAATAGATTCAAATCATAGAGTTACACTTGATGCCTCAATTGGTATGGGTGAATATACTCAAATTGGAACTCCATTTAGATATTTAGCAAAAGTAGGACCTAACGTAGTAGTAAAACCTAAAGGTATCTTAGATTTAGATATATTTGAATTGAGAGGAAACTCTTTCAAAGCTGAGAAAGGAGCTACTGTTATAATTGGTTCTTCATTTGGAGCAAATCAAATATCACCTGCTGCTACAAGAGGTTTAGGTAATCTAAAAGGTTATGCTAGAGCAATGGAAGACAGTGTAAATTTAGTTTATACAGCAGAAGGTTTAACTCCAGATAATCCTAACAACGGGTTTCCTTATTATTATAACTACTGCACTATAAATATGGGTGATAACGCAAGATATATTCGTAGAGTTACTGTAAGTCAAGGAGCTACTACTTTAATGAATAATAATACTGGTGATAGTTTGATTAACATTCTATCTTTCCATGATTATGTTGCTGAATTAACAGCAGGTCAGTCTTATACTTTAGAAGTAGAAAAAGAAGATAATACAAATACAAGATATTTAAGAGCATTTATTGATTGGAATAGAGATGGAGATTGGGTTGATGCTGGTGAAACTATAGCTAATCAAAATTTCCCGAATAACTCAACTACGACAACTGTTAACTTTACTGTACCTGCAACTACTCCTGAAGGTACTACTCAGATGAGAGTTATATATAGATCTAATAGTACAGATGCAACACCTTGTACTAGTAGCAATGGTGAGGCTGAAGATTATACTATAGTTGTAAGAAATCCGAATACAAATATTTCTCAGAATATGGGAAATCTAGTTCCAAATACTATTAATTCATTAACTATTCACAGTCCAAGACCTACGAGTCAAGTTAATGTTTCTCAAGTGTTGAATATAGTTGATTCTTTAAAGTTCACAAGTGGTGTGTTAAATGCAAATGGAAACAATATTACTTTAAATGGTGATATAATTTCTGATACTCTAAACCCATTTAATCAAGGTGCCGCGACTTTAACTCTTAATAAGGGTAAAGCACAAAATATTCGTGGAACAAAAGCAGTTACTTTAGGTGCTGTAACTATCAATAAAGACTCGAATGATGTCTTTATAAAAACTAATACAACTTTTGCGGCTAATACTGCAGTTACTTCTCAAACATTGATTCATGTAAGAGATACTGATACATTGACTTTTGGTAATGCTTCTACGTTAACTGCTGGAGCTGGCGGATTTGGATTAACTAGAATGATTAAAGTTTCTGGTACTCCGACTTTATCTGGAGTAGTTAAAAAACAATTTAATAATGCAGCTGGTAATCAATCATTCACTTATCCTATTGGTACTGATACTCTTTACAATCCTGGTTTTGTAACAATCAATGGTGTATATACTGGAATCCCTGAGTTGTCAGTTCAGTTGAATAATGCAAAACATCCGGCAAGATTAAATGATTTAATTCTAAATAAATTCTGGTCAGTAGGACAAAAGAATATTACAAGTTTGAATACTTCTTCTTTCAAGTTCTTCTATAATATTCCAGCTGATACAAATGGTAACGCGCCGAGATATTATGCTGGACTTTACAAACCTTCAAATGAATGGGAGGTTAACTTAGGCCCAACACCTACTGCATATCCTGATACTATTAAGGCGACAAACACTTTATACTTTGTTGGTGATTGGACTGCTGGTGAATCTAGTACTTACTTCAAAGGTAGAAATTATTATTCTAGAGTTACAGGTAACTGGAATTTAGCTTCAAACTGGTCTAATGTTAATCACGCTGGTCCACCTTCTTCATACTCTCCGGGAGAGTTATCACAATCAGATACAGTATTTATTGATGGTCATACTATAGCATTTAACATTGATACTGTTACAGTTGATACAATTACAATTGGTGGTGCTTTCGGTGGAGTTTCTACAGCTGGTAGAGGTATATTAAATTTCGCCGCTGCCCCTCTTGATAAACACATGACTATTCAGAAATCTCTATTCTTAGCTTCTGATGGTCGAGTTCAATCCGCTGTTCAACTAGGTAAAGTAGATACGTTATCAATATACGAAAGATTAATTAATAATGGTACTGCAGCCAATACAGCAGGTATAGACTTGCACAATAGTATTAATGATTTTGTTGTACTTAATTTTAAAGGTTCTACAGATAGTTATCTTGAAGGAACTGGTGTTTGGGAAGGATTATCAGAAGTCAATTTGAATAAAACAGGTGGATTGAGTGATACTCTATTCATTAATTCTGCTTCTCTTGGTGCTGCATCTTCTTCATTCTTAGATTATGGATTTAATCTGAAATCAGGTGTACTGAAGCATTACAATAACTACGATTTCGTAGCTGGTAATGATGGTATTGGTATTAACATGGATCAGTTTACTGGTATAGTCGTTACTAATGGGCGACTAATTTCTAATGAAACAGTTAACACAGATGTAGATAATACAATCGAGATATTTGGAGGAGAATTCGTTGTAGGTGATCAAGTCGATGAAAACTTTATTTACCAGGATAATACATTAGTTCACTTGAAAGGTGGTAAGATGACCGTCGCTGGCGCATTTGATGGTGATTTCCTTGGTGCGACTTTACGACTAAAGATAGAAAATAACTCTGAACTAAAAGTATTAGAGAAAGGTGCTACTGATATAGGGCTTGTGGGTCTTAATGTCAATGCTGGATCTACTCTTGATATGGCAACTGGTCGTATAATTATAGCTAATGCTATTCCAGGTGCTAATGCTGATTATAAAGTTAACGCAACTCTTGGAACTGGTTTTACTGGTGGAGTTGTTCAGATAGGTGATTCAGCATCTACTCTAGCTAATTCACAAATTAAAGTTATTGGTAACTCATTAGGTAGTACACCTATATATGATATGCACGTAGTAGGTAACACTATTTCTTGTCTTCAAACAGGTGCAAGTGTAGATATTGCAAACAACCTAACTATCGATAATGGTGCTACATATAATGTCTCAGTTAATAGTCTTAATGTTGGTGGTAATATCACTAACTATGGTCTATTTGACGCTTCTAACGGTAATATAGCCGATTTTAGATTGTTAACGTTAAACGGTTCGGGTGACCAAACTATATTCAATGATGATGCTCCGGGTATGAGCTTGCATAATCTTACTATTAGCAAAGCTACTGGTAATGTTATTCTTTCTGGTTCTGGTAATTCAAATTTACAAGTTCATAGAAATTTAGAATTTGCGACTGGTAATAACGCATTCATAAATGGTAGTGCTAATCAGTTCGCTTCATTCGTAGAAGTAAGTCCACTTGGTGGTACTAATCCAGCTATTATTAGAAATGGTAAAGGTCACATATATGGAAGATTATATAGACATTTCACTTCTGACGCAACTGAAAGATTGTTCGTAGTGGGTGCTGATACTATCGATTCATATAGACCCGCTCAAATCAAAACTGTAAATAATGGTAATACTGCTGGACTTATTGGTGTTGCTCACTATGGTAAAGATCATCCTGATTTAGACCCTGGTGTTATGAACACAGCTCTTAACATTCAGAAATATTGGAATGTTAACACTAATGGCTTCGCTCTTGGTGCTGGTAATACTTATGAAATGAACTTAGATTTTTTAAATCCAGCTGATATTAGAAATAGTGCAAATACTAATTTCTTCGAGCAATTTATGTATGACCCAGCATGTCCTGCACCTCCAGGGGCTTGTCCTCCAGGTACTGGTACTTGGACTGAGTTACCTGCTATTGCAAAAACAGCTACTTCTATTAGAACTAAACAAGTTAATTTCTACGGTGACGTAGTAGTCGGTGAACCGTCTGGTATTACCTTCTATAGTATTGCTAATGGTAACTGGCGTTTAGCTAGTAGCTGGTCAACTGCTGGATACGGAGGAGCTGCTGCTTCTCGTTTCCCTAACTTGACTTCAGACATCGTACGAATCGGTGATAATAAACGTATAACAATGCCTGATGGTATCTTGCATGATCCTGTTAGAGCTGTTATTGTAGAGAAATATCTTGGTAATCCGGGTGAACTTTATATACTTGGAAATACTGGTAGTGTTAAAGCTAGTTCGTTCAGAATAGATGATGATTGTACTCTTGCATTTAGTAATGTCGGTGGTATAACTGATAATGCTACACAAGGTGCTATTCAAACTAATACTAAAACATTTGGTGTTGCTAACCTTATATTCAAAGCTATTGGTGCTAGTATGGTTTCTGGGAAAGGTTTCCCTGATACTCTAGCTTCTGTAAAAGTTGATTTGACTGATCCTCTAGAATCTGTTTTCACGTCGAATAATGTTGGCTTTGAGCCAATCAAAGTTAGAGATTCCATAATTGTGGATAGAGGTAGTTACGAATCTGGAAATAGAGATTTCAGATTATATGGTAATTTCTCTCAATATACTAATGGACTATGGAAACCACTAACTGGTAACTTCCTTGTTGCTGGTGCTAATACTAAAACTTTCAGAGTTGGTAATGCAGCTGGACTATCTTTCTATAATCTAGATGTTACTGGTGGTGATATTACATTCAATATGCTTCCTACTGGTGGTACTAATACCCACATGTATGTAGAAAACACATTGAATTTATTAGACACAACTCTAATTAAAGTTAGAACTGATGATAGAAAAGTAATCGTCGGTAACGGTGCTAATGTCAATAGAACTGGTACTGGATTCGTTGATGGTACGATGCAAAGATATTTTGCCTCTGGTATAGACTCTAAACAATTTGTAATTGGACTTAATGATATATATACTCCTGTTACTGTTACTACTGACAATGGTGCTGGTGGTGTGGCTGGTGGATTCGATGCTATTGCTCTCGAACCAGTTCCTAACGAACCATTATGGGGTAATAGATTAGATCCAGCAAAGAGAATTGAAAGATTCTGGAAAATATCTAAAGGCGATTTAAACGTAGCTTTAGGTGCTAGAAAATTCGATACTAAATTCGAATTTCCTGCTACTGAACTTGCTGCTATTGATGAAACAAAAGCTGTTATTAGAAGAGAAACTTTGCTTCCTGCAACTTTCCCTATCTGGTATCAAAGACAAAAAACTGATTTGCAATGGAACACAGGTAACGCAGATGTCGAGCTTTCTGCAGCTTCTCTTCTATGGGAAGATTATGGGAACTTCTATATTGGTGAGAAACCTCAAAGAACATTCTATAGTAATTCTGATGGACCTTGGACGGATAATGGATCATGGGCTATGGATATAGGTGGAACTATACTACCTCCAGGCGGTACTTATCCAAATAATGATCCTACTGAAATGGAAGATATCGTAATAGTAGATGATAGTGATATTATAGACTTAGATACAATTCCTCAAGTTGCGGCTTTGACTATCAAAGACAATTCTACTTTCGTAGTTGGTCTTGGTAATTATGTTGGTGGTAGTACTCCTGCTAGTACATTCGATTTGACAGGTGGTACTATTGACAATAAATCTGAATTTGGTATAGACTCTGACGATAATAAGAGTTGGACTAGATTCGACAACAAGACTATTGATACAGATATAAACTTTATATTCTCTGGAACAACTGACCAAATCTTTGGCGATGAGTTCCCGACTACAATACAATCTCTTACTATAGATAACTCGGGTCCTCCGGGTGATAATACTGTTGCTATTGGGGACAATGACTATACTATTACTGGCGATTTAGTTGTCACAGATGGTGACTTGCGTCACTCAGTTGATGGTAATAACCTAAACTTACAAGGAAATCTATCTACTACTGAACCTCTAGTTCTAAACGAAGATATAAATGGTAATCCTATTTGTTCTGATTTCACTCTACAAGGTAGCGGTGCTACAAATCAAGCATTGAACGGTCCGGGTACACTTACATTCTGTGATTTGAATATGGATAGAGGTGCTGGTGCGGGGATTGGTGTATTGAATACTCCAGCTATTGTAACTGGTACAGTTAATCTATTAGTAGGTGCTAATACTAACCCACAAATATTTGAATTAGGAAATGGTGGTAATCTTAGTGTTACGAACTCTAATCCGAACGCAATTACTGGTGGTTCAGATGGCCCACTTAGATATATTAGAACTTCAAAAACTGGTGGCTCACTATGCCGTACAGTTACTACTAACGGTACTTACACTTGGCCAGTTGGTTCACTAGAAGGTGGCAATGATCTATATGCTCCTGCTACTATGACTACTGATGCTAGTGGTGCTGATGGTGACATTTGCTTAAAAACTAATGTAGGTTCTAATACGAACCCTCTTGGTGCTCATAATGAAGTATCTTCTGATGCTAGTGATTACATAGCTAGATATTGGGAAATAAATGGTGCCACTACTACTATAACAGGTCAATTCGTATTTAATTACAATGATTTAGATATACGTGGTACTGAATCTGATTATGATAGAACTGGTAAATGGTCTGAACCGGGTGAAGGTACACCGGGTGCTTGGACTACTTATAGTACTGGTATCAATTTAGCTAATAATACTTTCTCAACTCCTGCTTCATTCAATCCGGCTGATATGCTTGGTGACTGGACTCTTGCAGAATTAATTGCTTTCAGAAGAATATTCTATAGTCGTATGACTGGTAATTGGACTAATCCAAATTCATGGACAGCAAACTCGACACATATTGGTCCGATATTCGCTGCTGGTATTTACCCGAATATTATACAAGATTCAGTAGTAATAGGTGGTGGTAATGCTGGTGTTAATGACCACGTTATTACTCTCGATGTTGCAGGTACTGTAGCAATCGGTGGTGTGGCCTTGGGTACTAGCTCTGCTAATACTGGAACACTATTGACAGGTACAAATACTATAACTGGTGATCATTTCACTATGGGTGAATTATCTACTCTAGGTGTTGGTTCAGCTGATGGTATTACTTCTTTAGGAAACGCGACTGGTAATATACAAGCTTCTGTTGTTAGGACATTCGCAACTGCTCCACTGAGAACAAGCTTTATATATAACGGAACTACAAATCAGGTAACTGGTAATGGACTTCCGCTAAACGTAGAAAATATAGCAGTGAATAATACTGGGATAGTCGCTAATAATACTGTTACGTTCCAATCTCCTGTTGCTGTTGAAGGAAACATGAGCGTTCAGAACGGTGTGGCTGATATTAATACACTAACTGCTACTTCTGATGGTACTGGTACTATGAGTATCGATGCTAATGCTAAGCTGAGAATATCTGGAACTAATAATCTATTGACTTCTGTTAATAACTATGCTACATACGCATTAGACATTAATAGTATAGTAGAGTTCTACGGAACAGTACAGACAATATCTGATTTACCAGCTAACTTAGTTTCTGGACTTGGATATTGTATATTGAACAATTCGGGTGACAAGACTGTAAGTGCACCATTGCTAATAAGAAAAGATTTGACAATAATAAACGATGCTAACCTAAATAACCAAGTAGGTGTTAATTCGCTACAAGTGAACGGAAGCATAATAAACGACGCAGAAATTACTAATCAAGGTATTATTGAAATCGGTCAATAGAATTTCAGTAGTAATACTTATTGATAAAAAATATGAAATACAATAAATTAGTATTAATAATAGAATTACATTTAATTTTTAACAATTCCTTTGGAGGGAATCATGAATAAATTCATTACAAAACAAGGTTCAAGACTTGCTGCTTTAGCTGCAGGGATTGTCCTATTTTCTTTCACTGCTACTGCACAAGATCTAATAAACAGTAAGAAAGTGAACAATGCTGGTGGAACTATTAAGTTCAAATCTAATGCTGGTACATTTCAGAACTCAGCTGCTATTGGTATGATTACTAATACTGGTGTAATTGAAATGTTAGGTACTGATAACACATTTACAGGTACTAATACTCTTTCTTCATCTGTTGCACTTCGTGTACCAGGTCAAGTAAGCTATGCATCACCTGCTGCAGCACAAAACGTATTCCCAGGTTACTATACTGACTTAGACATGAAAGATGCTGGAGTTAAAAACTTTAATGCTGCTAATGTATTTATCGGTCAAAACTATACTACTGCTGGTGGTAATAGAAACTATGGTACTTCACTAATCACTTATGATGGTGCTGTAGCTCAATCAATTGCTGCTGAAAATACAGGGAACGGTACAGGTTATAATAACCTAGATTTTACAAACGCTGGTCTTAAAACTTTATCTTCGGGTGCTGCTTTAGTTACTGGAACTACAGGTATTGATGTTTCGGCTACTGGTGGTGTTTCAATTATTGGTGCTACTGCGGCTTTAACTTCTACTGGTATCTTCACACAAGATCCTTTAGCTGGTGATTTTTCTTTGAGTACTGGTGGAACAGCTACATTATTAGCTGATGGTAACTTAATACAAGCTACTACTCAGGTTAACAATGGTACTCTTCACTTAGGTGACGGTACTAACCCTACTAATACAACAATAACTAATGGTGGTTCTTTAAACTTAGCTGATGATGCTAATGCTTTATTAGATGTAACTGGCTCAACTAATTTGAATGTAGATGGTGGGTTTACTAACTTATTCCAAGCACGTTCTAACATGAACTTTGATAATACTTCATTAGTTGATTATCAAGATGGCGCAACAAGTATTGTAACAACTATTCCTGGTAGTCCTTATGGTAAATTTGAAATTTCTAAATCAAATGGTCCAATTAACGCTACTAATAATGGTGGTGCTGTAAACGATTTAGAAATCAATACTTCATTCGCTATGAGCGGTGGTAGTGGTAATAATCTTGATATGTTAAACTCTACTGGTGGTAAAGTTAACTTGACTAGTGGTACTGCTGGTAATGTAACTTATGCTGGTAACGAAGAAGTAGTTGGTGAATTCAGAAGAACTCACGCAGCTGTTGCTGGTGTTGATTATGTATTTAATAACGCAGCGACTGTTGTTAACTTTACAACTGCTCCAGCTGCGGGTAATTACTTTGCAGTAATTGCTAATCCAAACGGTACTACTGCTTCTTATGACCCAACAAGAGATGTTGAAAGAGATATTAACATTGAGTATGACTATACTGCATGGGTAGCTGATGTAACTGCTGGTTATCAAGCTTCTGACATTCCTGCAACATGGACTGCAGGTTTTACTGAAGCTCAATTGAGATTTAGAGAAGGTGACGCGATTCCTGCTGATGAGAAAGTTTCTACTGGTAACACTTATACAAGAGTTGCTTCTGGTGCTGGTTCATTAGGTTCTGTTAAATTACCAGGTATCACACCTACAGCGGCAGCTGTTGATGGTCTTGCTGATGGAAGTTTCTTATCTGGAAATGATTTAATCTTAAGAGCTGGTCCGGCTATCTGGTACTCAGTTAATCCAGGTCGTTGGTCAAATCCTGCAACATGGGATGAAGGTACAGAGCCTCCAACTGATGCTGAAGTTGTTATCCGTCACAACGTACACGCTGGTTTCATAAGAGCTGATGGTTATCCAGTAGATGAAGCAACTCCAGGTGCAATGGCAACTAAGATTACTATCCAAACTCCAACAGGTCCTGATTTCTTAACTCCAACGTTAATGATTGGTTCTTCTGATATAGTTGGTACATTTGCAACTAGTACAGTTCCAGTAGCAGGTATTACTAATCCTGGTCGTATCATTGTAGAAAATGTAGTTACTGAAGTTCCAGTCCCAGGTGGTTATGCTGCTGAAGATACAGGTGCTCTAACTAATTTCGTAGCTGGTTTAGTAGTTTTCGGTGGTGCTGAAATCACTGCTTCTGAAAGCTTAATAAACGATGGTTGTTTGAATATTGGTGGTACTTTAGGTATCGGTCAATAATATAATTTAGATTTTTGGAAGGTCTGGCTTTCAGACCTTCCAAAATCTTTTTATTAAAATTTTATAAAATAACTACAACTTCAATGAAAAAAATAATCTACATAATCTTATTTGCTTTAGCTGTACCTTTCAGTTCTGTGCTTGCTCAGAAAGGACTGATTAATAACGGTACCGGTAAAATAAATAATCAAGGTAAGATTATTATACGTCAAAATACTCTTGATAATAAAGTTGGTGGTAAAATAGACAATGCTGCTAATGCTGAAATTGAAATTGAAGAAGTTGCAAATCTTATTTCTGATGGTAGTATAAATAATCAGGGATTAATTCAAGCATTTGGTCCACTTACTAGAATTTCTCAACTTTCAATAGACGGTACAGTGATAGTAGATAGTGACAAAGACCTCAGATATTTACCTCAAATAAGTTATAATAATTTTCTACTTAAAGGTAAAGGTAAAAAATTATTAGGTACTGATAATACTATACTTGAAACAAGAAACTATTTCTTCTCAGGAGATGCAACTCCAATAGAGTGGAATAGAAATCTATTAGGTATAGAAATACACGCTCTAAATGAAACAGAACATAATGGTACTATAAACCCAGCATCACTTCACGGTAAATATATAATGATGGGAACTGCGGCTCAGAATGTATCTGGCAGTGGTAGATTTACTAATCTAGAGTTGGATAACTCAGCTGGTGCTGATGTAGTCAATAAAACTGGTAGTACTCCTAATGGTTTCCAAGTAGCTCGCGAATTAAGATTAACGTCTGGTGTGTTACGTAACTCAGTTGACGCTAATTTTAAAATGGCAGATTCATCTACTATCGTTCGTAACTTTGGTGGTTCACTATCTAACGAACCTATATTCGAAGGTAGAGTTGACGTACAGTATATTGGAACGGGGCAGATGCTGACTGGGGGAGAGATACCTACATCGGTTGACCCACTACAAGAACTATTAGTAGAGAATGGTGGTGGTATAATCCTGAGTAAAGATGCAACCGCTAATAAGAGAATACTAGTAGGCGATAATATAAAAGCTTACGAAGTAGATGGTGCAGACCAAATCACTTCAGAGCATACATTAACTTACACAGCAAATAATGACCCAGAATTCAATGGCGATACTGAAATAGAAGGTAAGTTCAAAAGAACTAATCTATCTTATGATGGCACTAATAATCTATTCAATAATAGAACTACTTTTGCTTCATTCAGTGACCCAACTAATCCTGATGGCATTTCGACATTAACATTTGATGTTAAGCCAGGGCGTCGCTGGTCTATCAACCCTCGTTTGGGTGATAAGAAAGTACAACGTACTTACGCATTTTTCGCTCAAAACGATCAAGGTGATGATTTAGCATCAGCTCAAGCGTTGAATGTAGGTTACTCATGGAAACATGACGCAGCAGATCAAGGCAATATAAAAAATCATGAAACACCAGCTGAATTGATGGTGAAAATAGAACAATTAGTTCTTCAAAAATGGAACTCTACAGCAAATGTTTGGGAAAATAACCAAACATCTACTATTCCAAATCAAGACGGTGCTTGGTTAACAGCACAAGCTGTACTTAATAGCTTTGGCGACCACGCTGTTGGACTATCTGCAGAAGATTATTTATACTTACTTGCTAAAGTATTAATGGAAGGTCCATTCAGAGGAACTGAAATGGGAACAGAGTTGGTAGAAAAAGGTTTAGTACCTAAATCTCCACCGGATATGTACCCTTATAATCTTGACCCTAACAAGGACTTGCACGTAGTAGATCAATTGCCGCCAGATGTGGTAGATTGGATAGTGCTTGAATTCCGTGATAAAGCATTCGAACCTAACAACAGACACTTTAGAACTTGTTTCTTGAGAAAAGATGGTAAGATAGTAGATAAAGACGGGAGTTCTCCTGTACGTTTATCTAGACTTTCAACTAATAATTTGGATACAACAGGCGGTTACTATTGGATAGCAATCCGACACCGAAGTCACTTGACTATTATGTCTAAAGATTCATTATATATCGGTCCTGCTGACAATGCAATTGAATATGATTTTTCTAATCCATTATTATTGATGGGTGGGTCTGCTAGACCTATCGGTTTCACAGAAACTGGACGAGTTGAATACGGAATGACGGCAGGTAACTATCCTAATCCGGCACTTACAGTTCAAGAGCTGATGCTAGGTGGAGATGGTATAGATGATATTAAATTTGAAGATTACAATAAGTCTTGGGAATCCTTCAATCTGATAAATCGATATTTGAATGAAGATTTCAATATGGATGGTATAATCACAACTCGTGATTATAATAAGAGCTGGAATAATAGAGACCAAATTAGCCCTATAAAATAATGATAAATAAAATTTACTTTATAATATTACTAGCTCTGACTTTTGGTACGAGTAACTTAGTCTCGCAAGTCAATGACTCTACTGCACAAGTAGAAATTTACTCAGAGCTTATATCACCTGATACACTGATGTTACAATTCAGTGCTATCAGATTGACAGATTCATTTTTAACGAATTGGGCAAACTCTACTTTTATGGTTGGCTTCGATGATAATATCGATTTCAAGAATATAGGTGTTGTAGAGCATCCAAATCAATTAGATATTCCTTATAAAAATCCATCAAATCTTTCATTCGGTGCTTATACTACTCAGATAGATATAGCCGATGATAGAATTGCGTTTGGATATTTGGGTCCTTATACTAACGATTCAACTGTATTTATTCCACTATTAGGTAGCCAGGCTGTTGTGTTGGGACGTTATTTCGTTTATACTAAAGATGGCTCCCCATTTCCTAGAGGTTCAACAGAAGAGGAAGATGGAGTTCGCTTTGAATGGAAGAGCCCAGTAGAATACTACCAAGACTTTGCATTCAAAACAGAATTACCAATTGACTCACTTACTGTTGCTGGTTGGTTTTTACCAGAAGATAATGTTCCTGCGGTTGGTGACAATTATAATACTGTACTATTCAAAAATGATAATTCTGCACGTCCAAGAATGATTTTAGAATATTTTAGAGCAAGATATTCATCTAATTTGAAAGTAGTTTGTGAATGGAAAACAAGAAGTGAAGCATTCAACAAAGGTTTTATAATCAAACGTGGACTAATGCCATTTGATGAGACTGATCCAGACGTTGTAACTTATGATACCGATGTAGCGGATTACCGCTCAACTCGTGATGCATTTGAAATGACTGGACTTGGAACTCGTTCACCCGGTAAATCTTATAGATATAGATATGACACTGTTTCTTTCAGAAACTATGTATATTGCTATGAGTTATTTTACCAAGATGATTCTGATAATATTATAAGTTTAGCCAAATCATGTGTTAATATACCAAATGCAGTACTAACATATCTGCAAGCAAATCCTAACCCTGCATCGAAAGTAGCTCAAGTAGAGTACACTGTAGAAGATGATGTTTACTTGACTTGCGGTATTTATGATTTGATTGGTAGGAAAATATTAAGTGTTTACGAAGATGAGTTTGTAGCTATTGGTACTCACACTTTCTCAGTGAATTTACCTGAGAATCTAGCTATAGGTATGTATGATATTATAATGGTTGCGATACCTATTAATGATACATCTGTAGAAAAATCAACTGGGGTTTTTAAACTTCAGGTTATCAAATAAATTATAAATTGTTATATTAGTAGTATGAAAAAAGCGATAATATTATTAACTGTCTTATTCTCTATTCTTCCACTCATTTCTGAAGAAGATAGAGGTACTATGGTTGATTATAATCCGCTACCTAATAATGATACACTAGTAGTTACAAGATGGTATGGTGATTGGTGGTTTGGTGGAGGTTTATCTACACAATACAATCAATACTTTGGTGATTTCTACGCCCCAGGAGCTCCTTCAAATCTAGCTCATGTTAAGTTCAATCCTGAATTTGTATTTGAAAACGGAACAGGGTTTGGCTATTCACTCGGTGCTATAGTAGAGTATAACCCAATAACTTCGTCTCACGGTGGATTTATTCAAATCAACTATTTGAAAAGAGGTTACACTTCTGAAACAGATGAAGTTGTCAAATCCTTCAGTACTGCAAGAGATTTAAGATATGTATTAGAATCTACAATTGAGTATTTAGAAATCAGACCTGCTTATAGGTATGATTTCGGATTCCTCAATATGTACGGTTATGCAGGCCCCGGTGTAGATATAAATATTGGTCAAAAATCTAATCACTATTTAAAATTTGTCCATACGGGTGATATAGCACAAGAAAATAAGTTTAAATTTAATGATACTAAAACTAGATTCTACTTACACTTTGGTATAGGATTAGATTTATTCCTAACTGATTTGAACGGAACAAGATTCCGTTTTTCTCCATTTATTGCTGCTGACTTTGGAACAGATTTACTCGGAACTCAAAATGGTGGACTAAGTGCTTCAGCTGTCAATCTAGCATCGGCACGTATTGGAGTATCACTGAAACTAGGCCCAGACCACAAACTATACGATACTCTTAGATTCGATCCAAATTACAAAGGACCGGATTATCAAGTCGCTGTTATGGATAATAACGTGAACCTAAAAGGAGATCTGAAAGATAATTTATTAGAACCTGCTGATATCGCTTATTATGAGTTACCAGAAGCTATTGAAATCGTTCGAGAAGAACCTGCGATATACCGTGAAAATACTAATGAAAATGATTTCAAACCGATTAAATTAGAAACTAATAGAATGAAGTTCTATGAATTTCCAACTTCAGAATCAACTCAACTAACTTCCGAATTAAAGAACTACTTAGATAATGTAGCCCGTTATCTTTCTGAAAACCCTGGGTCTGAGATTCGTATTGTTGGTCACTCCGATAATATGGGCAGTGAAGAAGAGAACCAAAGACGTTCTGTAATCAGAAAAGACAGAGTAGTAAGATACTTATTAGCAAAAGGAATCAACAGATACCGAATCTTAGATAGAGGTGAGGGTGATAGAAAGCCTATTGCTGATACAAGAACTGCTGAAGGTAGAAAGAAAAACCGTAGGGTAGAGATAACTATTATACAATAGTTTCATTTCTTTTTCTTAATTTCGCTTAAACCTATTTAAACTTATAAGAATATGAGCATAAAAACTATTTCTACGTACGAATCGATTGTTAAAGGAACGGATCAGAAAAAGAAGAGTCTTATCTTTGATTTTAAGAAGACTTACTCTGCTTATATAGTCCTAATACTTACTATCATAGCCAGTTTTATCGTCATGCAATTCGTCAAAAATTCGATTGAATCTGACCAAAGACTTGCTTTTGAAAAGGCATCAAACTCAATAAATAGTAGAATAGATAAGCATAATTTAGATATTATGCATGTTCAGAATTCTATGCAAAATCTATTCGAAAAGACTTTTGTTGTAAAAAGTGTATTCGAGTTGAACGGACTTAATCTAGTACAAACCTACGAATCGTTAGTAGGAATGAATTATGTATATCAGGTATTCCCAAATCAAATGGGTGAGTTCATACACTCTACTCGCTCACAAGGGTACTATGATATGCGTATTCACCCTAAAGCAGACAGACAAGAATATTATATAGTCGAATACGTAGTTCCTTTTGAAGGTAACGAAGAAAGAAGTGGTTTCGATTATGCTAGTGATGATATCGCTCTAGAATACATCAAAAAATCGGCTGAACTAGATTCTACTTTAGTAACTCCTATATATAAATTCAGAGATGGAATAGAGGGATTTCAGATTATCACGGCTATATTCAAAGCTGGTGAGAATAGAGAAACTCTAGATCAAGGTATCGAGACAAATCAAGGTACATTAATCTTAGAAATAAACTCTAAAGTATTCTTCGTAGAAGCTTTGGGTAAAGGAAACGCATCTGATTCTACTGTGTTTTTCACAATAAAAGACCCTTCTGATAATAACAAGTTAGTCTATGCGACTGCAAATGCACCAAAAGATAACAAGTTAAAACCTGTTGTAGAAGAAACTGAAACAATAAGTATTGCTGGTAAAGATTTTGAACTATATTTGGCCACTGTTCCAAATTTTGGCGGATCTACTCAAGATGCATTACCTTTAATCTCATTTGTAATCACTTTGATTATTGGTATTATGTTATTTGCATTCTTAGTATCTGTTATCACATCACGTGAGAGAGCTCAAGAAATAGCTGATAGATTAACACTATCTCAAAGAAGAATATTTGATACTTCTAATGATATCATTGGTATCTTAGATTTGGAAGGTGTTTGGAAGACAGTGAATAATGCGATTCTGCCTATTTTGGGTGTTGATTCGGATGTAGTTATAGGTACACATTTGAATACATATTATAAAAATGAGATAGATAGAAAAGAATTAGTTGCGACTATAGCTGAAACTCAGAAAGAAACAGCTTTCAACCAGACTTCGCAAATGAAAGTGAATGAAATAGAAAAATGGATAGATTGGAATTTCTCTATATCTAAGGCCGATGGGTTAATATATGCTATTGGTAGAGATGTAACATTAGAGAAAGAAGCTGAAAAACAAAGTAAGATAAAAAGCAGACAGAGAAATCTAGCTGAGCATTACGCTAAAGAAGCTAATATTTCGAAATCATTCCTAATAAGAGATATATCAGACAAGCTAATAAATATATTGGATGATAATCAAGATAACCTTCAGAAATTGAATGAAGCAAAGATTGAATTTTCAGATGACTCAGAAAATCTATTAGTAAAAGTAGAAGAAAACTCGAACATAGTCTATAATATTGTCGAAAGTATGAAAGAAAATACTATTATGTCTGACAAATCAAATGACTATCGAATCGAAAAAGTTAATTTCTTATCTAAATTGAACAAAGCTTTGGACGAAACAAAAAAACTTTATTCTGATAATAAGTTAGAAATCATTACAGAATGGAATCAATTGAAAGATCTATTTGTATATGCTAACGATGCTGCACTTACTGAAACGTTCGATCAACTATTTAGAACATTAGTAACAAATCAGAATAATGTTGAAATCAATATTCAGATAGAAAAGAATAACTTCGAAAATGTAATGGAATTAGAGATACTTTGCTCTAATAATATCGAGCTTTCTACAATAGTAGAAAAATTCAAAACTAATAGAAATAACATTTTTGATATAATATCTTCTGAAGATGAAGACTATATTTACAATATTGCACTCATAGAATCCGACTTTAAACGTATGAACGGTAACACAACAATTGAAACTTTAGAAAAAGATGAGACGTTGTTTATTATTACCATACCTTTGAACGTATAATGGAACACTAGATATAATGAGTAATTTAGAATTTAACAGTTATTTTGATGACGAATCACCTGATGAAATGAATAAACGAATCAGGAGATACAGAAGAGCTGTCCAAAATAGAAGTGATTCTGAAAACTTACCCTCACCTGATATCATCGAAGATTTAGTTAATTATTGTATAGACAATGATAAATACGTAGAAGCATTAGAATTTTGCTCTCTTTGGATAGAGTATTATCCTAGTTCTAATGATGCTTGGGTTAAGAAAGGCATGGCCGCTCTTAATTTGAGTATGTTTGAAACTGCAGTAAGCTCATTCGAGCGTGCTTTGCACTATAATCCGAACGATGCAGAGATATTAATCTACAAAGCTGATGCTCTAGAAAATCTAGATGAGTTGATATTAGCAGAGGATACTATTAATACGGCATTAAGAATAGACCCAAGTAATGATGAAGCATTTCTGATATTAGGAAACATATATCAAAAGAAAGGTAATTACGAAGAAGCTGTTAAAGTATATTCTTACCTCATCAATAACGATGAGTTCAAAAGAGATGTCTTGCAAGAAATCGCTTTTTGTTATACCATTATAGGTGATTATAAATTAGCGATTGAAAATTATAATCTAGCAATTGATGAAGACCCTTATGATTTCGAACTATGGTTCAATTTAGGAATTATATACTCTCAGAATGAACAATTCAACAAAGCATTAGATGCTTACGATATGGTTCTTGCTATACAAGAAGACTTCTACCCAGCAATTGTACAGAAAGCAGATTCATATTCGGCTCTCGGTAAGTTGGCAGAAGCTATTAATTGGTACGAAACTGCATTAGTTTATACACCCAAAGACAAAGATGTGATGCAACAGCTTGCTGGAGCATACGCTGACAATGAAGATTACGGTAAGGCAATCAATCTATTTACTAAGATTATAGGTAAGCACCCCTACAATTATCAAGCGTATTTCGGACGTGGTGTATGCTTAGATGCACTTGAACAATTTGAAGATGCAATCAAAGATTACAACCGAGCATTAGAATTCAATAAAAATGTAGTCGAATTGTGGTACGCAAAGGGTGATACTCACTATAATTTGACTCAAAGATACGATGCCGTTGACTCTTATAAGAAAGTAATCGAACTAGATCCATTCAATTTTGAGTGTATGGAAGACCTTGGTCGTCTCTATATAGAACTAGACAGCCTTTCTTATGCCGAAGAAATACTATTAGAATGCGCCTCTCTATCACCTAATCATGCAAATGCATACTATCTGTTAGGTAAAATAAAAGCATTCCAAAAGATGTTACCACAAGCAGCACAGTTCATATCTGATGCAATTAAGTTAGATTTAACTATTAGCGAAGTTTTCGAAGATGAGAAACAAGAATACTTAGAAAAGAAGGTAGATACCAAAAAACTAACTACTCTTATATTAGATAAGAGTAAATAATAACCCCTTCGTATTTTAGAATCAATCTAATATTAGCACTAATCTCACGTCTAATCATTCGTAGTTAAAATAATACTCCTATTAATATATGTCAAAAACCATAATAATAACTGGGGGAACCGGCTTTCTTGGTTCATCTCTAATCGCCGATTTAGTAAACCTAGACTATAAATGTATTGTATTTACTCGTTCGCCTGAGAAATATAATAGCACTGAGAAGGTAGAATATAAAGAGTGGATACCTCAAGTTGACTATTTAATACAGCAAATAAATGGTTGTTTTGCTATTATCAATCTAGCAGGTGCACCAATAGCTGGAAAAAGATGGACCGCCGAATACAAGAAAAAGATAATAGATAGTAGAGTAGATACAACAAAAGTATTAGTTGAAGCAGTAAATTTATGTTCTGAAAAGCCAGAAAAATTTCTTTCTTCGTCAGCAAGTGGTTACTTTGGTGATAGGGGAGATGAGATATTGACCGATGCAAGTGCACCCGGAAACAACTTTCTAGCCGAAGTTTGTAAGAAATGGGAGCAAGCAACAGAAGATTTATCAAAAAAAGTTCAATTAATTATATTTAGAACAGGAATCGTCCTACATCCTGATAATGGTGCGTTAGAGCAACTATTGAGACCTATAAAATACTATGTAGGTGGTAGTTTAGGTAAAGGAAATCAATATTTTTGTTGGATACATGTTGCAGATTGGAAAAGGTTTCTTATCTTTGCGCTCTTAAAAAATGGCATCGGCCAAAAAAACAATTTGAGTGCCCCTAATCCGGTCACCAACAATGTTCTAACTAAGACAATTGGTAAGGTTTACAAGCGACCAACACTTCTCAGAGTACCTAGTTTTATATTGAAATTAGTACTTGGAGAGTCAGCATCGATGGTATTAGACTCACAGAGAATGATACCTGAGAATATATTAAAAGCTAACTTTCGATTTGAGTATGAGTTAATTGAGGAAGCGTTAATTAATCTGAAAAAAGTTTAAAAAACTTTCAGAATAATTTGGAAGTAAAAACTAAATACCATAAGTTTGTAAGCTCTTCAAGAAACGAAAAAACAGAAGAGCAGTTCTTTAAGAAAACGAATGGTTAAGAAAAAAGTTTAAAAAACTTTCAGAATAATTTGGAAGTAAAAACTAAATACCGTAAGTTTGTAAGCTCTTCGAGAAACGAAAAAACGAAAGAGTAGTTCTTTAAAAAGCAAGTAGGGATTCGAAAGATAGAATTTAAAAATACTTTTAAAAAAGTTTAAATTTTATTTGGAGATTGAAAGAAACCTACTTAACTTTGTATCCCTTTTGCGAAACACTTTCGCAAAACTGGAAAAAAGAAGTTCTTTGAAAATAGGGAAAAACATTAAGCAAGCGTAAGAATTTGCATTTGATGATAAATCAATAAAACAAGAAAAACACTCGTTAATTTATATACAACGGAGAGTTTGATCCTGGCTCAGGATGAACGCTGGCGGCGTGCCTAACACATGCAAGTCGAGGAGAAGGTAACCTTCGGGGAACCGGATACTGGCGCACGGGTGAGTAACACGTGGATTATCTACCCTTTACACAGACATAACTCAGGGAAACTTGAGCTAATATCTGATGAGGCCTCCGGGTCAAAGCTTCGGCGGTAAAGGATGAGTCTGCGTCTGATTAGCTAGTTGGTAAGGTAATGGCTTACCAAGGCGACGATCAGTAACTGGTCTGAGAGGACGATCAGTCACACTGGAACTGAGACACGGTCCAGACTCCTACGGGAGGCAGCAGTGAGGAATTTTGGACAATGGGGGAAACCCTGATCCAGCGACGCCGCGTGTGGGATGAATGGGTTATGCCCTGTAAACCACTGTCAGCAGAGAAGAAAAGGTTCCTTTGGAACCCGGGACTGTATCTGCAGAGGAAGGACCGGCTAACTACGTGCCAGCAGCCGCGGTAATACGTAGGGTCCAAGCGTTATCCGGAATTACTGGGTATAAAGGGTGCGTAGGCGGCCTTGTGCGTCGAAGGTTAAAGGCCATGGCTCAACCATGGAAATGCCCTCGATACGGCAAGGCTTGAGTATGAGAGAGGAAGATGGAATTCCTGGTGTAGCAGTGAAATGCGTAGATATCAGGAGGAACACCGGTGGCGAAGGCGGTCTTCTGGCTCATTACTGACGCTGAGGCACGAAAGTGTGGGGAGCAAACAGGATTAGATACCCTGGTAGTCCACACCGTAAACGATGTATGCTTGGTGTTAGAACAAATTGTTGTTCTAGTGCCGGAGATAATTCGTTAAGCATACCACCTGGGAAGTACGATCGCAAGGTTGAAACTCAAAGGAATTGACGGGGGCCCGCACAAGCGGTGGATTATGTGGTTTAATTCGATGC
>PGYR01000008.1 GCA_002839765.1 Ignavibacteriae bacterium HGW-Ignavibacteriae-4
CACTCTGATAACGCCGTAGGCGTTAGAAGAGTCCAGGGGAACTTCGTAGGAGTTCAATATTAATGGGACTAAAGTCCAAGTGGTCTGGGATTGATTTCAAATCCGTTGGCTAAAGCCAACTGCAATACTAGTCAATTTAGGTTTTTTGATGGGTTAAAGTTAAAAAAAATATCATATTACTTTTATTTTTCTTTGAATAAGATTATATTCAAACTCAACAAATAGGACATTTAGATAAAAAGCATGAAAAAACTAATACTATTAATAATAACTACAATTATAGTTTCTTCAACTTCCTTTTCACAAGACTGTGTTGATGAAGAGAATATATATGAATTTTATTATCATGGAAAGAAATATGAGTTTATCAAACAAAGTAAATGGTGGCCTCATGCTGATGAATGCGCTGAGAATAGAGGTGGTTATTTAACAGTAATTGAAAGCCAGGAAGAAAATGATGCAATTTTAAATTTCCTTACTCATGAATTACCAACTAAATATGATGTTGAGTTACTTGATAATGACATAAAAACTAATCATAATATATGGATAGGTGCATTAAACTTTATAGATACATGTACATGGGTATTTCGGAATTCTAAGGATTCAATAAGACACTTCTATTTTGGGATTGAAGAGAATGGAAGGGTCTTAGATGGTGGGTTTGTGAATTGGGGAGCTATTAACGGTATGCTAAATTACCCAAAACGAATTCCTGATTTATGCGGAATATCAATGACACTTGAAGCATATTATGATACTACAAAAAAAGAAAAAGTAACAGAACCTGGTCAATGGGTTAACCAACGAAATCAAATATTCAACTATTTCATTATAGAGTATGATTGTTTTGATACTATAAGAGTAGAAAGTGATTTCAAAATCTGTTTTGGTGAATCTATAGTATTCGATGGAGATACTATTACTGAAGCTGGTGTATATAGTGATACTGTTGAAACTTACTCCTATTGTGATTCTATACATACTTTAATTGTATATAAAAATGAACTAGATGATGAGATAAGAGTTGATAATAAAACAATCAGATGCCTAGAAACAAATGCTGACAAATACGAATGGTTTTCGTGTGATGGATTGGAAGGGCTTGGAATATTAATTAGCGAGAATAGGATTTTATATACACCAACAAAAACTGGTAAGTACCGAGTCAAATTAACAAAAGGTCAATGTGAATATATATCCACTTGTTATGAAGTTTGTTTTCCCACAACTAATACGCTAGATACAGTAAAATGTAAGAATGATGCTTTATCAATAAATGATATCGAATACACGAAACAAGGGTTTTATACTCAACAACTAAAGCAAAAAGGATTTGATTGTGATTCTACATTAGAGATTGATATTCGAGATGTAGCTATAAATCTAAACGTGAAGCAACAAAGTGGTAAACTAGTATCATCAGAAAGTGCAGGTGAATATCAATGGTATAACTGCGAGGGAGATGTACTAATTGCAGATGCCACTCAAAAAGAATATACACCTAAAGAAGATGGTGATTATAAATTAGAGATAACTAAAAAAGGTTGTATAGATTATTCTCAGTGCATCTCATTTTCAACTTCAACTAATAGCGTAATAGACATACAAAACTCAGAAAACATAAGACTAGATTTAGGCAATAATCTTATTGTATTTGACAATATAAACTATAGCCAAGTAGAACTATTAGATATGAATTCTAAGACTATCTATAAATCAGATAAATATGCTCAATCAATTAGTATTGAGTATTTAAATACTGGTGTTTACTTCTTGAAAGTCGTGATTGGAAATGAAGTTGAGATGTTTAAGTTTCTAATAACTGAATAAAGGTTAACAAAGGATTCTATTTCTCATTCATCACTATATATACTTTCATTAATATTATTACTATTTTGTCTCTCTAACATGTTTTGATTAATCAAAATGTTTTAATTTGTAATCAACTTTAAAATTAATCTTATTCCCAATTACTTCAGGAGAAATAAATATTACCTCACATTTATTTGCATATGAAATATTAATTTTTAAGTATTCCTTAATATCAATAACTATATCATCTTTATTCAATAATAATGACGAATAAGTTCTAGTATGATATTTAGAAGAAAAGTTTTCTTCTAAATATTTTTTAGAATTCTCTGTAAGCTTACCATCAATTTTACTTTTAGTAAAAATTTCATATTCTAAATTATATTTATTAAAATCAAAAAGTATAAGCTGAATTTTTTGGGGTATTAATTTATTTGCACAATCACACCCAAATTTAATTTCTCCTACATCATAATTACAACCGCAGGTACAAATAATTAGTAAAATAATAATACTATTTTTCATTTTTTTGACTTAGTTTTTTTTTCTGTTCTATTTTTCTCATTGGATTTTTTTATCACCTTACTCACATATTTTTGTTGTCCACTAGATACAACTCTATCAAAGTTTTCATGATTTTCTGGATACATAACATTATTTTCACTATCTTCTCTAATATCTTGTCTTATTAAGTCTTGCTGCAAAGTATTTTTCTCATCCTGTTCTGACATTATGTGAACTAACCCAGTAGGATGAGTCATATCATGTAATGATGCATTTTGTAAGCTTTTCATTGATTTCAAGTTACCTTCTAAATCTAAAAATTTCAACACTATCGTATTACTATACGAATCTGCATTTTCCCCAACTTTAACAGTTTTAGCCTCTGGGTTACTTGGGTCCCCTTTAAATTCATCAATTAATTCAAGCTTAAAAGCCGCTTCTTTATCTGTGAAAGTTATCCATTCTGGCTTCATTAAATAATCTATGTCTTTAGTATCTCCACCACTCATCATCTCACTGAATTTTTTCTTAAATTCATCTTTGAACTGTTGAATATATTCTAAAGGTACAGCCGAACTTGTTTTATCAATCACTTGAATATAAACAAATCTTTGTATTTCAGTTTTCCCATCACTTTTTTGAACTACTTTTTCAGACCATTCTGCTCCTTCTAATTCCGCACCATCAATTACTCTATTTTCACTAAATGCATACGGACTATTCCAAGGATAAGTAGGCGCAAGGGGATCAATCGTAAAGAACCTTCCTAATCTGGTATCATCCATTCTATATGTATAATTTACACTATTTCCCTCCCCTTTTAACTCATCGTCTTTCTCCTGTCCTTGGAAACCATATCGATACCATTCGCTAGACCAGTTCCGATCTGGCATAAGCATACCAAATGGATAGTAGGTATTAGCAGATGATAAATCAACTTTAAATCTAGCCCCATCTTTTAATTTTAAATCGGTTATAGTTGCTCTCACATTTCCCAACATTTTCCATTTGCTATAATCTTATTAGTGATTAACTTATCATATTGTTGGGAATAATGCAAACGAAGTTGAGATGTTTAAGTTTATGGTGGTGGAGTAGGGAAATTCTACTCCTAAAGGAGTAGTTTTTTTTTCTAATTTTACAGCTACTAATATTATATCCCTAACGGGATATTGATTGGGATCTATTGAATTTCAATATCGTATAAATCCGTGCAATCATTAAATCCGATTAATCCTTGATTCAGAAGTTAGTCCTAATAAACAGCAACCGACGGCTAACTGCAAAAACTCCGTAGGAGTTCAATATTAGTAGCCTGTAGTTTCCCTTAAACCAGCTACCCCGTAGGGGTAGAATAAAAAAGGAATTTTTTATACCTAAACTCTGCTAGCTACTTATATTATATCCCTTTGGGATATTTTTATCGACTCTCGTCCTTTATCTATTCAATCTCACATGTCTTAGTATGTGGTATTACCAAAAGCCAATTCAAAAAATATGTAAAAAAAAAAAGAGACAAATTTCCATAGGTCTCTTTATTTTTTCAATTCTATTTTCTTTGTTCTCTATTTTGTAGTACCGACCATCCCTCTTACAGGAATCTCGATTAACGGATGTTTCTTGCTATTTGTAGTTAGGACTATTTTTGTATCATAAACACCTTCTGTGCCTGTCTTCAATATACCTTCTACCGAGTTATGTGTACCAGCTTTAAAAACAAAACCTTTTTTAATGTTAGTTTTAAGATTTTGGTCTGTGATAGATACGTTTGTTACTGTTATATCTTTATTTGTGTGGTTCGAAAGTACAATTCTTGCTGTCATTTCTGTATTCAAATCTACAGTTCCCATATTCATAAATTTAGGGAATAGCTCAATTGGAATTTTTACATTAGCTTTTAGCAAAAAATCTATTCTATCATTCTTTGGGTCGTTTGTTGTGAACTCTATTCCTTTGGTAATAGGGCCATTATCTTTCTCTATTTTCAAATCAACTTTTACAGTAGCTATGTCTCCTGGATCTAATAGCTTTTTATCAATTGGAGCTGTTGTACAGCCACATCCAGGTTTTACTGCGAATATTTCTAATAGTTTATCACCAGTATTCTTTATCTTGATAGTTGTTTTTAGAGGACCTTCGTTTTGCATTACTTTCCCCCAATCCTTTACGGGGTCGCCCACAAACTCAAATTTTGGTTGACTAAATGCTACAGATGTTATGCATAATGCAATTATTATTGGTATTACTTTTCTCATATTCAATTCTATTTGTTATTTTCAATATCTACTAATGGCTAATACGATAAATATTAGTAAAAAGTTTAATTATACAAATATAACTGAAAAACACATAGGTTTACAATGCTTTCATTCGAATTAAATGAACTACAAGAAACTATAAGAGATACAGCACGATCATTTGCAAACGATGTAGTAGCACCAGGTGCTTCCGACAGAGACAAAAATGCTGAATTCCCAACAGATATAATCCAACAGGTTGGTGAGCTAGGATTTTTAGGTATGAATGTGCCCGAAGAATGGGACGGAAGTGGACTTGATAATGTAAGCCAATGTATAGTTATTGAAGAGTTTGCGAAAGTAGATGCCAGTGTTTCTGTTATCGTATCAGTTCAAAAACTTGTAAACTCCGTATTAGTCAGATCGGCATCTGATTCTATAAAAGAAAGATACCTAAAGCCAATGGCTAGGGGAGAGATGCTTGGTGCATATTGCCTTTCTGAACCAGAAGTCGGCTCCGATGCGCGTGGTATAAAGACTATGGCTATTGATCAAGGTGACCACTATCTAATAAATGGATCAAAAAACTGGATAACAACTGGTAGCAAAGCAGGTGTCTTTCTAGTTTTCGCACAGACGAATCCAGAACTGAAGCATAAGGGAATAACGGCATTCGTAATGGATGCAAAGTCAGAGGGTGTTAGTATAGGACTAAAAGAAGATAAAATGGGACTGAGAAGCAGTGACACTGTTTCCCTTGCCTTCAATAATGTAAAAGTACCAAAAGAAAATGTTGTGGGAAAAGTCGGGGAAGGTTTCTACTTAGCAATGCAAGGACTAGCAGGTGGACGTATTGGTATTGCTTCCCAAGCATTAGGACTAGCGAAAGCAGCTTTCGACTTATCTGTAAAATACTCTAGCGAAAGGCATACTATGGGCGTTCCTATTAATCAACACCAAGCAATTCAAATCAAACTAGCTCAAATGTCTATGAAAATATCAGCAGCAGAGCTATTAGTACAAAAAGCAGCTTGGTTAGACGATTCTGGGCAAGATGTTTCAAGACAATCATCTGAAGCAAAACTATTTGCATCTACAATTGCTAATGATATTGCACGCGAGGCGGTACAAATTCATGGTGGTTACGGCTATGTTCGTGAATATCTTGTAGAGCGTATAATGCGTGATGCTAAGATAACTGAGATATACGAAGGTACATCTGAAATTCAGCATATAGTAATTGCAAGAGACGTGATAAAGAATGCACAATAAGAAAGATATAATTCTTTTGCATGGTGCTCTTGGGACTAGTCAACAGTTCACACCATTGATTAGTCATCTTGAAGGTGAGTATAATATTCACACTTTCGATTTGCCTGCACATGGTGAGCTTGCGTATCAGGCCGATGAGCTTTCTATGTTCAGCTTTGCTAATTATGTACGTAACTATATAATCAAGAATAATCTACAAAAGCCACTTGTATTCGGGTTTAGTATGGGTGGTTTTGTTGCTCTTACACTTCAGTCCCAAACCAATATATTCAGTAAGATAATGACGCTGAATACGAAATTGGAATGGGATTTAGAGACGGCTGAACGTGAACAGAAAATGTTTGACCCAGAGATTATATTAGAGAAAGTTCCACACTATGCTGATCTGCTGATAGCAATGCACGGTGAAGAAAACTGGAAGAGCTTACTAGCTAAACATAGAAATATGATGTTTACAATTGCGAAATCTACACCTCTGACTGACTATGCTTTGTCGAAGATAAACATACCAGTACTACTGACAAAAGGTGATAGAGACAATATGGTGACTTCTGAGGAAACGAGAGTAGTTGTCGGTAAATTGTCAGATGCTGAATTCTATGAATTCGAGAATACCGCCCATCCGATTGAAAAAATAGATTTGAATTTACTTTCAAGTAAAATCAAAGAATTTCTTATTTAAAATATTTGCTTATCATTTCTTCTCTAAAATCGAATATGCCATCGACTTTCTTCCCAATAAATAGCTTATCAAGTATAGGCCCCAATATACCTTTGCCTATGTCATAAGTAAGTATGTCTGTCATTTCTGTTGTATTCTCATCTACTTTACGGAAGTGATGCTCGTGATGCCACATTCTATATGGCCCAATTCTTTGCTCATCCACAAAATATTCCTTTTCACTGATTTTAGTAATCTCAGTTACCCAATTGAACTTCATTAATGGGAGAGGGGAGACCTTGTATCTGATTATCATTCCTTCATACATTTTCTTACCTTTAGTATCAGTAAGGAATTGGAATTTCATATCATCAGGAGTGATTTCGTTTAGGTTTTCGGGTCTAGAGAAAAAATCCCATACCTTATCTATGTTCTGGGGGACTATTGAAGTCCAAGTTTTTGTAGTTGGCATTTATTTTTTTACTGGGGTAATTGCTTTTATTGTTACGGTTCTAGAGTAGAAACGTCCTTCTGGCAAATTATTGTTGTAGATTATAATGGATTCACCGTAAGGGAAAAGCTCTTTTTTATTATTTGGGAATTGTGCCGAAACGGACTCTGTTCTCTTTTTCGAAAGAGTTTTATTGTAATCTGATTCACCAATTTTATCAGAATAGCCTGATATTTCTAAGCTCGAATTATTAGTAATATTATCTTTTACGATATCGAGAATTTCCGAATTTTTCTTACTTAACTCGTATTTATCAAAGTCAAATAGAATTAGGCTATATTTATCTATTCGTACATCACTTATTTTGTCTCTTTCTTTTTTCTTAAGTGAGTTGATTGTTACATTTATTCGACCAGTAACATTTTCTCTTTCTTCTTTAGCATTTATCAAATCAAATCTGTAAGTCAATTCGTTTTTATCTTTAATTTGGTAAGCTATATCTTCTGTTATTTTAAAATGTGTTTTAAGCGGTGGATCTAATCGTCCACTCTCTTCAAAATAAGGCGAATTCTCATCGTTGAATACCTTAAAATTCCAAGAAAAGTCCTTTACATTAGTATCTAACACTGTATAGAAGTTAATTTCTTTAGTTATTGGAGTATATAGTGTGTCATTTAATAATAATGGTTCTAATAAATTATCATCACTAGAGTAAAGCTCTACTCTCTGGTTTTCTTCTATTGATTCTAATTCTGAGCTTGTAGATGGTATAGTTGGTTTGTCAATAGATGATATGACTAATCTTTTTTCGGCGATTCCCCAAGTATTTGTGAGATAATCTCGAACGGTTTTTGCTCTCTCTATTGGAAGAATTTTAGCTAAATCACCAATTTCATTCACAGATTTAGTCCCAACTATATTCAATTTCGATTTGGGGTTAGCCATCATTCTTTCACCGATTATATTCAATAGATGATGATATATATCTAAAGTATTAACTTCAAATAAATTATTCGAATTGAAACTATAAGATTCTTTTTTATTCAGGGTGCTATACCTAATTGGCATAGCAGTAGAGTCTTTATCGAAGAAAATATAATTAAGTAACGGAACCATTCTAATAGATTTCACTTCATCTATTACTACTTCATTTCGGTCTTGGCGTTTATCATTTTTATCAATTGTTACCGGACGAATTATAACTTTTGGAGTGTCCGTTTTATTCACCGCTAAATTAGTAGTAACAGTGTCATCAATAACTATCTCTAGTAGCTTAGGTTCAATATTTTTTTCTAGAGCAACTTCATTAGCTGATGCTCCAGCAAAATTATAAGCCCAATCCACCCCAAAGTTGATACTATTTGGAGTCAAATTCATTTCTTCGTTTGTAGAGTTCAGCCCTATATTGAAGCTAATATTTGGATTAAGGTACGTTGTTTTATTTTTACTTGTGTATAAACGATAAGCAAACTTACCAACTAGACTGTGGTATATGCTATTAGCTAAAACTCCACTGACATCTGTACGAGTTCTACTTCCAGATTCTTGGAAAACTCCATCGCTGGGAGCAAGCAAAATCTCAGTTTGGCGGTAACTCAAATCATTTGGTAGGCCTAATCTATAACCAAATGAGGCATCGAATGATTCGAATAATTCAAATATAGCTCCTAAGCTAATACCTATAGAACTAAGTTCTGAAACAACTTTCTGTTCAATTGTTGCGTCTTCCTTATTAGTACCAAGTAAATTTATTTGCTCTGATTCATTAATAATGAAATTAGACTTCATATTTGTATAATCTAATCCTAAAAATATCCAAGTAGTTTCGCCGACAAGATAGTTATACCCAGCGCCGAAGTTCAAACCAGTACTGAAACCAGAAGTAAACCCAGGACAACATGTATTTGCATTTCCTAGATTCTTGAAATCAGAGCCATATAAATTCAGACCGAAGTTAGTACCTACATAAACGGTATGTTCATTAGCTTCTTCTTTAGAACTAAGTCCAAAAGAGCCAATTATGATTAATAATATGGTGAGTATGCTTTTCAATCTATTTAGTAATAGTGAATATTTTTGTAATGATATCAGTTGGTGTTTCCAACCTGAGGATATAATTTCCGTTTGCAATATTCTTTGTATTAATTTCAGTTTGGTGCTCTCCTTTTCCCAAGTCTTTTGCAGCTAAAGTAGTTACTAATTTGCCTTTAATATCATAGACGGATAAGTTAGTAAATCCATCTTCTACCAAATTATAATCTACAAAAAAATCTCCATTTTCTGCTATAATGTCTATTCTATTTGGAGGACTTTCATCATACAATCGGTATTGACCATCAGAAAGACAAACACCGTCAAGTGTGAAAAGTCCGTCGTTTTCTTCTATTTTCTTTTGTAATATTTCCTCGTCTCGGCTATTATATGCTCTAACATCTACAATATCTAAAACAGTAGTAATAGCATTGCCAATTGTTGGCAAAAAGCGGTTCTCAACTAAATTACTCATTATCTCTTCATTGCCAATTTTAAATGTAATCTGGCGAACTTTATTAACGACAATCCCTTCGTCATTTAGGCGGAATGGCAGTAAAAGAGTTGCATTGTATTCTAAGTCAACTTCCAATCGCGTCAAATCCAACGAGTTAGGATTATCAGTTATGTTAATCTTCACTGGAATTAAAGTCAAATTCCCAGGGAATGCACTTAAAGTGTCAATTGAAACAGTCATACGGACTGAATCTTTACTTATACCATTACCGAGTAGTTTTACTATGACGGGCTCTCTTCTAACATCTAAATAGAAATGAACTTCGGCGTTGCTAGCACCAGCAACTTTTGGTGTGTAAGTGAATTCTGATTTCAGAGTATCAAATGCATATATATGGCTCTTAGTAGTTGTAATGTTATAACTATACTCGTTGTTTATATCATTTACAATGATCACACTATCAATTCCAATCGATGCTACACTTTTATTACGAACTACCCAATCATCTTCTGTTTTTTGGAGGGAAATATCTACGTTACCAAAATCAATAACTGGTTCTTTGTATGACCAAAGGAAAGTCGAGTTATCACCTATTTCTTCAGAAAGTAAATAAAAATAGAATTTACCTTGAGTAGTTTCAATCGTTCCTCTTGCTATGTTGCTTCCTGACATATCAGAGTTGAATCTGAATCTAACATCTATTTTGTCTTGTAAATCAACAGGCCCTACGAAATCAGTTTCATATCTTATATCGTCGATTGTAATATTAATGATAGTAACATCACCGGGTAGTACTCTAGTTATGAAGTCGAGTACTAAGCTGTCTTTCCTGCTGTTTATATATACTTTACCGAAGTCAATAGTGTCAATATAGTCAAATGAAGCTTCTTTAATAGACCAAAGTGAGTCTGAAATGTCCGAGTTGATGGTGTTATATTCCAAAGACCAAATAAACTCCTTCACATAATTAGAGTTATATACTATGTCACTTTGAAAATTATTCCCGAAATCTAGGCTGTCATTTATATTACCAGTTAGTACAACTCTATTTTCAGAAGTAAAGAGATTACCTGTGTAAACCGGCTTTTCAAGGTATCTCGTCCAATTTATTTCACCATTATATAGATTTGCAGAAGTTAGGAATATTGTGTTTGATCTACTCCTTGGTATTGTATCAGAACCAATTAATATACGCTCATTAGTTCTACCAGCTAGTATTATCGTACTATTGTCAAAAACATCTATATTCTTATCCAACATAAATTTATCATATTGTCTATCCCATAATAATTCATTATTATCATTAATTGCTAATAAACGAACTGATGATTCCTCTTCTCCCATGAATTTCGTTTCACCATCATAATAGGTAGTATCAGTAGTTCGAACTAAATAATAATTAATATCTTTATATGATTTATAATCCAAAGTAGTTTGATCAAAACTTTCATCGTAGGATATATAATTTTTCAATTTCAATTCTGGGTTGTTATAATCGTTTTCTACAGCCATAACTCTGCTGAAGTTAGTGTCCAATTTCAGATGACCAGCTCCAGTTCCAGTCCCCCATAGTACAACTTTATCATCTGATATAGGTTGCATTCCTCTATAATCAAAGCTCAGACTATCTAGCTTATAATCCCAATAATTAACTTTCTCAAAGTTCAAATCTGCATCAATTCGAGCTAAGTAATTAATACGATTATATTCTAGTCTGTTTATTACGTTAGTAGAGTCATAACTTAATTCACCATTAGTATTTCCAAATAAGTGTAATTTGTTATCAGATGCTTCTAATCCCTTGAAGTATGTAATTCCTGATACAAGTTGAAAATGATTTTCTATTAATTTATAAGAATCTAGATTTAGATTCTTATCTATTTTTAGTAATACTCCAGTAGAATAACTTGGGCGTTCATGTTTATAATTAAGATTATCAAATTCTATTGAATTAGCACTAATACATAATAGAAATATATGATCTTTAATGCTAGTCATAAGATAGTTAATCTCTTGTGTGTAAAACACGCGATGACTCACCGGATCCAAATTTTCGTCAAGTATTATCAGTACAGTTCGTAAAGCATCCTTATAATCTCGTATTTGTCCTATTGTATCTAACTTAAGATTTCTATATTCAAACTTATCTTTAAATTTGGTTAACATTATGTATTGTTTATCACCGAATTTGATTATACTATTTACTTTAGATTGCGAAGTTGAGTCTATTAGCCCCAAGCTATGAGTTTGAATTCTATTCTGAACTTTACTTGCCTCAGTTACCTTAAGCAAAGCTTCTTCCGTTGGTGTATCGGGAATCTTCTCCCAGGGGAAATCTAAGGCGTTATAATTCGATACGATCTTATTCCAACTAAAACCAGCATCAGCTGAATATTCGACATTGTAACTCAAATTACCTTCTGAATTTTCCCATCTAAGACTAGTGGCATTGCCTACATAATATTGCTCCCCACCATTGGGAATAACAACTTCCAGATTGTTTTCTTCTGGTATATACTTGACTACTATATCTTGATCTTCGCATGAGTTTGATACTACTCTTATCACATCGCTAAAGTCAGTTATACCGTTCGGATTTGCAATTCTAATTCTCAATCGCTCTCCAATTGCTAGTTTAATTGGATAATCAGTTTTTGCAGGTTCCATAACCTCAAAACCTGAATAAAGCGAATAAATATCATTAATGACTAATGTATCTTTCTTTGATAATATATTAGTATAATATACTTGAGTATTTCCTTTGTAAAATGTTATATTTTTAGGGTTAGTGTTGTATTCTATTAGTTGGTCTTTCGAAAGTATGAATCGCGTACTGTCTGAATATGTACCTTGATAGAATAAATCAATATCTCGGTCTCTTCCACAATTTTCTGAAATATAATATAGCCTACAAACATCTAATCCAGAAGTAAGGTTAGCTAATGCTTGGAACACCGATTCTATCTTATCTTCACCCTGTAGATTATCAAAAGCAATGCCGCCTGTTTCATTAGATATTTCTACTAACTCTCTATCCATATTAGTATATATAGAAACAGCATAAAGGGTTATATCTTCATCCACAAATGATTTTAACAAATCAAACTTATTAAGGAAAGTATCTTCACCATCTGTAAGAAATACAATGATTTTCTTATACTTAGCCCCATTAGTAGATGCAATAGAGCCATCGGCATGATTAAGTGCCTTGTTAATGTCAGTTCCGCCACCGTTAAGTGGAATATCTTTGATAGTTTGCTTAGCTAGGTTTTTATCAGTACTATAATTTAGGACACGGTATGTATCTGCACCAAAGTGTGTAATTGCTATTTCTGTATCGGGATGTAGTAGATCAATAAATTTGATAGCTGCGTTTCTAATTACTTCTAATCTCGATTTACCGTTAGAAGTTAATTGATTCATCGAATTAGAATTGTCAATAGTCAAGACTACGGAAATAGGTACTGGACTTTTATGATTCTCACAGCTCAAACTATTTATTATTTGATCTATTCCATTTTCTTTTAAGCTCATTTCACTTTTGTCTGGAGCTATTTTTTTTCCATTTTCATCTAGGACTATATACTCACAATTCAACGTAGGATATGCTTCAGTTCCAACCTTCGTTATTACAACCGATTGACTTAGCAGGGGGATAGGAAGTATGTAAAGTAAAATCAGTAAATAGAATTTCATACTTTTCCAACTTTTGTACATCTACTATATATAAAGACACATGAAACGCAAAAACGTCTCAAAAATAGTGAAGTTTTTTTAGTCGCGGAACTGACCGCACCCTAGAAATTTATCACCATTGAGCCGAATTATGACTTGAAAAGTCTCAGTTTTCTCTTTTGTATAGTTGTGACATTCTCTTTCTAGTATATTGAACTCCAATAATGTATTGCCTTCTTGGTGCTTATGCAATGACTCCGTATATTTTTCATCGCCCATATTATATACTATTTCTTTGTCCATTCCTTTCATCGAGAAACGTACATCTTTTTCTTTCGAAATAGAAAGGTTCCACATCGGATTATCACCCGACGCGCTGAATGATTGGTCAATATTTTCGCTACAACTTGCTAATAATAAAGTACTTATAATTATCAATAATACTCTTTTCATCTTAAACTTCTCCACTTAATAATACAGCTTTTATCAATTCATCTAGGTCGCCATCCATCACAGACGTAATATCTGATGTTTTGTATTCTACTCTTGCGTCATTCACCATAGTATATGGTTGGAATACATACGAGCGAATTTGGCTCCCCCATTCTATTTTTTTCTTAGCCCCTTCTATCTTGGCTTTCTCAGCATCTTCTTCTTCTGTTCTCTTTTTGTAAAGAGCAGATTTTAGCATTTTCATGGCTAGTTCTCTATTCGCTAATTGCGAACGTTCTTTCTGACAAGCTACAACTATGCCCGATGGTTTATGTCTAAGTCTAACAGCTGTTTCTACTTTGTTGACGTTCTGTCCACCTTTACCGCCAGCTCTGAAAGTGTCTAATTCTACATCTGCTGGATTTATCTCAATCTCAACATCATCTTCTACTTCTGGATATATATATACACTAGCAAATGAGGTGTGTCTTCGTGCATTCGAATCGAAAGGGGAGATACGAACCAATCTATGGACACCATTTTCAGCTTTCAAATACCCATAAGCATAGTTACCTTCAATCTGGATAGTAGCCGACTTTAGACCTGCTACCTCGCCTTCTTGCTCGTCGAGCAATCTAGTAGTAAATCCTTTTCTTTCTGCCCAACGTAAATACATTCTTAATAACATATCCGCCCAATCGCAAGCCTCTGTACCGCCCGCACCAGCGTTAACTGTTAGTATCGCGTTGCTCGGGTCATCTTTACCAGAAAGCATATTGATTACTTCTAACTCATTTACGGTTTTTATCGCTTTGTTTAGCTCCTTATCTATATCATCAGATAAGCTCTGATCTGATAGTTCATCAGCTAAACTTACTATTGCTTCTGTGTCATCAACTGTACTAATAGCAGCATAGTAAGTATCTATCCAATTCTTTCTTTCGGATAGTTGCTTCATTACCCGCTTTGCATTATTTGAATCATCCCAAAACCCAGGAGTCTCGGACATATCTTTTAACTCTTTAAGCTCACGCTCTTTGACCTCTACGTCAAAGATACCTCCTTAAATGCTCCACTTTCTCTTTTAGCTTACTTAACTCTTCTTTTTGAACATCAAACATGTTTTTCTCGTTATATGATTAGGTATAATGTGTAATTTAACGTATTTGTTACCTTTTAAAAAGTATTGTTGTTGAAAACTAATCAACGTTTTTTTAATCTAAAACTTGAATTCGTTAATATGTAATTTTATATTACATTTATTGCAGCAAATAATAGAAATAAATACTCGTCTATATTAATACCTAAGGAAAAAAATTGCATTTTTTTGTAACTGTTTCCTATTAAAACGGTCTATATATAAAAGAGAAAAACCAAGAAGGTAAATAAAATGGAAGGAAATTTTTCAAGTAGGGTCAACGACGTAATCAAGCTAAGTAGAGAGGAAGCTCTCCGACTAGGACACGACTACATCGGCACCGAACACCTTCTGCTAGGAATTATCAGAGATGGCGAAGGAATCGCAGTTAAAGTCCTTAGAAATTTGGATGTTGATTTGTATAAGCTAAAAAAAGGTATAGAGGAGACTGTCAGACCTAGCGGTTCGACTATTACTTCGGGGAATATACCACTGACTAAACAAGCAGAAAAAGTTTTAAAAATTACATATTTGGAAGCTAAACTGTATAAATCTCAAAAGATTGGTACTGAGCATTTACTTCTTTCTTTACTAAGAGATGAAGAAAATATAGCTGCTCAAATATTAGAGCAATTTAATGTTAATTACGATTTGGTAAGAAACGAACTAGATAGCATTATCAAAGGTGAGAAACCTACTGATAGTGGTGAATCCTCGTACATACCTCGTAAAACAGAGAAAACTGCTCAATCGAAACAAAAAGAAAGAGCTAAAACTCCGGTACTAGATAACTTTGGTCGCGATTTGACTAAAATGGCTGCTGAAAAGAAGCTAGATCCAGTAATAGGAAGACAAAAAGAAATCGAAAGATTATCTCAAGTTCTATCTCGAAGAAAGAAAAACAACCCTGTACTAATCGGTGAACCTGGTGTTGGTAAAACAGCGATTGTAGAAGGACTTGCACTTCGTATAGTTCAGAAAAAAGTATCTCGTGCATTGTACGAGAAGCGAATAATAACTCTCGATATCGCTTCGCTTGTGGCTGGTACTAAGTACCGTGGCCAATTCGAAGAGAGAATGAAAGCAGTCATCAATGAGCTTGAAAAAGCTGATGACGTTATATTATTCATCGATGAGATACATACTATAGTCGGTGCCGGTGGAGCTTCTGGCTCGCTTGATGCATCGAATATGTTCAAACCGGCTTTGGCTAGGGGAGACATACAATGTATTGGTGCTACTACTCTCGATGAGTATAGAGAAAACATAGAGAAAGACGGTGCTCTAGAGCGTAGGTTCCAGAAAATATTAGTAGAGCCACCTTCTGCACTTGAAACTCTCAAAATAATCGAAAAAATAAAGGATGCTTACGAGAAGCATCACCACGTTATCTACACTGATGAAGCAATTCAGACAGCTGTTCGCTTAGCAGATAGATATATCTCGGAAAGAAATTTCCCAGATAAAGCTATTGACATAATAGATGAAGCTGGAGCGAAAGTCCATCTGGAGAATATTGACGTTCCTATTAGTGTTATCAATCTTGAAAAAGAAATCAAGAAGATAAATGAAGAAAAGAATATAGTAGTCAAAAAGCAAAATTTCGAAGAAGCTGCTAGATTACGTGACTTAGAGAAAAACAAGCAACAAGAACTAGTTACTGCCAAAGAAGAATGGGAAAAACAATCAGATAAACTGGTATTCCCAGTAACTGAAACAGACATTTCGGATGTAGTTTCTATGATGACTGGTGTTCCAGTTTCAAGAGTTGCAGAATCTGAGTCTATCAAACTTCTCTCTCTAGCAGATGAGCTAAAAGGCACAGTAGTAGGACAAGAGCAAGCTATTGAGCATTTAACAAGAGCTATCAGACGTGCTAGAGCTGGACTAAAAGATCCTAAGAGACCAATCGGGTCATTTATGTTCTTAGGCCCAACGGGTGTAGGTAAAACTGAGCTTGCAAAATCGCTATCGAAAGCTATGTTTGACACTGAAGATGCAATTATCCGTATAGATATGAGTGAGTATATGGAGAAATTCTCTGTATCTAGACTAGTCGGTTCGCCTCCGGGTTACGTTGGCTATGAGCAAGGTGGTCAGCTAACTGAGAAAGTTAGAAGAAAGCCATACTCTATCATATTGCTTGATGAGATAGAAAAAGCTCATCCGGATGTTTATAATATCTTACTTCAAGTATTTGATGATGGTATATTGACTGATGGATTGGGAAGAAAGATTGACTTCAAAAATACTATTATAATAATGACTTCTAACGCTGGTACTAAGGATTTGAAACCGGGCGGTAGAATTGGGTTCACTGATATAGAATCAGAAAACGATTACGAAGAGCTAAAAAGTTCAATCGAAGAGTCAACTAAATCTATATTTAGTCCAGAGTTCATCAATAGAATAGATGATTTCATTATCTTCCGTAAGCTGACTAAAGAAAACATCAAGGAAATTATTGATATCCAATTGAAGTTAGTACAAGAAAGAATGAACCTGCACCAAATGACTTTAGAGATAAACGATGCAGCGAAAGATTTCATTGTTGAGAAAGGATTCGACGAGAAGTATGGTGCTAGACCACTGAAACGTGCGCTCCAAAAGTACGTGGAAGACGAGCTAGCAGATGAGATACTGAAAGGACATCTTTTGAACGGTGCTGTAGTCAAAGTTCAATACGACAAGAAAAACGAGAAGCTGAAATTCAAATTCGTTGGTGGAGAAAAGAAAATCGACGAAAAAGAATTGGTAAAGCCGAAAATAGATATCGATGACGAGATAGACGACAACCCAGAAATCAACATTGACGAGGACGTTAGCAACAACTAATGTCTGATTGAGATAAGAATAAAATCAAAGCCAAGTGGAAACACTTGGCTTTTTTGGTTTTGAATACAGTATTTTATTCCTCTAAATTAAGTTTATAATTTCCAAGTTTTAATAATGCTGTGATAAGCAAAAGCATAGTACTAGCTAAATAATTTTTTGTTTGATAAAAACAATGAGCAACATTATTTCTTAAATTCATCCCATCAGATGTAAAAAGAAATTTAAAAAATGCAATGTCATCTTCAGGAATAATTTCATTAAGCTTGACGTTATCTAATAACTTTTCGAATGATATTCTCTCTTGAGTAGCATTCTCTTTAATCTCAATAGTTTGTGCACCAATATGTTTTGAAAATTCTCTTAGTAGTCCTTCAAATTTTATTACCAATGAATCTATTGGTAGTATATAGCCTATACTACTATTTTTATTTTGTTTTATATCAATTTCAATTTGGTTGAAAAAGCTAAAAAGTGAAGGAGATAATAATTCAATCCAGTTAAAACCTTCCACTTGACCTTCAGTATTTACGGATGTAAAATCTTGACCATACCAAGAATTCTCTTTTAAGAAATCAATTATTGTGTTGAGAGTCACTTTTCCTTTTTTGAAACCCTTTGAAATTATCATCCAAAGATAGTTTATAGAAAAACTTTGAATATAAATTGAATAAGGATCAATTCCACTTTTCTTATTGCCTGTGACATTCTTATTAATATCAAAATTCATTACACTTACAAGATCTAGTGCAACTGGTCGTATTTCTTCATACAGTACTGCTGCATTAGGGAATATTTTATCACAAAGTATTAAGTATGTATATATTCCCTTGCTATCATATTTATCTATTATTTCATCAGTTTCTTTATTAAATAAATCCCAAATTTTTTGGAATTCTTCATCTGTATTTTCAACTTCTAATAATTCGAAATTTAAGTTCTTTTTAGCCTTTTCAATTAATACTGTGACATCTTCAATTTTTTCTTTATTACCAGCTTTTTTATACTGTACCAATGCTTTTAAATAAAAGTCGTGGACAATAAAGCTTCCTTTATGTTCTTCTGATTTAGTGATATAAAATTCAGCAAGTCTATTATGAAATGGTTTAGGGGGAACACTTATTTTTTGACTTAGAATAATTTGTAAACCTAAGTATTCTTCTAATAATTCAGGATAGGTTTTATTTTCAATTATGCATTTAGAATATTCAAAAAAAGTGTTAAAATTAGAAATATCTATTTTTTTTCCTTTCTTGACAATGAAATTCACTAATGAATATTCTGTATAGCTATTTATAATATACTTACCTAAATGAGAAATTAGAAATTGTATTACCTCATCTTTTTTAAAGTTTGAATATTGTGAAAGAATAAAAAGATTTTGAAAATAACTTCCAAAGGATTGATTTGATAAACTATCCTGATAATTAAATGATACAGTTTTTAGAAAAGCTAAATAGTTATCTATTGCCAAGGTAGCGAAAGAGCGATGTTTGTGTTCACTATTCCAAAGTAGATGATTGTATTTTGCTTTGTATTTGGGATTTACTGTTTTCTCTGCGCGTATTTTTATATAGTCTAAATCGTCATTAAATAAATCTAAATTTGGATAGGATGATCTGTCTATATCATGATATTTGGGATTTGAATTTCCATCTCTAAATATGTAATCGTTAAAAAATAACTCATAAGAACAATATTTTTTTAGATCAGCATCCTCAATTTTATCCCTTAGTTCTAATAATGAATTTGAGATACTAATATCAATGATCAAACTATTATCACTTTCGAGATAATTATAATATTCGTCTAAGTTTTCAAACTTCATTCTTACTCATTTATTTTGATTTATTGTTGTTTATCTTTTCATAACTTTTTGCAGACTTTCAATTTTTGTATTCAACTCGTCAAAAGTTAAGATTTCAACATCTCTACTATTACTTCTATATAATTCAAAACTATATCTTTGTTCGTTGGAAAGTGTTTTTAAAGTTCCAACTAATACTACACATTTTGAATTAAATGTTTCGACAGCTGTTTTACTTTTTCCTTTTAGTGCCCAAAATTCTTTCTGAAAGTTGTCTCTTTGGTTTAGAACTTGATTTATACTTCCTGTTAAGTCTTTTCCAACACTAAAAACGTCAGAACCTCGATAGGTTGTTTTTTCCATTAGTTTTGTCTTATGAGTCTTAATTTCTAAAAATGAAACATTATCACTTAAACTATTCTGTATCAGAAAGTCGTTAAACTTTCCATTTTTATTGTCGATTGTTTTTCCTCCTACATAAGCTTCGTTTTGATATAAAATTACAGGTTGAGCAAATATTGATGAAAATATCCAACTATTGTCTTTTAAAAACAATTGCCATAACTTTTCAAGACTTTCACTACTTGTTTTAAGGGACATTAATTCCTTGTATCTTTTCAATGTCTGCTGAATATATCTATTATCAACAATCTCTTTAGTCTTTGCTAATGCATCTTTGGTAAAAAAATCTTGTGTAATCGAAAGTTTATCAAATAAATCTTTAATCGCACTTTTATCAGAATCTGAAAATTCATCTATTGAATTCCCCCAACTAGATAAAGATACTGCCAAAGCGTTTGGAATAAATGTTTTTTCAGGTTTTGTTATAACATTCGGAAATAGAGAATATAGGTTTAATTTCAATACAAAATTGACTTCTTCTTTGTTCTTTTTGAAAATGACTGTAAAAGCATTTAAAAGATCTTTTAGACTTTTTTCATTCAAGAATAGTTTTTTATTTGATAAATCTAATTCAACTTTTCCAGTCTTATTTATTATTACTTCTTCAATTTCATAATTATCATTAATATGATATGCGAATGGATTGAGTGTTTTCGTAAATCCCCAACCAAAATTTACAGACTTCACAACACCAACAGGTAATTTCCCATTAAAGCCATTATATATAAATTTTTTAATAGTTTTATACTTCTGACCACCTTCAAAACCTCTTGGATAGTGAATGATACGGTCATTATTTTTATATATCTCACTTGAAATTTGCTTTATACTATTTTCGGTATCATAAAAAAACAATACTTTTTTAGTTGGTAATTCACTTTCTAATTTTTCACCTTTAAAAACTGTCATAATCTTCTAATATTGATTTAAGTAAAATTTATGTACTTTCCGAACCCAAAATACAAAAAAATCTCTCCTTACATCAACTAAAAAACAAAAAGGACCGCTCAATAATATAAAAAACATTATTTGTTGTTAATATATTAGTAAAAGAGATAAACAAATTAGTTTGTTGTTAAAGTATTAACATCAAAAGTCGTTGTCGCTCATAATTATGAAAATGTGAGCAACAAAGGTTAAGGGATGATACCCTACTTCACATTAATCAAAAACTCAGATGCTACTTTCTGGCAAAGTTCAACGTCGATAGCATTCTCCCAAAATAATATTACTTGTTCTCCATTCGCATCTTTTATTCTGTAATCCGTTCGTAGATTAGATGGTACTTCACCTGTGAATTTACCAACAAAAAGACAAGCATTTAGGAAAGCTCCTAGATCGTTTTGATGGCTTCCGTCTGGCATATATAACCCAATATCTGGTCTAATCGTTCGAGCTAGTTTCCAAGCTTCTCCTACCATAATAAGATCACATTTGTTTTCTTTGGCTGCTTCTACGTATGTACTAGTTATATAATCTTGAATATGTTGGTATTTTTGACGCGACCATGTAACGTATAAATAAGGTGATGCACCAGATTCTTTAACAAGGTCGCAAAGCAATTTCGAATACTTAAGAAAGTCATTCTTATTCTCAATCGTCTCTAAACTATGACCTTGTATTACTACTTTATCGTATAAGCCGTTACAGATAATATCTTTTGTTTTTAGTTCCTTTTCTCCATTCCAATGGTTGCTTAGAGTAGCTCCACCTGCTGTACTTTTTGAAGTTATTAATTTTACTTTAGTACTGTCCGATATCAGAGATGCCAGATGAGGCATATTAGAAATCGATGTATAGCTATTGCCAACAAATAATATACGTAAAGTGTCTTTTCCAGACTGGGCGATACCTTCACTATATATACCGAAAATGAAGAGAATAATTAGTAGATTTTTGATGGATTTCATTAATTTTTTTAAATAAAGCTAGTGATAAAATATAAATTCAAACTACAAAAAATAATATTTAAATTAATCGCCATATTCCAACAAAAACAAAAGGGCTGCTCATTTATTTGAACAGCCCTTCGGTATATTTAGTGTTTAATCTTACGTTACTTAAGTGTAGCAGTTAATGTAATATCCGCGTTTAATAATTTTGATATAGGGCAAACAGCTTTCGCGTTGTTCGCTATTTCTTCAAACGTAGATTGATCAATACCTTTAATTGATCCTACTAAATCTAAATTGATACTAGTAACACTTCCATCTTCAAAATTAACTTTTGCGTCAGTAGTTAGGTCTTTATCATTGAATCCTTTTTCGTCTAATAAAAAACTCAATTGCATAGTAAAACAACCAGAAAGTGCTGCGCCAATAAGCTCTTCTGGATTAGTGCCCGCTGCATTTTCGAAACGTGTTGAGAATGAATAGTGTGAATCTTTTAGTACAGAGCTATCTGTTGTTAATGTTCCTGTTCCTTCTTTACCAGTACCTTTCCAATTTGCGTTTGCGTTTCTTGAGAATTTCATTTTTTTATCCTTTAATATTGAGTGGTTAATGTCGTGAAATAAACGAAATGATAAGGAATTTGTTGTTAGTAGGGGAGGGAATGATATTAGACTTTGTTCTTATTTACTTTCTTCATTATTCAATCTCAAAATCTCTTGAATAATATTATCTTTGCTTTATGAATAATTCCAAGAGTTCCTGTTATTTTTAAATTCAATTTATTAGCTAATTTTCTGGCTTTCATATCATCAAGTAACAATAAAACATCGTCATATTCTTTTGCTAATGCAATTGCACTTGCCTCTCCTATTATTTACCTGAGTTTCAAGGAGCATTTGATATTTTTTATCATTAACTGATTCTACTTTAATCCAATTAGGAAGCTCTTCTCCGTATTCTTCAGCTATCTCTGGAGTGGTTACAAGTTCTATATAAAGTTTCTGCAACAGGTCAAGTTGTTCAATTTTCTGAAGGATTATTAATGTACTTGTATCTGATATTACAATTTTAGGCATTTTCTATATCTGATTGTAGGTCTGTAACTGAACTGCTAAAAATGGAAACGCCATATTTCCCAAGTAATTCTATAAATGTTCTTTTTGTTATTCCTACCATTTTAGCGGCTTGACCTAGGGAGAGTTTTTTTTCCTCATACAATTTTGATGCAATCATCATTGAAAAATCGTAATCAGACATTTCGACACTATCAGGTATATTCAAATGTAATGTTCTCATAGTATAATTCTATTTTATATAAGTTATAATATATTAACGTAAAGCCTTTGAAATCTATTGTTTTCTAATAATTATTTGTGCTTTATATTCTTCAATTTACAATAAATATACTTAATATTAAAACTTTTAGAACTCCCTAATCACATTCCTTACTACACCCCAGATGGAGAATTCATCGAGGTCGGTGATTCGTATGTCTTCGTAGTCTTCGTTTTCAGAGTGGAGAATTGTTCTATCGTCTGTGAATAATATTCTTTTCACGAATGGTTTCCCGTTCAATGCACCTACGACAATTGATTCATTCGAGATTGGGTAGTTGCTATTCACAAGTACTTTATCCCCCGAATTAATTCCGATATTTATCATCGAATTACCCGAAACTTCAACTAGAAATACATAACCATCATCGCCTAGAATCTCTTCGTTTAGGTCGAATTTCGTACGGCTCAATCTTTTCAGAAAGTCCGTGTTATTAAGTATTTTAGAAGAGTTGTTGCGTTTTTGCAACCTCGAATACAATGTCATAAACACATAGAAAAATAGTAAAACATACTAGCTTAACTACATTTACTATGCCATTTTTAACTATTGGGGATTCATAGGATTATGGGGGAGACTTTATTACATTAGAGTAAGTAAGTAATAAAAACCAACTTTTAGTTTCTAAAATTTTATAATTTGCATTATGAAAACAATCCAATATATAACGCATATACTTTTTTATATCAGCTGTGTATTAGTGGTACTACCTTTTTGGAAAGATCTATTTAGTGAAACTGGGTATGAATTAAATACATGGTTTTTCAACTTTAGTATTGTTATGCTCTGCCTAGTGAATATGGTAGATTGGTTTTCAGTTGATAAGAAAGTATTCAGAATATCTGCTATTTCACTCTTTGTTGTGTTAGTATCAATGATTATTGAGTTCTTTTCTTCACCAGGAATATTAGCAAGTATATCAATAACGATGAAGTCATTATCTTTTATTGTTATGACTTTCTATTTCTTTAATATGCTATACGTTAGAACTAAAAGTGAAATGGCAATTACATACCGCTCTAATTAGCCCAAGACTTCTTAAATCTGCATTTATAAACTTGAAGTTCTTAAGATTGTTGATATCTTAAACCTCGTATTTATTACATTTTCGTATCTTATATTGAATGTATCCGTACATTAGCATTGAAAACTATGCTAAATTTTTTCTAATTTTGCGTATTGCAATAATATAAAACAAGAGCAAACAAATGTGTGGAATCGTAGGTTACATAGGTAAGCAAAAAGCATCTCATATATTACTAAATGGTCTGAAGCGTATGGAGTACCGAGGGTACGACTCTGCTGGATGGGCTATGATAGAGAATGAGAAACTAAATCTATTGAAGAATATCGGTAAAGTAGCTCACCTAGATAGACTTACTCCACATGATATGCTAGAGGCAACTGTTGGTATAGCACATACTAGATGGGCTACACATGGTTTCCCAAATCATCTCAATGCTCACCCGCACTTAGATAATTCGGAAAATATTGCTGTAGTTCACAATGGAATCATCGAGAACTATACTGCATTGAAAACGAAATTACAAAAGGATGGATATTTCTTCAATTCAGATACAGATACCGAAGTCCTTGCTGTCTTTATTGGTGCTATATACGAGAAAGTCCATGATTTAGAGAAAGCAGTTAGAATAGCTCTATCAGAGATAGATGGTACTTTTGGTATTGCAGTGCTTTCCTCTTATGAACCAGAGAAGATAATATGTGCCCGTCACGGTAGCCCAATGGTATTGGGAATAGGTGAAGGTGAATATATAGTAGCTTCGGATGCAGCTGCTATTATTCAACATACTAATCAAGTGGTTTACCTAAACGATAAAGAAATGGCAATCATCACTAGAGATGGTTTCATAACTAAAACAATCGATAATGAAATTACAGATCCAATAATCGAAGAGATAAATTTCGATTTGGCACAAATAGAAAAAGGTGGTTACGATCACTTTATGCTAAAAGAAATACACGAACAGCCCGAGACTGTCTTTAACTCATTCCGTGGTCGATTACTTGCTGATGTGGGTAATGTGAAACTAGGTGGTTTGAATAATATGATGGATAAGTTACGTAAAACAAAACGTATTATCATCACGGCTTGTGGTACTTCGTGGCATGCTGGATTGGTAGGTGAGTATATGATAGAACAGTTGGCTCAAATATCTGTTGAGGTTGAGTATGCGTCTGAGTTCAGATATCGTAACCCAATTATAGGGCCAGATGATGTAGTATTTGCTATCTCACAATCTGGTGAAACACTAGATACTTTAGCTGCAATCAAAGAAGCTCGTCAGAAAGGTGCAACTGTAATAGGTATAGTCAACGTAGTTGGCTCTACAATAGCTAGGGAAACAGAAGCAGGTGTTTATATACACGCAGGCCCAGAGATTGGTGTTGCCTCTACAAAGGCGTTTACATCGCAAATAACAGTGCTTGCACTTATTGCTCTACTATTGGGTAGAATGCGAAATCTATCACAACCAGAAGGACAAGCTATAGCAGAAGCTATGATGGAGCTCCCTGATAAAATCCGTCAAGTATTAGCAACCGAAAAAGAAATAAAAGCGATAGCTGAGAAATATTACGAAAATAAAAATTTCCTCTACTTGGGTCGAGGGTTTAATTATCCATTGGCGCTAGAAGGTGCATTAAAACTAAAAGAAATATCATATATACATGCAGAAGGTTATCCTGCTGCGGAAATGAAACACGGGCCAATAGCTCTTATAGATGAGAATATGCCAGTAGTTTTCATAGCGACAAAAGATACAATCTACGATAAGGTGTTTTCAAACATAGAAGAAGTAAAAGCTCGTAAGGGTAAGATAATAGCAATAGCTACAGAAGGTGATGAACGTATCAAGAGAGTTGCTGACCACGTTATCTATGTACCTGAAGTTATGCCGATGCTAAACCCTATATTGTCGGCAGTGCCATTGCAATTGCTAGCATATCACATTGCTCTTAAACTAGAGTGCGATGTGGATCAACCTCGTAACTTGGCCAAGTCTGTTACTGTTGAATGATGTAACCCATTGGTGCAAGAGCGATTAGTGAAAAAAATACATCATAAAAGGCAAGAGGTAATTCTTGCCTTTTATGGTTTATTCTTTAACTATTTTCTTTGAATATATTATGTTACTCATCATATCAAAAAGATTAACTATATAAACCCCTTTTGGTAATCTTTCAAAATTTATAGTATGTGTGCTATTATCATTAAATTCTTTCTGTTGATGCACTTCTTGACCTAATAAATCAAAAACATTAATTGAATTTATTTTCTTATCTGTTTTAATAATAATATTAGAATGAGTTGGGTTCGGGAAAAATGAAATACTACTTTCATCTATATAATCTTCAACAGAACTAATTGAATATTTTAAAGCATTGAAGGCATTTACTCTACCATAACCATGATATATATCAAACCCAGGAGTATCCTCAAAACTTCTCCCAACTTGATCTTCAGAAGAATTTCTTATGATAGTTCTTATTTCATCAGGAGACCTATTAGGATTCTGAGCAAAGAGCAGTGCGCATATACCCGAGACTAGTGGCGTAGCTTGTGATGTACCTCCCCAATAAGTATTGTAATTGACATCCGAACTATAACTCAAACCATATATATAATTACCAGGTGCAACGACATCTATATGTTGACCAAAGCAACTTCCACTAGTCTTACTCCAGAAAAATGGGCTTGAGCGTTGATCATTTGCGTCGGTAGAGCCTACTGCTATAGTAGTCTCATATCCAGCTGGATAATACGTAACATCATTATTCTCATTCATCATACATGCAACTACTACAACACCATGATCATAGGCATATTTAATAGCATCTCGAAAAGTTATAGATTGTCCACTACCTCCAACCGACATATTTATAACATTGGCTCCATTGTCAACGGCATAATATACTCCTTCTGCGAACCATGTATAACTACCAGAATTGCTACTATTTAATATTTTTCCTACCATTAACTTGCAATGCCAATCAACACCCGCATAACCTATACTATTATTAGCATTTGCACCAATTATACCAGTTACATTAGTCCCGTGCCCATGGTCATCAGTGGGGTCATTGTTATTGTATGAGAAATTCCAACCGTAAATATCATCTATATATCCGTTTTGATCATCGTCTATTCCATTTGCAATTTCAGCTTTATTCTGCCAGATTCGTCCGTTGAATTCAGGATGTTTGAATCTAAGACCAGCATCTAAAATAGCAACTACAATTGTAGAATCACCTGTTTCTATATCCCAAGCTAATTCCATATCTGTATCAGCATCTGTTAGTGCTGGAGAAAGTGAAAATGAACCATCATTATAAAGTCCGTATTGACGAGAGAATAAAGGATCATTTGGAAATGTTTCCAAACTTCCCATTCCACCACTACCACTTCCGATATAGTTAGGTTCTACATATTCGAATAAGCCAGTTTGCATGTATGTATCAACTAATAGACCTATATCTTGAGTCTGATTAAATCGAATTAGATATGTATTATTTAATTTCTTATTCCCAGTTAGAGTTATACTGCTTACTTTGAATTCTTTGTTCAAGGAATCAAATTCTGATAAATTATGTTTATTACTAGTGTAATTATTGAGGTTAGTAATAGAATTAAATTTGACTATTAATTCATCTTGTATATAATTAATTGGCTCAACCGAATATGATATTTTCAGAACAAATAGAAATATTATTGAAATATAAATGCTTTTCATAATTTAAAACCCCACTAGTTAATTTTCTTGCCTTTCTTGTTTATATAGTAGATTCCAATTTACAGTTTATTACTAGTAATAATAGTTCTTCCTATACTTTACCACTAAGGTGATTATAGTCTGTAAGTAGAGTAGAGAGGAATTCGACTGGTGACATATCACTTTTTATACTAAGTTTTTTAAGATATATATTCTTTAGCTTATTAGTAGCATCTATTAGTTGATAAGTAAGTTGATCACCATTATTCTTAGCTAATAATTCTCTTATTATATTAGCATCTTTGTCGGTCAAATATCGTGCTTGTGGGAACACAGGAATATAATTCTCGTCAGTAGCTACATAAATTGTATCTTCCAATTTTAATTCTTTCTCAAGTTTCACGACTGAAGTTTTCCCAATCATATCTCCAATTCTTTGTGATTTACTTGATACTAATATAGTTATAAGTGCTACTACTCCGCCAGTCATAGTAATCTCAACTAACCCCAAAAGCCAACGTGAAAAATAATCAATAACAGATGGCCTAGTTCCATCGACTTTTATTACTTTAATTTTCCTTGCTTTTTTACCAATACTTTGACCACCTAGAAATAATTCACATAGAAAGTGGTAGAATATAAAAGGGATGTAAAGACCAACAAGTATCCAAAGTGGAGGGTAAGTATCTTTAAATGTAAATGCTATGAATATCATATACCCGAATAGGATAAGTATATCAATTATATGAGCTAATATCCTATCACCTACACCCGCAATCTTATATTGTATGTCTATATTCTGTGTGGTTTCTATATTTAGTAGTTCGTAAGAATTATCCATAATCGTATGATTTTAGTAGAAAATTTTCAAAAAAGTATTATCTTTACCAATACAAAGGTATCAATAAAAATTAAATTATAGCAACTTGATTAATGAAAGAAGTTCAGTTTCTAAATAATAATTCAGATAAATGGAAAAAATTTGAATCACAACTATCTCGCAAATCTGACCCAAAGAGCGATGAGAACTCTGATACTTTCATAGAAATACTAGACGATTTATCTTACGCTAAGACCTATTTTCCCAAAGGGAAAACGCATCATTACCTAAACTCAATATCAGCAAGAGTACAACAAAAGATATATAAAAACAACAAGGAAACTTGGAAAGGAATAGTCGAATTTTGGAAACGAGATTTGCCTTTGATCTACTCATCTGTTCAGAAAGAATTGCTGATTTCACTTTTGATTATGGTCTTTGGGGTTGGAATTGGGTTTATATCTTCATTGAATGATGATACTTTTGTTCGGCTTATACTTGGTGATGGTTACGTTAATATGACTGAAAATTTTATTGAGGATGGAAATCCTATGGCTGTGTATGAGAAAAGCAGACAAAGTGATATGTTCTTCGGCATTACATTCAATAATATAATGGTGTCGTTTTATGCTTTTATTCTTGGTATCTTTTTCTCTTTAGGTACGGCTTATATTATATTTTCGAATGCTATTATGTTGGGCTCATTCCACGCCTTCTTTTATCAGAAGGGAATGTTCTGGGAGACTTTTCTCACGATTTGGATACATGGTTCACTTGAAATATCTGCGATAGTTATAGCAGGTGCTGCTGGCTTTGTGTTAAGTAGGTCGTTTATGTTCCCTGGTACTTATAGTAGAAAAGAAGCATTCGTATCAGGTGGGAAGAAAGGAATAAGGATGATATCTGGATTGATACCCATATTTATAATGGCTGGGTTTCTAGAATCTTTCGTTACCCGATATCACGAAATGAGTATAATAATTAAATTGATTATAATAATAAGTTCTCTGTCTTACATAGCTTGGTTTTTTGTGATAAACCCAAGAAAGGTAAGAGCAAGAATAGATATTCAAGAAATTATAGAAACTAATAACTTAATATAGGACTAAAGTAATATGGAAAATTTTGGCAGAATTAATTTCAAGCAGGAGAGAGATTTCTCTAGCTTACTGAACGCTACCTTTGAGTTTCTAAAGCAAGAATTCAAACCATTGTTGAAGCTTTTGCTAATTAGATTAGCTCCATTTCTTATTCTTATTGGTGTCTTTAGTGCTTTGAGTATGGATAATATTGCAAATAATATGGGCTCTAATCCATTTGCTATATTCTCTTTCTATTACATTGCACAAATGCTACTCACTGTATTTGCTATGGTTTACCTGCAATCATTAACCCTCCACTATATCAAGCATTATAATTCTGACTCAATGGAATCTAGAGAAGAATATGTGAAGAACAATGCGTTGTCAAAAGTAATTGAATTGATTGGAGTAAATATTGGTTATGGTTTCCTCGTTGGATTAGCTACACTTTTATTTATAATTCCAGGTATTTATGTATTTGTTATATTCTCATTAGTATATGTGATAACAGTGTTAGGGGATGGAGAACCGGGTGTATTTAAAAAGTCATCCACTCTAATTAAAAATCATTGGTGGGAGACATTTGGTGGTCTTATTGTTGTTTTCATAGTATATTATATAATAACTTTAATTTTCGCTCTTCCAAATTCAATGATATTTTTATTTGATGCTTTTACAGGTGCTTATGATGGAGCTATTTCAACTAGTAATAATATAGTTTTAGACATAATACTCAATATAATTGCTGCATTTGGCATACTATCAGCAATCATAATGTATATTTATCTTTCTTTCAATTATTATAGTTTGATGGAGCAAAAAGAAGCTACAGGATTGTTGGATCAGATTGATCAAATGGAGCAAGATCTTTCTGAGGATAATGCCTAAACTTATATTATATATACTGATATTCACTTTTTCGACGTATTTGCATAGCGAAGAAGATACTACCTCAATTGATTCAGTTGAGATGATATATCTAGATACAGCTAATATTGAGATTGACTCTGCATTAACAATCAATTATGATACGACTGATGTTGAAGTTCTATCTATTCCACAAGTAAAAATTGACTCTCTGAAAGCTACAGGTGATTACATATACCTAACTGATGAAGAAAGAGAGAATATGGGTCTATGGGATTGGCTGAAAATGAAGTTTCTGCAATGGTTCTACGGTATATTTAATACAATAGGTGAATATGGCTTATTGGATTTACTTGGTTTGATTTTTGGTGTTATAGTTATTGGGTTTATCATATTTAAAATTGCAAATCGAGGACTCAGTTTTGGATTTGTTGGTTCTGGTGAAGAAAGGTCAGATGGCAATTTGGTAGTTTCTATAAAGAAAGATGAATTCGATAAGTTGATAGAAACGGCTAGAAACAATGGTAATAGGAACGAAATAATACGACTTTCTTTCTTGAAAATAATATCAGAACTCAACAACAAGAACATAATAAAATATTCGGAAGATAAAACCAATAGAGACTATTACTACGAGATAAGTGATGAGAATATAAAGTCTCAGTTCAAAAAAGTATCAAATATATTTGACTATACATTCTATGGTGAATTTGAAATAACGGATTCACATCTTAATCAATATGAACCAATCTTTCTTAACTTGTATAACTCTCTTCCGAAAGGAGTTATCAAGTGAAAAAGAATAAGAATATATTAGTTTTCGTATTGATTCTAGTTGTTATATTTTTGATTGAGGTATCGAATAGAGATATGACGGATTGGACTGCTACTTTCAACAAAGAAGACAAAATTCCTTTTGGAACTAAGGTTTTAGATGAGCTTTTACCCGAGTTATTCAGTAATAGTAAAATCACATATAATGACGTAAGTTTATATGAATTATTAGATACTAATAAGACTAATCAAACATTAATTATCGCGTATGATAATTTGTACGGAAGAGCTAAAGTAAATATTGACTTTAAAAGTTTGGAAAGACTAATAGCTTGGGTAAACAATGGAAATACCGCCTTTCTCAATATATGTGGACAGGTAGAGTTTGACACATTAAACTTAGGTATTAGTACGACTTATGTTTTTAACGAGACTAACAAAAAGAATATAAATTTTTATAATGAAAAACTTCAGTTTGATAAGGATTTGAAATTAGACAAAGGTTCATATTCTTCTTACTTCTCTACAATTGATACAAGTAATGTAGAATTAATTGCTCATTATGATAACCAGGCTCGTTTTATCAAACAGAAAATTGGAAAAGGCAATATTTATATATCGACAATTCCTTATGCTTTCACTAACTATAATTTACTTTACGGAAGTCCGGAGTTAGCTATCAAAATGCTATCGTATTTACCGAAAGACAATGATATAATAGTTGATGAATATTATAAAATTGGTTCAGATAAATCAAGCCACCACTTACGATATATACTATCGCAAAAGTCACTCAAATGGGGTTATTATACTCTCTTGATGACAGTATTCTTCGCAATAGTTATCAATCTAAAAAGAAAGCAGAAAGCTATACCAGTCATTAGAAAGAAGAAGAACTCTTCTCTGGAATTTATTAAAACTATAAGTAATCTATACTTAGAAGAAAATGATAATAAGTTCATAGCAGACAAGAAAATAAAGCATTTTAGAAATTATCTTAGACAGAAGCTAAATCTAAAAGCAAATTCTTTTGAAATAGATATTATGGAATATATAGCAAAAAGAACTGGCGTTGATGTAGAGCTTTTAGAGGAAATATTCAGACGAATAAGAGCAGTAGAAATAACAAATGATGTCAGTTTTCAGCAATTAGAACAACTAAATTCATGTATTGATAAATTTTATTTGAAGGTAAGAAATGGAAAATGAGAATATGGAATTTCAATCAAGAGTTGATTTGACTAAGATACAATCGAAAGTCGAATTGATAAAAAAAGAAATATCGAAATCGCTAATTGGTCAAGAACAGATGGTGGAGCTAATACTCACTGCTATTCTAACTGGTGGGCACGTACTAATAGAAGGTGTACCAGGAGTAGCTAAGACATTGACCGCTAAGCTAGTATCTAAAGTAATCAATGCTGATTATGGTAGGATTCAATTTACTCCTGATCTTATGCCTTCTGACATATTAGGAACATCAATTTACAATCCTAAATTAGGTGAATTTGAGTTCAAGAAAGGCCCTATCTTCAAAAATCTAGTCCTGATAGATGAGATTAATCGTGCCCCTGCTAAAACGCAGTCGGCTCTTTTTGAAGTTATGGAAGAACAGCAAATCTCAATGGACGGTGTGAAATACACTCTAACACCTCCTTTCTTTGTTATGGCGACTCAAAATCCAGTAGAACACGAAGGTACATATAGATTGCCAGAAGCACAGCTCGACAGATTCCTATTTAAGATAAATGTTGATTATCCGAGCATGGAAAATGAACTAAACATTCTGAAAAACAAATCACAGAATAAGTTTGATAATCCGATGACAGCTGTTAATCAGGTAATTAGCTCACAAGAAATAGAAGAGTTCAAAGCACTATTAGATGATGTTGTTGTAGATGATGTGATCTATAAATACATTGTAGAGATTATTCAATTATCTAGAAATTTCCATTCTGTGTATTTAGGAGCTTCTCCTAGAGCTGGTATTATGCTTTTACGTTCGGCGCAGGCCTTTGCTATACTCAATGGGCGTGATTTTGTTACTCCTGAAGATATACAAACTCTATGTGTGCCGTTACTTTCGCATAGATTAATACTTACTCCTGAGAAAGAAATGGAAGGTATAACAACAGCTGATGTAATCAAAGATTTACTGCACGCGGTAGAGGTACCTAGATGATAAAGCTGTATAAATCTTTATTTCTAAATAAACGATTTTATATACTTATCTCAATTATTACTGCTCTTTTCTTTATAGGGCAGTACATTGGATTTCTGTTTTATGTTGCGTTAAGTATGCTTATACTGTTCGTAGGTGCTGTACTTTATGATATTATCCTTCTCTATGTTAACAAGAATAGGTTAGAGGTGAGTCGCGAACTGGGGGGCAGACTGTCAAATGGTGACGACAATCCAATAATCATAAAAGTAAGAAACAACGCTGACCAAAATTTTGATTGTATAATCATAGATGAGATTCCTGAGCAATTTCAGATGAGGGAAAATGAAATTAATTTTCAGATTGCTTCTAAAGAATCATTGACTCTGACTTATCTATTGCGACCAACAGAGCGAGGGGAATACAAGTTCTCTAATATTAACCTTTTCATTTCTTCAAAAGTTGGATTAGTACAATGTAAGATTGTATTCCAAGCCGAGCAGAGCGTTGTAGTACTCCCATCGTTCTTACAATTGAAGAAGTTTGCTTTTCTAGCTATATCAAATAGATTAGATGAATATGGAGTAAAGAAAATAAGAAAAAGAGGTCGCTCACTAGAATTTGAACAGATTAAAGAATACACGACTGGTGACGATTATAGAGCGATTAACTGGAAGGCATCTGCTAAGCGAAGTAACCTCATGATAAATCAATATCAAGACGAACGATCGCAAAACATAATCAATATAATAGACAAAGGCAGGAATATGGAAATGCCATTCGAAGGTATGTCGCTGATGGATTATGCCATTAACTCATCATTGATTTTGTCTAATATTGCGGTTCAAAAACACGACAATGCTGGGCTAATTACATTCTCAAAAGAAATAGATACTATTCAACTACCAAGCAAGAAAAAAACTCAGATTTCGAATTTACAACATAGTTTATATACTCAGAAAACAGATTTTCAAGAGCCAAATTATGAGAAGCTATTTCTTGCTTTGAGGCATTATATAAAGCAACGTAGTTTGTTATTGATATATACTAACTTCGAGACAGTTTCGAATATGAAACGAAATCTGAAATATATACAAGCAATTGCTAAGTACCATGTAGTAGTGGTTATAATCTTTGAGAATACTGAAATATCAAGAATATTGACGGAGAAAGCTGAATCTAAGAGTGAGATATACCGCAAAGTAACAGCAGAAAAGTATGCTCAAGAGAAAGCAAATATTGTTGAGCTTTTCAACTCAATGGGCATACATACGGTTTTAACTAAGCCAAACGACCTAACCGTAAATACTATAAACAAGTATTTAGAGATTAAATCTAAGCGATTAGTTTAAATATAAGATAAGTTATAGAGTAATCTTTTATTATTTACGCTTCTACTGACTCTTGAGATTTGCTCCATTCTGCAATTGCAGCTTTCACTTTTTCCAAGTACCATTGTGGAGTAGATGTAGCGCCAGTTATACCAACTATATTACAACCTTCAAACCAGTCCCATTCAATTTCTTCTACATCTTCTATATAGTGCATATTCTCATTGAATTGCTTCATGTGCTTGAATAAACTCTTACCATTCGATGAGTTACGACCAGCTACGAAGATTACTATGTCATTGTCTTTTGCAAATTGTACTACTTCTTCGTCTCTTCCCCAAACTTCTTTACAAAGTGAGTTCTTGAATTGAAAATGATCTTTGGTGTCTCCACCTTCGACGAAGTTTCGGACTTTACTTTCTATCACATCACGAATTTTGTGATATACGTATTTTTCCATTGTAGTTTGTGAGAACAGTACTGTTGGCTTAGTAAAGTCAACTTTCTCCAAAGCTTCTTCTTCAGTTAGGATTATAACGCAATTATCATTTACCATACCACGCAATCCGATTACTTCCGCGTGATTCGGCTTTCCGTATATTACTACTTGATAACCCTTGTCATAGTATCTCTTTACTCGGTTTTGTAAACCAGTAACAAGAGGGCAAGTTGCATCTACTAACCTTACTCCCAAATCTTCTGCCATTTGAAATGTAGCAGGCGGCTCACCGTGTGCTCTGATAAGTACAGTTGCCTTTTCGTCAGTTTTTGCTAACTGCTCTATACCCAAGTGGTCTATTGTTTTTAGACCTTTAGCAGCTAATCTTTCTATTTCTTTTGGGTTATGGATAATATCACCTAAGACATAAACCGTCTCATTCTCAGTAGCTGCAGCTAATGTTTTCTCTGTGATATCTATTGTTCTTACTACGCCCCAGCAAAATCCAGCTGAGTTATCTATTTTTATTTGCATTTTCGACCTAAGTTTTTTCTTTTTTGACGTAAAGCCAAGTTTTTCTATTGCAAATTTATGAGTTAATTATCTTATTTGCTAAATCAATTACTAAATTTGTTTGTTCTTCAATAGTGATATTCGATGTATCAATTACTTGAGCATCATCTGCTTTTCTAAGTGGGCTAATCTCACGACTACTATCGAAATCATCTCTATCTGATATTAGCTTTGCTATTTCTTCGACGGTAACTTGCGAACCAGCGGCTATCAGTTCTTTTGTTCTACGTTCAGCCCTTGCTTCTATAGATGCGTGCATATACAGCTTCAAATCCGCGTTAGGGAATACGACAGTACCAATGTCACGTCCATCCATAACAACACCGCCTTGCTTGCCTAACTCACGTTGTTGGTCAACTAATTTCTCTCTGACTATACCAACAGCAGCTACAGGACTTGCTAATTTCGTAACTTCAGCTGTTCTTATTTCCTTGCTTACATCTTCACCATTGAGCAAAGTACGTTGACCCGACTCACTTGGTTCTAGTTCTATTTTGATATTACTCATTAGAGAGTCAAAATCGAATCCTTCTAGCTCTTTACCACTCCTGATGTATGCTAGAGTGGTAGCTCGGTACATAGCACCAGTGTCTATGTATATATAATTCAATTTTTTTGCGACTTCTCTTGCAGTAGTTGTCTTACCTGACCCAGCTGGTCCATCTAGTGCGATTATTATTTTTTTCATCAGTTATATATCCTTTCCATCTCATTATAAAATTGATCTATGTCTAAAAAGTCCGTAATTAATGAATCTGCATTCTGCTCTTGAAAAGCAGGATAATCTTCAATCTTTGCTATTATAATTGCTTTCATATTATTGGTCTTTGCGGCTAGTAAATCACTGTTTGTATCGCCGATTATTACTGTGTTGTTGTTCGAGTAAATTGAATCACCAACTCGGTGATTTACTCTGTCCAAAGCGATAGGGGGGAGCAAGTTCCTATCCGAATTATCATTACCGAAAGCCCCATCAGTGAAATATCTATCTAGTTGATATGACGATAACTTCTGAAATGCATTTTTAATACTATTGCCAGTTACTAATGATAACTCATACTCGTCATTACTTTTGAGTGATTCTAATAGCTTATCTATACCTGGAATAAGCTCTATAAACTCTGTCGTGCAGTACTGCTTGAATCTATCTAATTTTAAATTCCAAAAGTCTTCTACTTTCTGAGCTACTAATTCTCTGTCAAATCCAATTGCATCAGCCATCTGGTTAAGGATTTGCAAATCCGTATTACCAGAAAAACGAGGCATTTGTTCTATCGAAATAGATTGCCCATATATATCAAAAAAAGTGTCAATGAAAATATTCTTTGACACTCCCATTTTCATGTTAAGTATAGTACCGTCTATATCAAAAAGTAGTAATCTTTTCATTTAGAACGGAACATCGTCATCAAATTCTTCGCTCGAATCTTTATCATCAAAGCTATCATAGTTCGGAGAAGATTCACCAGCATGACTAGGGCCACTATTACCACCGCTACTCATAGCTGAATCAATTAGAATAATATTATTACCCAAAACTTCAGTTATATACTTAGTAGCGCCAGATTGATCTTCATAAGAGCGAGTTTTCAGCTTGCCTTCGATCATTACTTTGCTACCTTTTTTCAGATGCTTTTCTGCTGTATCTGCTCTGAAATCCCAAAGAACAACTCTATGCCAATCAGTCGTTTCTTGCCACTGGCCTGATTTGTCTTTGTAGTTTTCAGTAGTTGCAAGATTAAGTGTACATACTTTCTTGCCTTGGGGAGTTGTACGAATTTCCGGGTCTCTACCCAAGTTACCCAATAGTGTTACTTGATTATAACTTCTTGCCATGATTTATGTCCTAATTTATTTTAGAAATAATAGATTTGTGTACCAATACCAATATAAGAATCTTTTTGATTAAAAAACATACCGTGCATAGATAATCCATCATAAAGATATACACCTACGAATATAGCTCTGTTTTTAGTAAAGTTATATAATATACCGGCTTGACCTGAATTTACACCATAATAAGTGTCGTCAAGCCCTTTGAGTGTGAAGTTATAACCAGCTTCTATACTAATATTATCAGTTAACCCCTTTCTATATTCTATACCTGATATCAGCTCAAAACTTTCAATATTTCTCGGAATTTTTGAGAAAATGTAATTAACACCAATATATGGTGAAATGCTTGTATAATTGGTATAATAATCATGATCTACTTTATAAATGACTTCAAGAAATTCTCTACTATACACAAAAGGGGGGGTAATGAATTCATTATCTGTAGTATAACCATCTATAAGGTGTGATGATATATGTGCTAACCTAATTCTAAGTTTTTCAACCCCATTAAATATTCTTCCAAATATTGCATCTCCATAAAAACTAAATGCCGAGTTAACACCAAAATAATAGTCTGTTGTTTCAACGGGAAATTTGAACCGACCTTCACTTCTCAGGCGAGTATAGGTCATCATATCTATACCAAAAGTACCTTGCTTACTCAATTTGAATAAATCAAACGATGCACCTATATCCATTCGTAATCGTTCTTCGGAGGGTTGACCTATAAAACCAATTCTTGCCTCATAAGGATTCGCAATAAGAGGATTAAAATTTAATCGTGAAATTACATTAATTTTATTTTCTTCCCGTATTTCAGGGGCATAATATTGATTTCCCCAACAACCAACAAATTGATTTCCTGAATCTAATGAATCCATTTCATTTTCTTGTGTACCATCTTGAGCAAAAGAAAAGCTTGCAGAAAGTATCAATATTGCGATGACTATTCGCATTTACCCACCCTTACCAGTGATTACTACTTTGATAGTTTTAGCTAGTATATATAGATCCAAGAACATAGACCAGTTTCTAATATAATAAATATCGATCATTATTCTTTCTTCGAAGCTGCTGTCGTTTCTATCTGTTACTTGCCACAGACCACTGATACCTGGCTTTACCTGCAATATCATCTCGTCATTGCCGTTCATCTTGATTTTTTCCCAAGGGATATACGCACGAGGGCCAATTAGTGACATCTCACCTTTGATGACATTCCAGAATTGTGGTAACTCATCGAAGCTATACTTACGTAGGAACTTACCGATTTTAGTCATTCTGGGGTCATCGTTCAGCTTATGATATATCTCATATTCCGCTTTGAGCTTAGGATTCTTCTCTAACAATTCTGTTAGCCTTTCTTCTGCATCAGTATGCATAGTTCTGAATTTGATAATCTTGAATCTGCTATCTTTAATACCCATTCTTGTTTGTTTGAATAGTATTTTTCCTTTTGAATCTAGCCATATATGCACGGCTAATACACCGAATATAGGAATAGCTAAGAATGTAAGAGCTGTTGCTAATACAATATCAAATACTCTTTTCTGTAACTGGGCAGTTTTTCTTAGTAATTTTTGTTTGACTTCTAACCCTAGGATACCACCGAATTCACGAGAAGATACCCATATAGTTGAGATACCAAATAAATAGGGAATAACGATTGTATTTTCGAAATACTTAGAGTACTTCAATATTATCTTTCTTTGTAACTCTGATTGTACATTAGGCATTGCAACTATCGATTGCTCTATATTCAATTTCTTCTGTAATTCGGGGATTACATCTAATCCACCAATAACAGGTATATCTTCTATATAGCCCCAAGTATCTACATTATCATCAACAGCGAATATAGGTCTAAGTCCCAGCTTCTTATTCTTACGTAATGAGTTTATGACTTCCTTACCGGCATTCCCAGCTCCTATTATCACCACAGGAATTCCCCACCAAGACTTTTCACAAAGTATCTTCTTAACAACTGAGCGGCCCAGCGGTATCATAGCAAAAGTAATACCCCAAGATAACAAGAAGGATAATCGAGAAAAATCCCAAAAATCATTTACAAAGAAAGTGAATCCAGCCATTAGCCCATAGATTAAGGAATTAGTATAGAATATATTTCTTACTTCCTCTATGGCATCTACACCAAATCCGGGGTAAAGCCCCCTCATGTAGAATGCTAATAAGAATAGTGGCACTATAACCGGAAGTATCTTGAGATATAAATCAAAAGAAGCTAGCGGAGTAAAGAAAAGATTTCGAATAAAAACAGAAGCTAACACTGATAGTACAATCATCAATGAATCAGAACTCATAAGAATAGCAGACGCTATGAGCTTACGAGGAGCAACTTTCTTTATTGAATAACCATTTTCCTGATTTGACTTCAGAAGTTCTGATAATTCGTTAAGTGTTGGAGTTTGCATACTTATCAATCAAATTAATGAAACTTACCTATTTATTAGGTATAAACAGTGCATGTAATAGCTCTTGGATAAAGTTAGACAATTCTTGTGCCTAAATATAAATCAACTTTGCTTTCACAATTTAAAAGCTCGCAAGTTAATATATTTTAGACATTAATTCAATAGAAATGAGTTAATAAGAATTCCAGATTTTGGTTAGTTTTTTATTCCTGTCATAGACCTATATATATAGATACTTGAATAACAAGAACGTCTCCTGCATAGCAAAGTTTTTTGCTATGTATATAATACGCATCTGGAAATAAAAGGTTCAAAAAATGTAAAAATTATCTGAGAATTCCACGCTTGGAATTATTAATAAAGTCTATACATTCTTGTATTTCTGGAGTTACTTCGTTGTTTTGAGAATATTTTGAAATACCATCACGGTTATTGTACCCAGAGAAAAGAACTATATTGTAGAAGTTCTGTATTTCTTTTATTTTCTCTTGAGTGAATCCACGGCGACTAAGACCGACTTTGTTTATACCTTCTACTTGGGCAGGTATTCTACCAAGTAAACAATATGGTGCAACATCTTTTGTTATTTTAGCATCTGCACCGAGCATAGTGTGCTTACCTATTGTACAGAACTGAGTTATCTTCACAACTCCGCCTATTACTACCCAATCATCAATACTAACATGACCAGCTAGCTGAGTAGCGTTCGCCATTACTATATTATCACCTAACTTACAGTCATGTGCTATATGACAGTACGCCATGATTAGGTTATTACTTCCTACTGTTGTTCTCTCAGTAGCAGTAGTACCACGGTGTATAGTAGCGTATTCGCGGATTACGTTATCGTTACCGATATATGTTTTTGTGGGCTCATCATTATATTTCAAATCTTGGGGAGCAGCAGATATAACAGCACCAGGGAAAAATCGGTTATTATTTCCGATTCGGGCACCATTGTATATTACTACATTAGCATGAATATCTACATTGTCACCTATTATTACATCGTCATATATTACGACATAAGGTCCAATCTTTGCATTTTTACCAATCGTTGCTTTATCTGATATTATTGCAGTAGGATGTATCATACTCATCTAAACTTACCTTTTTACTAATGCTGCAGAAAATTCTGCTTCTGTTGCTAATTTACCATCTACATAAGCTTTACCTTCGAAAGAGTAAACGCCCATTCTTGAATTTATTATCTTTACTTCTATTACTAACTGGTCACCAGGAACTACTGGTGCACGGAACTTTGCATTCTTGATACCAGAGAATAATCCAATTTTTTCTTCTGGATTGACATTATCTGCAAGCATCATACATAAGCCACCAATCTGTGCCATTGCTTCTGCTATTAGAACTCCCGGCATAATCGGTTTCCCAGGGAAATGACCATTGAAAAAAGGCTCATTTATGGTTACATTCTTGTATCCAAGTATTCTTCGTTCTTCTGCGTCAAACTCAACTACTCTATCTACTAATAGGAAAGGATATCTATGAGGAAGGAAATCCATAATTTGATTAATATCTAGACTATAGTTCTTATTCTTTTTCATATTATACTTATCAGCAGCTTTCTTTTTCAGATAGATAGCACGAAGTTTTTTTGCTAATTCTATATTCGCCGCATGACCGGGTCTTGCAGCTAATATCTGTGCTTTCATTGGTGCACCAACTAGAGTTAGATCACCTATCATATCTAATAATTTATGACGTGCTGGCTCATTTTTATAACGTAGAGTACGATTGTCTAAAATACCAGAATCACCACGTTTTGGTTTAGTATCTAATTTGAATATTTCTTGTATTTTCTCTAAATTTTCATCCTGTAAATCTTCGTCAACTATTACTATCGCACTTTCTAAGCTACCACCTTTAATAAGGTTTTGGCTATGAAGTTCGAATAATTCATGCGAAAAACAGAAAGTACGAGCCGGAGCAAATTCTGCTCTAAATTCTTTTTCAAAATCAAAAATACCGGTATGTTGACTTCCCAAAGCTGGGTTAGCATAGTCCACTAGCACAGTTAATCGGTAATCATCATTAGGCAAGGCAACCAAATCAACTCCACGAGCATCTTCGGTATAGCGTATATTTTCATCAACTATGAAGTACTCACGTTCTGCTTCTAGTTCTACTATTTTTGTTTGGTCTAGTACATCGACATACGGCTTTGAACTACCATCGCCAACAGGCGGTTCATTATTAGTTAGCTCTATACGGCAATTATCAATTCGCAATCCAACAAGTGCAGCTAAAACATGCTCTACAGTATGTACCTCAACTCCATCTATTCCAAGTGTAGTACCACGAGAAAGATCAACTACATTTTCAACAACAGCTTCAATTTCCAGCTCAGGATTCACATCCATACGTATGAACTTATAGCCGTAATCAGCAGGTGCTGGGCAGAATGTAATTTTACTTTTGTTACCCGTGTGAAGCCCTATACCTTCTAGGGAAACTGGGTTTGTTATTGTTGTTTGCTTTTCCATCAACTAAGTGCCGTAATTAAAAAAAAAGGGATTGATAAAATACCAATCCTCAAAAATAAGTAAAAATACTTAAAAGGCGATAAAGTGGGGAATATTTAGTAGTTAGTTTGTTTATTTCTTTACAAATTTATCTATGATTACTTCACCTGCAGTCGTTTTTATTTCTATAACATACACATCATTAGGGATGTTGTCAATATTTATTGAAATAGATCTAGTGGGTATTATAAATTCCCCAAAAAAGAGTTTTCCTTCTGAATTCAATATCTTGTAACTATTAGCCAATTTATTTTTATGAAGGTTTATGTTAATTGAAGCTGTTGCTGGATTAGGGAATAGTGAATATTGAGATTTTGGGACTAGGTTTACACCACTAACTTCTGGACGGAAATAACGAATTCCAAACATATTATAATTCCCCGATACTATGAATAAATCGTGCCATTCAGAGTAAAGTACGTTCATTTCCAGAGGAAGTGTAGAACCCCAGGGTTTAAAGTACTCACTGCTATCAGCATCAAGATTAAATATATTCAAGATTCTTTCATTAAATCTTAGTATTCGTTTCTCGTTATCAAAAAACATTAGCTTCTGAGTATCTATTTCTAAACCTTGTGATATCTCCTTTATTATATCATTTTCACTTATACTGTATTTGAATATACCTCTTCTTTGATTTGATTGATAACCCCGCATCCCTAGTATATAAATAATATCTGAGTCAATAGTCGAGAACTTGACATCAACAGGGGTTGTGAAATTGTTTAGTGAGGTTTGCCTGCTTTTTGGAGGGAAACTTGTAACTAACTCCATCGTATTCAAATCCCAGACCTTAATATACTCAAGACCAGTGGAATAAGTGACAATTTGAGATTCATCAGGCGAAAGAGCAATATTAACTTTCTCGTTATTCCCGAATTCGTAGGGGATGCGATTTATTTCTTTCCCTGTCTTTATATCATATACGACAACGACTGATGTATCTATACTGAAATCATTTTTTATTACTGTATATAATTTCTCATTTTTAGTATCAATAATTGAACGTATGAAATTGATAAGTCTTTTTTCAAATAATGAATCAGCTATATTAGTATCATATAAAAAATGTTTTTGCTCTATTAAATCTAGTTTACCAGTATCATAATATTCGAGATAAAACCCAGTATTGTTTGTATCACCAGTCATATAGATAATAATATTATCATCGATAGTTTTTAGTAATGTATTAGTATGACTATACCATTTCGGATTTGGTTTTACCGATCTCTCTGCTTCTATAATACCGGTCGAAGAACTAATTTTTGTCAATGTACCAGCAGTACCATTGGTGAAATAAGCAATAACATAATCGTCATTCTCAACGAATACCATGTCCTTCGGGCTGTAACCTTTCTCCCATTGTTTATAAATGGATTGAGAAAAACAGAAGAAAGTGGTAGTGAAAAATATTGCAATTAAAATAGTTTTCATAAATATGTAATCTCCATATACTCTAAAGACACATGAACACGAAAAACGTCTCAAGAAAAGTGAAAATAAATTGAAAATTAAGTATTTGATTTGTTATTATTCTCACTCACCAGTATAAAATCTAGTAGTAGGATATGCGAATTTGATATTTGGGTCGGCATTGTATTGTTCTAGTATGGACTCTGATATAGCTGCTTCGCTAGCTGTGCGGTTGTATATACTACAGAAGTAGCGGACTCTCAGCTCTACGCCGTTTTCTACTATTCTAGTGAAAACTGTTGGTTCAAATTCTACATTGAATATTTCGTGGGCGCGTAGGGTCTTGTATGCATCGAACGTAGCTTGTGTATCTTGATAATTGCTGTTTTCTTTAGCTATTTCAAGAAGTATTTCCTTAGCTTTTTTCCAATCACTTTCGAAAGTGACAGTAACTTTGGTTTCGTTCCATATAGATTTGTAACCAGAACTATAGTTGGAGTTGGCGAAATTGAATACTTTTGCATTCGGTATGGAGATTATCCTACCTGTGTATAGGTCGCCATCTATCCAATTTCGAATTTCGAACATATCAAAATGGAAAGGTGTTAGCTCTATCACATCACCATAATGGTTGTCTATTTCTATTCGGTCGCCTGTTTTGATAGGGCCTCGCCATACTATATATACCCACCCGAATAGGTTGACTATCGGCTCTTTGAGCGCGAAGGCAATACCAGCTGCTATTAGCCCAATTAAGGTTAGTACATTGTTGAATCCTTTGAACCAAAGGTCAAATATTATTATTAGGGAGATACCAAAGAAAACATAGTAGCTGTATTTATTCCAAACGAATTTAGTACGTTCTTTCGTAGCTTTTTTACGAACAAACCTTAGAACGATTTTCCTGATAATCCAGACAATAGAAATGAAAAGAATAGTAAAAAACATTCTTTCGGCAAGTTCAATACTTGCATTTTCTATAAGTGCTTGTAGATATTTGGAATTATCCCCGAACATTTTTGGTAGCTATTATCCTGTAGTATTGATAATTATGTTTGATACAATCCATCTCTTTATTAGTAGTCGGATAATCCCATGGCTCATCCAGACTTACAGCTCGATAATCAAATTTACCGAATTTTGCGAGTGTATCCAAATGATAACGTTGAACGTCTTCTATATCTGTTTGTAGTAGTAACTCTCCACCGTTCTCTAATGCTTCGTAGCAGAAGTGCAAAAACTCCAAATCGAATGCTCTTCGTTTATAATGTTTTTTCTTGAACCAAGGGTCTGGGAAAAAGTAAAATATTTTCTTAATGCTATCTTTCTCTAAGAAATCTAATCCATTCCCAACACTATACCAGAAGATAGCCATATTGGGTAGTTCTTCGGCATCTATAACACCTTGAGCATAAGCTACAGCTTTGTCACGAACTTCTATGCCGAGTACATTATCTTTCACTATTGAGGAAAAATCCATAGCGAACCAACCGAAACCACAGCCAATATCTAAGTATTTAGGTGGTTTACCATCAGCATAGTACTTCTTCCAATCTACATTTTCGTAAAGTGGGGGATAGTTGAATGGTTCGTATTTTAGTTCTTTTCTCGCAAAATAATTATTTGCCGATAGGTGATGTCTAAACCTATCGGGAAGGGGGTGTTTGTCCCAATCTATCATAGTAAATACCCTAGTAATGCATCTAAAATCAAAATAGTAGCTGCTGACATTGTAAATGCTCGTACAGTACTTTTACCAACGCCCTCTGCGCCGCCAGTAGTGGTGAAACCTACGTGCACACCTATTAGTGCCGTAACTCCACCGAAAATCAAGGACTTGAAAAGCCCTATAAATACGTCGAATGAGTTAAAATAAACTCTAATGGATTCGAAGAACGTAAATGCTGAGAAATCAAATTTCGCTGCTGTTAGTATGAATCCACCAAGTATAGCCACAACATTAGAAAATACAGCTAATATTGGCATCATAACCAATGCCGAGATAACTCTAGGCATAGCCAAATAACGGTTACGGTCTATCGCCATCATCTCTAGTGCGTCTATCTGCTCTGTTACTTTCATAGTCCCTAATTGTGCGGCCATTGCTCCCCCAACTCTACCAGCTATTACTATAGCCGTCAGTACAGGAGTTAGCTCTGTGAATACCACAGTCGCTATAGATGACCCGAGGAAAGGTGTTGCTATACCAATTAAATTAAATTTATCAAAAAGGTTTGTTGCTTGCAGTGCAGCAATTGCACCCGTGAACGATCCAATCAGCACTACCAATGGTAATGAATCAGAACCAACTATACTCATTTGCTCTAGTACCAAAGCTCTGTCTTTACCAATTCTGGGTACATACCTTAGTATCTTACCCATTAGCAGAGTGATTTGCCCAATCTCTCGGACGAAACCTATTATTAACCTGCCTAATCTACTTATCATGTTCTATCCTTAATTTTCTACTTCTGGTGATACGAGATAAAATCGTTCTATTTTTGCTTGGAATTCAGTTCCGTCATTTCTTAGCATCAGGAAAGTTCCTTCCATAGTTCCCCACGGAGTTTCCAAAGGGCAATAGCTTGTATATTTGAATTCATCACCAGGGTTCAGTTTGGGCTGTCTTCCTATTACTCCTTCACCAATTACATTATCTGCTTTCCCTTCCGAATCTATAATAATCCAATGTCGGGAAATTAGCTGAGCTGGAATGTCGCCTTCGTTTACAATCCGTACCCTATATGAAAATAAGTATTTACCATTTGCTGAAACAAGCTCACCCGGAATATATTCTGGGTCAACAGTTACTCTTATTCCTTGCGTTATACAGTTTGAATTTTTATTCATTATTAGGTAAAAATAGAAAATACTGTTAAAAAATGTAACAGAATTGTAAAAATATTGTCATATTAGATATTAATTAGAATATAATTTAAAAAGAATTTATGAAAATGCTACGATTAGCCCTATTATTTTTATTAGTAGCGACTATTACTTCGGCACAAGATGCTAAGCAATTTGCTATAATGATAGAATCCAAAATAGACGACACAGGGTTTGCACCCCAGGTTGTACTTAGTTGGCAAAATGACACTACTGCGAGTAGATATGTGGTTTACAAAAGACTCTACGAAGTAGATAAATTCGAGAAATTGGCGGAAGTAAGCGGTGGAGCAAACACATTTTCCGATTTGGATCCTATGTATGGTAAAGTAGCTGAGTATAAAGTTGAAAAAGTATTCAGTGATGGCAAACAGCTAATATCTACTTACGCTTACAAAGCATTAGCTTGGGATGCTAACCTAGTAAGTGAAGATTGGAAGACTTTGTTGATATTAGTAGATAATACTCTTGCTTTTTCAATTTCATCTAAGTTAGAAATGTATAGAAGAGAAATTGAAAAACAGGGCTGGAGAGCTATATACAAATATGTACCTAGAGTAGAATCATTCAATGCGAAAGCAGTTCTTAATAATAAAGAAATGATAAAAGCGGTATATAAGCAAACTCCTAATTTGAAGGCTATCCTTATATTGGGAAGAGTTGCAATACCTTACTCTGGTAATACTGCCCCCGATGGTCATGGAGACGATAACCCATTGCCACACAAAGGAGCTTACCCAGCTGATGTATTCTACGGAGATTTGGACACAAGAGATTGGACAGATAATAAGGTTAGCAATGATAAATCTGCATTCCCTAGACAGCACAATTACATAAACGACGGCAAATGGGACGATTCGAATATCCCAAGTAAAGTTGAATTAGCAGTAGGAAGAGTGGACTTCTTTGATTTGCCTTTTTTCAAAGAAAGTGAAGCCGAAATGATAAATAATTATCTCCAAAAAGATATAGACTATCGCAGTGGAGTGATGAAAGCAGATAATGATGCTATACTCTATGATGGATTTGATTCGCGTCAGGCGGGTTATGCTGCCGATGGATGGAATAATCTAACTTCGCTATACGGTAGAGACAATGTAGTAGAAATGAGAGTGAGAGAGGAAATAATTAAAAACTCTTATGAAATGGTATATGCTAACGCAAATGGTGGGATTGACAATATATCAGACGCAATATATTCAGGTGAAATAGCTGAGAAAGGCTATAAAGGAATACATAATATGATATTCGGTTCATATAATGTGGATTGGGATTCCGAGAGCAATCTTCTCCGCTCTATAATTGCTTCTAAACCAATGGCTCTAACATCAGTATGGGCGACCCGACCTTTCTGGACATACTTCAAATTGGGATTGGGCGAGACCTTCGGTGAGGCACTACTCAGCACCCAGAACAATCGCTCGGAATACGTATATCCGTCCGTAGTTTACAATGGGGGAGTGCATATAGCTTTGATGGGCGACCCAACACTAAGTCTGATTAATGAAAATGTTTTAGATTCAGTTGTAAGAATTTATGAAAATGACAAATTAGTTAGTATTAATGTAAATATAAAAGAAGAAACTAGAATATATGGCTATCAGATATTAGCTCTACAAAAAGTCGTGAAAACAATCTTATTTAATGAGAGCAAGGACGCAGGTTTTATTATTGACCTAACCGATATAGATTCTTCTTTTGAAAATAGACCCTATATAGTAAGACCAATAATTAAGATTGAAAACAAATCAGGTAGATTTCTATACCTTGGTAATGGGAAAGTTATACAATGAGGGAAATATGAATAATGATATTATTGAAAATATAAACGAAGGACCAAAGAATGGTGGAAGGTTTGGTACAACTATAATCCTTGTAATTGATTTATTGCTTATTGCATTTAGTTTCCTAATTTTTAATACAGCTCCTAGTTTGGGATACCTTGTTATTTTATACGGTGCAATTGCAGTATTAGTACTAGGAGTAATAATTTCTTTAGCCTGCCGAGATAAAATTAAGGAAAGAGCAATAGGCCTTATATCAATTGGCGTTGGAATCGCTATTGGAGTTGCAAGTGGAATAGATATTGACAATAATGAAGTTATCATGACCATCGGGCAAATTGTTACTGGGGTTTCATTTTTTCTAATTTCTTACTTGATTTATATATTATGGAGAAAATAACTCATTCTTTATCTTTACTTCTGCCAGCTCATATCAAATAGTACATATCTGTGTATTGCCGTTGGCTTCAGCCAACGGATATTCAGACATCACATCCTCAAATTGGACTTCAAGTCCTATATTTATTTAAGTCTTAGCGGAGTTGTTTTGTTATTATTCGATGTCAGTTGCTACTAATATTGAACTCCTACGGAGTTCTCCTGGACTCTTCGCTAACTTCGTTAGCTCTGAGTGACGGTTTTTTTGTTAAAAAATTAATAACCAGTGCAATCCATAAATCAGTTTAATCAATGATTCAGAAAATCATCACACTACTGAAATAAAGGCGAAGAAACGTTGATTCCAAAGCCAAAGTTCCCTTTACCCAATTCACCTATTCCCCAACGGAAGCCAGCTTCAAGTTGGATAAGTGGACTGATGAAAGTGGGAATTTTTGTAATATTGAACCCAACTTCATTGTAGAATTTCTCGCTTGTTCCACTATATAAATTGTACTCGTCTTGCTTGTAGTAACCCGCGGAGTAGTTCAGTTCTAACCCCAACCCACGTCCACGATATTTCGGCAAACCAGCTGCTCGCCATAGAAAATCTGAAAAGTCAAAACCAGTGTGCAGTTCCAGAAATTCTGAGCCACCGAATCGTGTATAATCGGGCGAAATAAATCTATCTCTGATTTTGAAAACTACTATTTGTGTATTCATACGGTAAAGTAGATGTTGGGGCATATTGTTTGATATTCCACTTTTCACTGTTGCGTATAAATTACCCGGTTCGAACCCAGTGCTGATAATAGGCACTGCCGCACCTAACTCCCCAAATAGATAATCATATTTTTTATCAATCGTTAAGCTTTTGCCTGTTTGGTATTCTGCTCGTACGTGGTATTCCAATCGGCTGTGCTTTACATTACCATCATTTTTATATGCCGCTTCAATTCCATATTGCTCATATCGTCCTCCGTCTATTATGCGGTTCTCTCTCCATTTGTACTCGGAGAAAAGTTTAGGATTGTTGTTCGGGATATTACTTATCAGTTCATTTCTATAACTAGCTCGGATAAGTAGGTTATCGTATCTGAAGTTTAGTCCACCATCAATTCTATCAGACAAATACCAATCATAGTAATCACGAACAAATAACGATGTGGCAGTAGATAGTAGAATGTCAGAATTATTATTAACTGATAGGGGATAAGTGTTTCTTTCAAATCCGATATCAGCTTGTAAATAGTCTAATATTCTCGATTTTGCTTTAGCTCCAAAGTACAAATTCTCAGAAGTTATAGCATAAGCACCAAAGAACTCAGGATTGAAATAGCGACTAATTTCTATTTTTGGGGATAGACCTAAAGTGAAACCATCAACTCTATTCAATCGGAAATATGGATCATAACTGAATTTGAAGCTTCCTTCTTTTACACTATCTTTAGCCGCGAACTCTTTTGCCAATGAGTCAGTTTTGGCGTAGATTTCTCGCTCTTTGTCTGTTGTATTTATTAGTGAGGTATTCGCCCAAAATTCAGTTGTAGCACTGTCAGCTTCAGGTGCAGCTACTACTCTTTGCTCTGGATTGTTGTATATAGAATCTGGTAAAGGTTGATTGATTTTCAAATCTTCAACCACAGTCATTGCACTTGCCGTAGCAGTGAAATCAAACATTCCCGATAATATTTCAACTTTTAGTTGACCAGTAGTGTTGAGTAATGTCGGATACCAATAATCTGAGTTCATCTTCTCGAATTTCTCTTCAAATTCGATATTAGATATAAACTCAATCAAATCATCGCTTGTTGGTTTTGCTTTGATATATGTTAGTTCATAGCTATCTTCGAGTATACTCATAGTACCGACGAAGCCAGGGTATATGTTGCTTATGGATTTGAAATCAATTACATAAATAAATTTGTCATCATATAACTCACGTGAGACTAACTTGAACTCATATTCTCCAAGAGCATCCTCACTGAGTGGGCTAGTAAATTGGGTATTGTTAATACCTATTTCATCAGCATAGAAATTCACAAAAGAAGATAACGAAATAAGATTATATTGTTGTTTGAAATTGGCCGTATTTCTACGCTTTAGTATAATATCTTTTGAGATATTCTTATCGAAATCTTTATAGCTTTTCGAGTATGTCTCAGCGATTATATTCTCAAATAAATCTCGCTCTAATTCTTTGTCTTCTGTTCCAGGTAGGGGATTCTGAAATTCATAAAGCTCACCGCCCAACTCCACTTTCACCTTAGAAAAAAGTGTTTGCTCTACCGTTTTTATTTTCTGTTGATTGGCTTCTTTATTAGCAACGGCCCGCTTTATTATCTCCTCTACACTTATATCATCTGTCACAGTAGCTTCAGACATTTTCACACTTTCGGGTACAAGTTTGATTTCCAAATTCGTCACATTAGCTATAGTTATGGTCTCACTTTGGTAGCCAATAGCTGTGAATTTCAGCTTGTCTCCTTTGTTCACACCCGGTAATTTGAATATACCATCACGATTTGCATAAGTGCCTTTACTAGTACCTACTAACCTTACAGAAGCGGACACCACTGATTCTTTCGATTTGGAATCAATGACACGACCAGTTATAACTTCGGCAGTAGTTATATTAAAAGTAAAGAATGTAAATAGGACGATAAATGTGATTTTCATTTTATTATGAGTTATATTTTTAATGTTCAACGCCAGTTATTTCACCAGTTTCTGTATTTATATCTATATCCATAAATGAAGGGCGAGTTGCTAATCCGGGCATTGTGCTAATGCTACCAGTGAGAGGATATAAGAACCCTGCTCCCACACTTGCTCTAACCTCTGAAATAGGTACTGTGAAGCCAGTTGGAACCCCTTTTAGACGAGCATCGTGACTTAAGCTCAAAGGCGTTTTTGCCATACAAATTGGTATTTTGTCGAATCCCAAACGAGTGAAGTCAGCTATCTGTTTTTCAGCTTTCTCTGAGTATTCTACTCCGTCTGCTCCATACATTTTCTTAGCGATGGTTTCTATTTTCTCTTTAATCGGTATATCCAATTCATAAAGATATTCGAAATTTGAGCCAACTTCAGCTGCTTTGATAACTGCTTCAGCTAGGTTCGAAGCACCAATACCACCTTCACCAAAGTGAGTTGTACCAACTGCATCTAATGCTCCATTCTCTATCGAATACTTACGAATCATTTCAACTTCAGCTGCTGTATCTTCAGGGAATTGGTTGATAGCAACTACCACTGAGACTCCATATTGCCTTGCATTTTTAATATGTGCCCCTAGATTTGCTAAACCTTTTTCCAATAATTCCAGATTTTCAGATGTATAAACTGGATCAAGTTTGCCAGGAGTTACAGCTGGTCCACCACCGTGTAGTTTCAATGCTCTTACAGTTGCAACCATTACTACTGCATCAGGGGAAAGACCTGAATAACGACATTTTATATTAAAGAATTTTTCCATCCCCATATCAGCAGCAAATCCTGCTTCTGTAATTACATAATCTGCTAATTTCAGAGCAATCTTATCTGCTATAATAGAAGAATTACCATGTGCAATATTAGCGAAAGGCCCTGTATGTACTAGCACTGGCTGACCTTCTAAAGTCTGCACTAATGTTGGTTTGATAGCATTTACAAGCAAAGCAGCAACTGCACCAGCTACTTGTAAGTCTTCTAATGTGATTGGTTCTCCAGCTTTGGAAAGGGCAATAACAGCTCGACCTATTCTAGTTCTTAGGTCTTTCAGATCAATCGCAAGTGCTAAAATAGCCATTAACTCACTAGCTACGGTCAAATCGAAAAGTGTTTTTCTTGGGAATATATCACTCGGTACACCGTCTCTGGCCTCTGTATCATCTAAACCTATATTTATATTTCGCAATGAACGATCGCATACATCTACTACTCTATTCCAGATTATAGTATTTGGGTCAACGTCTAATCTTTTATTAATTCCTCGCGATTTCAAAGCTTCATCATCTTGCCTTGTCTCATGCCACATACGAGTATCGAGTGCGGCCATTGCTAGGTTATGAGCAGCTCCTATAGCGTGTATATCACCAGTTAGACCTAGGTTTATCTCATCTACAGGTATAGCCAAACTTTTACCACCACCAGCTCCACCACCTTTGATATTGAATGTTGGTGCCATGCTTGGCTGTCGGATACAAGCTATTACATTTTTATTATGCGCAGTCCCAAATGCCTGTGTTAACCCTAACAATGTAGTAGTCTTACCTTCACCTAGAGGTGTCGGGGTAATAGCCGTTACAAGAATATATTTCCCATTCTTTTTGTTTTCTAATCTTTTGTTTATTTCTAACTTAATTTTTGCTTTAGTATTACCATATAATTCCAGTTCATCTTCATTGATACCAGCCTTATTAGCTATTTCTCTTATATCTTTCATCTAATTGGTTCTCTTTTTTCATAATTTGAATTCACAATATAATAATTTAGACATTCAAAGTCATCATTATTCTGAGTTTAGGCTTGTGATAATACACAACCAACTATTACGTTAATAGGAAAAAAAAGATAAGTAATATGATAACAGACTTCCTTTACGAAATATATGTTCTCTTTATAGAAATGTCTCCTTACTTGATGATAGGGCTGGCGTTCGTGGCCATCCTAAACATCTATATGACCAAAGAATTTGTTAAAAAACAAATTGGGAAAGATAGTATTTGGTCAATTTTCAAAGCTGCATTATTCGGTGTACCACTTCCTTTATGTTCTTGCGGTGTAATACCAACTACGGTATATATGGCTGATAGCAAGGCTTCGAAAGGTGCTGTAACATCGTTCCTTATTTCTACTCCTCAAACAGGAATAGACAGCATAATAGCTACTTATGGAATGATGGGTCCAGTTTTCGGGATATTTAGACCAATATCCGCTCTAATAATGGGTATCATCGGAGGGCTATTCATAAACGCTACAAACAAAGATAAACCTCTTCCTGAAAAGAAAAATCTTTCATTGAATGTGATTGCCGCTCCAACTAAAATGGCTGAAATAAAAGCAGACAAACCTTTCTCAGTTAAAGCTAAATCATCATTAAAATATGCATTCGCTGATTTCCTAGATGATATAGTCGTCGAATTTTTAATAGGATTGGTCATAGCTGGAGCTATTACTTATTTTCTTCCTACTGAGTTTCTCGAAGGAACTGGGTTGAAATCTGGTATTTTAGGTATGTTGGTTATGATACTAATCGGAGTTCCGATGTATGTATGTGCAACAGCATCTATACCAATTGCAGTATCGCTAATTTTGAAGGGGTTTTCTCCAGGTGTGGCATTTGTTTTTCTTGCTGTTGGCCCTGCTACAAATGCCGCAAGCATTGGAATCCTATCTAAGAGTTTAGGCAAAAAGCTAATTACTTATTATCTATTCGCACTTATTGTGATGTCTATTGGCTTCGGTTACCTACTAGATTTTGTATTTGCTTATACAGGTATAAACCCGCAAAAGCAATTAGCAACTCACGCTCATCACGAACATTCGGGACTAATTCCTTATGAAGTTCAATTAGTTCTAGCTACTATTTTTGCATTACTTGTGGTGTCTTCATTATATAGGAAGTACGGTGCAAAATACTTCAGAAATACCTCCAAAGTTGATAATCGAGAATTTGTGAATGTAGAAGGTATGACATGCAACCACTGCGTAGCAACCGTAACTAATGCCGTCAATAAAATAGATGGTATTAAAGATGTTGAAGTGGATTTGTCTGCTGGAAAAGCATATTATAGTGGTGATATAGATAAATCAACAGTTAAATCTGCTGTAGAAAGTTGCGGATATACAGTGGGTTAATATATATCAGCTCAATTTACAAACGTTCTTTCGAATATTTCAAATCTCATGTCTAAATCTTCTATTAGTCTTAATTTATCTTTTTGGTTCATAAATGAATAATTAATACTATTATAGACTATCTTTTTAAGATCCAAGTAGTTGAAATTGGAGAATGTTTGGAATAGTTTAATATACTGCTCTGTCATGTCAGTTCTTAGTACACCTGCATCATCAGTAGAGATTACTATAGGTACATTGTAATCAAAATAAAGAGATATGGGGTGAGATGATCCTTTTACTCCAAGGATAAATTCATTACTTGTTAGGTTGATTTCCACAGGTATTTGATTTTCAGCCATATATTTAAGTACACTATCAGAATTACTTTCATAAGCAATATCAACTCCGTGTCCTATTCTATCAGCCTTACCCTCAAATACTGATTCTTTGATATGCCAGGATAAATCTTCTGGCTTTACTAATCCAAGTGTTAGTTCGCCAGCGTGCATTGCCGTCTTTACGTTCTTATATTTATTCTTTAGGAATCGAAAGAATTGATTATGTAGCCAATAATCCCTCATAGAAATAGTGTTGTTCTCGGGTGCAACTATATTCACTCCTACAATCAAATCGGAATTTGATGCAGATTCAAATGATAGAATCAAGTCTTTGAAAACAGAAGTTGGATTCAGAACTCTAACAACATAATTCTGATATCGAATCGTAAATTTATAATCATCTAGTTTTAATACTTTATGTAGTGAATCTACTTTCTGGTTGTGTGTATTTGCAATAGATTTATAAGAACTTTGACTTGAATAATATTTAAACATTATCTCTAAAGAGTCTTGTATAGCTTTGTCTTTAGTTTCTTGAAGCTTGAAAAGTGTTGAATCAAAGATTTGATCTATTTCATATTTCGGCAGTTTACCAACACTAATAAACATAGATTCTATGTAACTAACATTTTCATTTATCGCTCTTTCCCTTAATTCTATAAGTCCTTCACTTATAGTATTTTTTTTAGGTATATCGAATTTTTCAAATGTAGCAAAAAAATGCTCATCTGTTGGCTCTGAGACATAGTTGTAATATAGGATTGACCAAGATTCTATTATCTTGACTTTAGTATTTTGCCAATTTCCATCTGCCTTGATTGAGCTAATTTTTGACCATTCATTACTCTCAAGATTTGGAGGTGTCTGATCAATTATTTCATAATTAATCTTATTTACCCATAGATCATTATCTTCGATATACTTGAGATATGTTTCTGCATAAATGGAGCCACTATAGTGATGATGCAAATCCCCACCTTTAGGCATTCTTTGAAAAATCTGTCTGAGTTTGACATTATTATTTCTGTACATATTTAGAGTTGTATCTATTCTTGCAATTGATTCGAGCTCACTTCCTTCAGCTGGGATTATGACGATATATATGATAATTGTCATTAAAACTATATTATAAATCTTTCGCATTGTCTTCTCTAAATATTTTTCTCTTCGACTCAAATCTAAATAAAAAAGTTGCTATTTCATTATTATTTGAAAATTCTGTGAACCTTTTATTCCAATTTTCGTTTTTAGAAATAAGAATATTTTTAAATAATAAATTGAGAGAATATAATGAAAAAATTAACAGTCCTTTTAGCAGCTCTAGTCATGACTAGTATATCATCATTTGCAGCAGTAAACATAAATGTCGATGCAAAGAAAAATAAAATAGAATTACGGTCAGACAAAAATAGTATAGTCGAAGTGAATTTGAATCGATTAGATGGTGGTTTGTACGAACCAAGTTTTGTACCATCTAATAATCTGAATATCAGTACTAAGAATTTAATTCCAGGTGTTTATAAAATAGAAGTAATTAGTTTACAAGAAGCAAAAACTGTACAGTTCTTGATTATCAACTAGTATTACTATTGCTAGAAATTGGATTTAAAATTTAGCAAAAAAAAATCCTTTCTCAATTAAGAGAAAGGATTTTCTGTTTTGTAGCGGGGACAAGACTCGAACTTGCAACCTTCGGGTTATGAGCCCGACGAGCTACCTATTGCTCCACCCCGCGATCATTAGACTACAAACATAAGGACATTTTTCCTTATTTCAAAATTATTCTATTCATTTATTATTGCACTACCAACTTCTTAGACGTATTAATACCATCTAAATTGATATTTACTATGTATATACCTTTAGCTAGCTCATTTGTAAATATTTTGTACCCAATGCTACTTGGGTTCAATCTTCCATTATAAATTGACTGCATTCTGTTTCCTAGTAAATCAACTAGTTCGATTCTAGCATTTTGAACTGTGTTTTTAATGTTCATATTCAGTTGAGAAATACCATAAGTCGAAGGATTGGGGTATAGCTCCAAATCTCCGACATAGTCTTCTATTTGCACCGATGTAATCACTGAGTTAAGAGTTTTATGTAAGACACTAAGCGGGTCTATTTCAACTTTAGTAGGAAAGAAATCTAATTCAAAATTGAATGATTGTTCTTTTGAATTATTTATAAATAACTCACTTAATTCGTAGTTATCATCATCTTTGTAAAGTTTGAATCTTACAGGAGTTGTGAATACTTTTGTAACATCTGGGTTTGCAGCTGTATTCTGTTCTTGTAGCTGATTCAGAGTTGCTTTTATACCAAATTTATTTTCTTCTAATATGTCAACTCTTGTTCTAATATCATATTCTGGATGTCCAGGGCTATAAACCCATTGGTCGAAGAATGTGTCTATATCTACTAATGGATTTTCTGCTTTCGATTTCCAAGCTGCTTTATATTCAGCAGTTGTTACTGATTGATATCTGAATTCTGCTAGTATTTCTTTTAATACTCTAAAGAACTGCTTATCACCTAAATTGAGTCTCATTTGATGTAGAACAATAGATCCTTTATCATATATCAAGAATGCATTATCAGCAAAGAATGAGCTGATAGGTATAGCATATATAGAAATAGATGCATTATTTGGATTCCTTTTTAATACTTCTTTTACTTGTCTTTCTATTACATTTCTATAACTTTGCTTACCCTCTAGATTTTCTAGATAAATTGCTTCTGTATATGAAGCTCCACCTTCGTTCATCCATATATCTGCCCAAGTAGCACAAGTCATAGCATCACCGAACCAATGATGCCCCATTTCGTGGACAAACCCTGCGTCCTGCTCATCGTTTAGCCAATATCTATTCTGAGTTACCATAGTCTGATGTTCCATACCGCCATAAGGGAAAGGGAATACAGATACTGTACCATAACTAGAGAAAGGATATTGACCATAATTGTCTATTAGTATATCCATCATCTGCGGATGAGTCTCAAGAGAGTTCACTGCTGTAAAATAGTCCGTGTCTCTATCTTCTGGCCAGAAATAATGAGTCGATGGTATAGTGTCGCCATCTTTTATATAAGTCTGCTGTAAAGTATCAAAAATAGAAGTTGCAAAACACATTAAATAAGTAGCAATAGGTTCTTTGTTAATCCATTTGCTATAAATTTTATTATCAACACTTGTACCTGATTCAAAAGTTGTATCTATAACACCATTAGAGGCTGTCGTGAACCCAATAGGTACTCCTAGTATAATTGAACTTGTTGCTTTATCATAAGGTCTGTCGTTGCATGGCATCCAATATCTCGCTAATTCAGGTTCAGACATGGAGTATGCTATATTGTGTTCAACTATTACAGGTCTTCCAAATCTATCTTTGTTTCCTAAATCATAGCCTTTGTGGTATATATGCATACCTCGATTTTTCCAAAAGCCATCTTCATCATCTGCAATTGAAACATATAATATTCGTATGTCTAAAGTATCACCTTTCTTATAACCCTCAACATTTACATTAAGAATGTTATTAACAGCTTGAGGAACTTCATCAATCGGAATTTTATTAACATCAACTTTTCTAATTGTCATATTTGCTGCATCAAATTCTATGTTCGAAACATCTTCTGTTAATAATACTTTAATTATAATATTTCCAACAAATTCCTTTCTTTGATTAACAGTAGCATTGAGATTAGCACTTAAAGCAGAACTCAAATCGAGGAATAAATCATAATTAAGCACATCATAGTTTCTTCTTTCTACATCACCGTAATCCTGTACTCTGTTATTCTTATGATAATAAGTACCCGAGGTAGTATTTTCTACATCGAATTGCTTGGTCTCTGCTCTAAGGTATTCAGGGAGTTCTTGCGAAGTTGAAGTGCTTATAGCTACAACTAAAAGTATAAGTATTATTTGTTTAATCATTATTATTGCCTTATTAATATTATATTTGTCATTACATACGTTATACAAAGAAACATATTCTAACAAAAAAGTTACACAAGATGAGCAATTTAAGTAAAAATAAAGATTTAGTATTGAATAATGGGGTAGAAATACCTTGGATTGGTTTAGGTACATATCAAATGCACGGATATGAATTAGAAAAAGCATTGGAAACAGCTTTAGAAGCTGGTTATAGACATATAGACACTGCTGCACTATATGGTAATGAAGAAGAAATTGGAAATGTGCTTCAGAATACTGGAGTAAAAAGAGAAGACATATTCTTAACTACTAAAGTATGGAACGATGATCAAGGTTATGATAATACTATGGCTGCTATAGATGTTAGCTTAGATAAACTTCAAACAGATTATGTAGATTTATATTTAGTTCATTGGCCAATCCCTGAAAAAAGAGAATCAACTTGGGAAGCAATGATTCAACTTTACGATGAGCGTAAGGCTCGTTCGATAGGGGTGAGTAACTATACGGAAAAGCATATTGATGAACTAATGAAAAAATCTCCGATTACTCCGGCTGTCAACCAAATAGAGATTACGCCATTCTTATACCAGAAAGAATTAGCTGCTAAATGCGAGTCTTATGATATAAAAATACAAGCACATTCGCCGCTAGTTAGAGGCACTAGATTAAACAACCCTATACTTAAAGAAATAGCTGAGCAATATGTAAAATCAACAGCACAGGTTCTTATCCGCTGGTCTTTGGAGAAAGGATTTATAGTTATTCCCAAATCAGCGAACCCAGAAAGAATTAAACAAAACATTGATGTATTTGATTTTGAGTTGACTAGTGCCGATATAAGTAAAATAGATGCACTAGATAGTAAAATGCGAATTTCTTGGGATCCATCGGAGTTAGATTAATGTCCAAAGCAGGTAGAATAGATACTTCTAATAGAATTGTAACTGATAGTTACTCTTCTCGTGGTGGTAGATATTTGCCTGTAAATAATGCCCCAAAGAAAAAGGCCTCTATAAAGCTGAGGAAAGGGGAGATTGTATTAGGACAAATCTTAGAAAAAGTTAGTAAAGAAGTTTTCAAAATCAAATTACCAAATGGTATTTTCAAAGCGATTATCCACCCAAGTTTGAAACAAGGTGATCGACTTTACTTTCTAATAAAAGAGATAGAACCATCATTAGTTATTTCTGTTCATTCAACTGATTTGATATTAACCAATGGTAAAATAGATATAGAAGAGATATTAAGAGTTCTGGATATCCCAGAAAGCGATGTTACAAGTAGTACAATACATGAGTATTCCCTCAGAGTCAATAGGCTACTCAGGCATGTTATAATAGATATAGTGGAACTGACAGAGGAATACAGAAAGCAAAAGAAAAAATATAATCTAACTCACAATATAGAATTCATTCTGATTGATTTATATTTAACTGGCTATAATATACAGGATAAGAATATACTAAACTTAGTCCTAAATTATATTTCTCCATCCTCTATCAGATTAGAAGTTGGCTCAATAATCCCAAACATTAATAAAATAGACGAATTAGCTAAATACAATTCCTCTTTTGTTGATGCACTTTATGTTAGAAATTTGGCAGCAAAACTTAATGATGCCCAGACAGTTTACTATGTTAATATAAAAGGGAATAATTATAGAATTGAGCTTTTCAAAAAACATAAAATCCTCCAAGCTATCATTTCGGATGAGAAAAATATAGATATAAAAATAGTAATTAATGAGCGGGATGGAAGAGCTAAAGTTTACTATAAGAAACTCTACATAAATATCAGAAAAATTGAAAAAATCGCTAACTATGATGTTAGTTATGAGCTTTCAGATAAGATTTTCATTAATTCTTACTCCGAAAGTATGGATGGTCAAAACCAGAAAATAACCTATGTTATTTAATATTACGTCTCACACAAATCGATAACTTATTTCGTATATTGTAAATGAAAATTATGCAATAATCAGAATAGAATATGAAAATCAGGAAAGAAGACGCATTAAACTATCATTCCAAATCACCAGCTGGAAAAATAGAAGTCGTACCAACAAAACCATTTATAACTCAAAGAGATCTATCACTTGCTTACTCTCCCGGAGTGGCTTATCCTTGTTTAGAAATCGAAAAGAACCCCGATGATGTTTACAAATACACAAATAAAGGGAACTTAGTTGCTGTAATTACTAATGGAACAGCTGTACTTGGACTTGGTGATATAGGAGCTGCCGCTGGAAAACCAGTAATGGAAGGTAAAGGTGGATTGTTCAAAGTATTTGCAGATATAGATGTATTCGATATTGAGTTGAATTCGACTAATACCGAAGATTTGATCAAGGCTATTGAAATGATGGGCCCTACATTTGGTGGGATTAACCTAGAAGATTTCAAAGCTCCAGAATCATTCATAATAGAAACGGAATTACAAAAAAGATTAGATATTCCTGTATTCCACGATGATCAACACGGTACAGCCATCATTTCTGGTGCCGCATTATTAAATGCCGTAGAAATAGCGGGTAAGAAACTAGATGAAATCAAAATAGTATATAATGGTGCTGGTGCAGCTGCAATTGCTTGTTCCAAGTTCCACATGGCTCTTGGCGTTAAGCCAGAGAATGTATTAATGTGTGACCGACAAGGTGTAATCTACACTGGCCGCGAAGAAGAAATGAATGAGTACAAAAAAGAATTTGAAATAGAAACAAACAAACGTTCATTAGCAGATGCTATGAATGGGGCAGATGTATTTATTGGGCTATCTGTTGGTGGAGTTGTTGATAAAGCGATGGTGAAATCTATGGCTAAAACTCCTATTATCTTCGCAATGGCTAACCCAGATCCAGAAATTACTTATGATGATGCAAAATCTGTTCGTAAAGATTTGATAATGGCTACTGGTCGTTCTGACTTTCCGAATCAGGTTAACAATGTATTGGGTTTCCCTTTCATATTTCGTGGTGCTTTGGACGTACATGCTAGTGCAATTAATCTAGAAATGAAAAAAGCTGCAGCTTTTGCGCTTGCTGAACTTGCTCGTGAAGAAGTGCCTGAAAGTGTTAAATCTGCTTATGGTGTAAAAGAGATGTCATTTGGACCAGATTATATAATCCCTAAACCATTTGATCAAAGAGTTCTGACTTCAGTATCTCCAGCTGTTGCGAAAGCAGCTATGGATTCTGGTGTAGCTCGTATCAAAATCAAAGATTTCGATGAATATAAGCGAAGTCTTAATATTCGTATGGGGCGTACTCAGAGCTTTATGTCGCTAATGTACAAGAAAGCTCGTACAACTCCGAAAAGAGTTGTATTTCCAGAAGGAGATAATGCTAGAATTATCCGTGCTGCCCAATTATCTGTTGAAGAGGGGATAGCAAAACCTATTCTTCTTGGTGTTGAGGAAGATATTCAAAGAGTAGCTGATCAATTTGGTTATGAATTAGATGGAATTAAAATAATAAATCCAGCTACTTCGAAGAAAACTAAAAAATATATAGATGAATACTATAAGCTAAGACAAAGAAAAGGCATCAATAAACATGACGCTGAAAAGAGAATGATAAACCATAGAAATTACTTTGGTTCTATGATGGTAGCTATGGGTGATGCTGATTGTATGCTAAGTGGACTTAATACTAATTATGCTTCTACTATACGTCCTGCTTTAGAAACTATAGGTCATGATCCAAGATTCAATAAAGTTGCAGGTTTGTATATAGTATCTTCAAAACAGAAAACATTTTTCTTAGCCGATACAACAGTTAATATAAACCCGAACGCTCAAGAGATAGCAGATATAGCTATCCAAGCGGCTGAAACTGCTCAACACTTTGAAGTTACTCCTAAGATTGCACTACTTTCTTATGGTAACTTTGGCTCTGCTCAAGGCGAGTCTCCTAAGAAAATGAGAGAAGCAAGAAATATAATCAAAACTAAGAGACCTGATTTGATAGTTGATGGGGAAATGCAAGCAGACACAGCTGTAAGACCTGACATTATCGAATCTACTTTTCCTTTCAGTGATATAAAAGGTGGGGCAAATGTTCTTATCTTTCCTGATTTGAATTCAGGTAATATCACATATAAGCTACTTTCTAAAATTGGAAATTTGAACCTGATTGGTCCTATCTTAATAGGTATGTCAAAACCTGTTCATATACTTGAACAAGGAAGTGATGTGAATGAGATATTGGATATGGTCGCTATTGCAGTAGTTGATTCACAAGAAGATAATTTGTCTAAGCAAATTAAAAAAACAAAGTAAAAGCAATTTAAATATAGAATATTATAAATAGACGATCGAATTAGGGTCGTCTTTTTTTTAAATTTAAACTTATAGTTACTTTGTCAAGGGGGATTTGAGGACTGCCTAAAAAGTAATTTCAATTTACTGGACTTATATTTATATGATTAGCTGAAAGAAATAGTTAATCATTATAAACACTCCTTCAGTTACGCTTTGCGTGTCTGCCACCCCTGTTTCGCAAAACTTAGTTCTACTTAAAAAGGGGAATTAAATTGTATATTTCCCGAAAAGTTGAATATCATCCTACCTTTTTAGACAGTCTATACAATTCTTAATGTGACACACAAAAGAATAGAACACAAAAAAAGGGAACAATTTCTTGTCCCCTTAGAGTTTTTCTTTTCTAAATCGGCTTTACTAAAGAGCAGATTTAATGAATGAGAGCATACCACCGGGGTTAAGCCCTATTATTAATACTACCGCACTAGTTACGAATATAAGTATTCTAGAAGCATTCCAAGGTAATGATTTACCCAATACATCTTCAGAATCTGTAAAGTACATTTTAACAATCAAACCAATGTAGAATACAACTGAGATGATAGATGAAACTACTGCTACTAATGCTAACCAAAGATGCCCTGTATTAATCACAGACATAAATAAGTAGTACTTACCGAAGAATCCCGCCATAGGAGGAATACCAGCCAAAGAGAACATGAATATAGCCATAATAGCTGCAAGAGCAGGTTGTCTTTTGCTCAATCCAGCATAGTCATCATATTCCAAATACTTGTCAGTATCTCTTTCTAAGAGCCCAACTATGATAAATGCACCAATCTGCATAAAAGTATATACAACCACGTAGAACATCAATGCAGACCAACCAGCAGCAGTATTAGCTACAATACCCATTAGCATATATCCTGCATGAGCTACTGAAGAGTAAGCTAACATACGTTTTACGTTCTTCTGTACTAATGCTGTGATATTACCAACTAACATAGTAAGGGCTGATATAGCTGCAATTGCAGTTATTAGTTTGTCTGTGTTTATTGCTGATTCTAGTCCACTTGGGTCAAAGCCCATTGGGATAATTGTTTTCGCGATTATAATAAATGCAGATAATGCAGCAGCTTTACCAGCAGTACTCATGAAAGCTGTAACTACAGTCGGTGCTCCAGAGTAAACATCTGGTGCCCATTGGTGGAACGGGAACGCTGATGATTTGAAGCTAAGCCCCATTATCATAAGTGCCGCTCCAAACATTAAGTAAGCACTATTTGCTGTTCCATTAACGATAGCTGCTGTAATTTCTGGGAAAAACATACTACCTGTACTTCCGTAAAGCATAGCCATACCATATACAAGGAACCCAGTAGAGAATGCACCAAGCAAGAAATACTTCAATGACGCTTCTACTGACAGTGCCGCAAATCTGAAATAACCTGCCATTATATAGAAAGTAATCGACATCAACTCAATACCAATAAACAGCGTTAGCAAGTGGTTTGAGTGTGCCATTATCATCATACCAGCAAGGGCATAAAGTACTAGATTATAAAATTCGTTTAATTCAGTTTTAACAGAATCCAAATAATTACGTGCATTCAGTATTATAAGCAATGCTCCGACACAAAAAAGTAAATCGAAAAATGCAGAAAATCCACCGAATGTTAACATATTAGAAGTTATAAGATTAGCACCTTCAAGATTTATACCTGATATATTCAAGTAGAAATTGTTCAATGCAAATCCACCTACCGCAACTATACTTATTATAGATAGATAATAGCCACTGTTTTTGCTATTTGGATTTATTGCATCTACCAAAATTGATATAACTGACATTATGGCAACTATAATCAAAGGTAAAAGTAAAATAAATTCTGAACTCATATTCATCTTTCCGTATTTAAAGTAATTTTCTAATTATTTTCTGTTAGTTCTTTTTTAGGTTCCATATTGATTGTGCCATTGTTGAGATCTAATTCAACTTGTTCAATCTTCTTTACTAATTGCTTAGTAGATGTTTCTGATTTACTCATAAATGTATTAGGATAAACTCCTAACCACACTATAAAGATAACCAAAGGAACTAACATAGCCCATTCTGTTTTGTTCAAATCAGATAGACCTTCATTTTCTTTGTTGCTCAATGCACCAAACATAATTCTACCGAACATCCATAGTAAGTAACAAGCAGCGAAAATAACACCAGTTGTAGCTACTACTGCATACCATATATTATCTAATACTGTAGAAGTAAATGCCCCTAACAGTGTTAAGAACTCGCCGATAAACCCATTTAAACCAGGTAAACCTACAGACGCAAACATTGCGATCCCGAAGATTATTGTGTAAATTGGCATAACACGAGCTAAGCCACCAAACTCAGATATTTCTCTAGTGTGTCTTCTTTCATATATTATACCAACACAGATGAATAGAGCTCCTGTCGATAAACCGTGGTTTACCATTTGGATTATTGCACCTTGAATACCCGTTTCATTCATAGCAAATATACCTAAGACTACGAATCCTAAGTGAGCTACAGATGAATAAGCAATAATCTTTTTGACATCTGTCTGTACTAGTGCAACTAATGCACCATATATAATACCAACTACTGCAAGGAAGGAAATAGGTCCAGCCCAATCAATAGATGATACCGGGAATAATTCTAAGTTGAATCTGATTAGACCATAAGTACCCATTTTAAGTAAAACACCAGCTAGTATAACTGAGCCGGGTGTTGGAGCCATCGTATGTGCATCTGGCAACCATGTATGTAATGGGAATAATGGAACTTTAATCAAGAATGAAAGTGCAAATGCAAGGAATAACCAATTTTGTACATCTGGAGCTATTGCAGCACTGTGTTGTTTGATCAATAAGTAATCAGATGTGAAGCCAGTTGGTAATGATAATACATCGCCACCTATATGTAATCCTAACCAAACGATAGCTACTAACATAAATAGTGAACCAACGATTGTATAGACGAAGAACTTAACTGCTGCATATATTCTATCTTTACCACCCCATATACCTATAATAAAGTACATAGGAATTAGGATAATTTCCCAGAATATATAGAATAAGAATAAGTCTAATGACAGAAACACGCCTAACATACCAAACTGCAACATAAGGAACATAAAGTAATATTCTTTATGTCTCTTATTGATTGAGTTTATAGATGAGAGTAAGGCAATAGGAGTTATGAACGTAGTAAGCATCACCATCAGTAATGACATACCGTCCAAACCTACTCTGAAACCAGCATCAATAGCGGGTATCCATGTAACGTCTGTTACGAATTGAAATCCTTCCGCATTACTATTGAAACTGAAAAACAATCCCAATGAGACTAAAAATGCGACTAACGATGTTCCCAAGGAGAACATTTCTATTAGTTTTCTATTATCCTTATTTAAGAAAAGTACACCGAATGCACCTATCAAAGGGATTATTAAAGTTGCTATTAAAATAGTCATTTCTTCTCTATATTTTTTAGAATATCATGTAACCAATTAAAATTAAAATACCTAACATCATCACAGCTGCGTAAGTCTGTACAACTCCTGATTGTAATCTTCTTACACCCTTACCGATAGAAGTAGTTAGTAAACCAGTTCCGTTTACTGCACCATCTACAACATTCAAATCAAATATTTTCCAAAGGAAATCGCGAGATGTTTTGAATATTGGAGTTACAAAAACTCCGTAGTAGAAATTATCTAAGTACCATTTGTTCCAAAGAATTTTATAAGCATATCCAAATCTATTTGTAAGCGATTTTGCTGCTGTCCAATTCTCATCTTGCTTATATATACTTCTTGCTAAAAGTATTGCAACTATAGCAACTACTGTAGATACAGCCATTAATATATATTCAATAGCATGAACATGATGACCCTCAGCAAGACCTAATATATGATCTGCTTGTGCAAATACTGGGGAAAGGAAGTTTTCTAGTAGATTAGGATGATCACTAAAGAAATATCCTAATGCATAAGGAATACCAATGAACCCACCCAATGCAGATAAAACTGCTAATACAATTAGTGGTATTGTCATAGATTTAGGTGATTCATGCGGATGTACGTGATCAGCATCAAATCTCTCTTTACCGTGGAAAGTCAAGAATAATAGTCTGAACATATAGAATGCCGTGAAGAATGCAGCTACAGCTAAAGTAATCCATAAGAACCAACCACCACTAACATAAGATTTCCAAAGAATCTCATCTTTAGAAAAGAATCCACTAAAAAATGGAATACCTGAAATAGCTATCGTACCGATAAGGAATGTTTTATAAGTAGTTGGCATGTGCTTTTTCAGACCACCCATTTTCTTGATATCTTGCTCATCGTGCATACCGTGTATCACAGATCCAGAACCCAAGAACAATAGACCTTTGAAAAATGCGTGAGTCATAACATGGAATATAGCCGCAATCCAAGCACCAGAGCCTAGAGCCGCAAACATAAATCCTAATTGGCTGACAGTAGAGTAAGCCAATACTTTCTTAATATCATTTTGTACAAGACCAATACTCGCTGCTAATAGTGCAGTAGCAGCACCAATAATAGCAACCACCATCATAGCATCTGGAGCAGAAGCAAATATAACAGAGTTTCTTGCTATTAAGAATATACCAGCTGTTACCATCGTAGCAGCGTGGATTAGTGCAGATACTGAAGTTGGTCCTGCCATCGCGTCTGGTAACCAGCCCGCCAATGGAATTTGTGCAGATTTACCCGTACAACCAAGGAATATAAGCAATGCGATTGCAGTAATAAGACCTGTGTCATATAATGAAATATCACCAGCTACTATATTAGCAACTTCTATATACTCTAAAGTACCGAAGTTCATATATATCAAAAATATAGCGACTAACATACCGAAATCACCGATTCTATTTACGATGAAAGCCTTGTTAGCAGCATCGCCTGTCCAAGTGATACGGAAACCGTCGAATTTTCTATCATACCAAAAACCGATAAGTAAATACGAAGCTAAACCTACACCTTCCCAACCCAAGAAAGTAACTAAGAAATTACTACCTAAAACTAGGTTAAGCATCATAAAGATAAAGAGGTTGAGGTAAGCAAAGAAACGATAGAAACTCCTATCACCGTGCATATAACCAATGCTATATATATGTATCAGAGAACCGATACCAGTGATTATCAGTACGAATATAATAGATAATCTATCTACTTGATAAGCAAAATCTAGTGTGAAATCACCAGCTCCGAACCAATTGAATAAATTGATTATATGGGGCTTAGCAGAAGCATCACCAGCTAAATTGAAAAATATTGATAGAGCGATTAAAAAAGAAATGGCAACTGTCGAAGTCGCTATTATCCCTATTAGTTTTTCGCTCGCTATTTTCTTACCAAAGATTCCTAAAACTAAGAAACCTAATAGAGGTAATAATGGTACGAACTTAATCAATTCAGGCATCTAATTTCCCGTCGTTTATGTACAATTACTTATTGTTAAAATTAAATAAAGCCAAAAATAATAAATTCCCACCGATTTGACAATTAAACTTTACTATATAATTATAAACAAGTGATAATAATTGGTTTTGATACAGAGGATATAAAAAAGATTAACAATTATTGTAGTCGTTTTGATGTTCAAGTGTCTTTACTTAAATTACAATTACAATTTATTTTTAAAAAAAATGCACTTTTTTCAATTATTTGTGTGACAAATTGAATGTTTGACTGTTCTTATATTTTATAAAAAAATAATTTAATCATTTATTCGGGAGTTTTATCATGAAATTTATTTACTATTTTCTTATAATATCACTAATACTACCGTTTTGTAGTATAGGTACAAATGCTGCAGTTGATGAACAGGAAGTAAAAGATAAACTTACTTTATTAATGGGGCAGAATAACTCAGGGACTGATTATTGGTTCACTATACCTCCGGTTTATATGGATGAGAGTGTAGGACATGATAATTCATTAAAAATACTAATTGCCTCTCCAGTTGAAACTGACGTTACTGTTGAAGTGAAAGGTAAAGGGTTTTTAAGGACTCAAAAAACAATACCTGATAATGTAATTGAGTTCACAATTGAACCTAATATAGCACAAGCTATTTTACACAGTGGTGCTCAGAATGGCATCGTACCAGCCAAAGTTTATCAACAAGCAGGAATTCATGTTACATCTGATGCACCAATAATAGTATATGTAATAGCAAGGTATATGTACACATCTGATGGCTTTCTTGCTATTCCTTCTTCTGCATTGGGTACTCATTATATAAATATGGTTTATCAGGAACCAGATTTAAATAAAACGGGCCTATTCGCACCATTTACTGGAGTAACAGCGGCTTACGATAATACTGAAGTAAACTTCACTATGGGGGGAGGTCCCGAAGGTATAGACGCATCTCCTATGGGAAATGGTCAGTTAGTACATACTGGTGAATCAACTAGTCAGACTTTGAATCAAGGTGATGTTTGGTTGCTTTCTATAAATGGACCAAGACAAGATTTATCAGGAAGTATTTTCAAATCAGATAAGCCGATTGCGATTGTATCAGGTATCAACTGTGCAAATTTCCCTATTGGAAATCGTTGGTGCGACTATACTGTCGAAATGGAATTACCCGTTTACTCATGGGGTAAGCAATACTATGTAACTCCTATGAATGGTAGGAATTACAATGGTATAATTAGAGTTTTCGCCTCAGAAGATAACACAAATGTTTATAGAGATAATGAATTGATAGGTAATATAGCAAAAGGAGGGGGAGCTACAATCGGTGTTGGGTATCTAGAGACAAGAGTTTGGCCAAAGGTTGATGGTAATGGGAATGAAATAGCACCACACATAGCTACTATACATGCAGATAAGCCGATTGCAGTTATGTATTATAACACTGGTGGACAGGAAGATAATGGAAATACGCAAAATACGGATCCATTTATGATGACATTCAGTCCAGTTGAGCAATTCGGAAATCAGATTTACTTTGCATCTCCAAATTCAGCAACAGGTATAAATCTTTTTCCAGAGAATTATGTTAATATAATCTTCGAATCAACATCTGGTGAAATTCCAGATGATTTACTTTTTGCAGATTTATCAAAGCCAAACCCTACATGGGTAAAAGTGAAAGATTATTTTGGACCAGCTTTCGAAAATTTTGTAGTTCCTTTTAATGGTAAGTTATTTGCTAATAAAACGTTGAAGTTAGCTACAGAGGGCGTTTTTGGTTTGAAATCTACAACTACACTAATCGGTGCTTATTCTTATGGTTTCGGCCCTTATGATTCGTACGGATACCCGACAGCTGCAACTTTCGATGATATAAGTGCGTTTGACGGTAAAGCACCTGAAGTAACATTCACAGGTAAAAAAGATGATGATTTAATAACTGGAAGTGTTGATGATTCACATAGTGGTTCTTCTGGATTATCACAATTCTATATGATTAAGTCTATGAGTTCTAATTACTCATTTGAAATTACTGCTGTTGAGAAAGGTATAACAATGAGCTCTGATTTGGAGCCTACTTTCATACCTGGTGAAACTAAGAAATTGAACTGGAGCTTAGAGAAAGTTGACAATAGCAAAGAAGGTTATGCTGTTCTATACTTATCAGATAGATCAGGTAATGATGAATTGCTTTTCTTTGGAAATACTATAACTGCAACATCTGTTACCCCAGAACAAACACTATCTGAGTATATGACAGTAAGTGAATCAAGCGTTCAGATACTACCACAAGCATTAGCTGATGGATTTAATGAACTTTCTATATTCAACTTAGAGGGAAGCAAAGTAATTAGTACTGATATTCAGAATCAAAACTCTGTTTCAATCAGCTCGCTCAA
>PGYR01000009.1 GCA_002839765.1 Ignavibacteriae bacterium HGW-Ignavibacteriae-4
AAGCAGTAGAATTAATAGACGGAGACCAGCCATCAGTTCTAATCCGTAGAATAGTAGGAACTAAAATACTCAAACAAATCGTTGACTTCGTAGATACGTTTATTAATGGGATAACCGGGTGAGGTGGTATGGGATTAAGCTTTAAACATTCAATTTCTAATTTATGAGTATATCAGCAAAAACTAGAAAATCGCTTTGGGCAAAGTCTGGAAATAGATGTGCAATCTGTAGACTAGAGCTAGTACAAGACGTAGTAGAAAGTAATAATTTGATTCTTGGTGAAGAATGTCATATCATTTCGTCTAAATCAAACGGTCCCCGTGGGGATAATAAATTACATTGTTATGATTATGATGATTATGAAAACCTACTTCTGTTATGTGCAAATGATCATAAAAGGGTTGACACATTAGTTGAGACGTACACTGTTGAGAAACTTATAAAGCTTAAAAAAACACATTCTCAATGGGTAAAAACGACTTTATCATTAGACCCAATTGCATTTACAAACGATGAATTTAAGACTATTAGTTTAAAAAGGATTAAAACAGGAAAAGAGATAATTAATGTGATTGATGTTGTTCACACATTTTCATTTGAAAATGATGAGTTGATAGAAAAAGAAGAGATAGAGCTAATACCACCATTTTTTGATTTATTAAAAGAATATGTCGATATTCTAGATATGATGAGTTTTAAACAAATTGCACATCTAAGTCTTGAAATAAATAGTACTATAAATACTATCGAAGAAAAAGGCTTTAAAGTATTTGGACTTAGAAGAAGTGCGAAAATACTAAATAGTAAAAAAGAAGATATGGGAATATGGGATAAGGCAACTATAGTAATAGTTCGTAATGATAATCCTGGAATAGTTGGCGAACACCTTATTATGAAGACTCCTAAATCTTTCAAATTAAAAGTTTAATTTCATAGGCTGTAGAATGTATTTCTTAGCTACAAAAAATATTAGCTTTTCTAGAAAAATGTTCATTGCTGAAGAAATAAATTTAATATTTGCTAATGAATAATTGCATCTCCAAATAATTCCTCACTATATTTTTGATTTATTATTTCAAAAACTGTTTTGATATAGCCGTATCCTGTTTGTCCGTCACCAGTTGAGCTAAATGTATCCACATATTTTTTATACCGTTCTATTAAATCAATATCAGGTAGTTTATGTTTTTTAAAAGTCGTTGAAACAGCACAGGGTATTATTTTGTTGTCGTATATTTTTTCAATTTTGTCTATGAGTTTGGTTGAAGATTTAGAAGTATGATGTGGTGTTTTTATATAAGAAAGACCTTCAAAATAAAAATCAGGAATTCTATGTATAGTTTGATTCTCAATATCACCACTAAATAATAAACTTAACTCTCCTACTTTAAAAATTGTGGCAATTGATAAGTCATTCTTCTTCTTAACATTTCCATCTGCCCATTTTCGTCTAACAAGTGCAGAAATAGGTGCAATTCCAATTATTTCAAATACAAATTTAGTAGAAGTTTTAGATTCAACAATAATTTTCCTTAGTATTTGCGTATGTCCTTCAACACAGCAGGTAAGAGTGTGAACATTGTAATTACCACCTTGGTTGAAAGCGTTTATTTTGTCAAAACACTCTTTAACTTCAAGATTATAATCTATAAAGTCATTTTCATTTCCTGCTACACCTTCAGGTAAATAAAATTGTGTTTCCTTATTGCAAAATGTATCGATTATATAGTTAATCCCCATGGAATGGTCTTCATCAGTATGAGTCCATATAAAGTAATTAAGGTTTGTAATGTTTTTTTGAATTAAAATGTCATGTGTGAGGTTTGCATTATTTGCAGAATAGCAATCAATAACGAATGATAAAATACATTTTGAATTTACATTGTCGTAAAGAAGAACAACTTGACTTTCGCCTTTTTCAGTATAGCCAATTGTATATACTTCTAATGTAATTTTTTTTATATCATCAACAAATATGTTCATTTTTTTGTTAAAAGCTTTGTTGATCGAGAAGAATGGCTAATCATAATATTTTTAGTTAATGAAGATTTTCTAATAATTGGTGTGAAAACCATTTTTTTAGTTTTAGTATCCTTTTCAGTTTGGAAGTTTTTATCTATAGTGATTTTACTCATTTGAATTCGCCTTTAAGAATGCTTCAGTAACACTCATTTTAAATATTTTAAACAGATGTTCATTGTTAGTACTTGTTAACACTTGTTTCGCCATCCCTTTTTTAAATTTAATTTTTTCAAGAATAAAATCGGAATAATACGCATCAATATCTAATAAAACTTGAAAAGCACTTTTATAAATATTTGTTTCATTATCATGATAATTACCTGCCTCAAATGAACGAACATAATTTATTATTGGACTTTTATCATCTAACTTTAATACATCTATATGTCTACTTCTAAATGAGTTATAGGGAGTATCTATAAAATTAAAATTGAAATATTTTTGCTCAAAATCTCTATAAATTTCTTTTTCATCAAAATAAATTTCACCACCAATTTTTCTTAAACCGATTCGTTTAATTTGTAAGTATTCGCTATTTTCAAATAGAAAATCAATAAAAGAAGAAAAAAAATCTAAGTATTCATCAATGCCTTCGTATTCTTGACAATTCACTGTAAGTACTGTGAAATATTTACTTATATCAAGAGTTAACTCGTCATTACCGAATGTATTATCTGTAAACCTATATATTTCTTGTTTCTGAATTTCTTTTATAGGAATAGACAATGTGTCACTAATATCTTCTATATTATTAATGTCAAAATCAATTTTACTATGAAAAGTTGTTTGAAATATTTTGAACTTGTCTTTAAAATTATCTTTAAAAGATTTGATTATGTCTTCGGAATTTATAATTCCTTGATAATCAATTCTGAATATGACATTCTTCATCATATTCTTTTTCAGTTGTTTTCTTCTTATTAAGTCTTTACTCATTTTGTTTCAATTTTCATCTATTATATATATACGTATTTCTGACTATTATAGTTCTTAATGCTTATGATACATTCCAATTTAACAAAATATCAAATATATTCAATAATACTGTCATACAAATTCAAATACATATCAAGTAGAAACAACTGATCATTTTATTTAGAACAGTCCGAATAAGACTTTCATAAGAAATAAAGAAAAACTTCCACGAAAGTTATAAATATAAACGAACATCAAAGTAGTATTGTAGAATTGATTACATAATTAACACTAAAACAATACTTTCTGACTCTAAAACTACACTTTTTCACTCTATATATTATTGATTCAACTATGAATTGACTTCAGAATAATAGCATATCTATTGAATTATATGGGGTTATGAGATTTGTAACCCCTAATAGATGTCATTTCCATATTTAACCGATTTCTCTTAAATTTACTGACCGTCATAAAGCCCTCAGAATCAATTTTTATTTGGTTAAGCATAGATAACCATGCCTTATTGATCGGACAAGTGGGGTTATATTTATATTTGTGTACTTTTGGAGGTTATAAAGTGTCTTTTCATTAACTGCGGATAGAATTATTATAATAACTAAAATTTAGTATGATTGCCTTTGAATCAAAAAATCTTTTTCCCATATTTTAACACCACAATCAAACGGCTGGTAATATTGAACAATATTTTCATTGATTTCTCAATAACATTGTCATACAGATTCAAATATCCGTTTAGTAAAACTTATAAATAGTTTAACAGACACAACTAATCTATAATTGCTGTTTAGCAATATATATAAACCGTCTAACATTTCCATTTTCTCGTCTAAATAGCTCGATTTTTCATCAGAATTTCGATTAAATGACGTTTATGACGATATTAGAGGATAAAACACGACCAATAGTGTTATACAAAAGACAAAGCATAAGTTGTAACAGATAGACGAAGTCAACCAAACGCCATCCAAACGCAAGACAGTTGCGAATTAGTAGGATGTTGAGGGGTAATTTCAATAAAATTGGTGCTATTTGTACAAATAAGTGGGAGATTTATTAAAATACAGCAGTCAATTACCCATGTAGGCAAGTAGTAAAGCCATTATAAAGGGTAAACTAACAGTATTTTTATAGTACTGACCTATTACTGTGCTTTTCTTAGTTCCATCATTCGATTAAATCTATCAAGCTCTTTGTTATATTCAACATCAAAGACTGATTCACCAATCTGATCTACCATATAACCTACAATAAGCACTATATCACGTGGTTTTATTCTATGTTCGCTAAATCTACCACTTAAATAGTTAGGATGGTTATTAGGGTATATATTGGCTGAAATTTCAACTAGTTTAAATCCAAGATTGTAGATTGTTTCTAGTAGTATCTCTGGGTTATGAGTAACTATGATTGAATTATCCATTTTTTGACCTGTTTATTTATTGATGAAGAAAATTATTCTACTTTAAAAACTCTTATAGTCAGATTTTATTATTCAAAACTTAGCAATATCAAAAGTATTTATATTGTTGAGTTAATGAGTGTTAATGTGAGAGAATAGGGGTTAAACAATTATGAATTATGCTCTCTCAATGTAGGTAGTAGAAGATTTAAAATAATCTCTATTTAAAACAGTTATAATATTAAAAAATATCCAACGATATGACAAATATAATTTTAAAAGAATACATAGATGTATTAAATTCAAATGAAATAGTGGATTCTATTTACAGAAGACAAATTAGTAGTAATGTCGAGATAGCAAAAGACTGGAGAAAAAAGTTTTCTATAACTGATAAGATAATAGTTGATAAATTCTCATATAAATATTTCTTTATTAAAGATGAAAATGGGAGATATATCGGAATAGTAATGGATATGGGTTTTGATCTGTATTGGTATGTATTAAAAGAGTTTAGAAATAAAGGGTATATGTCTAAAGCTTTAAAAGAGTCCATAATTCCATACTTTTTCAACAAAGAAAATAGAAGTAGTCTTACAATATCAATTGATAGAATACATTTAAAAAAAGAGTGTTACAAAAGCTCTAAAAATATGGCTCTGAATCTTGGTTTTAAACTTATTAAAGGAAATAGGAAATACTTTGAACTAATGAAGTCAGACTTTAATTTTGATAATAATAAACTTAGTGAACAAAATTCGATGGTAAGTAATAAAAGACTTAATGAACTAAGAGAAGAAGTATTTTACGCACATAAAATACTATCTAAAGTTAGTGATGAATTATTAATGGCATACGGTGATGATTCTGCCTTAGCTGAAATTTCGGAATATGTAAAAGAATATAAAGATATTATTAAAGAGAAATATATAATTTGGAACGAAGAATAATAGAATAATATGTATCACATCTCATCTAGTATATTCTTTATATTGCTAACAGCTTCAGCATTATCAATTTTTGTGTAACGCCGTAAAATTAAATCGTTTGAATGACCTGTAACTTTTATTATTTCTGAATCGGAGATACTCCTTTGTCTGAGCCTTGTTATGAAGGTTCTTCTGGCAGTATGAGAAGAAACCAACTTATATTTAGGTTTGTATTCTTCTATTCGTTTATTGTTTTTATAACTAGTTTCAACAACTAAATCCACAATACCTGCTTCTTTACATAAGTCTTTGAGTGCAACAGAATATGATGATAGTAGTGATTCCTTAAATTGAGTAACATCAAATTGATCTAAGATAATTTTCATTTGCTTACTTATCGGAATAGTAATATCTGAATCCCCTTTCTTTGTAATTAATTTAATTAATCCGTTTTCTAAATCAATTTTTTCTTTAGTTAAATTAATAAAGTCTGAGATTCTTATACCTGAGTAAATATTAAAAAGAAAGTAGTACCTCGTATGTATTAGTTTTCTCCTTTGGGGGATATAATTAATAATTTTTAAAACATCTGAATCAGTTAACGCAATTTCAGTAGTAGTTCTGTTCTTAACCATAACATCACGATAATCCTGATTATCAATATATTTTTTTTTGAAGGCATAATTTAAGATTATGTTTTTAATTTTTAGTCTATGGTGAACTGTACCATCTTTATAGTCATAATGTTCATATAAGAACATTTTAAAACTCAGTAAAAGTTCATTATTTATATCATTAACTGTTATGACTTTCTTTCTGTTTAATTCAAAATCTTCAATGTTTTTACGAAATCCATTATAAGTTCTTATCGTATTACCTCTTATTCCTGATGATTTGATACTAAATTCAATAAATTCATCAATTAATGTTAAAAAAGTAAATTTCTTAACTTTTCCATGCTTATGGTACTCTTTGGATTTTACTTTTAGCTTATCAAGATTTACTTCATCAAATTGCTCGTATTGTTTAACACATTCACTTTCTAAGAAATCTTGGAATTTGTTAAGAGTCTTATTGACATAAACAGAATTGAAATATGTTGGTTTTGCTCTTTGTTTTTTAGAATCCCAATATTTTGATTCAATAGATAGTTTTGAAGTAATTTTTACTCTTTTACCTCTATTGCTGATACTTAATATAATATTAGTTTGTTCCTTGTTCTTATGAGCCAAATATCTGTTTATTTTTACCAAATTGAGACCATTATTGAAATGTAAATAAAGACAGTTCCAATATACCATAAAATAACAATAGGACAAAATTTAGGACAAAAATGCTTAATTTATATTGATTCTATGGGTTTTGTTGAAATTCTAAAAGTGATGAATCTGCCTTGTGGTGCTTGATTAGGAAGGGTAGAGGTTAATTGATGTAAATGGGAGTTAAGGATGTTATATTATTTACCGTAATCATCTTATTTTATTCTTATTTAGTTTTTTGAATAGTTACAAACTTAATACTTTTAGCGACTATAATGAAGTAAAAAATTACAAACATTAAAATTATAAAAAAAGGCTACTTATATAAGCAGCCTTTTGTCATAATTATTGTGTCTAAATTTAATTATTTAGATACTGTTTCAGGTAAAGTATATGTTCTTCCTTTGTTCTGTTCTTTCAACCAAGTATATAATGGATTGAAATATTCTAACATAGCTTTAGCACTTATTTCTTCACCTAATTCATCTTTCATTAGTTTTCTCCAATCCACAGTAGCACCTGGAGTTAGTATTTTAGAAAGGAATTTACCGGTCTCTTTGCTTCCCCAATAATTAGTATTATGAGGGTCTTGTTTTAATATTTTCTTTGCAATATGATCATGCAATTGGAATAGTGTTACAATTGATAAAGCATAGTCATAATATTGAGCTGGATCATTATTGATGTGTGTTTTAGTACAAGCATCGCAATATTCCTCACCTCTCTCATTTGGAGGAACAATACCTTGATATTTCTTTTTGATTTCCCACCATTTGCTATTGAATTGGTCAACAGGTAGGTTCTTTGCATAAAGTGAATATTCGAACTCAGTCATTACTCCTGCACCCCAAGGGATAAGAACAACTTGCTCTAGTGCTTCTTTTAGTAACAATTTGATTTCATCTAGTTTTACATCTTTTGCTAAAAGACCTCTTTCTTGTAAGAATGGTTTTTGCATAGCCGCTAATCCTAGCATAGATCCAACACCCTCGTGGAATGCTCTATTAGCCCCACCACGTAGTATATAAGGAACATCTGGGTTAGAATATAGCATATAGTAATAAATATGCCCTAACTCGTGTAATGTTGTTCCCCACCATTTAGTATTTGCTTCTACGCTCATTAGTGAACGAACATCATCATCTAAGTTCATGTGCCATGCAGAAGCGTGATTATTTTTCATAAATCCTGCATCTGCAGCAACTGGATATAAACTTGATTTTTCATAAAATGATTTTGGTAAAGAGGGAAGACCCATACTCATATAGAACTCTTCACCCGTTTTTACAATCCACTCTGGAGATTTCTGACCTAGAATAACATCTAAATCGAATCCTTCCACTTCTACTATTGAATTCCATTCTTGTCCCCATCTATTAGGTAACCAATGAGCTGGTAAGTACTCGGGTACTTTTTCACCATACTTATTAGCTAATTCATACCTAGTCCAAGTATGCAATTCTCTGTATAGAGGCCAAATATCATTTATTACTTTATGTAATAAATCTCTCATTTCCTCTACTTCCATTCCATAGTCCGAGATTTGGTAGTCTATATAATTATCATAACCTAACGGCATTACAGATTTATTTCTTAAATCTCTAAGAGTACTGATACCCCCTTTCAGTGTCTTTCCTATATCTTTACTTGCGTTCCATGCTGCTAATTTTTGAGCTGGTTTTTTGTCACTTGAAAGAATCTTGTCAATATCATTTGTAGATATCTCTTTACCATTAAGTTTGTATTTATAGCCATATAACAATTTAGTTTGGTTTGCTTCGGCTGCAATCTTATCATCTATTAAGGTTCCCAATGTTGCAGGGTTGCCAGCAGCAGCATATTTAATAGCATTAAGCTGCTTTACTTGAAGTGGTGTAAGTTTATCCTTAACTTTCAGAAATCCATCTGTAGTATTGATGTTTTCTTCACTTCCAGTATAATCTGCCATTGCTTTCGATGCAATTTTCACTTCGTGCTCAGCTAGTGTATCTCCTTCTACAATATGCGTATTAAGTACCCATTCTGCTTCCGAAGCAGCATAATATAAATCTTTGTACTTGTTGTTGTAAACATCCAAATACTTCTGAACGGAGTCTTGTAAACCTTTGTTGGCTTCAGATTCAATGTCTTTAGAATCTGAACATGCTACTAATAGTACCATTGAAACAAATATTAGGGAAGAAATTATCTTCATTTTATATTACCTCTATTGATTGTTAATTTATCGAATGATTGTCATTTTCTTAATTATCTCCATCGAAGGAGTTTCTAATTTATACAAATAATTACCAGAAGATAAGTTTTGTGGACTTATTTCAATTGAGTATTCACCAGGTTCATGGTATTTGTTTACTAATTCTTCTATTTTATTACCTAATATATCGTATATGGTTATACTAACATTTGTAAATTCTATAACTCTATATTCTATTTTTGAAATTCCTTCTACTGGACTTGGAATTGTTTCTGACATATATGCTCTGCCATTATCTTGTATATATCTATCAGTTGGAGTTGTCACTATATTTGTAACAGTTATACTACCTTTTTCAATATCTTCAATGTAAAAACCATTTTCCAAATGAGTTGATTCAACTAATCTAATCTCCGAATAAGAAGTGTCACCCAATGTTACTCTCATAGGAATCTTATACAACACTGTCTCATCTGTAAGTGGAATCTTAAGTTCTATTATTCTCTCACCATTAATTATCGTTCCAAAATGTTTTGCATCAACTGGAGCCACTATACTTGAGCTAAGTATTAACTTAGTGCTAATTGTATCATTCAGAGGTAAATCTATACCAGAATTATTAGTAAACATGATTGTTAAATCAACGTTGGACCCTGTAGTTGCAATTATTGATTCTGGACGTATTGATATATAATCACTACCGCCTACATCGGCAATTAAATTAATTGGGTACTCACTTTCACAGTCATCAGAAATTATTATAATTCCAGTATATTGTGTGTTAATCTCACCACCGAGGAAGCTGAGATAAACAGTTGCTGATTCATCTGGGGCTAAAGTTCTAGGGTTAATAGAATCAACTTCAAAAAACTCATCGCTTAGGGAGTCAATGTTGATTATTGTATTACCAATATTTTTTACAGTTAATTCTCTCGAATACCTTCTATTACTTCGCAAGCCTTCGAATTCAATCGTATTATTTGATAGTAATAACAATGTTCTATTTTGGAATGCATTTATTCTAATAGTATTAAGATTGGCAATACTATTACTAGCATTTGATCTAATAACTAAATCAGAGCTAATATTTCCAAGCTCATTAGGATTATAAATTATTTCAATAGTAATACTGTCATTTGGTAAAACATTATAATCATCTTTTAAGTCATTCACTCGGAATTTTTTATTATCAACACCATCAAAATAAAGACTATCAATTATAAGATTATTAGAACCAACATTATATAGCTTGATATCAAAAATCAATTCTGTAGAACAATTTATTATACCTAAATCTTTCAGATTGTTAAACCCAATAATTGGAATCCCATTTGAGACAATAACTGAAAGTGGCACTTTAAAATCAGAATTACAACCCAAACCATAATTGAAATCGAATTCAATAGTCGTATCTCTATCATTCCCAGTAAATTCAAATGTTACTTCCGAAGTATCACCTTTACCAATGGTCTTAGGTATTGCACTAGTTAACTTAAACTTATCTTTTGTTAATGGAAAATCAAATGTAAAATCTATATTAGAGTTATTCAGTATTTTTATTGTTTTTATACTATTTGTATTAGTTCCAATAGTTCCAAAGTCTAGTCTATTGCCTGTTAATGCTAGATTAACAGTATCTCTTTGCCCAATTATATCAATACTTAGTTTATTATCATCACCAGTTAGGTTGGTGATAAATTCAAGTGTAGATTGAAAAGTACCAACACCAGAATTAACAAATTTAATATTAACAGGAATAGAATCTTTCGATTGAATTACAAATGGTAAATCTACATCAATTTGATAACTATCTCCATTGATCAAATTACTATCAAGTATCTCAATTGAACTCTCACTGAAATTCCTAATATAGATAGTTGTATCATGTTCCATTACACAGTCAATAAAACCAAAATCAACTTTTTCAATTAACTGTATATTAGATTTTACAGCATTACCAATTAACTCAACAAATAAAGGGGAGCATAGCTTGTCTGATGTCAACTTTATCAAACCACTATAATATCCGGTTGACTTAGGTTGAAAATTAACTTCAACAAATAGTTTCCCACCAATATTGACACCTGAAAGATTATCGTCAACTATTGAGAAAACATCACCACCTAAAATGAATTCGGCATCGTCAAAAATCATTATAGAATTTGAATTGTTAATCAGTATTTCCTTATTAATTGAATTACTAGAGTTTACTAGAGTATTTGTAAACTCAATTTCGGTATTGATTATTGAAACATCAGAATTTATAATATTACTACTTACTGTGATAGTATCAACTTTATTTCCATAATATATAAACAACATATAATTATGAATCCCTGAGCTAATAGGCGAGTAGCTCAATTTTAATACAAACGAATTATTTACACCTAACTCAGTTGGAAATATATTTATAATTCGTATTTCATTAGATAATGAGTTAATTGAATCAATCGTAATAACAGGGGCATTTTTGTTGATAAAGACATTGTCAAATTCGAAATAGTTGTTTTCAGCGAAACATAAATTTCCCAAATCAATATTGTTCACTTCAACTATTTTCTTTTTTATAGACCAAGTTTTATCTGAAATATCTGAATCTAAAGTCCGATATTGAAAGGGATAATCATCAATATTCCAAACCAATGCTGTATTAGTATCGATTGATGAAATAATCATTCTTCCGTTGGCGTAAGAACTGTTTACGGCTTTTTTATGGATATCTATATCTTTAATCTTGGTGTTATCTGTATTCCAATGTTCTAATATATTACTTGAAACGGATTGAAGTAAAACGGAGCTATTAGACGTCCATTCAGCATTAGTCAGATTAGTAGATTGGTTTCTAACAATACGAGGATCTTGAGTTAGTTTGTAATTACCATTCTGCCCAGTGATTGAAAATAATCTCAAATCTCTGAAATCATACACTGCAAATATTTTTGTACCACTATTATTCCATTCCAAATCGAAAATACCATTAATCGAAATTGAATCTAATCTGTTACCAGTAATACCTGTTAAATAAAGCATATGATCTGTCGATAAACCTATAGCATCCTTTGCATGATTTATAGAAATTGAAAATATTGCACTGGGAAAGGTTGCTAATAAATTGACTTTATTATCAGCAATATCCCAATTTACTAAGTTACCATTTGAAAGAGCCATATATAGAGTTGTTCCATCATCAGACCATTCTATATCATTTACTTTGCTGTTAAATGATCTTGAATAAGTATTTGTTGGGTCTTCAGCATCCCAAATTACAATGTTATATTCCTCGTTTTTTCCAAATGCTGCAGCTATTAGTGAAGTATTAACTCCAAACTCAATATCTGAGGTACTTATGTCTAGATTTTTATCTCTAAGTTGTGTTTCTATCTTTCCATTCTCTAAATTCCAAGTGAAAATACTACCGTCTAAAAATGAAACTGCAGCAAATTTATTATCATAAGAGAGTACTGCCTTTTTAATTTTTTTAGATTTGTCATTTTCAGTTACATAACTTACTTTGTCATATTGAATGCTTCCACTAGGTATCCCGACTCTGAGCAACAACTCATCTGAATCAATTTCAGGTACTAACCATTTATGCTTTTTATTTATACCTTCTTCAGATATTGTATTCCAATTAGACCCATTATTAGAACTAAATTCTAATAAAACTTGCTGAGTACTTATGACTCCATCCCATAGTAAATCTATATACTGACCTGGATAATAGATTTCATCTCCATTCGGTGAAATTACGTTTAAATCAGTTTCTTGACTATTGCCATCTTTTTTTCCATTAAATACATCGATTAATGTTGGAAAGCAAGCATCAGAAATAACTTCTATTTTTGAATAATGATAATCAGTAGAATTAGATTTCAGTTTTAGATTAAATACATTTGGCGAACTATTCTGAAGTATTCTATTCTTATAGTTTTTCGGAGTAATTTCATATAATGATTCGTCATAGCTAATGTCTTTTAACAATACATTAGAATTTCTAGCTATTAAAGTTAAAAAAGTGCTGTCTTGTTTGCCTGGTTCAACTACACCGAAATCAATTGGATTAGGGAATACTTCTATATATGGGAATAGATTATTGGAATATTGAACATTATAATTATCTTTAATTAAAACATTATAAATCAATTCTAAAGTATTAAGAGGATCACAATTAGTATAGTTGTAATTCAATCTATAAGGTATAACGCCTGCTTCTATAAAAATAGCATATAGTAAATGAGAATAAAACATTTCTTCATCATCTACAGTAAAGTATTTACCAGCAGTTTTACTCGAAATACTATTTAGATTCTTAGAAATATCAGTACTAAATACATAATTATAGATAGCAACTCCATAATCATTAGCTTTACTACTGATACTATTACTATCTCCAATAGAATTACCACTAGTCAGATTTAGTACAAGTGACTTTCTATTTGTTCTATTTGCAATCTCTAAGCTTCCAGTGGTTTTGTTAAGAAAAGCTGTATTATAGTTACTTACTGACCTCACGGACATGTTATTTAAAGCCCTTTCCAATTTGGTGGCATCTTTAGTGAAATCTTGAAGTAAAAATGATGAGGAATTATAAGATTGAAGTGCAATATCGACTTCGTTATTTAATATATTTTTTGACAATTTCTTTAATACTTTTTTGATTAACTCCATGTTCTTTTCATTTTGGAGTGAATTATCAATACTGATTACAACTGAAATAGGGTTGAAATTTATTACATTTGGAGCTATAAGATTAAAATCATTTATTTTATTACCATCAACTTCGAATTCTAACAAAGATTTATCCAAATTAAGAATTGGTTTACTCTCATCACTCAGGAAGTAAATTTCTGTTGTTCTTTCGGGATACTCTTTGATACTAGAATTTACAATTCGTACATCGGTCGAATATAGATTGATTGCCGAAAAGATTAATATTAAATATGTAATTGTCAACTTCATAAAAGTAATAATAGTTCAAAGCCATATTTGTTACTATTTTTATTCAATTATTTCAACTCCTTTCCAAAAAGCCACCATATTTTTTATATTTTTAGCAGCAACTTTTGGTTCTGGATAATACCAAGCAGCATCTTTATTCAATTGTCCGTTTACATTTATATCGAAATACGAAGCCTCTCCTTTCCAAACGCAAGTAGTATGAGTTCGACTTTCATCAAAATATTCCATCTTTATAGTATTTCTTGGGAAGTAATGATTGCCTTCTACAATCTGTGTATTATCAGATTCGGCAATTATTATATCATTCCATTTTGCTCTCATATTATACCCATTTTACTTAATAATTTAATAGCCATTGCAGTAATTGCAATAAAAAGCATCAATTTAACAAATTTTTCATCCATTTTCAAAGATAGCTTTGCAGACCACCATGCACCTAAACTAGTACCAAAAGATAGAATGATTCCAGTTACCCAATCAACATTATCTGTTATAATGAAAATAATCAATGTTGGAATAGTATTAATGAACACGATAAATACTTTGTGCATATTAACTCTTTTCATATTTAGGTTTAATACTACACTTAATATAGCCATAATTAGAAACCCAATCCCTACTTGAATAAATCCCGCATAGAAGCCTAGTAATAGCATCAATGGATATGCTATGAAGGGCAGTTTTTTAATCGTATCTACATATTCTTTTTTCTTTGATTTTGGGATAAATAGACTAATCGCAACTCCAACCATTACTATTACTACAATGATTTGAAATGATTCCTCATCAATTTGAGTAGAATAAAAAGCCCCTAGTACTGCTCCAGGTACTGTTAGCATTGCTAATTTAAAACTAAGATTTGTATCTTTAAATTTTGATTTCCTAAATGACAAACTAGCAGCCATAGTTTGAGTTAGTATGCCTATTCTATTAGTACCATTTGCTACGGAAGTATCCATACCCATTAGTATAAGAAAGGGAAGTGTTAAAGTAGAACCACCACCAGCTACAACATTTATAAAGCCAGCAAAATTTCCAAATAGAAATAAAAGGATATAATCTGTGAATTGATATTCGAACAATTGGAGTAGATTCTAGTTAATTATAAAAAAAATACATCACTTTTGTTCACAAGATAAAATAAATTGAACACAATTCTTTATATTTGTTTTATCTATGGAACTTTTTAGAATAGGATTTTTAAGTGTTACGCTCATAGACCTAGCTGATATTGCTTTAGTTGCTATTATCTTCTATTGGGTTTATAAAGCTATGCGCGATACTATAGCTGTTCAAATACTGTTTGGACTAGTTATTCTTATTGGCCTCCAATTCATAACGGAAGCCGTTAACTTGTCATCTATCAATTGGATACTAGAGACAATACAAGATGTTTGGATACTCGCATTTATAATATTGTTCCAACCTGAACTTAGGAAAATGCTCCTTCTTCTTACTCGAACACCATTTTTCATGTTCTTTATGAAAACGAAAGTTTCGGAATCCTTTGATACCGTCTTTGAGGCAGTTTCTGAAATGTCTGATAAACACATTGGAGCATTACTTGTATTCCCACGTTCACAAAATGTAAAAATGACTATAGATACAGGAATTCCTCTTCAAGCGACACTTAGCACAGAGCTATTACTATCTATATTCTCAACAAAATCACCATTACATGATGGTGCAATTGTAATAGACGGTAATATAATTGCTGCTGCAAGATGTGTGCTTCCTCTATCTTCTGAAACAAAATATGATGGAAGGAACTTAGGAACTAGACATCGGGCAGCTCTTGGATTAACTGAACAAATAGATGCAGTTGTACTTATTGTCTCTGAAGAAACGGGTTGGATATCAATCGCTGATAGTGGTGAACTTACTCTTAATGTACCGAAAGATAAATTAATAAAAACTTTAAAAAATAAATTAGAAGATGAGCAGGAAAATAATCCTACCAAAAAATAGTGTTATTGTTATAACAGGTCCAACAGCTTCTGGTAAAACATCTCTTTCTATTGAATTAGCTCATTCTTTGAAAAGTGAGATTATATCTGCAGATTCAAGACAAGTTTATAAATTAATGGACATCTGTACAGCAAAACCTAGTCAGGTTGAATTAAATACTGTTAAACACCATCTAATTGATTTTCTTGATCCAAATATTGAATATAGTGCGGGTAAGTTTGCAGATGATGCTACTAAAGTAATTAAAAAATTATACGAATCTGATATTATCCCAATAGTCTGTGGTGGTTCTGCGTTCTATATTAAAGCATTATTCGATGGATTATTTGACGAAGAAAATAAGAGTAAACCAGAAATAAGAATTAAATTAAACCAAGAATTAGAAAATTTTGGTATTGGCTATCTTCAAGAGCAGTTAGAGAAAGTTGATTATAAGTCATATACTATAATAGAATTAGATAATCCGCGTAGAGTTATAAGAGCTTTAGAATATTATTATTCAACTTGTGAACCAATTAGTGTAGCTTATGAAAAAAGAAGTACTATCAAGTCAGAATTCCAACCTATATATTTTGCTATTGATTATCCTCGTGAAGAGTTATATGATAGAATAAATCAACGTTGTGAACAAATGTGGAATAATGGTCTTGTGAATGAATACAAAAGTTTGATAAGTTTGGGATATGATGAAAATCTAAACTCATTAAATACTGTTGGATATAAAGAATCAAGAGATTATTTAAAAGGTATTTATAGTAAGGAAGAAGCTTTAGAAGAATTCAAAAAAAATACTAGAAGATTTGCAAAAAGACAATTAACTTGGTTCCGTAAGAATAAAGATATTAATTGGTTAGAAGGTAAATCAGAGAGTAAATTAGATCAAATAAACGACATAATAAAAGCATGAAATTAAGATTACTATATACAATTCTATTAATTGCAATTACATCAAATCTATTCTCACAAAAGAAGAATAGCAAGATAGAAAAGACAGTTGTGATAGAAGAAACATTCCTTCCACTCATAAGTAAGTCAGATTCAGCACATTCTATAAAAGCACTTACAAGGGATATAGATAATATAATTCAGCGTGGTGGGTTAAATAATACTGATTATAGTGTTGCTGTTTATTCTCTAGATGAAGGTAAGTTTCTATATAAAAAGAATGAAAATAAATCTTTAACCCCAGCATCTACAACCAAATTAGTAACTTCATTTGTTGTCCTAAATTTATTAAAAAATCAACAAATACATACTCCTATCTATCACAATGGTAAAATTGAAAAGAATACTCTGTACGGTGATTTGATTATATATGGGAAAGGCGATCCTTTATTAAGCCAAAGAGATTTTGATTCAATTGCGGTTGTAATTAAGAATCGTGGTATAAAAACTGTAACTGGTAATATATATGTAGATGATTCATATTTTGATGATAATACTAGTCGTTTCAAATATTCAAGAGATGCAGATGAAGTTGAAGCTTTAGCTCCAATTACCCCATTAAGTATTGAAAGGAATAAAGCTTTGGTTACTGTACGTGGAGGTAGTTCTGGGTCTTATCTTGATTGCGACGTTTACCCTAATTCAGAATCTTTGAAATATCTTGTTTATGGTAAAACCACTGGGTACATAGAAGAAAAAGAAAAAGGGAATAGAAATTATGTTGAGCCTTTAATAAAGCAGCAATATGGTGATGCATTTAATTTTGAAGATACTGATAATGATGCATATAGGGTGTCAATCAGTAGTAGTATGAATGATGAAAACGAACAGATATTTATAATTCGCGGTAATTTACGAAAAGGTAGAAGTAGAGCATATAGATACTATCTTAAGGATCCAGCTATTGCTACAGCTGGTGTACTTAAATCTAGCTTATCTAAAGCTGGAGTGAAGGTTCTTGGTGGAATAGAAAAATGTTCGGAAAATCAAAAAAGCTTTGATTCAAAAAATACACTAGGAATTATCAAGAGGGATTTATTTGAAGTTTTAGATGTTTTGAATAAAAATAGTGATAACTACATAGCTGAAAATCTATTCAAAATCATAGGTGCACATAACCCATTATTTGATGACAATTACTATGGTGCACAAGACTTAACTTATAAAATACTTAAAAATCAAAAAATCCCAAGCAAGGGATTGTATATTAATGATGGTTCAGGATTATCAAGAAGAAATCTGGTAACAACAGAAGCATTGGTAAAGATAATAGAGAATATAAGTAAACAAAGTTATGGCGAAAGATTTATACAGTGCCTTGCAATAGCAGGATCAGATGGTACACTTAGAAAAAGAATGAAGAATACTGCTGCTGAGGATATACTTATTGGTAAAACTGGGACTTTACGTAATGTTAGTGCTCTAACTGGTGTTACTACTACATTAGATGGTGAGAAGTTAGCTTACGCCTTTATTTTTAATGGTAATAACGTCGGCAAATATAAATCAGTTGAGAATGAATTAGGAGAACTAATTTCCCAATTCTTTTACTTTAATGAAGAGCATTAATATTGATAAAGAAATATCTAATATATTCTTTGCTCATAATAGTTGCAGTCGGAATGGCATTTCCTATTGTCTGGATGCTTATACTATCCCTAAAAACAAATCCAGAAACATTAGATAACACTTCAAAACTGCTATTTTCTGATTATAATCTTAATAATTATAAAGAAGCAATAACTTCGGACTCTTTTGATAAGTATTTATTCAATTCATTATTTGTGTCAATTATCGTTACGATTGGAAATATTTTCTTCTGCACAATAACAGGATATGTACTTGCACGAAAAAAGTTTAGAGGTAATAAATTAATTCTAATTTCTATAATAGGTGTAATGATGATACCTCCACATGTTATAATGATACCATTATATAGGACAATGGTAAATTTTGACTGGATTAACTCATATCAATCATTAATTATACCATGGCTTATTACCCCATTTGGTGTATTTCTAGTAAAGCAATATTTATCTAATATACCCGAAGCTATTGAGCAAGCTGCTATAATAGATGGTGCAAGTCAATTACAATTATTGTTTAAGATTATATTTCCTCTAGCTAAGCCAATTATTATTGTCCTTGCTGTTTATGTATTCTTAATGAACTGGAATTCTTTTTTGTTCCCATTTCTATTTACGAATAATTCTGATTATTGGACACTTCCAGTGGGACTTACATTCTATTTAGGTAAGCAATCTATTGACTGGGGTCACCTAATGTCTGGTGCTTCTATGTCTGCAATACCTATTATTGTTCTATTCATGATCTTTCAAAAACAAATAATTAAAGGATTAACTGCTGGTGCAATAAAAGAGTAGTTAATGCTTCAAAGGTTTTTCAACTAGTAATTAATTACTAAATTGAACTATTCTAAATTGTTATTATAAAAAAGGTACATTAATGGGTTTGCTAATATTCGGAATAATTATACTAGTCATAGGACTAACATTACAAAAAGATGCTCTACCATTAGGTAAATTCAAGAGCTTAATTTCGACTATTGGTGTTGTTATTATGGTTTTGGGTCTACTTACTACGACTATCAAAGTTGTAGATGCAGGACATATCGGAGTAAAGAAGTTATTTGGTGAAGTTCAATCAGATGTACTAAATGAAGGATTAAATTTTGTGAATCCATTTATAGATGTTTTAGTATTGTCAACTCAGACACAGAATTATACTATGTCATCTACTTCAAGTGAAGGAGAAAAAGCTGGAGATGATGCTGTCTCAGTTTTAAGTAAAGATGGTTTACAAGTAATAATTGATCTAACTGTTTTATATAAAACTAAAGCAGAAGATGCACCACAAATTATTAAAAAAATTGGTCAAGATTTTAAAGATAAAATTATAAGACCTATTGTAAGGTCACAGATTAGAGAAAGTGCAGTAGACTACACGGCCATTGAGCTTTATTCTGAACAAAGGGGTGGATTCGAGAAGCAAGTTAAAGATGCGATATCAGCCACTCTTAATGAACGCGGATTCGAACTTGAAGATATGCTCGTTAGGAAAATTGATTTGCCAATGAGTGTAAAACAAAGTATTGAAAGAAAGATAACAGCAATTCAGGAAGACCAGAGAATGGTTTATGTCCTGGAAAAAGAGATAAAAGAAGCTCAACGTAAAAGAGAAGAAGCTGCTGGTGTAGCTGATGCACAGAAAATTATAAACTCTGGTCTGTCTAATAAATTAATTGAATTCGAAAGAATAAAAGTAATGCAAGAATTAGTAAAGTCAAGTAATTCTAAAGTTATTGTATTAGGCAATGGAGACACACCAATTATTTTAGATGGGAAATAAATGTCATTGAATCTTGTTGAAAGAGAAAGTGAGGCAATACTTCAGACTTACGGGAGATTGCCTGTTGAGATAGATTATGCAAATGGTTGTTATATTTATGATACAGATGGTAACGAGTATCTAGACTTTCTAGGTGGAATTGCGGTTAATGTTTTAGGTCATTCGCACCAAGAAATTATTGAAGCAATAGTAGAGCAATCAAATAAGTATCTTCATGTTTCTAATTTCTTCTTTCAAAAACCACAAATTGAATTAGCCGAAATGCTTAAATATATAACAGGATTTGATAAAGTATTTTATTCAAATTCTGGAGCAGAGTCAACAGAAGGTGCTTTGAAGTTTGCTAGAAAGTGGGGAGCAATACATAACAAGAAAGATGTGATTGCATTCACTGGAGGTTTCCATGGACGAACTTATGGTGCTTTATCCCTTATGGAAGGCGAGAATTATAAGAAAGATATGGGGCCTTTCATTGATGATGTTAAGATTCTAGAGTTTAATTCTGTAGAGCAATTGGAAAATCTAATAGATGGTAATACTGCTGCAGTATTTATAGAATTTATACAAGGTTCTGGAGGTCTAACTGTAGCAGATCCAGAATGGGTTAGTAAAATAACTGAACTTCAAGAAAAATATAATTTTCTTGTTATTGCGGACGAAGTGCAATCAGGTTTAGGTAGAACAGGAAAGTTCTTTAGCTATGAGCATTTTGATGTTAAGCCAGATATTGTTACTATCGCTAAAGGTTTGGGAGGAGGAATTCCTATTGGTGCAATTCTTCTTAATGAAAAAACTTCAAATCTATTAGGAGCAGGTCAGCACGGTACTACATTTGGTGGTAATGCTCTAGCTTGTGCAACAGGGTTGGTAGTACTAAAAAAGTTAAATGAAGGTCTTCAGACCGATATAAATAGAATTGCCGCATATCTGAAAAAGAAATTGCAAGAGTTAATTCTAAAATATCCTGATAAAATAAAGACTTACAAAGGACTTGGATTAATGTGTGGACTGGAATTTTATTCACCTGCTAAACCAATTGTATTAGAGCTGTTAAACAGGAAAATAATAGCTAACTCCACATCGAATACTGTATTAAGATTAGTTCCACCTTATATAATCGATAAAACTATGGTAGATAGGTTAATTAGTGAATTAGATTCTATTCTTAAGGAGTTATAGTTTAGGATAGATTTTATTCCTTGCTTTTCTTAGACCATCTTCTATTACTGACTTTGGTATATCAACGTCATAACCAGAAGTCGGTGGATTATTATAGAATTTACTTTTTAACTCTAGGGTCTTTTCAAATTCTTTTTCGGCTTCTTCAAACTTACCAAGATGTAAAAGTGAGTATGCTCGTAAATTCATTGCATATAAGCTATTGGGGGTTAGTTCTAATGACTTATTTGACCATTTCAATGCTTCATCAAATCGTTTATCATTTCCAGTAAATTGTGCTAAACTTGCAGATGCACTAGCTTCAATCATAGGGGAGAGGTTCCCACATTTTAAAGCAAATTTTATCGTTTCTTCTGCTTCTTTTTTCAGATTCATGTGCCCCAGCGTCTGTCCTAGCTGATACCAAGCGTATCCATTTGTTGGTTCTTCTCTTACATGCTGTAATAACATCCTATAGTTTCTTTCGATTTTACCTTCCATAATCTCTCGAGATTGGTCATAACCTAAGTGGTAAATAATAATGTCAGATTGTAGAAGTTGCAGATTATTCTCTTTTAATGAAGGTGAGATTTGCTCGTGTACTCTACCCTGGAACTTCACTTTGTCTAATCCCAAATTTCTGAATATTCGTGGGTAACTCCCTCTATGAACATCTGAATCTCCACCACTTAGTTTGGCATGCGGCGATTCGATAGTACATATTAAACCTCCTGAATTTTCAGGTAATTCACTAAGAGACTTTCGAAACTTATCAATTTCAAATTGAGATATACGCTCATCAGCATCTAAATAAAGTATCCATTTGCCGTTAGAGTGTTTTAGTGATTCATTCCTAGCGGCTGCAAAATCATCAATCCAATCAAAATGATAGATTTTTGCCCCAAACTCTTTAGCAATTTCAATAGTTCTATCGGTAGAACCAGTATCAACTATTACTATTTCATCTACTACTTTCTCAACAGATTCTAAACAACCTCGAAGCATTTTTTCTTCATTTTTTACAATCATCGAAAGTGAGATGAGAGGTTTTTTATTATTCTCATTAATATTCGTTATTTGAGAAGTTTTGATATGGTTAGTATTCTGAATACTCTGCAAAACAACATTAATATAACTCTCTATTTCCTTTCTTTGGGGGGCTACTTGTTTTGCCTTTCTTAAGAAAATTAGTGCATTCTCATAGTCAGTTTCTTTATAGAGTATATCAGCTATTCCAACAAGACAATTTATATCACTTTCATTATGCTCAATACCCCTTTTGAAACTATCTATTGCCTCTTTAAATTGTCCAATTGCTAAGTTAGATCTTCCAATCCGGAAATAGATTTGTGAAGTAGGTAATCTATAATCACCAATTATATTCGCTTTTAAATCTTCATTTTGATAAGCTTTTAACATTGCATTATAGTTTTCTAATGCTTTCTTATGAAGATGTTTATCGTAATTACATTCACCTATAATATAATTAGCAAAACCTTGGTTAGGTTGTAATTCAAGAGAATTCTCTGCTCTTTGCAGCGCTAATTCTTTTTGGTTGTTTTTATAAGCTATTAATGCACCATAATTTAGTGCTTGTGGTTTTACAGAATCATCATTTATTGATAAATCAATTGCTTTAGCTATATCTTTTTCTGCATTTTCCAAGTCATTGAGAGCTAAATATGTTCTCGCTAATTGAAATAAATTATAAGCATTATTAGGATCAGCTTTGGTTTGTCTTATAAGTAAATCAAGATTTCGTTTCTGTTTTTTTCTCATTGTCACAGCATCATGATTATAACCCTCATGTATAAACTCAATTTCTGAATCTGATAATTTAAACCCTGCTTCTATTATAGAGTTTAATACTTGTTCATGAATTATTCCTTCGAATCTAATTCGAGGATTATTTCTAAAAACCCTAACCATTTTAGAATTAAATATATCCTTACCTTCATTCTTATCATTGTAAGAGACTACTTTTACCATTATCCCACCAATATTGTCGCTAATATGAGACAATTTAGTTTTCAATATTTCAGGGTTGATTAATCTTTCGTCACAATCAATTGATAATATAAAGTCATTCTTTGCATGGTCTAAGCAAAAATTACGAGCAGCTGCAAAGTCATCATTCCATTCATAATTTAATACTTTACTTGTATATTCAAGTGCGATTGATTTTGTGTTATCTGTTGAACCTGTATCAACCACAATTATATCATTAGAGATATTAATTACTGATTCTAAGCAATCTCTTATCATGCTTTCTTCATTTTTTGCAATTATGCAGACAGATAGGTAGTTTTTAATGCTATTCATTGTAACGTTATCAATAGTTGAAGTGTCTATAAAATCTAATATAAATAAAATAACGAATATAATTTAGAAATATGAAAAATATTAAAGTGTACTATTCCACAAGGTTATTAATTTTACATTTTATTTCGTAACTTAAAGATTATATTTTTATAGATTTATTAAAAAAAACAGTAACATTAAAACTCGGTTTAATTATGAATAGAATTATTGTATTCCTCTCTATCTCTTTTATTTCATTTAACCTGTCTTTTGCACAGCAACATAAATTACCGTTGATTCCAAAATTGGAAACGAATAATTTCAACGAAATTTCTAAAGAGTACAATCAATACTACGAAGAAATGAAAGAATTGAACCCAAACATCGAAAATCCGCTTAAGGGTCAAGGTTTCAAACCATTTAAAAGATGGGAATATTTTTGGTCTTCAAGAGTAGATACAAATGGAAATTTGCCAAGTAGAAAAGAATTAAGAGAAAGTTATAATAATTTTAAATCAACTTACCTCTATAGTAAGGAAAATAAAATTCAGGCTGCAAATAATTGGAAGCCTCTAGGTCCATATAATTGGACTGGTACTGGTGTAGGAAGAATAAATGCAATAGCAGTTAATCCTTCGAATACAAACATCATATATGTCGGAGCAGCAACAGGTGGAATCTGGAAATCAACTAATGGTGGTAGTAACTGGGCTGAATCTGTTACTCCAGATGTTTACTCTTTGGGTATATCAGATATAGCAATTTGTAAAACTAAACCAAATGTTATACTCGCAGCAACAGGTGATGCAAATGGTGTAGGTGCAGCTGCAGGTTATGGAGCATTTAGTTCTGGGTTGTTGCTATCTATTGATGACGGAAACTCTTGGAATGAAGTAAATATAGATGCTATTAAATCAAATTTACAGCAATCAGATGGCATAGTGATTTACAGCGTATTGATAAATCATAGTAATTCATCAAAATTTATAATAGCAACAAATGCTGGTGTATATCATAGTGATAATAGTGGTTCTACATGGACTAGATCTCAAACTTCTTCTTGTAGAGATTTGAAAATGCATCCTACTAATCCAGATATATTATATGGTGCATTTAACACAGCTAACTATGAATATACAGTCATGCGTTATGTTAATGGCTCTTGGTTCACTAATGGAGCATACGTTGTAAGTAATTGTAATAGAGTTGAACTTGCAGTAAATGATGCACACCCAGGTGTATGTTATGGGTTAAGTACTGATCCTAATGGTGGTTTCAGAAATGTATTCAAATCAGAAAATTCTGGACAATCTTGGAACGAGGTAACTTCATCAAGTGGACGTCCTAATTATCTATATTATACTTTTGATGGTTTAGATAATGGTCAGATTCCGCAAGGAGGTCAAGGTTGGTACGATTTGGCAATTGCTATTTCACCTAAAAGTAAAAGTACTGTTACAATTGGTGGTATAAATAATTGGAAAACTACTGATGGAGGAAACAATTATAATATTAAAACATACCAGCAAGCATTTCAGGATGTGGATGAAGTTCATTCAGATCAACATACTTTAGTCTATGATTCAAAAGGTACACTTTACGTTGGGAATGATGGTGGAATATATAAATCAACCGATGATGGAGAAAACTGGACTAATATATCAGCAGGTCTGAATATAACTCAATATTACAAGTTTGGACAAGCAACAGACAACAAAGAAAGAATTCTAGCTGGAGCACAAGATAATGGAACTATGTTGAAATATACTGAATCATTGTGGGCCGCAGTTTTAGGTGGAGATGGTTTTGATTGTGATATTGATCCGAATAACTCAAATTTAATGTATGGTTCTAACTATAATCAAAGAACAGGTGTATTCTATAAATCTACAAATGGTGGGCAAAACTGGGGTCAACAACCAATATTATATCCTTTTAATCCAACTATTAACGAAAATTCAGCATGGGTTAGTCCACTTACAATAGATGAAAATAACTCAAATTTATACGTTGGGTATCAAAATGTATATAAGAGTTTAAACCAAGGTACTAGTTGGACTAAAATCAGCAATTTTGGTCTGCCAGCTTATATTACAATAACTGAGATAGCATTAGCACCTTCTAATTCAAATTATATATATGTTGCTGTTTCTAATCAAGTTTTCAGATCTACAAATGGTGGGCAAGCTTGGACTAGTGTTTTCACTTCTATAAATCAAGTACCTGTACGCAATATGACAGTCAACCCAACTAAACCTGATGAAATATATGTTGTCGTTGGTGGTTATCAGAGTGGAAATAAAGTATTCAAAGTGGTTGGGACTAGTTCTACAAACATAACAGGTGATTTACCAAATTTCCCCGTTAATTGCATTACTTATCAAAAAGGTTCTAATGACCGAGTTTACATCGGAACTGATATTGGTGTTTTCTCGAAAGATGCTGCTACCCCGTGGAAATACATGGAAGAAGGAATGCCTCAGGTTATAGTTTCAGAACTTAAAATACATTATCCAAGTGGAATGTTACGTGCAGCTACTTACGGTAGAGGAATGTGGGAAATCCCGGTAAATGACTGTGCTTTGGATATTCCAAATATTACATCTAATGTTGAAATTTTGAATAATCAAATTAGAGTATGTAAAGGTGAAAACTTAGAGCTAGCATTAGAAAATGGAAACTATGATACATACGAATGGTCAACTGGTCAAAAAACTAGAAAAATTAATCCTAAAACAAATGGAGTTTACTTCGTTTCAGTTTTCGATAAGACTGGATGTGAAGTCAAATCTGTTGAATTGAACGTTCAATTTATTGATGTTAAGGAAATTGTTATTACTGATTCTGATTTGAAAGAAATCACTAGTACTTCTTTCTGTGAAGGAGACAGCGTTGAAATAAAATATTCAGGAATCTATAGTGGTACAGAATGGTCTAATGGTGAAAAGGGTAAAAGAATTCTTTGGGTGACAAAGGCAGGAACTTACTCAGTTAGTGGCTTTACTAGTGATGGTTGTGCTACTAAATCTCAAAGTGTAACAATAACTATGATGCCTTCACCACCCAAACCAGATATAAGTGCTGATAATGATGGTTACTTAATTACAAAAACCCAAGCGGATAAATACAAATGGTATCAAGATGGTAATTTGTTATTTGGTGAGGAAGAAAGTAAATATAAACCTATAGAAGAAGGTGATTACTTCGTAGAAACAATAATAAATGGTATGGAATGTACTGGTAAATCTGATTCTTATTCGTTTGTATTTACAAGTGTACCTATTTTAGAGAATAATGGATTGTTTAGGATTTCTCCAAATCCATTTGATGATTTACTTACTATTTCTAATATTGAATCAATATTCGTTAAAAATATCAAGGTTATAGATTTGGATGGTAGAACAGTAAAGACTTTCAATAGCTTAAACAAAACTGGTAATATAGATTTGAATTTAAATGTTTTATCAGTTGGTACGTATATATTACAGATAGAGACAAAAAACAGTATTGTCACACAAAAAATTATAAAAAATTAATAGAAACTGAATGAAAAAAATAATTGTCATATTACTCCTAAGTGTATTTGTACTAAAATCACAGAAGTTTGAAGATTTACAAGTAAAAAATCTGAAATTCAATCAAATTCAATCTGTATTCCAAAATGAATTGATTGGCAAAGGTGATACAGATACTTTGAAAGGATGGAAACAATTCAAGAGATGGGAATGGTTTTGGGAACAACGATTACGAGGAGAAGCTGATATTCCTAATGCAATGAATATCAAAAAATTGGCAGAATTTTATAAAGTTTTAGAAAAAACAAAGAATAGTTCTGTCCAATCTGTTACTTGGGAAAAATATGGCCCTTTTAAAACACCTCAAAGTACAGGTAGATCACAAGGGGTTGGTAGAATTAACGATTTAGCTATTTCACCAACCAATGAAAACTATTTGATAGCTGGTTCCGCTTCTGGAGGAGCATGGAGATCAAGCGATGCAGGTAAATCTTGGATAGAAATAGATATGACTGACCAACTTTCTTTAGGAATATCTGATATTGAGTTTGCACCATCTGACCCCAAAATAGTTTATTTGGCTACTGGTGACCCGGATGGGACATTAGGTTCAAATGCTTCATATTATTCAGTTGGACTTTTAAAATCCACAGATGCAGGTGTTACATTCAATGAAACAAGCATTTATTATGAATTAAGAGACAGTAAAATTATAAATCGTGTTTTAATCCATCCTTCGAATCCAAATATTGTATTGATATCTTCTCAAGAAGGAATTTTTAAATCTATAGATGGTGCTAAAACATGGGTTAAAGTCTTTAGTACAACAACAATTAATGATATGCAATTCCACCCTACAAACCCAAGTATAATTTATGCCAGCTCTATGAATTTTTCGGGTATTAATGGTATTTATAAGTCAACAAATAGTGGTGATTCATGGGATTTGATTCATCAAGTTAGTAGTACTCTTAGAACACAAATAGCTGTTACTCCAGATGCTCCTAATAATGTGTACTTACTATCATGTGCAATGCATAGAGGGTTCTTAAATTTTGAACTTTCAACTAATGAAGGTAATACTTTTAGTGAAATAGCGACGCAGGCTTCAGTTGGAAATTTGCTTGGATGGTATAATGGAACTGACTATAACAAAGGTCAAGGAACCTATGATCTAGCAATAGCTGTAAACCCAAAGAATAAAAATGAAATTTATATTGGTGGTGTTGATATTTGGAAATCACTTAACGGCGGACTGAGCTGGAATCTACATACAAGTTGGTATGGAGGTTATAACCGACCTGAAATACACGCTGACCAGCATCATTTAATCTTTTCTAAGACTGGAGATAAACTTTACGCTTCGAATGATGGTGGAGCTTATAGAAATTCAGTAGGTACAGATTCTTGGGATGAACTCAATAATGGAATGGATATCACTCAGTTTTATAGACTTGGAGTATCGCAATCTTCTCCTTTTGATGTAATATCGGGGAGTCAAGATAATGGAACTTCTCGATTTGACAGTCAAAATTGGAGTAAGTCTCATGCAGGTGACGGAATGGAATGTGCTATTGACCCGACAAATGATAAATATGTATATGTCTCATTGCCCCTTGGAGATTTGAGAAGATCCACCAATGGTGGAAACAGCTTTTCAGATATGTTTAACACGGATTTATCTGAAGCTTATGGTTCAAGAGAAAGAGGTGGGTGGGTTACTCCCTATGTTATAAGTTACTCAAACCCAAAAAATATTTATGCAGGTTATTTGAATGTCTGGAAAAATACTAATTATGGGAATAAAAATAGTTGGACCAAAATCTCTGATTTCGGAAAAGACTCTACTTTGACTTTGGTCGCTTTAGCTGTCTCTGTAAAAGATGAAAATTTCATTTACGCTGCTACTAATGGTGTACTAAGACGTACTACAAATGGAGGTAAAGATTGGGAAGTAATAAATCTATCTTCTAATTCAATTACTTATATCGCAATAAATCCTGATAATCCATATCAGATTTACATTACAAAATCTGGTTTTAAGAACAATGATAAAGTACTTTTCTATAATGGAATAGAATGGAAAGATATTAGTGGTAATTTACCAGCAGTTCCTATTAATACGGTTGTTATAGAAAATCCTAATAAAAACTCTATTTACGTTGGTACGGATTTAGGAGTATTCTATTCTGACTTGAATTCGGGTTATTGGAAAAAACTAGAAGGTGAAATGCCAAACACAGTAGTTAATGAATTAGAAATACATAAGAATTCTGGAAAGCTTTATGCTGCAACTTATGGTAGGGGTCTATGGCGTACTGATTTGCTTGGGTGTGAATCTGTCAATTTACCTATTACTATAATTGGTGATTTAGAGTTTTGCGAAGGGGATTCTGTAATAATTGAATCAAAAAATAATCAGTCCGCATATCTTTGGAATACAGGTGAAACAACTAAACGTATAGTGGTCAAAGAATCTGGCAATTATGTACTTACTAATCCAACAGGAAGCTATTGCGTAGATAAATCAAATATTGTAAATGTAAATGTTCTTTATAAAGATGAATCAATAATATCTATACCTGATGGAAACACTATCTGTAGTAATAAGGAATCAGTAAGACTTTCAGCACCATTTAATTATAGTAATATAGAATGGTCAACAGGGCAAAAAGTAAAATTTATTAGTGTTACAGAATCTGGTAAATTTGCAATAGTAGCTACTAATAATAAAGGTTGTGAAGTAAGAGATACAATAGAAATATTCAAATCGTCACTTAAAAACGATATTGAAATCTTCCAATCTGGTGATATTTTGACTGTTCCAGAAGGATATAAATATTTTTGGTTCTTGAATGATACTTTAATTGAAAATAGTACAACTAATAAAATTAACATTACTAAATCTGGAATTTATAAAGTTGAAATCACTGATGAATATGGTTGTAAAGTAATTCCCAAAGTAGTGGAAGTACTAAGCAGTGTAAAATCAATTTCAGATAATAAGAATATAAAAATCTATCCAACTGAAACAAATGGTATAGTAAATATTATTTTTAATGATCCTTCATTATATAATGCTAATATTGAATTATACAATATACTTGGTGTTAAGTTAATTGAATTGACTAATAGTAACTCTTCTATAAATAAATTAGATTTAACTAATTATTCTAGGGGAGCCTATATCATAAAAATAATTGATGAGAATAGTTCTTATTTCCAAAAAATAATATTGAAATAATGATTACTTGTATTAAAGGAAAACTAATCCAAAAATCACCAACATTTATTGTTATAGATGTTGGTGGTATAGGATATTTCTTAAATATATCGATGAATACTTTTGAAAACCTACCATTGCTAGAAAAGGATGTATTCATTTATACAGAGATGATAGTCAGAGAAGATAGTATTACACTATATGGATTTCACTCAGAGAGCGAGAGACAATTATTTAGATTGTTAATCTCGGTTTCTGGAATAGGTCCTAAAAGTGGAATTGGAATTCTATCAGGTGTATCTCTAAATGAATTCAAATCTGCAATACTAACCGCAAATACGACATTGTTACAGAAATTACCAGGTATTGGTAAGAAGACAGCTGAGAGACTAATAGTAGAGTTAAAAGATAAATTTGCTAAGTTATCAATTCATGAAGAAGGTAGTATTTTACCAAGAAATGATTCAGTTGAAGAAGCAACACTTGCATTAGAAAGTCTTGGGTATAATAAATCTATGGCTAACAAGGCAGTTAATTCCGCATTAAAACAAATTGATAGTGATAATTACTCATCTGAGGATTTGATAAAATTAGCACTGAAATTCACTTTAAAATGATATTAGCTATTCCTACAATTTACCTAGAGAAGGGTAAATCTAAATATTCTATCAGTGGATTACCTGGATTCGAAAAACTCGATTCAAGATTCAAAAATAATCCAATGGATTTAGCAAAACTATTTAGAGAAGAGAATAATAAGTCTATTTTAATTCAAATTGATGAAAGTGAAGAATCGCTAAATATGGTATTACAAGTGCGTGATTTGCTTGATATACCAATCCAATTGATAACAAAATCCAATAACAAATCGCTATTAAAAGAAATTTCAGAAGTAAATATTAGAAGGGTATTTGTACCAATCGATAGCATATATACAATCCAATATTCTATTCCAACAATAAAATTATCTACAATTTCTGAATATGATTTGAATGAATACTCTAGAGTTATGATAGACTTCGAAAATACTCGACTTGAGAATATTGAGTATAAAGGGAAGGCAAAAATTTCAATTATTAACTCAATCTGTAATACCAAAGATTTAATACGAATGAATACTATGAATACAAATATTGATAGCGTTTATCTCGGAAAAGAGTATTATGGAATTCATTTTGCTGGTCAATTGCTATGGAGAATAGCCGAAAAAGCACAATTTGCAATATAAATTCTGAACAATTCTATAAAATTTCAAAAAAAATTGTATTTTGCAAAGGTTTTATAACAATATTTTAAAACCTTAATAATTATATAATCTGGAGAAGGTAAAATGCCTCAATTTGAATTTGATGGCCAGCTTATAGAAACAAAGCCCGGAAAAACAATAATCGAAGCGGCTTATGACAATGGGATTGATGTTCCACATTTCTGTTGGCATCCTGAATTATCAGTTGCTGGTAATTGTCGTATGTGCTTAGTTCAGGTTGGGATGCCTGCTAGAGATAGGGAAGGGAATTTTGAATTTGATGAAAATGGTAATAAAAAAATAAACTTTATTCCTAAGTTACAAATAGCTTGTGGGTCACCTGTCCAAGACGGTATGGTTGTAAAATCTATTTCTGATGAAGCAATAGAAGGTCAAGAAGCTGTAATGGAATTCTTGCTTATTAATCATCCGCTTGATTGTCCAATATGTGACGAGGCTGGAGAATGTAAATTACAAGAATACTCATTCAAGCACTCATCTGGGCAAAGTAGATTCGAAGAAGAGAAGAATCATAAACCTAAGCGTCAAGTTTGGGGTCCGAATGTAGTTTTCGATGCTGAAAGATGTATTTCTTGTTCAAGATGTATAAGATTTGCACAAGAAGTTGCAAAACAAGATGTACTAACATTTGTTCAAAGAGGCGACCATGTAACAATTGAATTGTTCGATGGTACTACATTTGACTCTCCTTATTCTATGAATGTCATTGATATATGTCCTGTAGGAGCTTTAACTAGTCCTGATTTTAGATTCGAAGCTAGAGTATGGGAGCTTTCTTCAAATGAAAGTATCTCTCACTTCGATGGTACAGGTACTAATATAAACCTAGGTGTACGTAATAATGAAATTATGCGAATAACTCCACGTAACAATATGTATGTGAATAAATATTGGGTTAGAGATGATGCTAGATTGAGTTATGATTTCGTTAACAAGAACCGTGTTACAACTCCATTAATTAATAAAGATGGTATATTAGAAGAAGTAGAATGGGAAGAAGCTATTAAATTTTCTGCTAGCAAATTAGATAATTTCAAAGGTGATCAGATAGTTTTTGTTGCGTCTTCTAAAGCAACAAATGAAGATAATTATATATTCAATAAGTTTGCTTCTGAAATAGCTAATACTCAGAATGTAATTTACTTTGCACATAGTGACGATTCTCGTAAAGATGATTTATTAGGTGTTTCAGATATGACTCCTAATACAAAAGGTGTTGAAGAGCTAGGTTTAGGTAAAGAATCTAATATCAAAGCAGAAGAATTAGCATCTAAATTGAAAAATGGCGAAATTCGTGCTATGTATGTAATGGAAGAAGACTTTGAAGATTATCCAGAAATATTAGAACAATTGGGTAATTTAAGTTTCCTTGCAGTACATTCTTATAACTCAAATAAGAAAATTAATAGTTTTGCTGATGTGGTACTTCCAGCATCAACTTTTGCTGAAATAGAAGGTACTTATACTAATCTAAAAGGTAGAGTCCAACATTTTACTCCAGCATTAGTTACTAAAGAGAACTACAGATTTATGGGTATGAAGATGAGTAGGTTAGACAAATTTGGTGCAGATAATGACCGTTGGACTAATCACGAAATTAGAGACTCAAAACAAAGCTGGAAAATACTCCAAAAAATAGCTAGAGAATTGGGTAATGATTGGAACTACACTAAATCATCTCAAGTTTTTGATGAATTAGTAGGAGTTTACACTAATTTCAATGATATGGATTATAATAAACTTGATGAATTTCAAGGTTTAGTATTAGGAAAAGGAAACAATCCTGATCCTAAAGAAGTAAATTATATTTCACATTATTTGAAACCACAACAAACACAAAAAATAGTTAAATATAAAGGCTAAATAGAATATGAGCGATTTAACGTTTACACTAGTTGAATTTGGAATAAAAGCGGCTATTATTATTAATATAGTATTAGTAATGGCATCCGTAGAAGTTTATTTAGAAAGGAAAATTTCGGCTTGGATTCAAAATCGAGTTGGTCCGAATAGAGTTGGACCTTTTGGACTTTTACAACCAATAGCTGATGTTATAAAGCTATTCATGAAAGAGGATTTAGTTCCTAAAGCCGCTCATCAAGGTTTTCACCGTTTAGCACCATTGCTTACTCTTGCGGTAGCTATTGGTGTATATGCTGTTATTCCTTACGCTCACTATGTAACAATAGGGGAGAGAACAGTTTACTGGGGTATAGCACCAAATATTAATATTGGTGTTCTCTTTATTTTGGCTATGACTTCGATAGGTGTATATGGAATTACACTTGCTGGTTGGGCATCTAACTCTAAGTATTCTCTACTTGGTGGATTACGTTCTGCCGCTCAAATGATTTCTTACGAACTTTCGATGGGATTATCATTAATAGGAGTAATCCTAATTACTGGTACACTTAATTTGAATGAAATTATTATATTCCAACGAGATGCTTGGTTTGGTCTTAGATGGTTAGTTTTCTTACAGCCATTAGGATTCATAATATTCTTAGTTGCATCATTTGCTGAAACTAACAGAACTCCTTTCGATTTGCCAGAAGCCGAGCCAGAACTTGTTGGCGGTTACAATACTGAGTATAGTGGAATGAAATTCGGTATGTTTTTCCTTGCCGAGTATGCTAATATGGCAACGGCATCAGCATTTATTGCGTTACTGTATTTTGGTGGATGGAGTTTACCTTTTCCTGAATTTTGGGATTCACTTGGATTAATAGAAGGAACATGGACTAGAGCTATATTACAATTCGGTTCATTCTTTACGAAACTAATGTTCTTTATTGTTTTCTTTATTTGGGTACGATGGACTGTACCTAGATTCAGATATGATCAACTTATGAATTTGGGGTGGAAAGTATTATTACCACTTTCAATCATTAACTTATTTGTAACAGCAGCAGTTATTATATTCTTCGGTTTATAATCTAAATTAAAAAAGTGATAAAATGAATAACACAAAAAATACAGAAGCAGAAAGACTAACATTTTGGGAAAAAATGTATATCCCAGAAATTGCTCGTGGTCTTGGTATTACACTTAGACAAATGTTTAAACCGAAAGACTTCGTCAGACAGTATCCTGAACAAAGATGGGAACCAACAGGCTCATTTAGAGGTAGACCAGTATTGGTTGAGGAAGATGGGGGAGAACGTTGTGTTGCGTGTGGACTTTGTGCGAGAGTTTGCCCAGCATTGGCTATAGAAGTACAAGCAGGTGAAACACCTTTAGAAAAGGAAAGATACCCAGAAAAATTTGAGATAAATATGCTTCGTTGTATATTCTGTGCATTTTGTGAAGAAGTATGCCCTGAAGAAGCAATTGTAATGAGCAAGGACTACGAAATAGTTTATACTAGTCCTCAAGAAGCAATATTGGGCAAAGAAGAACTTCTTGTACCCAAAGCAAAACTTCAAGATAGACTTGAGTTTTTAAGACAATATAAATAGTGCAGATGAAGTGGTTAAACCTAAAGCAATAAAATTGAAACCTGCCCAATTGAAGTGGCAAATTGATTTAAAGAAACTAAATTTTCGTTCTACTAAAGAAGTAGAGCCTCTAGACCGAATAGTAGGTCAACCAAGAGCTATTCAAGCAATAGAGTTAGGAGCAGATTTACGAGGTAGCCGCGGTTACAATATATTTGTAACTGGTCTTTCTGGTACTGGCCGTATGACGACTGTTAAACGAATGCTCGAAAAATCTCAACGCAAAGGGAATTGTCCCGAACTTTTTGATTATTGTTATGTAAATAATTTTGAAGACGAATCCCGTCCTAAATTACTACAATTTGAAAAAGGTGGTGCTTCTAGCTTTTCAAAGAAAATGCACGAGTCTATAACACATCTATTAGAAAGGTTAACTAGTGTATTCGAAGAAGATCCTTATACTTCAAAAAGAAAAAAAGTAATTGAATCTTATCAAGAATCTGAAAAGAACTTGATTGAAGATTTTGACGAAAAACTTAAGAAAAAAGGTTTCGTTAGAGGTCAAATTGAGAATACGAAAGGTAGCCCAGAACCAGATATTTTTATTTTAATCAATGAAAAAGCATTTAAAATTGAATCTCTTGAATCATTGGTAAAGGAAAAAAAATTAACTGAAAAGCAAGCAACTCAAATTGCTGAAGATTATAATAAACTCCATGAAGAATTAATAGAATTAGCCGAATCCGCTAATGAAATGGTTAACACATTCCATGAAGAAATTATTAGTTTTGACAGAAAAACTGCAGAGACAATTATAAATGCTAGTTTTAAAGATTTGATAAAAACTTATAGAAAGCACTTAGCAATTCAAGAATATCTAGAAAATGGTAAAGAATTTATACTTAATAATATAAAACATTTTTTACCCTCATCTGAACAATCAAAGAACCCTCAATCTAGATCTAAAAATATAGATATAGAAACTCAAGTGAATGATAAATTCACTGTTAATATAATCTTAGATAATTCAGAAACAGTTTGTGCACCAGTTGTTATTGAACATAATCCGACTTACGGTAATCTGTTCGGTTCTTTTGAAAAAATAATAGATACAAAAGGATATTGGAGAACAGATTTTTCTAAAGTGAAGGCAGGTTCTATATTACAAGCAGATCAAGGATATTTGATAGTAAGTGCTAATGATTTATTTTCTGAAGCTGTATCTTGGAAAGCAATTAAAAATGTTTTGCTTTATGATAAATTAGATATCCAACCTTATGCGACTTATCTTCAAGTAAGCGAAAGCCAAATGAAGCCAGAGCCAATAAAAGTAAATGTAAAAGTAATTATTGTTGGTGGCCAATCACTTTATAATTATCTATATAGATATGAAAAAGGATTCAAGAAAATTTTCAAAATTCTTGCTCAATTTGACTATGAAACTGCTAAAACTGATGAATTACTCGATAGTATAGTGAGTTTTATAGCATCTCAATGTGAAGAAGAAAACCTTTTACATTTCAAACCCAAAGCAGTAGCTGAGGTTTTGGAGTGGTCTGTTGCACATGCAGGTTCACAAGATAGAATTACTTTGAGATTTTCTGATATTGCTGATTTACTACGAGAAGCTTCATATTTTGCTGAACAAGATAATAAGAAGTTGGTTACAGAAGTATATGTGAAAGAAGCTTTAAAACAAAGGAACTTCCGAAACAATCTTATAGACCAGAAAATAACTGATCATATATTACAAGGTAGTACTCTAATAGACACCGAAGGTAGTAGAGTTGGTCAAATAAATGGTCTAACAGTTATGAGTACTGGTATAGCTTCATTTGGGAAGCCAGCAAGAATTACCGCTGCTATAGGTGCTGGAAACAGAGGAATCATAAATATAGAAAGAGAAGCTCAATTAAGTGGTTCTATTCATAATAAGGGTATTTTAATAATACAAGGTTTCTTCCTTGAGAGATTTGCTCAAAAAAATCCATTATCTTTATCTGCCTCTATTGCGTTTGAGCAAAACTATGGAGGTATAGATGGAGATTCCGCTTCTGCAGCAGAAATTTATGTATTATTATCAGCAATTTCTCATACTCCTATTACTCAACAGATTGCTATAACTGGATCTATGAACCAAAAAGGTGATATCCAGCCGATAGGTGGAGTAAATGATAAGATTACAGGTTATTATGAAATTTGTAAAGCAAGAGGATTCGCTGGTAATCAAGGGGTGATTATTCCTGAACAGAATGTGAATGATCTAATGCTAAGTGAAGACATAATAGAATCAGTCAGAAAAAATGAATTTAGCATACATTCAATAAAAAATATTGAAGATGGATCTAAGTTGCTAATGGGTAAAGAATTTGGTATTCCTGATGAAGATGGTAATTATAAAAAAGGAACACTTCTTTATGATGTACATAGAAAGTTAAACGAACTTTACACTAATTCTAAACCTGCTATCAAAAGTAAATAATGATTCATCAATTAAAAATAGCACCTTCTTTACTATCTTGTGATTTTTCTAACTTAGAGACAGAAGTTAAAAAATGTGAAAAATTTGGGGCAGATATACTTCATGTTGATGTTATGGATGGTCATTTTGTTCCCAACATAACGATTGGACCGCTCATAGTTAAAGCTATTAGACCGCATTCTGATCTTCCAATTGATTGTCACCTTATGATAAGCAATCCAGATAATTACATTGACGATTTCGCAGACGCAGGCGCAGATTATATTTCAGTACATGCTGAAACTTGTAATCATCTTCACAGAACTTTATCAAAAATAAAAGAAAGAAATTGTAAAGCTGGAGTTGTCTTAAATCCAATTACACCATTACAATATGCCTATGATGCAGCTGAATATTGCGATTTTATACTTTTGATGTCAGTTAACCCAGGTTTTGGTGGTCAGAGTTTTATAACTAGTTTTTTAGATAAATGTAGAAAACTTAGAAACTATCTTGATTCAAACGGACTTTCTCATGTCGAAATCGAAGTAGATGGGGGAGTAAAGGTTGATAATATAAAGGAAGTTGTTGATGCTGGTGCTAATATGATAGTCTCAGGTTCTGGACTTTTCAAAGGTAACTTTGAACAAAATATTATAGATATGAAATCAGCAGCTATTTCAGGTCAATAATTATTGAAATATGGTGTGTAACACCACTACCTAATATATATTCATTAGATACAGAATAATCTATATTCAAATCAAAAGCCGTATTTTGTAAATCAGGTCTTAAACTTAAACCAGCACCCCAAATATTAAGAGGTAAAAGAGTTGGTATTCCATTATCTTCACCATAAACATTAACTCCGGCACGAATAGCTAATAACTCAGTAGGTACAATTTCTGCACCTAATACGAAGCTAGGAGCGATGTCAGTTTCTCTAAAAATAGCATCAAAACTTAATAAAAAATACTTAGTTGCAGGAATATATAATGTATCTATTTCGCCAGTAATTGAGGTTCTTTGTTCCACTGATTGGTCATTCAACCCAAACTCTACTGCAACACCAGTTCTTACAGTTAGTGGTAATTCATCAACAGTACTATTTGGTGTGTTCCATTTCAATGAAGCACCAACATTCTGTATTGCAGCACCAAAAGAAAACAAATCAGCAACATTAAATTTCGTTCCTAAATCGAATGCAAAACCTTTTGCACTTGTTCCACTTCCTTGTAAATCACGACCGAGATACTTGAATGTTCCTCCAAAACTATAGTCCTCACTAGAATAAGCAGCTGATAAATTCATTGAGTATTGCCAATCACGCATACTATTAGTAGGATTCCCCATTATATCACGACCTTGGAATTGACCAGAAGTGAATGAATTAATTCCAAGACCTACACCAAAGTGATCTCCAAATCCTTGACCGTAAGCCAAACTAGAGTGTACTCTTCCTATTCCTGGCATACTAACTGAAGAGACAAACATAGGTTTGTTCAGTAAAAAGCCGATACCAGCGGGATTGATAAAAACTGAGTTAGGATCATTCACTACTGCTGTATATGCACCAGCCATAGCATTTATTCTAGAAGAAGTATTTCTATTTAGGTAAGATGAGCTATACGAACCATTCATTTGTTGGGAGTAAGCTTCATTTACGAAAGTTAAAGTAATACTTATTAGTATTACTAAGCGCAATGCTGATATTCTAGACATTTGTTACCTTGATATTGTAAACTTTTCAGCATCACGGAAGTTAGGACCTTGCAGAATACATAAGTAGAATCCATTTGGCAGATTTGAAGCATCGAATGGATACTCAACATCTTTAATAGCTGCACCGCTATATACTTCTTCTACTAAGTTCCCTAACATATTATACACTTGTATTTTTATAGGGATTATATATTCTTTTAATTTGATTCTTACATAGAATTTCAAATTGTCACTAGTATAGATTTTCAATATTTCATTTTTAATACTTGAAGTATCTTGGTCTATACTTGCCGTTTTGCTTAACTGTTTACTATCAATTATTATGCCACCAGAAGTTTGACTTGACTGAAGCAAAGAGGTATTAGAGGTTATTTTTTGATTATTTCGAGTATTAAGGTCAATAGTCTGCGAATTGCTATAATTAAATGCAATTAACAATGTTGTAGATATTAATAGTAAAAATAATTTCATTTATATTTTATTGATTGTTTCTACTACTATCAACGTTGAACTTGCTATAAAGTTTTGATTTTAGTTCATTATTATCCAACTCAGGATTGTTTGGACTAATATTGATATTTGAAGATCTAATATCATTGATAGCTGAAAGTAATTCTTTCGCTTCTATTTTCTTATCAGTATCAGTAGATTTTATATTAGATTCTTTAGTCAACTTACCACTTTGAGTTTCTTTTTTCTTTACATCGACCTTAGGTTTGTAATTTTCAGATACGTCTGTTCTATCCACTACAATACCACCATCATTTTTAACTTTAGAAGTAATTTGTTTCAACTCTTGTTCGAAGCTATTTTTTGCATCTTTATTCTGAATAGCTACCCTAGTCTTACGCCATTTCAAATATAATGAGATAATAAATAGTATTAATATTAGTAAACCAATTATTATATATTTTAAGAAGTTTTTCATTCCTAAAAAGGCATCTTCGTTTTCTAATTGATTCTTAGCAACAGATTCTGTTTTCTTTCTATCAGCATCTTCATCAAACAAATTTGAAAATCGCTCATTATTTGCAACTACTTCCAAATCAACATCCGAAGTATCTACAAATTCATCTAATTTCAAGCTATCCATGTTTGATTTGGTAAATATTAATTGTGGATATTGATAATTAGAATCTCTAATAGAAAGACTTGTTAAAAATTTACTTTTAAAATATTGTGCTTTTGTCAGACTACCCTTTTCAGAATATATTTGGCTCAGAGCTGCGTAAACATCAGGAATTGTTGAATTATTGCGGGCAGCGATTGTTAGTTGATTAAATGATGCTTCCAAGCTATCTTCTAATAAATAAACTATACCTAACATAGAACGAGCTGTATTCAATTGCCCTTTTGATTCATTAAATAGATTAATTGACTGTTTGTATAGGCTGCTTTCATAGGCAAATAATCCACTTCGATACTTATCTTCTACTGCAGATACTTTGTTCCAATCGAATACATCTATTATTATTGAGTTTGAATAGGGGAGTTGGAATGTATTAAACCCAGAATTAGTCTTTAACATTATATTAACAAGCAAATTACTATTCTTTGTAGTAACAAATATTTCCTTGATTAATTCGGAATCAAATCGGACACTATTTTTTCCTATTTGGTTTTTGGTCTTTTTTATTTCTAATGATATATTTTTTTTATCATCTGATAGACTTGTAGAATAAATAGCTCTATCACTAAATCTAAGTAGAATTGTGTTATTATCTATTTTTATAGCATCTAGCAATTCCGTAGAATAAACTACGGTACTAGTAAATAATAATAATATAAATATGAAGGTTTTCATTTAACTAAAATATTGAAAAAATACCCTAATTCCTCAACATATACTATTTCGAGTCTGGAATTAATACTATTTAATAGCTTTTTAGTTATTTCTAGTTCTTTTGGTATCGGTACTTCCACTGGGGAATCTAAAGTCATATTATTTGTAAAAGAATAATTCTCTACACCTAGGTAAAAGGAAATATTAGCCCTATTATTAACTGTCTTATAGTATATATTAAGCACTTTGAACTGTTCGGCTTGATTAAGTATATGTACAAGTAGATTAATAATTGCTGATCTAATTTTACCTTTAGAAGTGCTAATATAGAACTTTTCTGTAGATTCAATAAAACTGATATCTAAGTTAGTATTCAAAAAGTCATGATTCATAACCTCAAGTATTTCATTGATTATCTCATCTAAACTAAGTTTACTGCTCATATTGTCTAGATTATCACCAATTTCCTCGGTTAACTTAGAATTCAATTCAGAAATATTATCAATTTCACTTGTGATTTTATTTAATCTAGTATAAAAAGTCTCTGAATCATTATCAATTAAATCCAAATTGCTTTTTACAATTGAAAGGGATTGATTTATCTTTTCAGAAGTACTTTCAACTATTAGTTTACCATCAAGATAATTAACACTACTAAGAATGATTTTTTCGTAATATTCTAGACTACTAGCCATAGATTTCATCTTTAGCTCATAATAAAGTGATATTAATTTAGAGTTAAAAAGTAACACTAATCTATCAATATTATTGATTTGCACATCATCAAATAATAGTCTATTGTTCTTACTTAGTGCTAGGTAGAATCCTATATGTATTTCTTTGTTGAATAGTGGGGTTATTATCACAGCAGCTTTACCGTAAGAATAAAAAGGAGAAGGTACGATTTGGGTTTTACCAGTTGATTTTACCCAATCTAATATTCCTTCTTCACTCAGATAAGTAGTTTCTTTTTCTAAGTACTTCTTTTTATCTAAAGAAGATTCGAATATTTCTATGTAATCTTGGTTTTCAAGCTCTATTTTTGATTCGATTATACTAAAACGTTTATCTAATTCTTTTTCAATTACCAACAAGAGTGAACGGAAGTCTTTGGAATTTACAATCTCGAATAAAGAATCCATCTTATCTTCCATTTGGAGGATTTTTCTGATGTACTTTCTATGTCCAATTTTGCTTTTTCTCATCTACATCTCTGTAAAGAAACTGTATTTGTCAAATTCCTTCAATAAATCTTGTTTAATCAATGATATTGAACTATTTGCGTCAAACATAGTATCATCATTTGAAGTGAAAATCTCTGGGCCAACAAAAAGCTTAGAATCTGTCATTTCATTGTTCCAAGTCATAAACCCTAATTCTTTTGCAAAGTACTCGGATAGTGCAACGGCCACAGTAAGTGGTTGTTCGTTTATCACGTCTTTAACATCTACATTGCTAAAATAGTAATGATGGTTTTTAAGTGCAATACAAATTTTAGATGGTAAATTCCACTTATCTGCTAACCAAGAAGCTACTTCAGCATGATTAGTTTGCAATATCTTTTGCTCAGCTTGTACTAGCGAATACCTTTGATCCATCTCTAGTTGGATTAGTACTTCTTTGTATTCGTGAGAAAAATAGGTACTCAACAATAAAACACCCATATCGTGCATAAGCCCTGTTACAAATGATTCACCTAGTGGTCTGTATTTCAATTTACCAGCGAAATACTTTGTTGCTCCAGCACAGAATATACTATATTTCCAATATGAATCTAAATCAATTACAGACTTATGAGTATTTACAAAAATTCGTTTAACCATAATACCCGTTACTATATCACGGATTGTATTTATACCTATCAGTGCTATAGCTAGCTCTATAGTTGATATCTTTCTAGTAAATCCATAGTATGGCGAATTAGCTACCCTTAAAACTCGAGTAGTTAACATTTGGTCTCTTTCTATTGTCTCTGCTAGATTTTTTGATTTTAGATTTTCGTCATCCAACATTGTCATTATTTCTGTTAAGACAATGGGAATAGAAGGTAAATCTTCAATCCTAGAAAGACGTTTTATAATATTATTACTAAGCATTCTCATATCTATTTATTTTAACCTTTAATTCTTTAATGACTTCTGAGTGAATTTGACTTACTCTACCTTCAGTCACATCAATCAGCTTGCCAATTTCTTTAAATGTTAAATTTTCGTAATAATAAAGAGCTATTACTAGTCTTTTTTTCTCAGGTAATTCTTTCAAATAGTTTGTTAAAAAATCTATTTTTTCTGTTTCAATCAAATCATCTAATTGATTTACATCATTATCATAAGTGATATTATCTACTAAAGAATAGCCTTCATTATCAGTATCAACACTGCTGTCTATGAAAGAAAGTGTGTTGCGTGAAGCTTCCATTGCTTGCAAGTAGCTATTATATTGATCGCTAGTTAGCTCTAATTTCTTGATAATCTCTTCGTCTGAGACCTCTATTCCATTTTCTTTTAAGGTCTTTTCTTTTATTTCGTTTATACTGTTTACTTTCTTTCTTGCAGTACGAGATAACCAATCGAGTTTTCTTAACTCATCTTGTATAGTACCTTTGACTCTAGTTATTGCATAACTTTCGAATTTCACATTCTTTTCTAAATCAAATCTATCTATAGATTGACTGAGCCCAATCATTCCAATATTTACTAGATCTCCTCTCTCTAAGATTGAGTTATCAGGTACTTTGAGTTTACTCAATACATAGTTAACTATCCAAGAATATTGAACAAATAATTTGCCTCTCAATTCTTGATTAGGGTCTAGTTTGTATTCTAACCATATATTTTCTGAAATATTCATTTATATATAAATAATTGGGATATGATTATTCGTTTTCTTGTATTGATTCATTCATTATTCTATCCATTTCGTCTTCTTCGTAATCAAAGTTCTGATTAGAACTTTTCTCATTCTCTTTTTTCGATTCGTTGACTTTAATTCTATAAAGTGAATAAAAGAATATTAGAACAATCAAGCCAATTCCAACATATATTGTAGAAAATATCAGAAATGCACGATAGCTACTCTCAACTATGTCAAATTCTGAGCCGAAATAGAATACTAAGAAACCTATTATAGTGAACATAAGTGCAGCAAGTAATAAACTTTTGAAAGGAGATATTACAATTGCATTAGCTTTTTTTTGTTCTTCTTTCTGACGTTTCTTTAGCTCTTTTTCTTTTTCTTTTTGTGCTTTTGTATCAGCTTCTTTTGATTTTGCTAACTCTTTCTCATCCATACTATCTATTCTCATTAATCAGATTTTTAGATTTCAAATACTGTTCTATTCGTCCGCAAATATCGTGCAAGTTTTTTGAAACAGGTAAATTATTATTACTTATAGTTATTAATTCTTGAGTTTGTATAGATTTTCTTACTTCTCGATCATAAGGAATGAACCCAACATTATTGAAATTTACGCCCAAAAACTTATTGGTCGTAAGATTTATCTTACTAATTATCTCATCGTAATCTTCTTCATCTATTACATTATTAACTAATATTCCTATTTTGTCTGACTCTACAAATGGTAAAATAAGTTTAAGTAGCCCATAAGAATCAACTATAGTTGTGGGTTCATCCGTTATTAATACTATAGACAAGTCTGACAAAATACACGATTCGAGGACTAACTCACCTGCCCCAGGCATAGTGTCTATCACAACATAGTCATACGTATCTAATGATTTAATCTCTTGATAAATTTCATAAAATTTCTCGCTATGCTCACTATCAAGTCTATCACTGAGAGGACTATCTATTATTAAGTCGAAATCCTGCTCTACTTTAAATATAGTATCTTTAAACTTTACATTTGAACTGATATAGTCATTTAATCTAAGAGGTGGATCAACTCCTAAAATCAAATGTAAATTTGGAAAGTTTAAATTTGAATCCCAAAGTAGTGTCTTACCTTTTTGTGAAAGAAGATGTGCCAGATTAGCAGCAACGAAGCTTTTACCAACTCCACCTTTACCACTGCAAATAGTTATGAATTTTGTTGGTTTATCCATTGCTAAGTATCATCTTTTTAATTCCACTTACATCTGCAAGCTCAATATCATCCGGTATATTTGAGCCATTTGTATAAAAGCATAAGGTTAGATTTTTATTTATCAAAAGCTCGACAATTGGTTGAATTTCAAAATTTTCATCTAATCCTGAAAGCCCTATGAAACTACTGCTATAGATATTCAATTGTTTTGATAAATAATTTGGAGACCCATTTACAGGTAAGATAAGGATATTCTCAAGTGATGAATTCGTATATTTTGATTTACTATCAAAGTCAATTAAAATCAAATCATAAGCTTTTTTGTTGTCTATTAGACGATTAAGCTCTTCTTCTGATCCAGCTTTCTCAAAATTCAAATCTAATACTTTACAATATGCTGCTAATAAATCATTAGCACCGAAATTGTGATTGTTAGCACCAATTACCAGAACATTAGACGAGTTCATAAGTTTGTGGATAACTGCAAACTTCAAGAGAGTTGAAGATTTACCTACACCCGATGGGCCAACAAAACCATAAACTTTTCGTGAAATCCGTTTTTGAAATAGATTATCAATTTTTATTCTACTTATGATAGAGTTGAGTAAATCATGTTCGGAAATATCAAGATTATTTGATTTAGAAATAGATTGTAATGTAGGTCCAATAAACGTTTCTTCGAAACCTAATTTTTTAAGATAAATATATTTTGCTGCTAGATTTTTATCTAAGTAGCTGAGAAATGGATAATTAATAGATTCAATTAGGTTTTCAATTTTACTATTATCTATTTCTTGGACTTCTGATCTTGATTTAGATACTGCTTTAGGTACGTTTTTTATTTTTTCATCGATAGCTGCTACTATCTCAATAGTGTCCTTACCGGTTTCACTATTCTTAATATTTCTAGTAGAAAGTATTATTGCATCTTCTCCAAGTTCTTTTTTTATTAGAACTTTACCTTCACTTAGGTTCTCAGCAATTATCTTCTTTATTCTCATCTATTCAATTACCAATTTATGCAGATATACAGATTTATGTGATGTAAAAATATAAATGATTTTTACAATAAAATAAGTATTAATATAAATTATTAATTAGTAATTTAAAAATGAAAATATTTTAACGGGAAGCTATTTCCTATTCTAGTGTTTCTAATAAAATATAAACCTTTATTTTTGAGCAAGGTATTAAGGTCTATATTTTGTCCATCATCTAAAATAAAATTACTTATTATTTCCTTCCCTTCGTAATTATATATTGAAATTATTGCGCTTGAATTAGAGTGAAGTATCGATTCATTAATTTCCAAATCATCTTTCCAATCAAACTCTATTACACGGAGACCGTGTACACATATATCAACGTTCACGGTATCACTTTTACTTCCGTAATAACAATTATTACCACTTTTACTATATAATAAAAATTCAGGAGTAAATATTGAATCTTTGTTGAGTAAAGATCGAAGTAATATAACTACAGAATTACCACCAGTTATATGACTCCTTGGTAGATCATAAGTTAATGAATAGTAGATAGTATCGTTTATTGTAGTGTCAATCAATTGACTCATTACAGACTCATCAAGTATTTCAAAATCTAACAATTCAAACCATTCTCGATTAAACTTAAATAAGATGGTATAATTATTAAGAAATGTAAGTGTATCTTTTGCTTGATTAAGTGAGATTGTAAAATAAATCTCATCACCAGGTGTAATTTTAGAAATAGTTGGTTTATTTAAAGGAATAGATTCATTGAATCTAAAGTAAACAGTATCATAAAAAACTTTACCAGTTTCTGAAGTTGCCGTAATAATGAACTTGGATTCGAATGGATTATTAGTTAAAAAGCCATTGAAGTTCACTACCATGCTATCAGTAGAAAAATTGTAATTATAAGTCATTCCTTCAGAAGAGATTACATTAAAATCTAAAAATTTATAATTTTTTGAAATGTATCCTTGATTGCCTTCTGCACCGAATGTACTTTTTATACGATAATCTATGTTGAATGAATCACAATCGAAATAATTTGATTTTGAAACAAGTGTATCAATCAAAGGTAAATTCCCTATTGCTGTTTGCATACCATAAGAGTCAGCTGTACCAAAACCATAAAGGAATGCAGCTAACCTAACTTCTGAATTGATACTATGTACTCCAGGTTTTATTTCAAATCTTAACCAATAGTAACTAGTATTTCCAATTCTATTATTCTTAATACTGGGATTAGCAATATAGATAGGCATACCATCTAATTCAATAGATTCTAATTGATTACTTATGTTTTTGGTTAGATCTACATTGACAATCATATTAATATTATGTTTATCAAAATCATTATAAGAAGGAACTAGAAATCTAACATTATTTGTGAACTGTTCTTCATTAATCAAATTTAGCATGAATGGATCGTAGTTGTCATTTCTTGTATTACTCCTATTCTTTTCCCAATCCTGAGAATATGCATATTGAGTTACAAGTATTGGGCCATCTGCCTCCCATATTGTTGATCCTTTTATTCCAATTAAGCTTTGGCTATTATAACTATTGATTTTTGCATTATTAAACTCATAAAATCCACCACCTGTGTTGATGGTTACTTTTTCAGTTTTTGTAAGGTTTCCATTCTCATTATAATTGGTAATTGTAAGTTGTGTATTATCTTTTAGAGGTAATACACGAAAAAAGTCTCCCATTTTACGTCCAAAATCAATCGAAATATATTTATTTCTCCAATTCGAAAGTGGCTGCATCATCTCTATAAGATGATCAAACCCATTGTCTGGATTGTCTTGAGGTATTAACGTTCTCTCATGAAAGGAAATAAGCCCAATAGGATTATTTCCAATAATAAGTGAACCTGATATATCAAAAGTATTATTGAAATCAGACTGAGTTTTTATTGTATAAGATTCATTTTTATTCAACTTCAAATAAAGTGTATCACCTAATTCATGATTACCTGATTTAGTACTACCTTTCAAATATCCTTTACCTTTAAGTACTACTTTGATAAGTGTATTGTCTTCCTGAGATAATATAGTAAAGCCAGAAGAACGAGATTCTCTATTACGATAATGATGATAGAAAGAATTATGTATATAATTATGACCCCATTCTGAAACAGGGTATGCAAGATAGCCATCGGAAGTATTATTTTTAGAATTTATCACAAAGACTGAAATTGGATTATTAGATAATATTTCGATTACTTTATTACTAACTTGACCATCAGAAGTTTCTTCAATCTCATTCTGTTTTCCTAATTCAAAATTATCTAAAGATAATATTTCATCCTTATTAATAGTACGAGTTACAGTTTTGTTGTTATATTGATTTCTTAAGGTAACTGTAGCGCCATCAGAACAACTAATATATATAGCCAACTTAACATTATTATCAAAATCACTACTATTCGTACGTTCATTTTGAGGGAATGCTATTAGAAACCGTGTTCCTTCGCTGGCATTTTCCTGAGAATATATTGTAATTACATTTAGAATGATAAATAATGTAATTACTATTTTATTTATATATGTTTTCATAATAACATTAACACCTGAAACTTAAAAAGGTAACAATTGTTGATAATTCGCTCAAAACTAATATACCTATATTTTAAGAATTAGAATAATATTTTCTTAATTTTGAACATATTAATAAATGAAAATATAAAATGAGTCTGGAAATCAATTTTTCTACAAAAATATTTGATAATAAGGTAAGAGAGCATAACGAATATGACGAAATTGCTCTTACTATTAGACAAGATATAATAAAGAGTTTAGTTTTAGCGAAGTCTGGTCATCCCGGTGGTCCACTTGGTATAACTGATGTCATGTCAGTTTTATTTTTTGGTGGCATAATGAAATATGATTCATCAAGTCCTGATTGGTCAGGTAGAGATAGGTTTGTACTTTCAGCTGGACACATGGCACCAGTCCTATATTCTACTTTAGCTAGAGCAGGTTACTTCCCCACTGAGGAATTGAAATCATTAAGAAAATATGGTTCTAGATTACAAGGACATCCAGGATTAGATATGAACTTACCTGGTATAGAAACATCTTCTGGTTCATTAGGTCAAGGCGTTTCTATTGCTGTAGGAATGGCAATGTCGGATTGGATAATTGACAAGAATGATAAAAAAGTATTCTGTATCACGGGTGATGGTGAATTACAAGAAGGTGCTTGTTGGGAAGCGGCCATGGCGGCAGGTAGTCATAAGTTAAGCAATTTCTGTTGGATAGTTGACAATAATGACTGTCAAATAGATGGAAGAGTTAAGGATATAATGTCGGTTTACCCAATTAAGGAAAAATTTGAGTCATTTAATTTTGATGTAATTGAAATAGATGGACATGACTATAATCAAATAAAAGAAGCCTTTGATAAATTCGAAGAAAATTATAAGAATAAAGGATTGCCAACTTGTATTGTAGCAAAAACATATATGGGTAAAGGCGTATCATTTATGAACGATGAATACAAATGGCATGGTAATCCACCAAATGAAGAACAGGCTGAAATAGCATTGTCAGAACTACATTAATGAAAAAGTTAACCATCATAACGTTTTTATTGTTAATTCTGATTTCTTGTGAATCAAATAAACCAGAAGAAGTAGGGATTATAAAAGATAGTACTTCGACAAGTTCTGGTGTAACTGAATTTAAGTTTAATGAAGATGTGGTTCATAAAATTAGTAAAGAAAAGACTATTAAAGTCGAAGGTAAAGAGCTAGTTACTCCAAATAGATTGTTTGATTTTTACCCAAGTTCTATTAAAAATATTAAGCTTGAGAAATCATCATCTGGACAAACTCGCTCTGGTTTGGGACGTTATACTACCTCTACAGGTGTATATGAGGCAAAAGGAAAGTTAATAAAAGTAAGAATTGCTGATTATTATAGTAAAGAATTTTTCCCTGATTATCAATTACTTATTGATTTACCAAGTGAGGATCCCGGTTTTAAACTTACGAGATTAGATCTGAAAGATGGGTATATTGGTTTTATGCGTTGGGAAGAAACTTATAAATATGGATATATTAGTTTGTTCGTACAAAACAGATTCCACGTATTAATTGACATCGAAGGATTCCCTGATTTGAAAGATAATTACAAAGATTTAGTTTATAAATTCAATTTTGAAAATAAATAAGATAAAGTATAAATAATGACAAGAATAGAAAGCTACGGAAATAAGCCAACGAGAGATGGATTCGGATTAGGATTAGTTGAGTTAGGAGAAAAAGATGAAAGAATCGTTGTTATCGGTGCAGATGTATCTGGATCTGTGAAAACTTCATACTTCCAAGATAGATTTCCTGAAAGATTTATTTCAGTAGGTGTCGCAGAACAAAACGCTACGACTGTTGCTGTTGGGTTAGCTTTGTCCGGTAAAGTCCCATTTTTCTCTAGTTACAGTGCTTTTGCCGCTTTTAGGAATGCTGATCAAATTCGTGTATCAATTTGTTATAATGAAGCAAATGTAAAAATTGGTGGAGGACACTCGGGGCTAACAGTTGGACCTGATGGTGCTACTCATCAATCATTAGAAGAAGTAGCATTCTTAAGAACTTTACCTAATATGACACTAATTTGCCCAGCAGATTACGAACAAGCCAAAAAAGCGACTATAGCCATCGGCGAAATGGTAGGTCCTGCATATTTAAGATTCGGTAGACCTTCTGTTCCAATGTTCACAAAACCAGAAGATGAGTTTATTATCGGAAAGGCTGATTTGCTTAGAGAAGGTTCTGATGTTTCAATTGTTGCAAATGGAATTATGGTGTGGGAAGCTCTTAAAGCAGCTGAAGCTCTTAAAGAAAAACATAATATAAATGCCGAAGTAATAAATTGCCACACAATCAAACCAATAGATGAACATGCTCTTGTGAATTCTGCAAAGAAATGCGGAGCTATGGTAACTGCTGAAGAGCATCAAGTACATGGTGGTCTGAGTGGAGCAGTTGCGGAAGTTTTAGTTAAGAATTATCCTATACCAATGGAATTCGTAGGAGTTAAAGATACTTTTGGTGGCAGTGGAGAACCATTTGAATTAACCGAATTATTTGGGTTGACTTGGAAGGAAATATATGCTTCAGCTTTATTGGCTATTGATAGAAAGAACAATGGTTCTAGTGTAATCAGAAAAGTAAAAGATGTTGCTGTCTATACAGATGGAATGTAATCATAAATAAAATTTGAGAATATAGGCGATTCTAAGAATCGCCTTTTTTTATGAAAATAGAAATACAAGATAACGTACTTAAGCAGATAGGCGAAATTGCAGATTCTCATAACTATGAGATTTATGTTGTTGGTGGTTATGTCCGTGATAGAATATTGGGATTTACCAAATCAGACTATGATATTACTGTTGTAGGAGACGCTATTGAATTTGCTAATATAGTGGCTAAAGTGCTAAACTCTCATGTAATAGAATATGCAAGATTCAGAACAGCATTAGTACCTTATCAAAAAATCCAAATCGAATTTGTAGGTACTCGAACAGAGAAATATACCGAAGGTTCGAGAAAACCAGAAGTAAAAGCAGGTACCCTTGAAGATGATATAAAAAGAAGGGATTTCACTATTAATACAATGGTCGCTTCGCTAAATAAAAATACATTCGGTGAAGTCCTTGACTTATTCAATGGTATGAAAGACCTTAAAAATAGAATATTAGTTACCCCTCTCGATCCAATTATCACTTACAAAGATGATCCACTTAGAATGATGAGGGCAGCAAGGTTCGCCTCTCAATTGGGATTTGAAATAGAAACAGAATCATTCGAAGCAATTAAACAATTACACAAAGAAATAAAGAAAATCTCTCAAGAGCGTATTACAGATGAGTTTTTAAAAATTCTCAAAACAAATAAACCTAGTATTGGTTTGAATATACTTATGGATACTGGTCTTCTTGAGATTATTTTCCCCGAAGTATATAATTTACGTGGAGTAGATAAAGTTGAGAAAAATGGAAGAGTGTACGCACATAAAGATGTGTTTTACCACACTTTAGAAGTAGTAGATAATATTTGTGGAATGACTGATAATATTTGGTTACGGTTTGTTGCACTTATGCATGATATAGCCAAGCCGGTTACTAAGCGATTTCACCCGATTTCAGGGTGGACATTCCACGGACATGAGGAAATAGGAGCTAAATGGCAAAAAGGGATTTTCCGTGACCTCAAATTACCTATGGAACATCATCCTTATGTAGAGAAGTTAGTTAGACTACACCAAAGACCAATGGCACTTGTAGATGGAGAAACTACAGATAGTGCATATCGTAGATTAGCAGCTTTTGCTGGTGATGATTTAGAAGATTTATTTATACATTGCAAAGCAGATATAACTACTAAGAATTCAAATAAAATGGAACAGTATCTTAAGAATTATGAAGTAGTTTTTGCAAGAATAAAAGAAGTTCAAGAGAACGATCACCTTCGTTCTTTCCAATCGCCAGTTAGGGGAGAGGAGATAATGGAAATATGCAATATCAAGCCATCAAGGCTTGTTGGTCATATAAAAAATGAAATTGAAGAAGCAATATTAGAAGGCATTATACCTAATGAATACGATATAGCTAAGTTATATTTCATTGAAAATAAAGACAAATGGATAAAGGAATTTAATACCTAATCACGTTTCAATAGTTTTATTTCTTTTGAATCGTATTTACTATTATTGTTCTTACCTTTAACCCCACTAAAATCTAATATATATAATTGTTCGATAATACTTATAGCTTTGGCTAAGAGCTTATTAATCTCATCATCAACTGTTCCTTTTACCTTATACTTTTCTATTATATCGTGGTAGCCAAGTAGGTTCTTAGAATCAGATTTATAACGAAATGAATCATAAATTAACCCATCTGGCTCAACCTCTAACCCATATCCATTTTTAAATATATTCTGTAATATTCTGGCATAAATCGCCAATTGTAATCCATCTCTTTCTGTCTCACTAGTCTTATAATCAATTATTCTATAAGACTTGAAATCCTTTGAAATATCTATTCTGTCTATTTTACCTTTGAAAAAGGGATTGATTCCAATGGTATCTAGTTTCTCTTTATAAAACGGGAACTCGACAGCCGTGATGTAGAAATCATCACTAATATGTCTATCAATTATATTCTCAAACCACTTTATCATAATTCCGTCATTTTCTTCGTCTCCTAAAAGTAATAATTGGTCAAGATTAAAAAATTGATGTTGTGATTTAAATATACTTAATTTTTCTTTTACAGTCGTTTTAAATAGTTTAATTAAATCCACTTTATCAGTTTGCTTCAATTCTACTAAATCGAGTTCTGAGTATTTATTATCTATAGACTTAATACTACCAATTATACATTCTTTATGAGCTGACTTATAAACAGTAAAAGTATCTTCTATCGACTTGTGAATCAAATTACCTAACTCTAATTTGGAGAGAAAAATCTCAATATTTTCTGGGATTTCTAAATTAACTATATTAGAATAAAAGAAATCATACGTATAATTTTTGAAGCTTTCTATTCTGGATACCGAAAACTCTTCATGATTAATCTGCTCTGCTATCATTTCTATTTCCAATCCAGAATCTACTTCCAAATCAGTACGCTTTCTATACTCTTCCATTCGTGTACTCACCTCCTCAAAAGGAGATTCTAATCCAGCTAGTATTAATTCTCTTCTATTTATAATTGCTTGTTGCCACTCTAAGTTAGAATCTTCATTGTAATTACCAATTCCATTAATCGTTTCTAGTGGTGTTACAAATTGACTTACTAATTTTGCTTCATCATTATCTTCTAAATGAGAGAAAATATAAAAGCTTGCATCATTATTCATAAATTCATGGAATTGCGCATATTCTTGGTAAAAATGTCTTCGTTCCGAATCTTGAATGATTTTACCCACAAGCTTATCTGTTTTGAATGGAACTGGCATCATACCTTCTATTGCACCAGCCATAATACGTATTTTGTAGTTCATTCCTCTTGTTTGTTCGATAGAAGTAACCTCTACTCCATAACCTTTCTTTTCTCTGATCTGGTATCTAGTTATAGATACGATTCCTTTAAGTTTGTTTATCAGTTCTTCGAGTGAGTATTTTCTTTGAGGGTCAAATCCAAGTTCCAATTGATTCAGTTTTGCTAGCAATTCCATAAATTTGAATAATGCACGAGCGTCTTTTTCAACCCTTTCTGTGTAAAAAACTTTATCATTAAATGTTAATTCTGCAACATTTATCCAGTCAGTTAGTTCTTGAATTTTATTTTTAATTGAAAATGTATGAATTATATTATTGATTAATGTAATAAAGTCTTCAATGCTATATTGTTTTGAAACATCAATAGTTTCAAATTTTTGTTCTAACAATTTGAATTTAGTTGATGCTTTTTCTAGATCTTTTAATTGCTTATTATACTTTCTACTGTGATATAGATTACCATTATTCTCATTGATTGCTGTTTTTATACTATTCAATCTCGTAGTTAATTGTGTTAAGAAATTCGTAATCCCCATTCCCGGGATACCACCAATAAGTTTGTATTTTTTTGCTAAATGAAGTAACTCTTTTGGGCTCTCAATACCAACATCTAAATATGCTGAATTAAATACTTCTTGTAAAGAACTCAATCTATAATTATTTATTGGTGATTCTAAAATATGAAATATACCATTTATTACAGGAGATTTAGACAATTCGTATCTATCTGTAATATTAGTGGGTATTTGATTATCTGCAAAAAACTCTCTTAGTAATAACGAGTAAGAACCTACATCTCGAGAGACTACACAAATATCAGACGGTTTTAGGTTCAATTTTTTATTTAGTAGTAAGTACTTGACTAATTTGGTTATTCCGTAAGATTCTTCTCTAATTGTACTATATTTATATAATTCAATTTTATTTTTATTATTTTCGGCTACTTTTATAGTTGATTCATCGAAACCTAAATCAGTTTCAAGCAATTTGATATCAATTAATTGTCTTTCATTTGAGTAAGGGATAAATCCAATTTCTAATAAATCATTCACGAAAAAGTTATCATTACCAATGAAAGGTCCTTTCTCTAATGAATAATTTGAGTTTATAACTAGCTTGTTATTTGACAAAGAAAGTACTTCTAATAAATCAATGTCAGGTTTTCTGAAGTTAATAAAGTTATTAAACAGCAATTTATTATTTGTGAAGGATTTATTGTCTTTTAGAGTAAGAGTCAATATTTCAGTTGCCAAGGGATAGTCATACATCTCTAATATATCTAGTGTATTCTCATAATTCCTCATTATATCATACAAGTCATTCAATCTATCATTATCATGTTTACCTTTGTCGATATTATCAAGCAAATCTTCTCTAATATTTGATGCACGAATACCGTCTTCTCTTAAGCCTCTTATGATTGAAGATATCTGAGTTATATAGTTATAGTTGCTTTTTAATGATAATTTTAATGTACTGCTACTTTCAATTGATTTAACAATTAGTTCATTTTCAACTAATTCATCTATAATTTCTTTATTAAGTATAGTCTTAGAAAGGTGATTTATAAAATTTCTAAAAGAGAAAATACCAGTTAAATGAAAAGCCTTACCAGACTCTCTAAGTAAAGCTACATTCCATTTTTGTGAGAGTTTCTCAGTAGAAGTAATAAGTATCAAATCATCGTTTTCAATTTTTGATTTGATAAATTGCACTGGACTTAATAAAGTACTATCATTAATAGTAGAATTAGAAAAAATCATTAAACAGCTCTTGTCTTATATTCATTTAATAAATCTATGAGAATTTCGGAGTATTCATTATCTCTAATTTCTCTTATCATACTAAAAACAAATTCAAATTTTTCATTTATCAAATTCCTTACATCATCAATTATACCTAATTCCTCGAACAATGATTTCATTTTTGGAACTTCTTTTTCGTCCAGACCAGAATTTTTAAAGAATTTATTTAATAATTCTAAATGTTCCTGTTTCTCTGCTCTCTCTTTTGCCTTGATGATTAGGTAAGTCTTCTTTCCTTCTATTATATCTTGTCCTGTCTTTTTGCCAAATTCTTGTTGTTTACCCATAATATCTAACAAATCATCTTGTAACTGAAATGCTTTACCTAACTCATAACCAACTATAGATAATTTATCTAATTCTTCATCGGTTGCATTTCCAGTTATTCCACCAATGACAAAACTGACTTTGATTAAAGAGCCGGTTTTTCTCTCTATCATCATATCATATTCTTCTAAAGTTATATCATCTCTTGTTTCAAAGTCAAGATCATATCCTTGTCCATCACAAACTTCAACAAGTCCTGAGTTAAATATATTCATCGCTTTCATTCCCTGCATTGGTTCTAAACCAATTTTTAATCTCTTACAAGAAAGTCCTAATATCAAATCACCTAGTAATATTGCTGTCGTATCATCAAACTTTTGATAGATAGTTTCTTTTCCTCTTCTGAGTGGAGATTTATCCATTATATCGTCATGTACTAAAGTGAAGTTATGTAGTAATTCTATTGCTGTACCTTGGTTTACAGCCAATAGATAATCAGAAGTAAACATTGCACAACTTAGTGTAGTTATGAGAGGTCTGAAACGCTTACCACCATTACTAATTAGATATTTATATGAATCCTTAAGTCTTGCTGTATTAATATCTTTTCCAATTTCCATCAACTTATTGTTGACTTCATTGATTATATTCTCTGTAATTTGATTTTTTGTTCTCATCAATCAATATTCCTAATAAATAAATTTCCTGGTAATTGTCTTACCATGGAACTAAATTCTAAAGTTAATAAATTTACTTGTACATTCATAATTGGCATATCCACTGCATTTGCTATTTCATCAATATGTTTAGGTGAAAAAGATAGATATTCAAAGATTCTTTCTTCTTCAGAATTATTGAATGTCAAAGTTTTCTTAGTGCTATTATTAGTTACTTGTAAGAAACCAATATGCTTCAATATTTGATCTACACTTAAAGCTGGGATAGCCATTTCCTTCTCAATAAGGGTATTGGTACCTTTACTTTTAGATTCAAATATACTCCCTGGAACAGCAAATAAATCTCTGTTCTGTTCTACTGCAAACTTAGCTGTCCAAAGTGAACCACCTTTTGCATCACTTTCTATTACTATTGTAGCTTTAGAAATACCACTTATTATTCGATTTCTACTAATGAAATAAGGGGGGAGAGCATTCACTCCAAAAGGATATGAACTAATAATACAACCACCTTGTTCTACTATCTTATTAGATAATTTCTTGGCTCTATCAGTGCTGATTTTATCTATTCCGGAAGCAATAACAGCGTAAGTTGTACCATTACTTTGTAAAGTCCTATCGTGAGCATAAGAATCTATTCCATAAGCTAAACCACTTGTAATAATTACTCTGTTTTCAACTAATTGTGTAACAAATTTTTCAACTACTAGTCTTCCATAATTAGTTGCCTTCCTTGTACCAACTATTGATACACTAACGTTCTCAGCATCATATAGCTTACCTTTGCAGTAAAGAATCGGTGGAGGGTCTGATATATTCTTTAATAATGCTGGATATTTATCATCTTGAATTGATATTATCTCGGAATCGTTTTTATCAGCTAATTCAAGTTGTAGCTCAGCTTTATCTAAGTATTCGTTATTTGAATCAAATAGAGATGCTTTTTCAAACTTTTCTTTGAATGTTTTCCCAATCTTAGAATTAATAATATGTTTAATAGATTCAAAATTTTCTATATAAAATAATAATTCTTTATTATTAATCTCTTTTACTAAACTTAATGCTATTATTTCCTTCTTATCCATTTTATAAATTAACTATAAATTTAAAAAAAAAACTAAGGTGTGAATAAATAGAATATAAATAATTCAATTATTTCTCTAAATTCAGTTTGTAAACTCCCAATTAAAAAGAATTTCAATTGCATGACATCAAAATTTCAAAAATACTTATCAGAAATAGTTTACGGTGGTATAGATGGTAGCGTAACTACATTTGCCGTTGTCGCTGGTGCCGTAGGTGCAGATTTTGGCTCGTCAGTTATACTTATTCTAGGATTTGCAAATTTAATGGCTGATGGGTTTTCTATGGCGGTTGGTGCATATCTCTCGTCAAAGGCTACTCACGAAAAATTTCACAAAATAGAAGAGATGGTAGAAAATAGCTATGAATCACATAGAAATAATGATAGGAAGAAAATAGAAGAAATATACAAATCAAAAGGACTAACTGGTGAATTATTAGAAAAGATAACAATTGAAACTGTATCAAATAAAAAACTCTATATTGACTTTAAAATGAAAGAAGTTAATGAAATGATTCATCCAGAACTTACTTCATTTAATATAGCAATTGCAACATTTATTTCTTTTTTTATTATTGGACTAATACCACTTTCGTTTTATGTGTATGAATTTATTGTAGATATAAAGTCAAATGATGATTCGTTCCTAATTTCATGTGTTTTTACTTCTGTAGCTTTTATACTTATAGGTTATTTCAAAAGTTATATAACTGATAAAAACAAATTAAAATCAATATTTGAAACATTGTCACTTGGTGCAATTGCTGCAAGTTTATCTTATATACTAGGTAGTTTCCTAGAGGGTATGATTATTTAATAGCTTCTTCTAGACCTTCTATCATTCCTTTTTTCTGGTTTAAGAAGTCTTTTGATTTTATATACTTTAAGTATATAGTTACTCTTCTATTTTCATTGGCAAAAGGATTGTCTTTATTTACTAATTCTTTGTCTGCGTATCCAGCAACTACGCTTATTTGACCATTCCAAAGACCTTTAGATTCCATATATTTACGTGTAGAATTCGCTCTGTCTGATGATAAATCCCAGTTACTATAATCTTTGGAATTTCCATATTTACGGCTGTCTGTATGTCCTTGAATCTCTACTGAATTAGGAAGTTTACCAATTTCTTTTGCTAAAAGTGCAATTATTTTCTCGCCTTTTGGATTAATTTTAGAACTACCCACTTCGAAAAATAGATTTTCATTGTTCTCAACTAATTCAATTTTGAGACCATCTTCAGTAAAAGTAAATTTGACGGATTCGGAGAAATCTGATAACCCAGAAGTTGAATTAATCAAACCTTCTATAAAGTCTTGTAGTTCCTCAGCGGATGATTTTAAATTTTCAGCAGCTTCAATACTATCTCTTATAGACTCGTTCATCAATTGTTTTAAAGATTGAGAGTCGCTATCTATATCATTATCTTCTATATTCCCACCGCCATCTCCAACCATTTCGCCTAAAATACTACCTGGAATTGGTTTTAGCCCAGATTCTGTAGCTACAGCTCTTTTACCAGTTACGAAGCTAAAAGCTCCAGGGTCATCGAAATATGCTTGAATTTGATCTTGAGTTTCTTCACTAGCTGATAGAATCCATAATACAATAAATAATGCCATCATAGCCGTAACGAAATCAGCATAAGCTACTTTCCAAGCTCCACCATGATGTCCACCGGCAACTTTATTAATTTTCTTTATTATTATGGGTTGTTTTTCTTCTTCTTCAGCCATTATCTTTTCAATGCTCCCTCAGCTTCTTCAAATGTAGGTCTCATATTAGGTTCAATTACTCTTCTACCATATTCAATCGCTACTGTAGCAGGTAAACCTTTAGAGAAAGCTAGAAGTGAAACTTTGATACAACTCATATACGAACTTTCACTTTCTATCATTAAACCTATATTTCTTGCTAATGGGCCAGCGATACCATAAGATAATAATACCCCTAAGAACGTACCAACTAAGGCAGCCGCCACGTGTGCACCTACTGTCTCTGCACCCTCACTAACTGAACCCATCGTTATAATTACACCAAGTACAGCAGCAACGATACCAATCGCAGGGAAGGCATCAGATACTGTATTTAGGGCATGAGCTACTTCATGTTCTTCTTTGTGTAATGCTTCCAAATCTATATCCATCAATTCTTCCAAATCGTATGGAGGAATACCACCACTCAAAAGTACTTTTAATGTATCACAAAGAAAGACTTCAGCATGATGATTAGCTAAAAATGTTGGATACTTAGAAAAAATTGAACTACTCTTTGGCTCTTCAACATGTTTTTCTAAAGCAATTAAGCCTTCTTTTTTTGCAAATTGGAATGTCTCATAAAGTAATTGGATTAAATCTAAAAATGCTTCTTTACTTACGTCAGGACCTTTCATCGTTTTCATTACACCAGCAAAAACCCCTTTTACTATATGCATTGGGTTTGCTACAAGCATAGAACCTAACGCAACCCCACCAATGATTATAAACTCACTGGGCTGTACAAGGACTAATAGATTACCACCATGCATCATATAACCACCGAGCATGGATGCCATAACTAAAACTAATCCAATAATTACATACATTATTTACCTGTCTTGATTTTTATTTTTTCGTCCAAATTGAATCTTCCTGATTCTAATTCTAATGCTTTCTTATACATTTCTTTGGCTTTTTCTAATTCATTTGTTTCTATATATATGTCACCTAAGTGTTCATAAACTTCAGCTGATACATTACCAATTTCTATTGCTTTAAGTATATATTTCTTGGCCTCTTTAATATCACCTAGTTTGTATTTAATCCAACCAAATGTATCAAGAAATGCCGAATTATTTGGTGAATCTTTTAAAGTAAGTAAACTCATTTTTAATGCTTTATCTAAATCTTTACCGTATTTGGAAAGTGTATAAGCATAATTATTGAGCAAATAAGTATTATTGCTATCTAAATTATAATGCAAATCATAATAATAAAGTGCCGAATCTAGATTGCCTTGAGCGTCAAAAGTTTCACCTATCATTGTCAAAGTGACGTAGTTATTATAACTTTTATCTTTATTAAGTATAATTTTATAATTCTCAATAGTTTTATCATACTTCTTCTGCATAAAATAGTTCATACCAGTTAGAGTATAATAATACAGCTCTTGTCTCAAACTATCTGGATCTAAAGCTGAAAGTATTTCTAGTGAACGATCATATTCCTTATCAAAATAATAAACTTCAGCTACACCTACTCTTAAATCGGAATTCTCATCTACAATCTTTAGTAATCTATTGAAAAAAGTGTCTCTTTTAGGATAATTTCCAAAATTAGATGCTAAAAGACCAGCATAATACATTAATTCTGAATTGAAAAGCAATGTTCCATTTATTCTAGAAAGGAATTTATTAACTAATAAAGTATCAACTATGTTATTCTGCATGATTGATGATGAAAGTAATATATAGTATGTTTCTTGCTCTTGACCAAAATATAGTGTGTCTATAGTATCCATGAAATCTATAGCTTCTTCTATTTGATTGTTCTCTAGATATATTTGAAAAATTTCTCTTGAGATTTGAGTGTTGAAAGGTTGATTTTTTAATTCTGTTTTTAAGTTTTCTACAAGACTCTCTATCCTACCTAATTTTTTGAAAAGAACTATTTTCCTTTCATTTATTAACTCTCTGTAGTTTGGTGAATTGATAGAATTATAGATTCTTAGTGCTTCTTCGGGATTTTCATTCTCTATAATTAATGCTTTAGTTAGTAGTCTATCAGTAGTTTCTTCTAAATCTAAGGCTTGACGGTTAGTGATTTTTGCTTTTTCTATATCACCCTTGTATAAGAAAATCTCAGTTAATAAATCATAAGATTGAAGAAACTTAGGATTTAGCTGTGTAGATTTATATAAATGTTCTTTGGCATTTTCTATTTTTCGAATTTCTAAATAAGATTTTGCAATAGCATATTCGATAGCCGCAGAACTATCATATCTAAGAGCTTCTTGGAATTCAATAATTGAGGCAGCATATTCTTTTTGCTGTTGTTTTAGTGAACCTGCAATCAAATATGAACGAGCTTGACTCTCAAAGTAGCTCGTATCAAATTTAGTGACATTGTTCATATCACTTATAACTAATTGATTATACTTCGCTTGGTTCGAATTAAATCCGCTACTACAAGCGGATAAAGTTATAATTAGGATTGATAATATTAGACGCATAAACCCTGAAAAAATAATAAAAAAAAACCTCTCAAATTGAGAGGCTTTAAATTAAGAATTTTTTAGCTCTTTCATCATTGCATTGTAACCTTTTTTATCTAAAGTTTTCAATGCTTTCGCTGTTGCCTTTACAGTTACCCATTTATTTTCTTCAGGTATCCATATTCTTTTCTTTTGCAAGTTCGGCATAAATCTTCTTCTAGTCTTATTATGTGCGTGAGATACGTTGTTCCCACTCATTGGCCCTTTGCCTGTTAGCTCACATATATTAGCCATTTTCCCACCTATTTTGAGTTTTGTTTTATCAAAGACTACAAATATATTAATAAAATTCTTTTAATACAATTAATTATACTTGAGGGTCTTACAATTTATCCTTAGTTTGGCTTTATGTTTAAAACAAAAGATATAATTTCTAAAATAACAATTCTGATTGGAATAATAGCAATTACCTATTCTATTTCTGTTTATTCTTCTTATGAGGAGATATTTGATTCTAGTGAAGTAATTGAAGGTAAAGTAATTGACTATCATAAAAATGAATTGGGTCTTAATGTTCCGATTATAGCTTATATAGTTGGTAAAGATACTTTTGAATTAGATAGTAAAACTGTGATTGGCACATATCCGAAAGAAAATAGAGTCCATATTGAGTATAATATTAATAATCCTAAAGAAGCTGTATTATACGAAAGCTATAAAAAATATGGAATACCTATTTCAATAGCTACTATTGGAATTATGATTCTTCTTTTTGGACTTATAATGCTTTACTTTTCTTGGAAGAAACGAGTTTAGTATATTCAACAATCATTATTTTTACATTTGATTTCCACGTATGATTATCCTCGATGAACTTTCTTGCTTTCTTCCCAAGTTCAACTCTAAGAACATCATCATCGAATAGTTTACTTATTTCATGTGAATATTCCTCAATTGAATTAGCTCTGATTAAACCTTGTGATTCATCAGCATCTATTCCCTCAGCTGACATGTCTGTAGCTACTACTGGTAAACCCATTGACAATGCTTCCAATATCTTGATTCTAATCCCTCCACCAACAAATAGAGGGGCAATGTAAACTTGAGTTGAATTAAAATATGGCTTTACTTTATCGACATAACCCAATTTATTAGCGCCCAGTTCCGCGTAATTATCAAATATAGAGGGTGGATTCTTGCCGATTATTTTTAAAGTTACATTAGGATATTTAGAATTTAAAATTGGTAGTACATTATCCAAAAACCAATGCACGGCATTTACATTATGAAACCAATTAAAAGTAGTTGCTATAACCAAAGAGAATGGCTCTTTGAAAACCGAGAAATTTGGTTTCCAATCTTCAATATCAACTCCAGCACTTGCTATAACGACATTTGCTTTTGGTGATAATTCTAGGGCTCTTCTTTTGTCTTCCTTTGTTATAGCAAATGATATATCAGAATCAGATATAAACTTTGCTTCTAGTTTTTTTAATAATTTATATTGCTGTCCAATAAATACTCTTTTGGGATTAAATTTGCCTAATCCTTCGAAGAATCTTTTCCAAATCAAATACTCAATATTATGAAGTCTTAACCCAACGGGTATTCTATATTTTTCTGATAATTCTAAAGCCACTCGAGCCATATTACTATGATCAGCATGTATTACATCAATTAAGCTCATATCAACTAAAGATTCAATCTTATTTATTAAATCGGATGTGTATTGTTTTTCAATATAGAGTGATTTATTTTTGAGGAAGTAACTAATAACACGGAATTTAGTGTTCTTTGTATCCATCTCTATGATACTAATATTACCATTCTTTTTATACTTTTCAATTTCACTTTGTTTGATAGGAAATCTAGACATTGACACCATATCAACATCATTTCCTTGCTCAAGAAATTCATAATAAATATTGGCAATACCAATTCTTCCACCATCATCGGGTGGGAAAGGGAATTGGGGAGTTAGTTGAAGTATTCTCATTTGAATAAATTTTTTATATACGAGAAGAACCCTTTGTAATACTCATTTTTTCCAATTATTCTTTCGAAATCTTTACTAGAAACAGGTTCTCTTTCATCTCGACAAGTCTTAACAATAGTTACTACTGATTGAAAAAGATATTCTACAAAAAAGGAGAATTTAACTCTTTGACCTAAACCGACTAATAATTGTCCTGAATAGCATATTAATAGATTATATAATCTCGAGATAGGGTAGTACTTGACTATAATTCTTAGGTTCTGTGAAGATATATTTAGCCATCTTTCACTTCTATTTCTATCATTATCACTAGAATAATGTAAAGTTCTAATTTGTGGGAAGTGCTTAATTGTTAAGTCGTTTTTTAATGCTCTTATGCTAAGATCTAATTCTTCCATACCGAATTCCCAATAATACCCAACTTTGTTAAATACAGATTTCCTAATTGCACTTCCGGGACCTGAAAAACTTTTGACTAGATAACCATCGATGTCGTTACCATTCTTTCTGTCTAATGTTGAAAGTTCAACTTCAGTATAATCCTTTTTAACTAGAGTCTCAGTTGTTGAAATAATGTCTAAATGAGGTTGGGAATTGAAAATAGATATAATCTTTTTAAAAGTGTCTGTTTTTTCTGGATGAGAGTCACTATCTGTTCTCCAAATAATTTCGCCAGTCGCTTGACTTATTCCTATATTCTGAGCGAGTATATTTATATTGATAGGTAAATATGTATAAATTACTTGTGGGAATTCATTAAATATCATTTCCTTAGTTCCGTCATCCGAAGCATTATCTATTATAATAACTTCAAAGTTATCATAATCTTGACTATAAAAACCATTTAAAGAAATCCTCAAATCATCTTTACGGTTTTTTGTACATATTATAACGCTAATTCTCATACAGAAAAGTTATTTTGATATATTATACTAATGAATAGTGCAAAATATTAATAAAAAATGTCTTAATTAAATAATTGAATGTTTTATAAAAATTCGAGTAAAGAAGATCAAAGGATAAAGAAGCCGTATATCCCTCTATTCTTATTGGTAACAATAATAGTTGGTGGGACAATTGGGTATGATATAATATGGACTGATACAGATTCTAATATTATAGATGCGCTATATATGACTATTATCACTATTACCACAGTAGGATATGCAGAAGTATTTCCTTTGGATACTACTGGAAGAATATTCACAATGATAATCGGTGTATTAGGCATTGGTAGTTTATTCTATCTACTCAGTATTTTTATGGAAAATTTATTTACGTATCAATTATTAAATATCAGAGGGAAGAAAAAAGTGCAAAAAAGACTTGACAAATTATCAAACCACATAATAGTAGTTGGTTATGGAAGAGTGGGGGAGTTAGCTACTAAGGAATTGATTGATAGAGATATCGAATTTGTAATAATAGATAAAGAAATACCAGATGAATTAAAAAGTCTAAGTAATGTTATCTCAATTGAAGGAGATGCAACTGACGATGCAATTCTTTCAATTGCAAATATAGAAGAAGCAAAATCGCTTGTAGTAGCAACAGCAGATGCTTCTACTAATCTTTTTATAGTACTCAGTGCAAGAGAGTTAAACGAGAAACTATTCATTATTTCCCGTTCGGATAACACATTGTTAGAGAAGAAGTTATTAAGAGCGGGTGCAGATAGAACTCTTAATCCCTATTCTGCTGGAGGGCAAAAAATGGCAAATATAGCGATTGACCCACAAATTATGGATTTCATAGATTCAAATCTTGGTACAAAAGATGGAGACTTTTTAAAAATTGAGCAATTCGAACTATCTGAAAATAACGATTGGCACGGTAAGACACTTAAAGAATTGGATATAAGGCAGAAGTCTGGAGTTACTATAATAGGTGTAATCCGAGACAATGACACAAATTTAAATCCTTTTGGTGAATTCGAATTAAAATCAAAAGATCAATTAGTTGCAATAGGTACCAAAGCTCAATTAATGAAATTCAATGAACTTTGTAATAGCTAAATAATTAAATATCTAGAGACTCATTCAATTCTAACCAATGACTAATTGTTATATCAGCACTAGAAATTTCTGGATTTTTTCGATCAAACTCAGAGTCAACCCCAGTAAACATAACTGAAATCATTCCTGTATTATTAGCACCAACTACATCAGTTCTTTCAATATCACCAATATGCATTGCTTGTGCTGGTTCTGTTTTCAATTCATGCAAGATTGTATGAAATGCTCTCTCATGTGGTTTACTTACCCCAGTTTCATTGCTAAAACTAAATGATGAGAAGTAGTCTATAATATCGTTATCGGCCATTAGTTTTCTTAAGTGAGTACCAGGTGAATAACCTGTATCAGAAATTAATCCTAGTTTATACTTTTCAGCTAGTTTTGGTAACATTTCTTTAACGCCATCTATAAGAATAGGTGGATACTCGAATAAGCTATCTTCATAAGATGTTACTATTCTGTTAAATGCACTTTTCTCATTTGGTAAATTAAGCTGTGAGAATATAACTTGTACTAACTCCGAGCTTTCAGGAGTACGAAGTTTATTTATCCAATGGTCTTCGAAGTAAGTCCAACTTTCCTTAATTGCATTGTCTAAATCTGATTCTTGTATATTTATTCCTAGTTTAGTAGTTTCTTCTAAGAATATATCATTCCGGTATTTATACCTACCCTCATGATTTACTGAATCGAATAATGTATTCCAAAAATCAATTGTGATTACTTTTAAATCTTTCATTTTTCTCTATTATTATTATTGAATGTAAATGCAGACGAACAAAGATGATTTATAACGCATTTCTCACATAATGGTTTTTTTGCATCACATATTTTCCGACCATGTTGTATCATATAATGAGTGAACATAACCCATTCTGTTTCTGGAATTAGTTCCATCAATTCAAATTCTATTTTTACTGCATTTTTAGTGTTGACGAAGCCCAATCTATTCGATAATCGAGTAACATGAGTATCCACTACGATACCATCAATCCCGAAGCAATGACCTAACACTACATTTGCAGTTTTACGTCCAACTCCATCTAAACTCAGTAGCTCATCCATTGTTCCAGGAACTTCACTGTTAAATTCTTCTACCAGTCTTTTAGCTGCACCTTTTATATTTTTCGCTTTATTTTTATAAAAACCAGTTGAGAAAATGTCCTGTTCCAAATTCTCTATTGGAATCAATACGTAATCTTCGGGTGTTTTATACTTTTTAAATAGTGATTCTGTAACTATATTTACCCTTGCGTCAGTACATTGAGCACTTAGTATAGTTGCAATTAATAATTCAAATGGATTTGAATAGTTTAGAGCTATCCTTGCATCAAGATGTTCTAATTTTAGAATATCAAGAATTGAATCCATTCTTTCTCTTTGAGCTTTTTTGCTTTTGCCAAATTTCATTCATTTACCGTATTGCAAATTGAATCTGGAGTATCACGATAATAAATATAAGTTTTATATTCTGTTTCTACTATATTCAATTCTCTTTTTTCAAACTCTTCAAACATCTTGCTATCTTCACTATAATTTACATTCTCATCAAATAGTATTAACTCATTACTAAGGTAAGAATTAATGAAGAAAGTGCCACCGATTACACAATCTGAAATTTCAATCAATTTGCTAGTATCCTTTTTATCAGGAACTTTACTATAACCAACTATTTCTACTCCACCATGAAGCAAATCTATATTATTGTTTTTCAATAGTTCAAATCTACTCGAAAGATGATTGATTCTATATTCATCATCTGAGTCAAGAAAAGTGATATAATTTCCTTTTGCTTTTCTTATACCAAGGTTTCTAGCTATAGCTACACCACTATTTAATTCCGTTTTGAAGTATCTGAGACGTTTATCGACAAGAAATGGTTTGATAACACTTTTAGTTTCATCTGTACTAAAATCATCTACTATTAGTAATTCCCAATTATTAGAATCTTGATTTAAAACTGATTTAATTGCTCTTGATATTAATTTTTGTCTATTATATACAGCTATTACTATAGAAAAAAATGGTTTCATATATAATTCGTTATAACTTTAGTAAATTTGTTTTTATTTCAATTACAATATAAAGAATATGGATTTAATACAGTTTTGGACAATACTATCAGCTAATGGATTAGTACTAGATCAAAAACAAAGAGAAAGAATAGAGAGGTATGCCAATGAATTATTACATTGGAACTCTAAAGTAAATCTAATTTCAAGAAAAGATGAAGAAATGATTTTAGAATCTCATATACTTCATTCTCTATCTATACTTAGATTTATTAATCTAGACGGGAAGTATGAATGTATGGATTTAGGTTCAGGTGGTGGATTACCAGGTATTCCACTTGCTATTGCTTCTCCTAAAATAAATATGCTTCTACTTGATTCTATCAAAAAGAAAATGAAAGTGACTGAGATGTTAGCTCAGCATACTCAACTTAGAAATATCAAATCCAAAGCTGAAAGAGTTGAAGTTTTAGCTGCTCAAAAAGAGTACCATAAAAAGTTTGATTTCATTTTTGCAAGAGGAGTAGCTAGACTAAACCTAATACAATCATGGGTTTCTCCAATTCTAAAAGATGGTGGAAAAATTGTACTACTTAAGGGAGGTGATTTGACTGATGAAATCAACGAAGCTCAAAAACATAACAAGGCATTGAAAGTAGAAATGCAAGATTTAGATTTGATTGCATTTGACCATTTTAAAAAATTACAAAAGAAGATATTAATCTGTAGTTTTGATAACAAATAATGTTTAGAATCGTAACATACACAATGCGATTAATAACATTCATATTATTATCAATCCTATTCATCTTACCACTTCATTCTGCCGAAAAAATAAAAATAGGTAGAGTGAAATATTCTGGTGGTGGAGATTGGTACAATGACCCAACAAGTGAGGTAAACTTACTTTCTTTTGTCAAAGGCAATACTAATGCTCTTGCTGAGCCAGTATATGAATATGTTGATTTAAAATCAGATAATCTGTTTGATTATCCTATTCTGTTTTTAACTGGGCACGGTAATGTGAATTTCTCTGGAAAAGAGGCCGAAAATTTAAAATTATATTTAGAAAACGGTGGTTTCCTATATATTGATGATGACTATGGTCTTGATCCATTTATCAGAAAAGAGATGAAAAAGGTTTTTTCAGATAAAGACTTTTTAGAGATTCCTTTTTCACACCCTATTTATACTATACAGTATGATTTTTCTTCTGGTCCACCCAAAATACATGAACATGATGATAAGAAGCCACAATCTTTCGGTATATTTATAGATGAGAGATTAGCTGTTTTTTATACTGTCGAAAGTAATCCAAGTGACGGTTGGGCTGACCCCGATTCTCATAATGACTCTCCTGAATTGAGGGAATTATCATTGAAATTTGGTACAAATATTATAATATGGGCTTTGATGAATTAGAATGATGAACTCAGAAATAAAATACAACTCACTAATCCAAAGACTAAAAGACACTTATAATAAGCAGAGTATGCTTGATTTAGTAATGTATTTAGTAGGTGGAATTAGTGTTATTTCTCTGATTTTCATCCTCCTGTCAGTTATTGAATCCTTTGCTAATGGCTCAATTGAGTTTCGGACTGATTTGTTTTATACCTTTTTAGGCTTGTCTTTAGCAACATTAGTGACCTCTTTTATACTGTATAAAAGAAAATACGGAAGTGTAGAAAAAGATTATATATTAGCTACATCTAATAAGGTTGGGAATTACTTTCCGAA
>PGYR01000069.1 GCA_002839765.1 Ignavibacteriae bacterium HGW-Ignavibacteriae-4
AATGTAGGTGATGCTCCTCTGCACGTTCTGGGTGTTGATATAACAGGTGGTGACGCTAGTGATTTCCTTATTCCTCGAGGGGCAGGTGAATTCTTTTTGAACAAGAGTGAATGCCAAGATATGATGTTCGAGTTTACTCCTTCAGCTATAGGAAACAGAACTGCCGTTGCTACTATCAGAACAACAATCGGCGATTTCAAAGATACGATTCATATTCGGGGTGTTGGGATTAACCCAATTATAGAGGCGACCGCAGAGGTTGTTGACTTTGGGAAGTTTGAACTTGGTAATGGCAAAGACACGACAGTAGTTCTAGTCAAAAACGTTGGGAGTACAGATATTACAATCACCGATACTCGAATTAGTGGCCCCGATATGGAGCAATTTACTTTAAATACAGCTACGACTAACTACACGATAGTAGCAGGCCAAGAAAAGGAATTTAAACTGAACTACACTGCCAGATACGGTGGTAAAACTAACTCATTCTTAGATTTCTATTATAACGGTATTGGTTCTCCTATTCGTTCATTACTATTTGCAGAAGGAATCGGAGGTGAGGTTTATCCAAGTATAGTAGATGCTTATGTGGGCGAGACTGTGGACTTAGGTATTTTCTTTGGAAAGATAAAACCAGAGGGACTTAGTGAAATTGCCACTAACTTCACAGCGACAGTAAGCTATAACTCGACACTACTCGCACCAATCGATAAGTCGATGCTAGTGACTACAGAAGACAATAAATCGTACATAAAAATCAATGGCATTCTCAGCGGTGTTAGCCAAATAGCAGCAATCCCGATGAAAGTGGGACTCGGCACAGCTGATAGAAGTGGACTAGTAATCACTGAGTTTCAACTGTACAATGCAAATGGCGATTCTGTTGACTATGATATAGAACCGAGAGTAGGCGAGTTCAACGTTCTTGGTATATGTGAAGAAGGTGGCAAGAGATTACTCAATCCGAATGGTGAAGAAGTGGCTATGCAAGTCATTCCCGAAAATCAATTTGGAAATGCAAGAGTATCGCTAACACTAATCGAAACAGGGCAAACGGAGCTAGTAATCTATGACCAAATTGGTAATAAAATCGAAACGATTTACTCAGGTACACCATCTGCTGGCTCACAAGAAATTAACCTTGACCTCAGCAACTATGCCAACGGTCGTTACTACATAAGGCTAACAACTCCAACAATCACTAAAACTGAGATAATAGAGGTTGTGAGGTGATGAGAAAAATTTTTTCAATTTTCCCATAACTTATTATAATAAGTTTTCGTAAATGAGATTAGTTTCAACTTAATTATTTGACTGATTTATGAAATATAAATTACTTCTTGCCATATTTCTATTACCGTTTTCCTTATTTTCTGAGGAGAAATACTCTATCTCTGGTATAGTGAATGACGACACTAGCAAGGAAGCCGTTATCTCCGCTACGGTCGCTATATACACAGATTCTATTATCAACAAAGATAATTTCGTAAAGGGAGCATATAGTAACAAATTCGGATTCTACTCATTGCCCAATATTCCGAATGGAACTTACTATCTTGCTGTATCTTCAGTAGGGTATAAGCTACAACTCACGAAATTCACAGTAGCGAATGATGATGTAAGACAAAATATTCACTTGGAATCTGTTTCAGTAATGACACAAGAATTAACAGTCACCGCTGACAGAGAGTCAAGCCCAACAAGTTCCATCAGCTCCATTTCGATTAGTCCCTCTTTTGTTTCCAAAATGCCTGCATTTGGTGGTGAAGTCGATATATTCAGAACTCTTCAACTACTACCAGGTATAGCCGCAGGCTCAGAACTTTCGAGTGGCCTATATGTCAGAGGTGGTTCACCTGACCAGAACTTGATATTACTTGATGGTGTTACGGTGTATAATCCATCGCATCTAGCAGGTTTCATCAGCTCATTCAACAATGACGCAATCAAAGATATACGAATGATAAAAGGAGCATTCCCTGCTGAGTATGGTGGTCGTCTATCAAGCGTTCTCGATTTGACTATGAAAGAAGGTAGGAAAGATAAACTTGGTGGTAAAGCTGGTATCTCACTTATCAGCTCTAAGCTAACGCTCGAAGGACCGATAAATGAAAATTCATCATTTATGATTTCTGGTCGCCGTTTCTATTTTGATTTACTACTTGGCTTGATTACTAATGACGCTCCGACATACTATTTCTACGATTTTAATGCTAAAGCGAACTACAAGCTATCGGAAAATGATGTGTTATATGTAAGTGGTTATTTCGCGCGTGATGTATTTGGGGTAGATGAAAATGGAAGTGACGATATTAGTATTAATTGGGGTAACAGCACCGCTAATATGAGATGGATGCATATAGTTAGTCCTGAATTATTCACTAATTTCTCTCTTATTTACACTGATTATATTTTTGAATCTAATATAGGTGATAAGGACTTAGTTTTTAATACTGGCTCTCGTATCAGAGATATAGTTCTCAAAGGAGATGCTCAATACTTGGCTTATGATGATCATGTTATTAAAACTGGTGCAGATATCACTTGGCATAATTTCAACGCCAAAGCTAATTTCAATGAATTAGACATAGAAGCTAATACTGATTTTCTTGGCGAAGGTAATATTAATACTTTCGATATAGCCCTATATGCACAAGATGAATGGAAAGTAACAGATAGACTGGACGTAAACTATGGTTTGCGGGGCTATTATTTCCAGCAAGGAAACTATTTGGATATAGAGCCGAGACTTTCAGCTACATACCTAACAGACCAAGGAATAAGGCTGAAAGGAGCATTTGCAGTAGCCAATCAGTACATACATCTAGTAGTAAGGAACAATATTAGTTTGCCTACCGACCTTTGGTTCCCGTCAACTGAGAATATATTGCCAAGCCGTTCATACCAAGGAGTATTAGGGGCAGAGATGAATATAATAGATGATACATATCTTATCTCTTTGGAAGGATATTACAAGAAGATGAATAATCTACTCGAGTATAAAGATGATGCCGAATTCACTCTCGGAATTCCACTAGAAGATCAATTCACAAGAGGGGAAGGCCGAGCTTATGGGATTGAATTATTCTTGAATAAGAAAATCGGAAATTTTACCGGTTGGATTGGCTATACTCTAGCGTGGACTAAAAGACAATTTGCAGATTTGAACAATGGCAAGGAATTCTACCCTCGTTATGATAGACGACACGACGTATCATTAACTCTGAACTATGAGTTCAATGATACTTGGGAGCTTGGATTAGCTTGGGTTTATGGGACAGGTCAGGCCTTTACTATGCCAACATCTACATACTATTGGCAAGAAAGTGAAAATTACTATAATGAGAAATATCAGTTCTCTGACAGAAATGGAGTGCGATTGCCGGCATACCACAGAATGGATTTGAACTTTATGTACAAGTTTGAAGCATATAAATTACCGTGGGTACTTTCTATCAATATATACAATGTTTATGACAGACGTAACCCATTCGCTTGGTATATAAACAATGAATATAACTATGACACTGGTGAAACTAGTAAAAAACTAAAACAAATAACTTTATTCCCAATCATTCCTACTCTAGGATTAAGTTTTGAGTTCTAATATGAAAAAACAATTAATCATACTACTATTGATACTAACAGCTATGCTCTCATCTTGTGATGATTTGGAGCAGACCGTTGATTCTAACCTACCTTACATTGAGAAGCTAATAATCCAAGGACAGTTCGGTATTAATAGCAGAAATCTCTCTGTTTCTGTTACAAAGTCTTTACCTCCTTTGGAAAAGCCAACTTTAGATAAAGTAACCATCAAAGATGCAGACTGTAAAGTTTACTACAAAGATAAAGTAATGAATCTAATCTATCAGGGAGAATCTAAATACGTTAGCGAAGATACTCTGACTATAGAGGAAGGAGTGGATTATCGTTTGGAAGTAAAGTGGAATGATAAAGTAGCAATGGCAAGTACAACAATACCCCAAAATCCAGAAATAATATCAATTGTTAAAAAGCCATATAAAGATCAGGGTCAAACAAGGTATGTATATGAATTCAACTTGATAGCAAAAGATAAAGGTATGATTGGATTTGGTTTTTCTGGTGAAAGGAGTTACTATGGTGAATTTAATCTATTAAATAAAGAAAACACTAATTACAAAGTATATACTGAAAGGATAATTACATTACAAGATAGCAGTGAGATATTCACTTATGGTTATTTTGATAGGCAGTTCTATCCTTACTATCAAACCCGAAATGAGGGTAATTCTGACGGTAGCATATTCAGTAATGGTGGTTTAAATATGGAAGGAAATGTAAAGGGTGAAAATGTATTCGGAGTTTGGTTTGGATACAATACATTTGGTGGTAGAATTGAGGATTATCTGGATATATTTACAAAATAAATATTTCATTCCTAATCATTTCTTCCAAAAAGTGCCGACATTTTCGCTTCTGTTTATAGAAGAATCAACTATAATCATTGCTGTTTCAAGCATTGTTTTATATTTCAATTTGGCATAGCTGATGCTACTATTCTCGTCTAATTTACCCATTTCTGTTGCTATATAATTCCGTAGATATTCTAGGTCAGAGTTAGTTCTTACAATTCCACATTTCTCCCACATCATAGTTCGGAGTGAGTCAATTCTAATCGTATAATTTCGACAAATATCGACTGAATAATGATTTATATTTGAAGTTTCCGATTCCTTCCAGTCAGATTTGAGCAAATCAAGTGTTAGTAGATAAGGTACAGTTATCGCTTCTGTAAGTGAGTTGGAAGCTAACCTATTGGCTCCGTGCAAACCAGTATCAGCTGTCTCGCCGATTGCATAAAGATTTTCAATGTTAGTTTTACCTTGTACGTCGGTGGTTATTCCCCCGCACATATAGTGAGCAACGGGTTTTATTGGTATCGGAGTTGTACTAATATCTATTCCGAACGAAGCTAAACTATTACGGACATAGTCAAATTTGGTAAGTACTTCTTCAGGAATATCTGTGCAATCCAGGTAGTACTCTTCACCATTTTGCATCCCATCATATAATATTCTAGACAACCTATCTCTTGTCAATAGCTCCACACCGTCTAGTCTATTTCCGTTTCTATCTTTTATATATGCTCCTTCACCTCTCAGCGCTTCGGATATTAGAATAGTCTTTTCCTTTCGTACGAATGCAGTGGGATGGAACTGTATGAATTCCATATTAGTAATCACTGCACCTATTTCTTTGGCAAGTGCAATTCCACTTCCTATGGATTGTGATGAATTACTCGTGTTCGAATATAATGCTCCGGCTCCACCGGTTGCAAGTATTGTTTTTGCGGCATAGATAGTCTCTACTGTGTTTTCCAGAGTGTTATAGACTTCTGCCCCAATGCAGGTATTCCCTTCCCTTAGGAGCTTAAAGCAAAAGCTATTTTGAATCACTTTTACCCGCTTGTTCGCATTTACTTTTTGAATTAAGAAATCGGATATATGCTTTCCTGAAGTGTCCGAATGATAGAGGATTCTCCTTTCCGAATGTCCACCTTCTCTTCGCTTGAGTAGATTACCAGTGTGGTCATACTCAAAGCTTAATCCAGAGTTGATAATACTACGTATTGAGTTCTCGGCTTCGCTGAGTATAGTAGTTGTACTTGTTTGATTATTGATTATTCCACAGGAGATAGTATCGGCTATGTGTTTGTTCTTATTGGTGGCATTGCCAAATTCTATGGCTATACCGCCTTGTGCTAGGTATGAGTTAGTGCGTGTGGTTGGCTCTTCCGATAGGACTATTATATCTTTGTCAATCCCTAGTTCTGTCAGGTGATAGACTAAAGAGAGAGCGGCAATACCATTGCCAATTATTAAAATGTCGGAGTGCATCCTAATTCATATTTATCATATTTTGCAAAGGAATAAGTGCTTTTCTTGCTAGCTCTGGCTCTACAATTATCTCATGTTTTTCCTCTACTATCGAGGTGTAGAGATTTTCGAGAGTGATAGTCTTCATAAATGCACATTCGCTACAAGCACAAGTATTGTTCTCGTTTATCGGTGCTGGTATGAACTTTTTATTTGGAGCCATTAGCCTCATTTTATTGAGTATTCCAACTTCAGTAGCTATTATATATTTTTCAGAACTGTCGTTTATAACGTAATTCAGCAATGCAGAAGTCGAACCAATGAAATCGGCAATGTCCAATACAACGGGGTCTGATTCTGGATGTGCTATTATCTTAGCGTCCATATTCGCTAGTTTCAAATTCGTCATTTTCTCCATAGAGAATGCTTCGTGTACAGTACATACACCGTCCCATAGAAGCATATTCCTATTAGTTACTTTGTTCAAATAGTGACCTAGATTTTTATCTGGAGCAAAAATAATTGGGCGAGTATTTGGAATACTTTCTATTACTTTCTGAGCATTACTAGAAGTACATATATAATCACTCATAGCTTTTATTTCTGAGCTAGTATTCACGTAGCTAACTACTAAATGGTCAGGGTTCTGCTCTTTGAATTTGGCAAATTCGTCTGGTGGACATGAGTCTGCAAGTGAGCAGCCGGCTTCCAAACTTGGAAGTAGTACTTTTCTATCGGGGTTAAGGATTTTGGCTGTTTCGGCCATAAATTTAACACCAGCGAATACAATTATATCATGCTTAGTTTGCTGTGCTTTTCTTGCTAGTTCCAAACTATCGCCCAAGAAGTGTGCTATTTCTTGGATTTCCTTTCGTTGATAGTAATGAGCTAGAAGAATTGCATTTTTCTGCTCTAAAGTGTGTCTTATTCTATCTTGGAGTGTTTGCATTCTTCACTTGTCAATAATTGTATTGCTGATGTATAAAATTAATTAACCTTGTTCTTCTTCCATTTTGATTGATTTAGGGAACAGAATATTATTTTCTAAATGTATATGTTGTTCCAAATCATCATTGAATTCTTTCAGTTTGTAATATGTTAGTTTGTACGTATTACAAGCGTCATCAGGAGGAGTAAAGTTATTACTCAATTCACGTATTTTTGTGAATCTGTCGCCTTCTTCAGTATGCTCTGCTTCCATCATCTCTATCGGATACTTTACAGATGCTTTCTCATCAATCTCTTTTATATTACCTGCTTCCAAAGCTTTTATCAATGGGAATAATATATTCTCTTCTTTCTTCATGTGAGAACCTAGTTCATTCACAGAAGCATAGAATAAATCGCCTATCTCACTTAATTCTGGATGTTTGTCGCCGTGTACTCTTATTACTTTATCTAGTAATGGGTCTATGAAATTAAAACTTTCTCTTACGTATGAGTGATGTTTTTTTTCTACATAGTCAGCTAACTCTGTCAAACTCATCTTACCAAATTTATCTTCTATTGGGTCTTTTCCAGCTAGGTGAGCATCTATCTCAGCCATTACTACAGCTGGGTCTAGACCTTTTTTCTCACAAGCTCTTTCTAAACTTATACCACCGCCACAACAAAAATCTATATTTAATTTTTTTAAAACTTCAGCTGCTCGGATGTCTCCTGCAACGATTTCGCCTACTTTTGGATACGTCATTTTATTTATTCTCCTAAAATTTAACTAATTCGAAATGCAATTTAGCAAATCTATAAGATACAAGACTACTTTATCTTATAATATTGTAAACTTTTTTTACTTTTTTTTCACTTTTTTATTTCCTATCTTTGAATTGACTCCAATCAAAGGAATTCATGGAAGAAAATAAAACCCTCAAACGCGGTTTACTGCCGACCCTTGGACTATATACCACTCTAGCTATAGTGGTAGGGGCGGTTATAGGATCTGGGATTTTCAAAAAGCCTGCAGTAATGGCGGAAGTAACTGGTTCACCCGAGCTTATGCTCTTCGTATGGGTTTTAGCGGGTGTACTGACTTTATTTGGTGCACTATCCAATGCAGAAGTAGCTTCCATGATACCTGAGACAGGTGGACAGTACGTATATTTCGATAAGATGTACGGCAAATTTGTAGCTTTCATGTACGGTTGGGCTTTGCTCGCTGTTATCCAAACTGGCTCTATCGCCTCTATCGCTTATGTATTTGCTGAGTATTCCCAAGAATTTTCGGCTCTTATTCTCCCCAGATTTTCAACTGAAATAGAACAAAGTATAACATTTACAATACCATTCATCGGTAAGTTTTTTCCACTTGAGAATATTGGCATCAAAGCTATAACAATAGGGGTAATCCTATTCCTTAGCTTTGTAAATTATTTAGGTGTGAGGTTTGGCGGTCATATATCATTTATATTTACTGTCGCTAAAGTACTAGCAATTTTAGTAATAGTCGGATTCGGTTTCGCTTATAGTGACGGCTCAGTGGCTAATCTAACTACTGACTCGGTAACATTCAGCTCAGATAGTAAGATAATGTTTGCAGGAATAATAGGAGCACTTTCAGCTGCTTTTTGGTCTTATGACGGATGGAACAACATAACTTATATAGCTGGCGAAGTCAAAAAACCAATGATAAACATACCAAAAGCATTGATAATAGGAACATTAATTATTATAGCCGTTTACCTACTTATTAATGTGGCTTTCCTATACGTTATTCCAATTGACCAGATGGCTGGTAGTAACAGAATAGCTGCCGATGTAGCAAATATAGCGATGGGGCCAATTGGTGCTATGTTCGTGGCCGCTGCAGTTATGGCTTCTACTTTTGGCACTACGAATGGGACTATAATGGTAAGTTCAAGAGTTTATTATGCTATGTCTCAGAAAGGACTTTTCTTCAAAAAAATAGGGGAGAGCCATGACAAATTTTTCACCCCCGGTAATGCATTAATATTGCAAGCAGTTTGGTCGTGTGTATTAGTTATGTCGGGTACATTCGATCAGCTAACTGATATGCTAATCTTTGTAAGTTGGATATTCTATGCTGGTGGGGCTTATGGTGTCTTCGTTTTGAGGAAAAAAATGCCAGATACACCAAGACCGTATAAGGTATGGGGTTATCCTTATGTACCTGCAATATTTGTGATAGTAGCTACAATATATGTTATAGCTACACTTTATACAGATATAGAAAGTTATATAAATGGTGATTCAGAAATAATTCGCTCAGTATTCGGATTATTTTTACTATCTTTAGGTATTCCTTTTTATTTATATTTCAATAAGAAAAATTATTCTAACAACTAATTTGGAGGTCAAATGGCGAACGAAATTTTGAACATACACTCAGAAACGCCAGAGATGAGAAAAGTGAAGATGGCAGCAGATGCTTTGAAAGATGGGGCGGTTATTCTTTATCCAACAGATAGCGGATTCAGTTTAGGTTGCGACCTATCAAACAAAGATGCAATAGACAAGATTAGATTAATAAGAAGATTAGACAAAGACCACCAACTTACATTTCTTTGCCGCGATTTGGCAAATATTTCTGAGTTTGCACAAGTTAATAACGTAGCTTACAGAACTATCAAATCATTAATTCCCGGTCCTTATACATTCATATTACCAGCTTCGAAGAAAGTACCTCATTTCGCATATAATCCGAAAAGAAGTACAGCCGGTATCAGAGTGCCAAACAACCAATTAGTTCAACTATTACTGAAAGACGTAGGCAACCCGATATTAGCAATCTCTGCTAAGTTAGAGGGTAATATAGCACCTACTCCAGAGGAGATAATTGACTTTTTCGGGAAGCAAGTTGATTTGACCGTAACTTCGGATAGCTATGCTTTCGAAGGAGAATCGAGCGTAATTGACATGACAAAAACAGACTTCGAGATAATCAGACGTGGTGCAGGTGCTGATAAGCTAGAAGGTATGTTATTTACAGAATAGACACTTAATTAAAATATACATTTTTAAAAAGAAAGGCAGCTTAATATAAAAAGCTGCCTTTTTTTTTGAGCCAATGCCCAGAAAAAAAGAATTTATCACAAATTCCTCTTAAAGATTTTATGCCTTTGGCTTGCCTGCCAAAACTGAAGACACGTAGTACGTCACTCAGAGCTAACGAAGTTAGCGAAGAGTCCAGGCAAAGTAAGAGACTAAGGAGTCGAAATGAGAGCTACCCAAAAAAACTTCACCTTTCTTGAGACGTTTTTGCTGTTCATGTGTCTTTATAGTATATTCGA
>PGYR01000070.1 GCA_002839765.1 Ignavibacteriae bacterium HGW-Ignavibacteriae-4
AATACGTGGATTCATATAGACGGCGCGTTTGGATTATGGGCTGCTGGCGCAGATAAACTTAACCATTTAACGGCAGGGATTGAAAAAGCCGATTCATGGTCTGTTGACGGACACAAAACGTTAAATACGCCATACGATTGCGGTATTGTATTATGCAAGGACAAAGAAGCTTTGGTTTCAGCTCTACAGGCAACCGGTTCATATATTGTGTATGGAGAAAATAGAGACGGTATGCTTTACACACCCGAAATGTCAAGAAGGGCAAGAGCTATAGAACTTTGGGCGACAATAAAATATTTGGGCAAGCAGGGCATTAATGATTTAGTATATGGATTACACAAAAGAGCCGAACAATTTGCCCAAGAACTTTCTGAAAGTGGATTTCAAATACTAAATGATGTAGTGTTTAATCAAGTTTTGGTAGCGTGTGATAATGATTCGGATACGGAAGAAACTCTTAATAACCTACAAGAATTAAGAGAATGTTGGTGCGGTGGTTCCGTATGGTTCACAAAAAAAGCAATTAGAATAAGTGTTTGTTCATGGGTAACAACGGAGGAGGATGTTACCCGCTCGGTCTTATCTTTTATAAAAGCAAGAAAACAAATATTACGATAATGAAAATACTAGCGATAGAAAAGAGATAAAAACTGTTGATTGGAAAAAGGAGTCGCAAAACATGATTGATGAGACAAAAACAGGTGCCAACACGTGGTTTAGCCGATAATTGTTACAGTTGTAAACAACGTGTTGTAACCCAATTACGGGTAACTCTTATTCTCCCTTCCAAAATAATTGGGAACAAGCCGGTTATGCCATAGGCATCCCCGTGGATTTGCTGCGCCGATATACGCCTACTATAGCGGCAGGTGGAATTGGTTATCCGAAACGTTTCTTATATTTATTCCAACTGCGTGCAGGAACTAATGGAAGTTACGCTCATGATTCCTGCAGGGGCAAATCCATCCTATATAATAAACAGGAGATTTATAACCAATTTTCACGAGCAGCAACGCGCTGGCACATTTACATGGCACCGACGGGATGCTTAATGATGAATACTGCCCTATTTTAGAAAAGTATATTCGCCGGGCGGGAAACAGAGGAAACAAGCTTTATCAAACAGCCTATGGGGTAGCAGTCATAATAATATCGTGTATAGAAAACCCGGAACCGCCAATTCGAATATGAACTTCCCAATGGTCGGAATGTTTTTGCGAATTAAAAACTATATTAAATCCTACAGGCAAATTACAGCAGGGAAAAGTTAGTAAGGAGTTACTGTAACAAACAATTGATTATTGGCTTTTATCGAAACTTTATAACGGCGATGCAAAGCCGAGAGGGAGATTTACATTTTTTATTAAACCCAGAAACACCAAACCTGCCTGCCGTGCATATAGCAGTAAATTAAATCCAATGGGGATGCCTTTTGCATAATCGGCGCCCCGACAAAAGAATGCCTATGAAAAAGCAACTGCCGATGATTTAGTCCCTCCTTGGCGGGATGCTTAACTTTCATAGTAAGTGCAGTTTGCAACAATGTTATTAAATAAAACTACCTTGACCAAGTTAGCCCAATCAGCCTGCCTCTATGGGGGAATGGCTAACTCAAAAACTTCTAAAATGCCAAATACTAAAACGGCGTCCGCTTGATTGGCTGGGAATGTATAAACCAATTTTGAGGAATATTCAATTTATCAGACATATTCTGTAACTCTCATTTTATCAATTCATATTATTAATAATTTTTATCATCGTCTGAAATGCAATATTAGGTTTTGCTTGCTGATTTGTAGTCCCAGTAATATAGATCCTCTTTTCTGGAACGTAAAATGCTACTGAACCTGTTGAACCGCAATGACCAATCATTTCAGGTATGCGATTAAATGGTGATAAAAACCTGGGAATATTGAATTTTTGTATACCAATGCCATATTCGAATGGGAAAAAAATTTTATTCCACTTATGCAATTCACTCAGTCTTTCTTTGGGAAAGAAGTAGCCATTAAAGAATGCCTTAATAAATGTCATTTGATCCTTTGCTGTAGAAATTATATCATTTTTTGTTGAAGAAAGAAAAAGTGGAAGATAAACTTCCTTTGCTTTATATAGTATTGGAATAAAATCTTCTTTTTTCTCATCGTTGTATACGTAAGTTCTGGTCATATTTAATTCTTGAAACAAATTTTTCAGGACAATATTCACAGGAACACCTGTTACTTTTTCTATTAATAAACTAAGAATCTGATGATTAGTATCAGCATATTTTGCTTTACCTTTTTTACCAGGGGGAAAATGTGGCTTCATTTTTTTTACTTCTTTGATTACCTTTTCAATTGACCAAGATTGATCAAGCCCACATTCAAGATCATCCATTGCTTTCTTGCCACCAACTTGTTTGTCTATCAAATAACAAGGTAACCCGGAAGTTAGGGATAGCAAATGTATAATAGAAATGTCATTTGAATAGTCCTTCCCTTTATAAATATGTAAGCCGCAAATCTCTTCTTGAGATAGATATTTTGATAATTTATCGTGTAATTCTAATTTCTTTTCCATAAATAATTTTAGGATAATGGCAGAAACAAAAAATTTATTGATACTAGCGATATAATATTGACTATTTTCTTCTATGTTACCAGAGGCATTGATCAAATCTATACTTTTGTTATCATTTGATACGTAAAAAACCGCCCCGTAAATATGTTTTTTTTTAATAACAGCACTCATTATTACATCTAATTTTTCTTTCATCTTATCACTCTAATGGTCAGTATAAAGAATTAATCTATACTTCAAACGAAGTAGTATGTTTATACATAACAGCGTGGCAAATCCTTTGGGGATGCCTTTGACATAATCGGTGACCCAACACATGAATGCCGCATTTACAAACTACGCCAATCCGCCGCGGAGTATTATGCAACTGGTGATTAAATTTCAGCCCAATCGCCGGTTTCAACATTTACCCCGCAGTAATTTTGCGGGGATTTTATTTATTACAATACTGCCAAACGGCCCCGAAGGTCCTAAGGATTCTTATGCGACAATCATGGAAGAACAAACGAACACCAAATTATGAAACAAATTTATTTTGAAAAACTTTACTTACAAAGTTTGCAGCATAATTCCTTATACTCTTAAAAAATAACTCACGGGCTGTGTTATTAACAGGACTCCTTCGAAGAGTCGCTTGTTATACGGTGGTATCCAGAGAATCTTTCAGATCCCTTTCAAGTAATGAATATGTTATAGTGTCAATGAACTTATCGTCAAAAAGAAAGTTTTCTCTAAAATAGGCTTCTTTTTTAAACCCAATCATTTCAAGTAGCTTTATAGACTTATTGTTATTGGGATTTACATTTGCTTCAATACTATGAAGTCTTAATTTATTGAAACCAAATGCCAGCATTTTCTTTAGACTTTCAGTCATATATCCCTTACCCCAATAATTTGGACTGAGAGAATACCCAATTTCAGCTCTGCAATGTTCTTTGATTATTCTCCAAAATCCAAAATATCCTATAAAACTATTTGAGCTTTTTTCAATAATTCCCCATTCTATACTATTTCCATTTTTATATGACGCCCGACAGGAACGAATATATTTTTCGGAATCCCTGATTGATTCCATTTTATGTTTATCCATATATTTTAATACAGCTTCATTCGACTCAATTAGATACAAATCCTTTGAATCACTCAACAGAATATTCCGAAAGAGAAGTCTTTCACTTTCTAATTTGGGGAATCTTTCAAAAACACTTTTGTTTATTTCGATTTTCATTGAATAATTCTTCATTAACTGCATTACGGATTGGCAACTCCCTTGGGGATGCCTTTGACATAACCGGCTTGTCTGCCGCCGGAATGGCTTTTACATTAATGCTTTTGGTTGATCTGCTTGATAAACAAATTTCAGATTACCACTTTCTATTCAAATATGGATATCTAATCAACGAATTCCACTATATCCGCAGTGATAAAATATTTTGCCTGAGTATATATAAAAGTATTTAATATCTCAGTATCTTGTCGAATGTTTACAAGCGCTAGTTTTTTTCCTTCTATATCACCGTGTTTTTCTTTGAAGTTGTTCCACAAGTTCTTAATTGCTGAATCATATAATTTTTCAACTCCGGCAATTTTCACCAGTCCAAACATACCTACATCGGAACCTTGTGAAATACTTATTCCAAGCAGATATCCTTGCATCGACGCACCACTCATATCTCTGGCAACAATATTAAAATTTGGTTCTGAAAGTTCAACACTTGTAACATGGTTGGTTAGAAATGCGCCGCCAGTTCCACACCCCGAAAGTATAACAAAGAAAAAGATTGCGATTAACAAAATGGAAATACGTTTCATTTTTGTTCTCCTATTTTTTTGATACTTTACTCAAACTGATTGCCAATGCCCAATAAAATATCAGGCAATTTAATAAATCAAGTAAAGAAATTTTTAATGTTTTGTCAACCCGGGCAATCTTTTTTATCTGCTGCTCCAAAATTTTGATTGAATTAAATCATAAATTGATTTTAATTTTACATGTGTCTGGTTTGATATTTGTCCAAATTGTAAAATTCAGGTGATCTTAAATGCAAAAGCTTTTTTTTGCAGTATTTATTTTGAATCTTTCTTTGGCTCCGTCAATAGTAAAATCTCAAGAGAATAATTATAAAACCGATTCGCTCGAAATAATCGAAACTACATTTTCTAAGGCCATCGCTTATACATCAGTTTATTATGCGGCATCACTGTTCGTTCTTAGTAAAACATGGTATAAGGATCAGAAAGTTGTGCCCTTTCATTTTTATAACGACAGCAGGGGCTACCTGCAGGTCGATAAACTTGGTCACACATACGGCGCCTACGTTTACAGCTACATCGGATACCACTACTTATTAAACTCCGGACTTACAAGGAAAGAAGCACTTTATTTTGGGTCGACTCTGGGACTGATTTTACAAACGCCCATCGAAATAATGGATGGGATTCATGAGGGATACGGATTTTCCTGGGGCGACATGGCCGCAAACACATTAGGTTCCGTTCTTGTATTAGGTCAGGAGCTTTTATTTAATGAACAAATAATAAAATACAAGTTCAGTTATTCGGAATCCAGTTTCTCAAATAAAGCAAATGGTTATCTTGGTAAGACCACCATGGAACGCCTGCTTAAAGATTATAACGGACACACTTACTGGCTATCTGCACCTATAAATAAATTGGTTGATAATACAACAATTCCTCCGTGGCTGAATATAGCGTTTGGGTATGGGGCCAATGGAATGTATGGTGAGTTTGAAAATATTAAAAATTTTAAAGGGGCTGATATACCAGATACACGCCGATACCGTCAGTATCTTTTGTCATTGGATATTGATTGGACTAAAATAAAAACAGACTCAAAATTTTTACAGATGGTCTTGACTGCAATAACATTTATTAAACTGCCTTTTCCAGCAATTGAATACAACTCAATGGGAAAATTCAAATGGAGCTGGCTTTACTATTAAAGAAGCGTAAAAGAGTTTTTTGTTGTAAGGGTATCTCCCCAAAAACCTCCGAATCCGGGCGTCGGGGCAGTTGTTTAAATGGCCGCTCTGATAAATGTTTCTAAATGCACTATTTCTTAAATAGATGTTTTCTTTTAACAGAGTTATATAATGTGTAAATTCAACACATCAAGGTTGTCCTCATAAGTCCATTATGGATATGTACGAACAATAATTTAACATAAACAATATTAGTATTAAGGATAGGAAGAAAAATGAAAATAAATGCGTACGCGGCTTTAGAGCCAAAAGCAAAACTTGAACCATTTTCTTATGAATTGGGTGAATTAGGATCGGAGCAAGTGGATATTAAAGTATCGTATTGCGGGATTTGTCATTCCGATTTAAGTATGATAAATAATGATTGGGGAATGACGCAATATCCGCTTGTGCCCGGTCATGAAATTATAGGGGAAGTTGTTGCCTCTGGAGACGCGGTTAAAAATGTGAAAGTCGGAGATAAAGTTGGATTGGGATGGTTGTCGTCATCGTGTATGAGTTGTAACGAATGTATGAGCGGATCACATCACCTTTGTTCGCACGGTGAAGCAACCATTGTAGGCAGGCATGGAGGTTTTGCAGATTATGTTCGCGGTCACTGGTCATGGGCAATTCCACTTCCTGAGGATATAGATATGAGCAAAGCAGGTCCTTTATTATGCGGCGGAATTACTGTTTTTAATCCTATAATTTTAGCCGATGTAAAACCTACTGATACAGTTGGGGTTATTGGCATTGGCGGTTTGGGGCATATGGCTATTAAATTTTTAAAACATTGGGGTTGCGAAGTTATTGCATTCAGCTCAAATTCAAATAAAAAAGAACAAATTATGAAGATGGGAGCAACAAAAGTAATTAATTCAAAATCGCCCGACGAATTGGAAAGTATAAAAGGAAAATTAAATTTTATTTTGAACACCACCAATGTTACTCTGGATTGGAATTCTTATCTAACAACATTGGCGCCCAAAGGTAAATTACACACCGTTGGAGCTGTTCTGGAACCGATGGCAATCCCCGCATTCAGTTTAATCGGAGGCGAAAAATCAGTGAGTGGTAGTCCATTAGGCAGCCCCGCGTTAACTAAAACAATGCTCGATTTTTGTGTAAGACACAACATTTATCCAACTGTAGAGGAATTTCCTCTTGAAAAAGTAAACGAAGCCTTAAAACATCTGGAAGAGGGTAAAGCCAGATTTAGAATAGTTTTAAAAAATTAATAACTACAATCAACAGTATTTATGCGGTAATGGCTGACAACCTTGCCGCATTTATTTTTTTTATTTATACAATTCTGTTATTATTTTCAAATGTACTTTATAAATTTTTCCGCCCAACTCCGCGGGACTTAATCCCCTATTTGCGCAGGTACACAAGTCTGGCGTTTTCCTAAAACATCTGTTATTTTGAATAAGTGATTAAATCAATTCATAACTGGAATGCGGATGATTAAAAAATTTTTAAGTTTATTCAAAATTAATGATCAGTATTTTTCGGATTCTAATTACAATCGTTATTGGAATCTCGTTTTGAAGTCAGCCTTTTGGTTTAACTTAATTTATGTTTTCGCGATTGTTGTTATAGCTTCTCAATTGTATAATATTCTCACATTATCTGTCCCGCTAATGAGTTATGCTAATTTGTTGCTTTTCCTTTTGGTTCCATTATCAACTATTATTATTAATTTGAATTTATTTAGAAAATCAATCCACGCAAACTTTTCTATACTGGGTATTATATTAAATCTGGTTTGTTTTATTTATCTTTTTATAAAACCTGAATACGCAAATTTATTTGTGGAATTTTTGATATTAGCAGGACCATCACTCAACATATTAACGCATATAAAAATATTTTGGGATAGCAGGAGCGAAGGTGCGATCAAAACAACCGGCGTGTAATTGAATTATCAACCCATGATAATTTTATTCACTTAATGGTTATAGCATGTGGATTAATAAAACGCGTTAACTGTTAAATTTAAATTTTTCATTTAGAGGCAAATGGTTAAGAAAATTCAACCTCTCACTTGGGTGGACTTACTTTTATTGTTTGGTCTGCCGACCATATTAAACTTCATAGCATGTAAAATTGCCATCCCTTTTCTGGATGCTCAAAGAGTATTCCCTATCGAAGTCACTTATTTTATCTGTGTTGGACTGATAGTATTGATTCCAATGTTTTTCGGGGCAATATTTTTGACTATAAAAGAGATCAAATCATTTAAGATAGTAGACATATTTAATAGGCTGAAGATAAAAAAGCTTTCTCAAAAGGATATGTTATGGACAGTCGGAGGTTTTATTTTTCTGTCTCTTTTTTCTTTTTTAATCGCAAAAATTTTGCTTCCTTTTGCCGGCATTGACTCTACTCCGTTCTTTTTTAAAAACATGCCTTTAAATGATAACTACTTATGGATATTATATGTTTGGCCTGTGTTTTTCTTTTTTAATATATTCGGTGAAGAATTTTTATGGCGGGGATATATACAACCGAGGCAGGAGTATCTTAATAAAAAATATACTTGGCTGGTTCATGGTGTGCTCTGGGCGTTTTGGCATTTGCCAATGGGATTGGATTTAATTTATGCCGCTCTTCCTATATTTTTTATATTGCCGGCTATAGTACAAATCCGAAAAAACAGCTCAATTGCTGTTGTTATTCATTTTGTATTCGGAGCATTCGGATTTTTATCATTATCCCTGGGACTTCTACATTAATAAAACTTGCCGGCCGAATCAAATAATCCGGGCAGTTACAATTCAACTAAAATTTCTGCGGAATATTTATTATATTTTGCCACCTCCCGTACAAATTGGATTTCTTGTCTTAAATAATAATTAAAGAAAGGATTCAAATATGAATATTCTTTTGCTATATCCTGAAATGCCCGACACCATAGGCAAACTTAAATATATTGTAGAGTTATCGGGAAGAAAATCCTGTTTTCCGCCAATTGGACTTTTAACAGTAGCGGCAATGCTGCCTAAGGACTGGCAGCTTAAAATTATAGATTTAAACACCGATACCTTTTCGCCAAAAGATTTGTTATGGCCGGACTATGTATTTATAAGCGCTATGAATGTGCAGTCAAAGAGCGCCAGAGAGGTTATAGAAATATGCAGGAAAGCAAATGTGAAAACCGTTGCCGGCGGTACATTGTTTACACACGAATACGAGAAGTTTGACGGTGTTACGCATTTCGTATTAAATGAAGCTGAAATAACGTTGCCATTATTTCTTGAAGACCTGCAAAAAGGTGAAGCTAAACATATTTATAAATCTCCTTTATTCGCCGATGTTACAACCACGCCGCCTCCAATGTGGGAACTTATTGATCTTAATAAATATTTATATTCAATAGTTCAGTATTCCCGTGGGTGCCCATATTTATGCGATTTCTGCGATGTAACAACCTTGTACGGCAGGGTTCCAAGAGTTAAACCCTCTGATAATATCATTAAAGAATTAAATTTGTTGATTACCAATAAAAAAAATGAAATGATATTTTTTGCTGACGACAACTTAATTGGTAATAAAAATTTATTAAAAAAAGAACTTCTGCCGGCTCTAATTGAATGGCGTAATAAAAATCCTTACGCACCAACATTCGCGACACAATTAACAATCACTCTGGCCGACGATGAGGAACTTATGCTAATGCTTCGTGAAGCCGGATTTCGTCATATTCTAATTGGTATTGAGAGTTTGGATACAGAAGCTTTGATAAAAATGCGGAAGAAACAAAACATCAACAGAAATATTCTTGAAAATGTGAAACTTCTTCAAAGCTGGGGATTTATTATCATAGGAACTTTTATTGTAGGTCTTGATTCCGATACTAAAGAAAATTTCGACTATGTGGCGAATTTTATTCAGGAAAGTGGAATTGTTTTTGCGATTGTGAATATTTTAAAAGCTCCTGTCGGTACCGAGTTATATGATAGAATGAAAAGGGAAAACAGATTAATAAAGGATTTTGAATTTAATGAGGACAAAACAAACATTATTCCCGTAATGGATGAGGAAGAATTACAGGCGGGTTATAAAAGTATATTAGAAAAAATTTACGATCCAAAAAATGTTGTGGAAAGAGCACTCACTTTTTTTGAGAACCTTAATCCGCCAAAAGTGGCAAATCCTATTTTAAGAAAACTTTCGGTTTCGGATGCTCTTACATTTTTAAGAATTATTTTTAATGTTGGTCTATTTTATTCCGATAGGCGATATTTCTGGAAGCTGCTTTTCTGGACTTTGAAGAATAAACCAAATCACCTGGACTTAACTCTTTTATACACTGTTACAATGTACCAATACAGCAATCTTTTTGAATCTTTTATCAGAAGGGAAAAAGAGGGTAAAACAATTTATTCAGGACAATTTCAGCATGCAGCGGGCATGTAAT
>PGYR01000010.1 GCA_002839765.1 Ignavibacteriae bacterium HGW-Ignavibacteriae-4
TCATTTATTTGGAGATAATAAGTTTATAGGACCTGCCGTTAATCTCAAACCAGTTGGATTAGGTGGAGACAATACAACTTTATTCAATACAGAATCAAGACATACCAACCCTAATAAAGTCATTGTTTCTGCCTCGATGAGATTCATAACAGATATGAGTGATAGTTTGGTGTATATGATATTACCAGGTGGTACATCTGGAGACCCCATGAGTTCTAATTATGGTGATCAAGTACAGCTTTGGCTCAATGGTGGATATTTAAAATTGAATATGAATAAAATACCCACTAATGATTTCGAACTTAGAACTAAGTTTATTCCATAATTACTTTTTAATTATAGAAATCAACTTATCAATTGCTTGTTTTGTATTAATTCTGACTTGACTAATAGAGGCTTGCATCATATAGCAAGGAGCAGTAACAATTTTATTTTCTTCATCATAGCATATTTCATCAATTGTTTTCATAACTGACATAACACCTAGACTTTCCATGCCATCACTAATCTCTTTTATGTCATAAGGAGATTTTTCTTTATTCGTACCTACAGTTAGTTTAGTACCAATTCCTGAACCTTGTAGTGCTTTTGCTATTACTGTTGGCCCCATGCATAATGCGGCTATTGGCTTTTTTGCACTTATCATATCAATAATCAAATGTTTCACAGCTGGGTCTATATCGCCATCTGGACCTTCGAATGCCCATCTATTCAAATTCTTAGCTGCGCCAAATCCACCAGGGATAACTAATGCATCGAAATCATCGATAGATGTTTTGTTGATTGACTTTATATTTCCTCGGGCTATACGTGCAGATTCTTTAAGGACGTTACGTTTCTCACCTTGCTCTACGCTTCCATCAATATGATTAATTACATGTGCTTGGTCTTTGTCAGGTGCAAAACATATTGCCTCTGCCCCATTTTCTTCAATAGCTAAAAGCGTAAATACTGATTCGTGAATTTCTGAGCCGTCATATACTCCACAACCTGATAGTAGTACTCCAATTTTCATGTCAACCCCTTTTTGTTATTTTCTAGTATTGTTTTTTCAATTACCACATACATTACGTAAAATCAATCAAATAGTTTTGCTAACAGATTTCAGTTTTTAGTTAAATTACAAATATTTCAATATTAGAATAAAAAAAGGGCTGCTAAATAAATAGCAACCCTAGTTTAATCTAACTTAAGATAGTGATTTAATTATCTTCTATCTCTTCCGCCACCGCCACGTCTGTCGCCGCCTCTATCACCACCACGTCTATCTCCACCTCTATCATCTCTATCTCTAGGAGGTCTAGGTGGTCTTTCTACGTAGCCTTCTGGCTTTTCAAGTAAAGCACGGATACTTAATCTATACTTACCGTCACGAGTAGCTTCTAGAAGCATTACGTCTATTTCTTGACCTTCTTTCAAATAATCAGCTACATTTTCTGTTCTTTCCCATTGGATTTCAGAAATGTGTACTAGACCTTTTTTCTTAGGTAAGAATTCTACAATAGCACCCAAACCTTCACGAACACTATCTACTTTACCTTTATAGACTTTACCTTCTTCAGGTTTTTCTAATAGTTTTTTGATTATGTCAAGTGCGATTTGTGCATCTTCATCGTTATTAGTAGCAATAGTTACTATACCATCGTCATTAATGTTGATAACAGCATTACTACGCTTAGTGATGTCTCTGATAGTATCTCCACCAGAACCAATCACAGTTCCAATTTCATCTTTTTCAACTTGTAATGTAGTGAAACGTGGAGCAAATTTAGATAGCTCTTCATTCTTATGTTGAATTGTTTCGCTCATTTTGTCAAGTATGTGAAGTCTTCCTTCTTTAGCTTGATTTAGAGCTTTTTTCATAATCTCTACAGATAAACCATCAATTTTGATGTCCATTTGACAAGCTGTGATACCATCTACAGTACCAGCAACTTTGAAATCCATATCACCTAAGAAATCTTCATCACCCAAAATATCAGTCAATACAGCGACGTCATCGCCTTCTTTGATTAAACCCATAGCAATACCAGCTACTGGTTTTTTAAGTGGAACACCGGCGTGCATTAGTGCCATAGAACCAGCACATACTGTAGCCATAGAAGATGAACCATTAGATTCTAAAATATCAGAGATAATTCTTACTGTGTAAGGGAAATCTTCTTTAGCTGGCATTAATTTTTTCAATGCTCTTTCTGCCAATGCACCATGACCGATTTCTCTACGACCTGCACCAATATATCTACCTGTCTCACCTACACTGAATGGAGGGAAGTTATAGTGTAAATAGAAATTAGTATAATAAGTAGGAAGTAAACCATCTATCATTTGCTCGTCTCTTTCAGTACCTAAAGTAACTGAAGTCAAACTCTGAGTTTCTCCACGAGTAAATAATGATGAGCCATGGACTCTAGGTAAAACACCAACTTCTGTTTCGATAGGTCTAACATCCGTCAGCCCACGACCATCAAGTCTTTTACCGTCTTTAAGTATCATTTCGCGCATTAACTGCTTTTCTAACTTAGAGAAAGAACTATTAGCATAATCACCAAGTTTACCCGTGTATTCTTCGTTATCTGCAAATTTCTCTTCGACAATAGCTACTGCTTCATCTCTAAGTGAGTTTCTTGTTTCTTGTCTTTCTGATTTAGTAGTTACTGTATTTACATATACTTTAGTTTTATCAGTAATAGCCGAAACTACAGTATCATAAATTTCAGAAGGTATTTCTTTTACAGTACTTTCTCTTTTCTCTTTATTTACAAGTTTTAATAATTCTTTTTGAAGATTATTAAATTCTTTGATTTTTTCGTGAGCAAAGTCTAGAACTTCTAAGAATTCTTCTTCATTAATTTCGTTACATTCACCTTCTACCATCATGATAGATTCATCAGTACCAGCTACACTAAAATCAATATGTGCTGTTTCTAACTCTTCAGGAGTTGGGTTAACTTTGAATTTACCATCTATTTTAGCAACTCTTACTTCTGACATTGGTCCAGCAAATGGAATATCAGATATAAGTAATGCAGCAGAAGCTCCTGTCGCAGCTATGTTCTCTGGATCGATTTCTGGTTGTGCAGACATAACCCAAGCTATAAGCTGAGTATCAAAGTGCCAGCTTTTTGGGAATAACGGACGCAAAGGTCTATCAATAAGACGTGCAACTAAAATTTCTTTAGTTGATGGACGACTTTCTCTTTTCAAGAAGCCACCCGGAATTTTACCAGAAGCAGACATTCTCTCACGATAATCAACCATCAAAGGTAGAAAATCAACGTCCATTTCTTTGTTTGATGCAATGGCATTAATAAGAATCATTGTGTCACCACAACTCATCATCACGTTACCATTAGCAAATTTGGCAAATCTGCCTGTTTCTAGTGTGTATGTTTGCCCATCTATTTCGGCAGATACACTTATAGGATTGTTTAAAGACATTTAAACACCTCTAATTTAATTAATAATAAAAAAGCAGGCGAAATATGTCAATCTGAACTTAATTAAAAATTTCAAAATGAAATACTTAACTAAATTCAGAGAGTGGCATATTTACTACCTGCAATAACATAAAACAAAAAACGGCTTTTGATAGCCGTTTTTATAAATTCTTACTTTCTTAAATTCAATTCGCCAATGATAGTACGATAACGAGTAATATCATTATTAGCTAAATAATTCAATAGCGTTCTTCTTTTGTTTACTAAACTAATTAGACCTCTTCTAGAGTGAACGTCTTTTTTATTAGCAGTAACATGACCAGTTAGATCAATGATACGCGCAGTTAGTAAAGCTACTTGTACTTCTGGTTTTCCAGAGTCTTTAGGTGAATCACCATACTTCTTTACTATCATTGCTTTTGTTTCTTGAGTAATCATACTCCAAACTCTCCGATTTCCGATTTTACAATAAACACAAAATTAAGAATATAAATTGATTATATAAAATTTATTTTAAGTTAGCTATATAATTTATAGCAAATTCTTTATCAATATTGATTTGTTTGACTAATTCTGATGGCCCATTGAACTTCTTTTCACTTCTTATGAACTTGTGAAAATTAATGTAAAGCTCTGTTCCATATAGATCCATATCTAAATCTAGGAAATGTACCTCAATTGTACTTGCATCTTGATTATGGAATGTTGGACGTGTCCCAATATTAACAAGTCCATAATATAATTTATCTTCTATTATAGAAGATACAATGTAAACTCCATTAGCAGGTACTAGTTTATACAAATTTGGTGGAATAAGATTAGCTGTTGGGAAGCCTAGTTGTTTGCCTCTGCCATCTCCCTTGACTACTATACCTTGTATCATATAATCGTAGCCGAGCATCTCATTCGCTTTTTCAATTTCATTTTCTTTTAGGGCATTACGTATCTTTGTACTAGAGATTATCACTTCGTGATCCTCCATTGCCTCAATTCTTTCTACTTCAAAGTCTAATTCTTTCCCTAATCTCTCTAATAACTTCTCATCACCATCTCTATTCTTACCAAACATGTGGTCATAGCCAACTAGTATTTTGCTCATACCTACTTTTTTGGATAAATACTCTCTGATAAATTCTTCTGCAGGAATCTGTGAGAACTCATAAGAAAAAGTCATAACAACACAGTTCTCTATTCCTTGCCTTCTGAACTCTGTTATTCTTTCGTTAATATTAGTAAGTAATGAAATGGGTGGTTTATCACCTTTTTGAAGTACGATTCTGGGATGTGGTTCCATAGTTAGAACTACTGTTCTAAGTGAATCTTTTTTTGATATTTCTTTTAATCGATTTAGTATAGTTTTATGACCACGGTGTACACCATCAAATGTACCAACAGTCAAGACAGTTTTTTTATCGAATTCAATTTCGTCAAAATCTCTATATACTTTCATTGTCATCAATCATTTTTTGTAGTTCGGTTAGAGTTACTGCATTTTCTACACTATGCTCCTCAATATAAGTCCTTCTAAGCCCTGTTAGGTAGCCACCAACGCCTAGTTCTCTTCCAATATCACGTGCAATTGCTCGGATATATGTACCTTTGGAGCAATGTACTTCGAAATGAATATAAGGTAATTCTATACTAGTAATCGAGTTTTTATATAACGTAACGTAAGACGGCTCAAGTTCAATTTCAATGTCCTTTCTTGCCAAATGATATAATTTTTGTCCATTAACTTTCTTAGCAGAAAACATAGGAGGTATTTGAGCTATTTCACCTTGCATTTTTGAAAAAGCAGATTCAATATTCTCTTTTGTTATGTGTGTTATATCGCAAATATTCTCTTCTTCACCTTCTGCATCATCAGTTTTAGTAGTAGCACCTATTTTCATAGTTCCAATATAGACTTTTGATTTTGCTTGAAGATCAGATATTTGCTTAGTTGCTCCTCTACCAACAGCAACTATAAGTAAACCAGTAGCAAGTGGATCCAAAGTACCAGAATGCCCAATCTTCTTGATTTTTAGCATAGGCCGTAGCTTTGCCACTACATCGTGTGAGGTCCAATCTTGTTGCTTGTCTATATACAAGAAAAGCCCATTTTCTTGGGCTTCTTGTTGAATTTCTGTTTTAGAAATTTTAGTATTTTTATCTATAAATAGCACATTATTTGCTTTTATTTTTGTCTAATATATCTTGGATTTTGTCCATTTGGTCTAGAGTATCATCTAAATAGAATTTAATTTCAGGGATAAATCTCAACCTAGCTTCTTTGGCAATTACATCTTTAATAATAAATTTGTTAGAATCTAGAAATTTAATAAAATCCTCTGGTTTAGTTCTACCAGCAAAGCAACTTACATTAACTTTAGCGAGTTGCAAATCAGGGGCGATAACTACAGATGTCACTGTTGCCATACCCGCTTTAGCTTGTATAGCTAAATCTGAAATAGGTTTCGCAATTATTTCCTTTATCAGGCTTCCGACTTTCTCAGTTCTTAATGACATATTAGCTCTTGAATTTACGTTTAACTTCTACTTCTTTGTAAGTTTCAAGAATATCACCAACATTAATTTCGTTGAATCCTTCTAACATAATACCACATTCAAACTTAGATTTAACTTCTCTAACATCATCTTTTTCTCTTTTCAATGAAGCCATTTTACCATCAAAAACAGGTAATCCGTTTCTAAGTAATCGAATACTGTCAGATTTAGATACCTTTCCTTCTAATACATAACAACCGGCAATAGTACCTGTTCTACTGATTTTGAAAGTCTGTCTAACTTCGATAGTTGAAGTTATTTCTTCTTTGAATTCAGGTTTTAACATACCTTCTAAGGCATGAGTAATGTCATTTATACAATCATAGATAATGTCATAGTTTCTTATTTCTACTTCTTCATCTTTAGCTAGTATCTCAATAGCAGGTGGTACATTTACTTGGAAACCAAGAATGATAGCACCCGAAGCTATTGCTAAATTAACATCGTTCTCTGTTACTGCACCAACACCTTTGTGTAATAGGTTTATTTTAACTTCAGAACGTGATAATTTTAATAAAGAATCAGAAAGAGCTTCTAATGAACCTGACACGTCAGCTTTTAGAATTATATTTAGTATTTCAACTCCACCAATCTTGATTTGGTTAGAAATATCATCTAAAGTAGTATGTCTTACTTGACGCATTTCTTGCTCGCGTTTTAATGCTCTTCTTTCAGCAGCAATATTACGAGCTTCAGTATCTGAGCCTACAATCATAAATATATCACCAGCTGAAGGTAATTTATCAAATCCTATAAGTTTAACTGGCTGTGATGGTCCTATATTGTTTACGACGTGATTTCTTTCGTCGAACATGGTCCTTACTCTACCCCATACTGTACCTGCTATGAAAGAGTCACCTTGCTTAAGAGTACCTTTCTGAACAACAACTGTAGCCACAGGGCCTAAACCTTTGTCTAAGTGAGCCTCTACTACTGTCCCACGTGCAACTCTATTAGGATTTGCTTTTAGTTCAAGTAAATCAGCTTCCAATAGTATTTTTTCTAATAATACATCAATTCCTAAACCAGTTTTCGCAGAGATTTGAGCCGTTTGGAATTTACCACCCCAATCCTCTACTAGCACACCTTCATCAGAAAGTTGTTGCATTATCCTATCTGGATTTGCATCAGGTTTATCAATCTTATTAATTGCCACTACTATCGGAACTTCAGCTGCTCTTGCATGTGAGATTGCTTCCTTAGTTTGAGGCATCACACTATCATCTGCAGCAACAACTAATACAACTATATCCGTAATCTGAGCACCACGTGCACGCATAGCAGTAAATGCTTCGTGACCAGGTGTATCTAAGAATGTGATACGTCTTCCATCGTCGTTTTGAACCATATAAGCACCAATGTGCTGAGTAATACCACCAGACTCACCAGCTACTACGTTCGCATTACGAACATAATCAAGAAGTGATGTCTTACCATGATCTACGTGACCCATTATAGTTACAATAGGTGGTCTTGGTTCTAAATTTTCTTCTTCATCTTCTATATCTTTTACAGCTTCCAATGTTTGTTCATCAACGAACTCAACTTCGAAACCATAATCATCAGCTATTAGAGTAATTGTATCTTTATCTAATCTCTGATTGATAGTTACCATCAGACCTAACTGCATACATTTTAGTATGATTTCGTTAATATCTATGCCCATCTGCTCACTCATGTCAGCAGTAGTAACGTATTCAGTTAGCTTTAATACTTGCTCTTCTATTACTCTTTTTTCTTCTGCAATCTGCTCTTTCTCTTGTCTTTCAGCCTTTCTTTTCATTCTAGCTTTAGTACGTGAGCTAGCTCCAGAATCTTCCATTCCAGCTAGAGTTTTCTTGATTGCTTTTTGAACATCTTCTTCACTTATTTGCTCACGAATAGATTTTCTTCTTCTCTTAGTCAAAGGCTTTTTAGCATCTTTTGCTTTGTTTGCTTCTTCTTTTATATCTATTTCGCGAGGTTTTCTTTTCTTACGAGCTGCAGCTGCATCATCGTCAGCTTTTGCATCTTTAGTGATTGGTTTTTCTGGTTTTCTATTCTTCTTCTTTCTTCTTTCAGAAACTATTTCAATTTTACCAACAACTTTAAGACCTTTTATGTCATCTGCTTGATGCTCTTTTACAGGTTTACCAACATGTATATCTCTTTTCTTCTTAACAGGAAACTCTTGTTCTGGTTCCTTTTTAGCTTCTACTTTCTCTGGTACTTCCTCTATTGCTGGTACTTCCTCACTAGCTATCTCAGGTTCAGATACCGTTTCTTCTATTACTTCAGGTGATTCTTCTATAATAGGTTCAACGACAGGTGTTTCTTCAACTTGCGGAGTAGGTTCTTCTTCAACAGCAACTTTAGGAGTTGGAACTGGTTCTACTTTTTCAACCTGTTCCTTGTTTCTTTCTTCGATTAGATGCTTAGTCTCTTCTCTTATATCTTTGTGTATTTGGATTTTCTTTCTTTGACTTTCGGCTGCTTGCATTTCTTTTTTGAATTTTTCAAAAACAGCTTCCATCATCGGTTCTGTTAGAATTGATGTTGGTTTGTTTTGGATATCGAATCCTTTTGATTGCAGGTATTCTACAATGGTTTCTTTACCAATGTTGATTTCCGATGCAATCTTAAATAATCTTATTTTTTTAACAGCCATAAACTTGTATATTTAATTAAATTTTACCCTTTTGAGGCATTCTACTGATTTATTTTTCAGTACTTTCGTCTTCATTTTCTTCTGTTTCAACTGCGACTTCTTTAGTAGCTTCTTTTGTTATTGCTTCAGTCTCAACTGCAACTTCTCTAGTAACTTCTTTTATCTTTTCTTCAGTCTCAACAGGAGCTGCTTCAGAAGAATCTTCTTTTTTGTTATCAGTAGTAGCAACACTTTCAGCAGAATCTATATAACCGATTTCTGCATTATTAATTCTATCTTTCATTGCTTGAGATTCTCTTTCATCAAACTCAATTAATATAATAGAACGTAGTTCTAATAATAACTGTTTTGACATTCCTTCTATCTCTAATAACTCCTCTGGAGCTGTTTCAAGGAATTCTCTCGCAGTTTCTATTCTCATAGAAACTAATTCATCGTATAAATCATCGCCAAATTCTACTTTAAATTCATCTAAGTCTATATCTTCCCCACCCTCTTTGATTAGAGTTAGGTTATATCCAGTAAGTTTAGATGCCAAACGAACGTTTTGACCGCTTTTACCAATTGCAAAACTCACCTGATCATCAGGTACTACTACATTAGCAGATCTTGTTTCTTTATCTATTTGAACTTCTTTTATTTTAGCTGGAGATAAAGCTCTTTTGATAAATTCAGCATCATCTTCTGACCATTCTACTAAATCTATGTTTTCATTATTTAGTTCACGTACTATGGAATGAATACGAATACCCTTCATACCAACGCAAGCACCAACTGGGTCTACTCTATCGTCAAATGACATAACAGCCACTTTAGATCTTTCACCAGCTTCTCTTTCTATTGCTTTGATTTGAATTATTCCGTCATAAATCTCAGGAATCTCAACTTCAAATAATCTAGATAGATATTCTTTAGAAGCTCTAGATATAATTATATCTGGATGACCACCTTGACTAGAACGTCTAACTTCTTTAACTACTGCTTTGATTGTTTGATTCTTTTTATAACGATAAGTTTCACCATGTATTTGCTCTTCACGTGGTAAACGAACTTCAACTTTATCATGTAAAACTAAAATATCATTACGACGAACTTGGTAAATTTCACCGATAATAATATCGCCTACTTTATTTACATAGTCGTTATAAATTTGATCTTTCTCAATGTCACGTATTTTTTGATTCAAGTTCTGCGAAGCAAGAGCAATTAATCTTCTTCCGAAATTATCAGCAAGATTATCTAATGTAATCTCTTCTATGAACTCTTCGCCTGCTTCAAACTCTTCACCTTCTGGTGCATGCAAGTTAGCTTGTTCTACACTTATCTGTAATTCAGGATCTTCTACTTCATCTACTATATCTCTCATCATATAGATTTCTATATCACCTTGCTGCATATTCACGATGATATCGAAGTTCGACTCCATACCGTATTTTTTTCTTACTATCATAGATAGTGTTTCTTCTAAAACACCTTGAAGTAAATCTCTGTCAATATTCTTAGATTTTGCCATATCAGCAAATGCTTCTATGATCATTTTTTTGTCAATTGTATGTTTGGCTTTTTTTCGTGCCATTTTTCAATAACCATTAATAAATAAAAAATGGGCTCTTTGGCCCAACGATGTCATACAAAAATAAGAAAAATTATATAATCGGCAATGTTATTGACTGATTATATTGAATTTCGTTTAATCATTTATTATTAAGTTTGTATAAATTTAAAATTGAGGAATCAAAAAATGGCATTTCAAGGTACAGATTTTTTCAGAATAGATGAACTATATACTGAAGAAGAATTGATGGTTAGAGACTCTGTAAGAGAATTCGTGGATGAACAAATTGTTCCAATTATTGAGGAACATTATATGCAAGGTACATTCCCTATGGAGTTAACGGAAAAGTTAGGCAATATGGGAATGTTCGGTATAAAAACTTCTGAGAAATATGGTGGAGCCGGTGCTAATTACACGACTTACGGTTTGGCTATGCAAGAGTTAGAGAGAGGTGATTCGGGTGTGCGTTCATTCGCATCAGTCCAAAATTCACTTGTAATGTATCCGATAGAAGCTTATGCAAATGAAGAGAAAAAACAAGAATGGCTTCCTAAATTAGCAACAGGAAAAGCTATAGGTTGTTTCGGATTAACGGAACCAGATCATGGATCTAATCCGAGTGGTATGCTCACTAATGCAAAAAAAATAGATGGTGGATATCTACTCAATGGTGCAAAAATGTGGATAACTAATGGTTCTTTAGCAGATGTCGCTGTAGTTTGGGCAAAATTAGATGGTAGAATAACTGGATTTCTTGTTGAGAAAGGAATGAAAGGCTTCTCTGCTCCAGAAATGAAGAATAAGCATTCACTCAGAGCCTCTGTAACTTCTGAGCTTATATTCCAAGATGTAGAAGTACCGGAAATAAACAGATTAAACGTAGATGGGCTTAAAGGGCCTCTTAGTTGCCTTACTCAGGCTAGATACGGCATAGCTTACGGTGCTATAGGTGCTGCAATGCAAGTATATGAGTCATCTATTAATTACTCTAAATCTAGAATACAATTTGAGAAACCTATAGCTGGTTTCCAAATGGTTCAAGAAAAATTAGTATATATGTTTAGTGAGATTTCAAAAGCACAATTAGTTGCTTACAGAGTAGGTAGATTAATGGAATCAGGGAATTTCTTACCAGAGCATATATCTTTCGCTAAAAGAAATAATGTAAAGATTGCTTTAGAATCTAGTAGAATGGCAAGAGAAATACATGGTGCAAATGGTATTTTGAGTGAATATCCAATAATGCGTCATGCAAATAATTTAGAGTCAGTATATACGTATGAAGGAACTCATGATATACATACTTTAATTTTAGGTCAACATATAACTGGAATACCAGCATTCAAATGAAATCAAATGAAGAAATAAAAAGAGAAATCCGTCTTAGAGACAGAGTAATCAGAGTGCTTGCTAAAGATAAGCAAATACGTGCAATTGCAATTAAAAATACTGTTGCTGTAAAAACAGCTCAGAATAACCATCAACTTGGTTTTGTACCTGCTACCCTACTAGCAAAACTATTGTCGGCTGCTTCTATGATTGCATCTACACTTAAAGGTGAAGAACGAGTTGTTTTAGAAATGAATAGTAATGGTTTCGTACCTAAATTATTTGCCGAAGCACTTAGAGTTGGTGAAGTACGTGGCTATGCAGTCCAATCAAAAGACATAAATATAGAAGAAGTAAAGAACAGTGATTTTATAGGACTTGGGTTGCTTACTGTAAGTAAAGTTTTATATAACAAAGCTGAACCTACTAATGGAATTATTGAAATAGTGAAGGGAGACATTGCCACGGATATAGCTTATTATTTCACCCAATCCGAACAGATTCCAACCTCTCTAATACTCGATGTTGCATTAGATGAGAATGGTCTTATAAGTCATTCTGGTGGTATTATGATACAAGCATTACCAGGAGCTACTGAGGAAGATTTGGCGATGGTAGTGGATAATCTACAGAACCTGGATAGACTTTCAGAGCTTTTGAAACAAGGTAAAACTCCTGAAGAAATAATTGCTGAAGTACTTCCATTTGAATATACTTTATTAGACTCCACTCAAGTTGATTTCTTCTGTAGATGCTCAAAAGATAAGTATATGAATAGTTTAGTTACTTTCCCGCACAAGATGATTGTGGAAATGGAAGAAAACAATGAAAATGAGCTAGTTTGTCAGTATTGCAATGCTCACTATAACTTAGAGAAAGAAGACTTTGAAAAGCTGAAAGAGATAACTCTAGCGAAGAGTAATTGAGTTTTTAGTTATTATATTATTAAAATAAAAAAGGGGCAGTTCGAAAATGATCTGCCCCTTTTTTTATAATATCTTAAATTCTATTCTTCTATTCTTAGCCAAAGCTTTCTTAGTACCGCTCGTATCTAACGGTTTTGACTCACCGAACCCCTTAGCCTTTAACCGTGTGGGAGATATACCTTTCTTAATCAAATAGAACATCACTGCCTCTGCCCTATCCAAAGACAAGCGTTGATTGACATCATCGTTTCCTTCTTCGTCTGTGTGACCTTGGATTTCTATTCTAATGTCTTTTTCTTTTTCTAACCAGTTATATATATCATCGAGAATAAGTTCTGATTCCAATCTAATCTCTGCACTACCAGTCATGAAGTTAATGCCTTTTGGTTTGTAAGTCTCACCTTTCTTTATTTTCTCTATCTCTTGAACAATAATTACTGTATCAGGAATCGATTTAATATAGACTGTATCTCGCAACTTAATTTCTTTTACGAATGCTTCTGTTTGTGGGCATCCTTGTAGAATTTTTATTCCGAATACCGAAGGACATTTATCATCTTTATCAGGAATCCCATCACCATCAGTGTCCCCTTTCATCGGGTCACTACCTGCTTTAATTTCATCCATATCCGACATGCCATCTCTATCGGAATCGGCAATATTTGGGTTGGAGTTATGAAGCATTACTTCTTCATAATCGGTCAATCCGTCACCATCAGTGTCTATTTTATTAAGGTTAGTATTGTTTGCCACTTCTTGAGCATCTGTAAGTCCATCACCATCTGTATCAATTGACAAAGGGTTTGACTTATAAAGATGTATCTCATCATAATCATTTATTCCATCATCATCTGTATCTGCTTTGTAAGGATAAGTTCCATATTCTTTTTCTTCATCGTTTGTCAGACCATCATTATCTGGGTCATTATCACTGAAAAGATAATATGATAATTTCATACCAACTTCGCCTATTCCATCGGTGTTTGCAACAGAACCTTCTGGAGGTATTTGAGCATAGCCATCTAACCAATCGGTTGTTAGTAAATGATAAGAGGCGTGTACACCTAGGGATAAATCTCTATAAAGAAAAACATCAATCCCCATACCACCAACTGGATGAAAATCAATTTCATTTTGAACTTTAAATTCGGGGTAATGAATTCTGTCTCCACCAGGGTCAAGTGGACTCTCCTGTATATCTTGATTTTGGAAGGAAAGGACTGAAAAACCACCAAAAACATAGTAATTAACTTGTGAGCGAGGAAGTAAATTCACAAAAAGAAGAAAATCAACTGTAGTTATTTTTGTAGTTCGCTCATAAGCTCTCTTATCAGCATCAAGAAAGTACTCACGTGGGAATTGTCGGTAGAAATCTTCGCCCAATCTATTGATATAACGGCGTTCGTATTTTAAATATCCAGTACCTGCTCTAGCACCAATAGCAAACTCGGGTACATAAGGAATGAAATAGCGAGTAAAAAAGCCACCCGCATAACCAACATTGTTATCAGTAAACTCACCAAAATACTTAGTCAAATATCCAGTAGCGCCAACTTCTAATCTGCCATCAGCGTATATACCTTCTTTGACGAAGGATTGCGACTGAACAGACATTATAAATGTCATAAAAATTAGAGTAATTGTGTTTATCAACTTCATATTATATAAACACTTCATTTATTATTTGGTTACTTTTATCTAACTATTGTGTCATTTCTGTCTGGAGAAACTGAAATCAATGATATTCTAGCTCCTGTGAATTCTTCGATAAAGTCAATATAGTCTTTTACTTCTTTAGGGAATTCATCATAAGATTTGAAACTAGTCGTATCAAGATTCCACCCCTTAAATGATTTATATACTAATTCAATATTGTTGAATTTCTGCATATCTACAGGGAATGAATTTAATACTTTTCCATTAATAGTATAGCCAGTACAAACTTTAATTTCGTCTAAGCCATCTAATACATCTAATTTAGTAAGAGCAATGTTGCTTATACCATTAATCATAACTGAGTATTTTAGAGCAAATAAATCTAACCAACCACATCTACGTGGTCTGCCTGTTGTCGCCCCGAATTCATGACCAACAGTTGCTAAATGCTTACCGATTTCATCATCTAATTGAGTCGGGAAAGGGCCGTTTCCTACACGAGTAGTGTATGCCTTTACAATACCGATAATCTCATCCACTTTAGTAGGAGGAATACCTAAACCAGTACATGCTCCACCAGAAGTTGGATTAGAACTAGTTACAAATGGGTAAGTACCATGGTCTAAGTCAAGTAAGGCTCCTTGAGCTCCTTCAACTAGAATTTCTTTTCCTTCATTAATATAATTATTGAGTAGAGTAGAAATATCAGTAACGTAAGGATCTATTAGTTTATCAAATTCTATATACTTTTCTACTATAGAGTCAACATCTAATTCATCATGACCATAGATTTTAGTTAATACTTCATTGTATTCACTAATATTATATCTAAGCTTTTCTTCAAAGTCTTTTCTATCTAGTAAATCAACGATTCTGATGCCAGTTCTCTTTGCCTTATCTATATATGCAGGACCTATTCCTCTACCAGTAGTACCAATAGATTTATCAGAGTTATGGCTCTCACGAACCGTATCCATCATTTTGTGATATGGCATTATTAGATGAGCTTTATGACTGATGAATAATCGACCAGTTACATCTATATTATGTGACTTCAGCATTTCTATTTCTTCCATCAAAGCAACTGGGTCTATTACAACACCATTCCCAATTACACATTTAGTAGTTGGGTTGAGTATTCCTGATGGGATCAAATGTAAGACATACTTTTTGTCATCAATAACTATGGTGTGTCCAGCATTGGCTCCACCCTGGAATCTAGCTACTATATCAGCATTGGCACTTAGTAAATCTACTATTTTGCCCTTTCCTTCATCACCCCATTGGGCTCCGACAATAACTTTTACACTCATTTTATTACCTTGAAATAGAAAACAAAAACTCCGAACTTGAAATGTCCGGAGTATAAAAAATTGCTTTTTTAACTCCTTACTTAATCTACATTTTTAGCAGATTCTAAAGAGTCTTTAATTGTCAATATTTGTGTTAAATTAGTAATCTTGAATAATTCTAATATCTTTTCGCTAGGGGCAGCAATTACAAGTTTACATTTATTTTTAGTACAACTTGTATGTGCTCCAACTATCATTCCTAATCCAGAACTATTCAGTACTTTTACATCAGATAAGTCCACAATGACTTTAGTTGGGTTCGAGCTAAGCGCATCTTCAACTAAAGAAGAGAACTCTATTACTTGAGTACCGCCTAATACTTCACTTGGAAGACTTAGAACTGACACATTATTTTCATTAGTTAATTTCATAATTACGCCGTAATTGATTTGACATCATTTTCACCAACGTCAAGCTTTTTAACTCTTGCAAAATACCAAAGTGCAAATGGAGTTGCAATGAAAATAGATGAATAAGTACCAACAATAAATCCAACAAACATAGTAAATGCAAAACCTTCTAGAGTAGGTCCACCAAAGAACAACAGAACTAATAGTACTAGTTCAGTAGTCAAAGTAGTATTTACTGATCTTGAAAGTGTTTCGTTTATACTTCTATTGAAAATACTAACTAAAGATTTACCTTTCATCAGATCTCTATTCTCTCTTACCCTATCGAAGATAATCACGGTATCATTTATAGAGTAACCAACAACTGTTAACATTGCAGCAAGTATAGTTTGATCTATTTCTAGACTAAATATGCCTGTTTTCTGAAATATAATAACAATCAAAAAGGTGACCATAATATCATGTACTAAGGCAACTAAAGCAGCAAAACCAAAACTAAATTCGAATCGGAATGCCAAATAAAGTAGTATTACCATAGCCGAGAAAAGAATAGCAAGAAATGCTTGAGTTCGCATCTCATTTCCTATCTTTGGACCTATTTTATCTACTTTTAATACTTCGTGAGGATTATCTGAGAACTTGTTGTTAAGTCCATTTTTCAAAATTTCAGGAGCATTATCAGAATCTTGAATTCTAATAAGGAAAGATCCTTCAGAACCGAAAGTCTTAATTTCACTTGACCCGAATCCAATTTCACTTACAGCAGTTCTCAATTCCGATGTAGGCATTGTTTTAGCAAATTTAACACCAACTTCAGTACCACCTGTAAAGTCAATACCAAATTTAGGAGGAAATATGAAAGCTATAATCAATCCAAATACTATTGTGCTAAGCGATACTGTTATAAGTATCTTTCTTTTAGCTACGAAATCTATGTTTGTTTTATCAAAAAATTGCATTTTTTTTCTTCCTTTTCAGATTAAGAATTTTTAGATTGACCAAAACTAAATGATGAATTTTTTCCATCAGAAAGTTGTAGTTCAATAAGTGAACGAGAAACCATAATGGCAGTAAATAATGTACTAAGAATACCAATCATCAACGTTAGAGCAAATCCTCTAATCAAACCAGTACCTACATAATAAAGAATTAGACCTGTCATAAATGTCGTAATATTAGAGTCAAAGATAGCAGACATCGCTTTACTAAATCCTTCATCGATCGCTGATCTCAATGAACGTCCTTTATTAAGTTCTTCTCTTACTCTCTCAAAAATAAGGATATTTGCATCTACAGCCATACCTAGTGTCAGTACGATACCAGCAATACCTGGTAAAGACAATGTACCTCCAAGAGAAGCAAGTATAGTGAAAATAACCATTATATTAATAAGTAGTGAAATATCCGCTACAAGACCTGCTCTAGAATAGTAAAATATCATAAATAAGATAACTAAACCAAATGCAAATAATGTAGAATTAATACCACTAGATATAGAGTCATCACCAAGTGATGCACCTACAACTTTTTCTTCAATAATTTTAACAGGTGCTTTCAGTGCACCAGCTTTTAGAACAATTTCAAGTAAGCTAGCTTCTTTTGCATTAGCCATACCTGAGATTTGAGAACTTCCACCTGATATTTTCGCATTAACATTAGGTGCAGAATAAACATTACCATCTAATACGATAGCTATTCTCTTACCAACATTAGCACCAGTAATTGAAGCCCATTTGTCTGAACCATCTGAGTTCATAGACATATTCACAACCCAAGAGTTTGAAGTTGGATCTACGTTTTTACCAGCATCTACAATCACGTCACCAGTTAATTCTGGTTCAGATTTCAAACCATAGAAATCAAGGAATTGACCTGTGATTTTTTCAGCATCCGAAGCTTCTGATTTTGCTTGGAATGCAAGTTCAGTATCGAATGGTAATAATGATTTAACCTTAGAGTCTTTTAGCATGATTTTCAATTTAGCTAATGAATCTTCGTGAATTCTGAAGTAATAATTTCCTTGTTGTGGGAAGCTATTGATATCATAACTTACAGGTTGCATTTGCCCATCTTTAGTATCTCCTACCCAAAATGTAGCAAACATTCTAGTGAAAGGGTGCTTTGAAGAATATAAGTTTTGTGCTGCTTTTTCAGATAATCCTTCATAAGGATTAGAAGTGTCAGCTTTTGTAACTTCTTCTTTCTTATTAGTATCTGTAGTACTAGCTACATCGTTATTTTTTGCAGTAGTATCAGTAGATTTCAACTCAGCAGTTGCTTCTGGTGCAGGAACTACTTGTTCAGTAACATTAGCTGTATCTGTTATTGTTGTTGCAGCAGCAGCAGGAGATTTACTAGATTTAGAAGCTAACATAGCATCTATTTTTTGGAATGACTGAACTAATTCAGCGTTACTTCTTACTAATTTGAATTCTAGTCGTGCAGTAGTTTCTAATAAACTTCTGATTTGAGATTCATCAGTAACACCTGGCAATTCAAGTAGAATTCTTCTACTACCTTGCTTTTGAATATTTGGCTCAGAAACACCGTATTTATCAATACGTTGTCTGATAACTTCTTGTGCTTGATTTATCGCGCCATCTGCATTCTTAGTTAATTCATCTAAGATTGCTTCTTCTGATGCATTACTTATATCGCCTAAATCGAAGTATGAGATTAAACTTTTACCTTCTGGTTTTGCAATCTCATTGAATTTTCTTGAGAAAATATCAACGACTGACTCATCAGAAGTTTGTGACTCTTTTTCAGTTGCTTCTAAAACTCTATCAAAAGTATCGTCAATAGCTTCTTTTTGGGCAGTTTCTCTAAGGAGTTTGACTACGTCAACTTCCATAGTTACATACATACCCCCCTTCAAATCAAGTCCTAGTTGCAAAGAATTCTCTTTTGCACTTTGGTATTCTTGACCATAGTTTTTTTTGAATTCATTCATTATAGCTAATGAATCTGCTGAATTACCTGCTTGGTTTGCCCTATGCAAATAATCAGCTCTTTTAGATTCCAATTGGGAATAGTTATACGTAGGATAAAGTGCGAATATCGCAGCTATTATAGGAATAACTATTAACGCTATTTTACCAATTTTCGATTTCAATTAATGCCTCCGAGTATTTATCTCGATAATCTCTTATTATGAAAAATTGTGAAAAGTACAAGCACGAATATAACTGATTGAATTTAAAATTCAAATGAATTAAAATCATTTTTTTTCAACGATGACTAATTTAGAGCTATTTCTTATTTCAAAAAGAACGAAACATTAGGCCCTATTTGAAAATTGAATATGTACCAAACCCCTAATAATAGTGACCAAGCTAAGAAAAGAGCAATTGAGAATGGGAGTAGTGAAGAGATTAATTCTCCCATACTAACATCTTTCTTAAATTTTTGTGCAAATACTATTAACAAGGGAAAATATGGTAATAATGGTGTAATCATATTAGTTGTACTATCACCTATTCTATATATTAACTGCGTTGCTTCGGGTGTAATTCCTAAAATCATGAACATCGGTACGAAAACCGGAGCTAATATTGCCCATTTCGCAGAAGCGCTTGATATAGATAGATTAAGCAACATACTGAACACTAGAAATGTTAGGAATAATGGCAAGCCAGATAAACCAATGTTTGAAATAAACCCTGCACCCTTTACCGCTATTACCATATCTAGTTCTGACCAGTTGAAATAATGAAGAAACTGTCCCGCCGCAAAGGCTATTACTATATACGATGCCATAGTCCCCATCCCAGAATTCAACATATCTACAATATCACTTGAAGATTTTATTGTGCCCGATATTCTCCCATATACTAAACCTGGGAAAAAGAAGATTAAAATAATTATGGGTATTATGCTTTTGAATAAATAAGTTAGTTCCCCATTTTCATCTCGAAAGAACGCATTTTCAGGTATTGATAGAGCTGCTATCACAATAAGTATTGCGAAGAATAATAAATAGGAATAGAAAAGTGCTTTTTTATGAATTATAAAGCTACTTTCTTTATTTACATCATTAGTTATATCAGGTTTATACTTACCTAACCTTGGTTCTACAATTTTATTATTCACAACTGTACAAACAATTGCGACAAGAAATGTAGAGACAAACATGAAATAGTAATTAGCAGTTGGATACACATTATAACTACTATCTATAGTTTGAGCTGCTTGATGAGTTAATCCAGATAGTAATGGATCTAGTGCAGTAATAAGTAGATTTGCTGAGAAACCACCATTAATAGCCGCGAATGATGTGATAACACCGGCCAATGGGTTTTTTCCTATTGCTCTATAAGTCAAACCTGCTAAAGGCGGTAAAACTATTAGACCTGCATCAGCTATTAAACTACTATTGACCGATACAAAAACAATAGTAAAAACAACGAAGCTATCTGGAACTTTAGATATAGTATATTTAAGTGTTGCCTCAAATAATCCCGACTTTTCTGCAACTATAATTCCGAACATAGTCGCTAACACCACACCTAGAGGTGGAAAATTGATGAAATTCTTAACTGCAGAGGTTAGTACTTCTCTAAGTCCATCAACCGATAAAATACTTTTCACAACAATCGTTTCATTTGTTACTGGATGGACTACCGAGGTACCGAGTAAGTTGAATAATACAGAAAGTAATATAGTGAATAAAGCAAGTATTATGAAAAGAAAGAAAGGATTTGGTAATTTGTCCGATACTTTCTCTACTCTTTTGAGAAAACTAAATATTAAATTTTTGTTATTTTTCATTTCGTCAATATATCAAATTTTGGAATTAAATGAACGAGAGAATCTCAGTTATTATTATATCATATAATTGTAAGCAATATGTAGAGGATTGTATAAAATCTATCATACTTACATGCTACGAAGCAATTCCTGAGATTATAATAGTTGATAATAATTCGAGTGATGATACAGTTAAGTATATTTCTAATCTGTATCCAGAAGTGAAGATAATAGAAAATAAGGAGAATAAAGGATACGCAGCGGCTATTAATATAGGCGTGAAAGCATCATCTGGATATTATCTAATACTTTCTAATGCGGATATAATATATAAGAAGAACACTGTCTATGGATTAATAGAGAAGCTCATTTATTATAATAATAATGCAATAGTAGGGCCACAACAATTATATAATGATGGTACTTATCAGCGTTCTTATGGTTATTTACCAAATATCAAACGTGGGATATTTGACTTACTTAGTATTATTAAATTTAAACTTAAATTAAGAAAAAAATCATTTGAGAATGGAAAACGAAAAGATATAAAAGTTGAATATTTGGATGGTGCTGTACTATCTACTACAAGACTAATTTTTAATAAGTTAAATGGTTTTGATGAGAGATTTTTCTTTTATTCAGAAGAAGCTGATTTCTGCTATCGAGCAAAGAAAGAAGGCATTAATTCAATACTAGCAACCGAATATCAAGTGATACATCATCGTGGCGGTTCTCAACAAAACAATGGGATGAATGAAAAAAGTATAAATATGATAATAGAATCAGAAGCCAAATTCATAGATATACATCATAACTCATTTAATAAGAAGATATACTTCATATTACAACTATTTTTCTTTAGACTACTTCTCATATTGAGTAGAACAACAAAAGATACTGCTCGTACTGAAAATAATAAAAAATATATAAAAGCAATAAAATCGGTTTTAAATGGAAACTAAATATGATTTAGCGATAGCTTACAGGATATATCCAAAAGTGTCAAAAGTACCTGCTGTACACGCTGACAATAAGTATGAACTTTCTAGAGTTTGCCTTGAGTCTTTCTACAATGCCGTGAAGAATGTAAAAGCTTTTGTTTATATAATACTTGATGGATGTCCACCAAAATACAAAGAGCTTTTTGAGAAGACATTGATTGGAATAGATTATGAATTCATTGATAAAGACGGTGTAGGTAATGCACAAACATTTAGCTTACAGATGGATTTACTACTTAATCAAGACAAAAGCGAAGTTATTTATTTCGCTGAAGATGATTATTACTACCTTGAAAGTGCATTTACTGAACTAGTTAAAGCTGTTAAAGACACTAGAGTTGATTTTCTTACTCCTTATGATCATCCTGATACTTACAACACTGATTTTCATAATTATAAAAAAGAGTACTTAGAAATAGCTGGTCGTAAATGGGGAATTATGTCAAGTACTACTATGACATTTATGACTACAAAAAAGATTCTCCGAGAAACTAAGCATATATTTGATACATATACAATTAGAAATTATGATGCTTCTCTTTGGTTATCGTTAACTAAACTGAATGCCTTTAACATTGCTTTGATAATAAAATTTATGTTTACTAATAAACCTTTCTTTAAAATATACTTAAAACTTGTCTATTTTACACTTTCACAAGTACTTTTTGGCAAGAAAAGGGTGTTAGTTCAAGCTGTTCCAGCACTCGCTACTCACATGGAAGATGCTTTTCTATCACATAATATTGATTGGTATAAAGAGTTTGAAAAACATGAAACCAAGTAAGTTAACTATTAGTATTAAGAACGGATTAATTGATTCTATTAATCAATCGGAAGTTACTGAAATAATAATTGATGGAGCTTCTAATAGATTTGTGAGTGCTTATGCAATTCCCGGAATAGTAGATGCTCATGCACATATAATTGGATTAGGTGAAAATCTCAATACGATAAGACTTGAAAAAGCAAAATCTAAGGATGAGTTGATACAACTAGTGAAAGAGATTGATGTAAAAGATGGTTGGATTACTGGAAGAGGCTGGAATGAAGAGAGCTGGGGTAATAAAGACTTGCATAGATTAGACTTAGATGCAATTAGTTCAGAAAGACCTATATTCCTAGTACGCGTGGATGGGCACGCAGCATGGGTTAATTCTAAAGCATTAGAATTATCAGAAATTAATAAATATACAGCTAATCCAAATGGTGGTACTATTCAAATAGATGCTGAAGGTAATCCAACAGGGCTGCTCATAGACAATGCAATTGAACTTGTTCGAGATAATATACCTAAGGCAAGTAATGAATTAATAAAAAAGTACGTTCTTGACGCCTGCTATGAATGCTTAAGAAATGGAATTACTGAAGTTCATGATATGGATGTCCACCTAGATCACCTGAAAGTATACAAAGAGCTAGACAATGATAACCTATTACCTATTAGACTTGTGCAATATATCAGAGGATTTGATGGTGAATATAAGAGATTACAATCACATCCATACTCAGGAAATAACCTTCAGATAATAGGGCTAAAGTTCTATGCAGATGGAGCACTAGGTAGCCGAGGTGCATTGATGATAGATAAGTATAATGATGCTGATACTTATGGATTAGAGTTAATAAGTACAGATGAATTATATGAACAAGCATCCGAGGGTTGTGATAATGGTTGGGATATAGCTGTTCATGCTATTGGAGATAAAGCTAATAGAAATGTACTTGATGTATATCAGAGGCTTAGAAGTGATGGCTACGAAAATATACTTAGAATTGAACACTCACAATTAGTTAATCCAGATGATATCAAGAGATTCTCAGACCTAAATGTATTTGCTTCAGTGCAGCCAATACATTGTACTTCAGATAAGAACATGGCAATCAAAAGATTAGGTGAAAACTATAATTTTGCATATCCCTGGAAAACATTACATAAAACTGGAGCTAAATTAATAGCAGGTTCGGACTTCCCTATCGAATCTCACAATCCTTTCTTCGGAATAGATGCTTTTGTTAATCGTAGAGCAATTAATGAAGAAATAACTTGGCAAAAAGAAGAAACATTATCACTCGAAGATGCTTTAAATTCATATTGTTACACACCACACTTGGCAACTGGAAATTCTAATTCTGGTTCATTAGAACTCGGCAAAAGAGCTGATATAACTATCATTGACAACGAGTTAAGGCAATCAAACACCATCAGAAATACTAAAGTAATAGCTACTATTACCAACGGAAAATTAACTAAACACTTATAATATTTGTAATTATATAATTTTTTCGTAATTTTGTGTCCTTTGCTAAAGCAAAGATTTAAAGGATGCAATTATGATTAAACTATTGACATCCATATTGTTAAACTAAATTAATTTTTTTTGGAGAGCTAAATGGCAGATAATGCTGTGAACGAATCACAAAAAAACGAAGAAGAAGTAAACGCTGTAAAAGTTACAGTTGCTTCTGCACCAAAGCAAAGTAGCAAACCTACTGTTACTGAACTTATGGAAAAAGGATTTGATAGTTTCTTGAACTTAGATGATGACGCTTATGCCCAAATGGCTATCGGCTCAGTTATCGAAATCAAAGAAGATGAACTTGTTGAAGGTAAAATTGTAAATATTACCAAAGACGAAGTTCATGTTGATATTGGGTTCAAGTCTATTGGTATTATACCAAGAGCAGAACTAATCGGTTCTGAAAACTACGAAGTTGGTCAAAAACTTGATGTATTTATCGAGAATATCGAAGATTCAAGCGGACACATGATATTGTCTAGAAGACGTGCAGATTTCATGAAAATCTGGGATGATATTATGGATATGTTCGAGAATAGTAAAGTTACTACAGTTAACATACTACGTAGAATCAAAGGTGGTATGGTAGTAGATTTGATGGGTATCGAAGCATTCTTGCCTGGCTCACAAATAGACGTTAGACCAGTAAGAGATTTTGATGCATGGGTTGGAAATGATATCGAAGTAAAAGTAGTAAAAGTTAATCATCCAAACGAAAACGTAGTTGTATCTCACAAAGTATTGCTAGAAGAGCAATTAGCTGAGCAACGTGACGAAATCATGTCTAATCTCGAGAAAGGATTAGTATTAGAAGGTACTGTAAAAGCTATCTCTGATTTCGGTGTATTCGTTGATTTGGGTGGTGTAGATGGTCTAGTTCACATAACTGATCTATCTTGGGGACGTGTTTCACATCCTTCAGAAGTAGTTGATTTGGACGAAACTGTTAAAGTTGTAATCTTAGATTATGATCAAGAAAGAAAGAGAATTTCATTAGGGATGAAACAGCTTACCGAGCATCCTTGGGAAAGTATCGGCGCTAAATACGAAGAAGGTACTAAAGTAACTGGTAAAGTAGTTAGCTTGACAGATTACGGAGCTTTCATCGAAATAGAAAAAGGTATCGAAGGTTTGATTCACATTAGTGAAATGAGCTGGACTCAGCACATCAAACATCCTTCACAAATGGTATCTATGGGTCAAGACGTGGAAGCTGTAGTTCTAAACATAGACAAAGATGATAAGAAATTAGCTTTGGGTATGAAACAATTAGAGCCAGATCCATGGGAAGATCTGATGAAGAAATATCCTGTAGATTCTAAGCATGAAGGTATTGTTAGAAATCTAACTAACTTTGGTGTATTCGTAGAATTGGAACCAGGTGTAGATGGGTTAGTTCACATAAGTGATTTATCATGGACTAAGAAAATCCGCCACCCTGGTGAATTTGTTAAGAAAAACGACAGATTAGACGTTGTAGTTCTTAGCATAGATTCAGATCAAAGAAGAATAGCATTAGGACACAAACAAGTATTAGACAACCCTTGGGATACTTTCGAGAATTCTTATGGTGTTGATTCTGAAACAGAAGCTAAAATCGAAAGAATCATTGAGAAAGGTGTTATCGTTGAATTGCCTGATGGCGTTGACGGTTTCGTACCAGTATCTCAACTTTCATTTGCACCTGTTAAGAATATCAGCGATTACTTCAAACCGGGTGATACATTACCTCTAAGAGTAGTTGAATTTGATAAAGAATCTAAGAAAATTGTATTGTCTGTAGTAGAAGCTCTAAGACATAGATCAGCTGAAGATATTGAAACTTATAACAAGAAGCATCAAGTACCTAACGCTGAGAAATATACTTTAGAGTCAGTACAACAAGCAACTCCTGAAGAAATCGAAGATTTCTTAAGAGAAACTAGTGTACTAAACAGTAATACTGTTGCTCCTAAGAAAGATAAGGCCGTTGCTCCGAAGGAAGAAGCTACTGAAGAACCTAAGGCAGAAGCTACTACTGAAGAAGTAGTAGAAGTTGCTGAGGAAACTACAGAAGAAAAACCTAAGAAAGCAAAAGCTACTAAAAAGAAAGAAGAGGCTCCGAAGGAAGAAGCTGCTGAGGAAACTAAAACAGAAGAAACTACTGAAGAAGTAGCTGATGCTGTTGAAGTTGCTAAAGAAGAGAAACCTAAGAAAGCTAAAGCTACTAAAAAGAAAGATACAGAAGAAACTACTGAAGAAGTAGCTGATGCTGTTGAAGAAACTAAAGAAGATAGTTCTGAAGAAGAATAATCTATTAGTATTTTTAGTATAGAATTGAAAAGCTGTCTTTTAATTAAGACAGCTTTTTTTTTGTTTATTATTCTAACTTAGATGCTGAACTTTGCTAAAAGTTGAGTACTACTGTAAATGGAGTTTGAGACGTATGCGATACGTCTCTACAATTCTTGTAAAATCAAATCATCTTACCATTGTGTTCTGAATAAAGCATTTAGAACTATTAAACCTGGACTCTTCGTACACAACGTGTCCTCTGAGTGACGTGGACTTTGTATTGAAAAACAAAATAATTTGTGAATTCGTTACTTAGACTTTTTGAGATAGCCATTTCCTTCTAGTCCTTGCTATGAAAACGATATTTATGTTCTTAAATAACTATATAGAAAATTACCATGCACATATATTTCAGTAGCTACTAGAAAATACTTACTTCAAGATTCTATATTCTGAATTGAAGTATGCTTTTTCGAAAAAGAGACCATTAGCAGGGGCAATTGTCGAACATAAACTCCTGTCTTTCTTTAATAGTGAGTTCTTTAGATAATCAATTTCTAGTTTCCCCGATCCAATATCAACCATTGTCCCTACTAAACTCCTAACCATTGAATATACGAATCTATTAGACTTAATGTGTAGTTTTATATCAGTTTCATTGATTTGTAACCATTGGCATATTTCTAATTTGCACCCATAATGATTCAAATCATTATTTACTTTGGAGTAAGTAGTAAAGTCATGATTTCCAATAATAGATAAGGCAGCTTCATTCATTAAATTGATATCTAACTTTTCTTTATAATGTGCGAAGTACCTTCTCTTGAAAACAGAGTAATCACTAGTAATATAATAGTTATACTCCCTTGATATAGCGTCGAAGCGAGCATTATAGTCTTCGTCTATAATCTGAGCATCTAATAGTTGTATGTCATTCGGTAGGACAGTATTAATTGCCGGAACTATTTTCTCCTCTGGAATTCGGAAATCATCTATTTTGATAGTTGCTATCTGACTAATACCATGAACACCAGTGTCGGTTCTACCCGCCGCTATTATTTTGTATTCAATACCAGTTTTTAGTTCGAATGCTTTTGTTAATTCACCTTGTAGTGAACGTTGACCCGGTTGCATCTGCCACCCTACGAAATCTGTTCCATCAAATTGGAATTTAATTATAAGTGTTTTCACTTTAGTATCTCCCCTGCTTCTTCTGCCCAAAAAAGTAAATCTAATTCATCCATTGGAATACGCACTTCATTTGAGAATTCCATAAATTTTGCTGAAACATCATCATATCTTGACTTAGTTGATATATTAGGTACTTCTTTAAAAACACCAGACGTTACCAAATGCTTAAGGATGTGTCTATCTAAAATGGCTAGGTTAGTGTACCCTATATTCCTTAGATAATGAGCAGACTCTTTCCTCCCAATGCCATTTACATTATCGTTAATCCACTCTCTCTTCTCTTCTCCAGTCATTTCTGAATCAAGAATAGCTTTTATCTCAACCCATTGTTTTTTTATCAATATTAATCTTTTTGATTTTTGATTATGGAATCGGATATAATTATTCTTATTTCTAAGAATAGGTGTTGGATCGAATTCTTTATTAAGAAATTCAAGTTTTTCCAATTCTAATTGTACAGCCATTGCCGAGCTAGCTCTACTTTGTGGAGTACAAATACAAAAACAAAGTTCATAAAAGTATTTGGACTCTTGTACGTTTTTGAAATCATCTAACCTTTGCCTAATAAAAGGTTTTAGTTTTTCATATTTATTTTGGAAAATTATAGGCAATTGTATGGAAATCATAATAATAAATTTTATATTTAATTTTTACTAATTTAAAAATTTAAGCTGGATAAATAATGCAAATTGAAAAGATACAAGAAGAGTTAAGAAAAATGGGAGTCGATGGATGGTTATTCTATGATTTTCATGGAAGAGATCACATAGCTGCAAGGATTTTGGAATTACCGTCTGGTCACATGGCAACAAGAAGATGGTTTTACTATATCCCAGCAAATGGGACACCTGTAAAACTCAATCACAAAATAGAACCAAACTATTTAAAACACCTACCAGGAGATAAAGAGCTATATCTTCCTTGGCAAGAGCTTTCCTCAAAGTTAAAAGACATACTGAAAGGTGCTAAGAGCGTTGCTATGCAGTATTCGCCTAATAATGACATACCTTATGTTTCAATAGTCGATGCGGGTACTATAGAACTAATAAGAGGGTTTGGAGTAGATGTAGTTAGCAGTGGCAACTTAGTAAGTTTATTCGAATCCCACTTAACCAATGAAGAAATTGAAGACCACAGAAAGTGTGGCGAAGTAATGCTTGAAATAAAAGATAATGCTTTTAAATACATAAGAAAAAGGATTGACAAAGACAATCCAGCTACCGAGTATGAAGTACAACAGTATATGCACCAGCAATTCATAGATAAAGGTATATTCTGGGATCATGGACCTATTGTTGGAATAAATGAACATGCTGGAGACCCTCACTTCGAACCTACACCTGAGAATAGTTATAAAATTCAAGAAGGGGATTTGGTATTAATTGACTTATTCGCACGATTTGAAAAAGAAGGAAGCATCTATTATGATGTTACATGGATGGGATTTGTAGGGACTGAAGTTCCGGAAAAAATAAAAAAGATATTCAGAATTGTAGCTGATGCTAGAGATGCAGGATACCAATTAGTAAAGGAAAGATATTCTACAAATAAGGATATATCAGGTGCTGAAGTAGATGATGCAGTTCGTAACGTAATTATAAATGCTGGATACGGAGAATACTTTTGGCATCGCACTGGTCACAATATAGCAACTGATTGCCATGGTAATGGTGCTCATATAGACAATTTGGAGACTAAGGACGATAGATTACTGATTAAAGGAACTATATTCTCATTAGAGCCAGGTATATATATACCTGAAGAAAAACTAGGCTTTAGAACAGAAATTGATGTCATTATTGACAATGACGGCAACCTAGATGTAGCTGGTGATATACAACAAGAGTTAATTGTTATTTAAATATTTAATCATTATTAGGTTAAACTAAAATGCCACTCAATTGAGTGGCATTTTTTTTATATTCTTTCAATTTTAAAATTCTAGTGTTTAGCAGCAGTAGCTTCTTCAGTAGGTTTTTCTGCAACTGGTTCAGCTTTCTCTTCACCACCACCTAATACTTTACCCATCAACCATTTTGCCATAGCTTTACCTTCAGCAGGAGTTAAACCTTGTGCAGGCATACCTGCCGGAAACTCTGCTGGATTTTGAGGTGAAGGATTTAAAATAAATTTAACAAGATCTCCTTCTTTACCTTCATACTTAGGTACTACATTGTTATATGCAGGTCCAACCAATTTAACATCGAATTTATGGCAAGCAATACAACGCGTATCGTAAATTGCTTGTGCATCAACTACTGGTTCAACTTCAGATTTAGCATAAGATGCATGTCTTGCTTCATCTGCCTTTTCGTGAATTTCTGAAATACTATTAAGGTTCTCAGCTACACTAATATGAAATGCTTGCTGGTCTTGAGCAGCAAACATTGCGAAAGAAATCATAATAAACATAAATCCGTATTTCACACCTGAAGTATGATCTTCTGATTTTGACAGATATATAGATTGTGCAAAGAATACTACGAATAATAGTGAAATCAACCCAAATACAAACATCAATCCAGATAGTGCATTATTAGGAATAGTTACTATTTGGAAAGCATAAATTAATGGGATTAATAATGCTGAGTATAGACCCATTTTTCTAACAAAATTCTTTGATAATTCTCTTTCTTCATCATTTACGAATTCATAACCACCTTGCCATGAGAATGCATTGAACATATATACAGCAGATGCAAACGCAGTACCCATTGTTAAGATAAGTAACATTTTGAATATTGTATTAAGACCAAATAACATATTGAATATTGATTGTCCCCAAAGAGAATGATCATAAGCATAAGTAGTAGCACCAGCTAAAAACCAAGTAGCTACTATTAAGAGAATAATACCCCAAATACCAGTGAAAGCACCTGTGTTTTCTACATCTTCATCCAAAGGAGTATATTCACCAACTATAGACTCACTTTTAGAGCGTACATTAGTCTTAAATGAATAAAATAAAGATTTAAAATTTAACGAATTTTTATATATATAGATGGAAGCTACAGCCATTGAAAAGACTAGAAGCCCTACTATCAAAAATCCTAATATATCTCCCTCAGTACCTGAAAGTAATTGTGGATAACCTAATATAAAACTCAGGAAAGGTACAATACCAAGACCAAACCACATACCAGTAATTCCAGTACCTACTTTGATTAAGCTTTGAGCCAATTTTTGATATCTGAAATCATTATCCTTCTTAGCTTTACTAGCAGCTTTTGAAGATAGTAATACAGATCCAAACAACAAACCTGTATAGGCGAAAAGGAAAGATGCTGAGATATAAAGCATCAATCTGATTAACGTCAAATGACTAGAACCAACAGGAATAACCAAGTCATTAAATAAGTCCATTACTTTGCCTTTTTCTAAATTATTTTATCAATTATTATTAAAATTAGAATCAATAATACATATATGTTGATAAACATAAAAGTTTTTCTGATTCGTTTTCTATCCAATTCTCTTTCAAGAAGATACCTAGCATTATAAACTAACATCAATTCTGCTATAAAAAAAAGTATTTGAGTAAAAATATTATCTATTACACCATAAAAGGGTATAATAAGAGCAATTGATGCTAATGAAACTATCCAAACAAAAGTAATTCTACCAATTTGTGCTTTGTTTAATAACTTATTAAGCATCACAAATCCAGCTTTCTCGTACTGTTCATCAAACAGTAATAACAAAAGCCAGAAATGTGGCATTTGCCATAAGAAAAGAAAGAATGCTAAAGCCCAAATTGCAGGAGCTTCAAAACCACCTCCTGCTGCTATCCAACCTATTAGTGGAGGTAATCCACCTACAATAGCTCCAGGTATTACGGCTAAGTTTGATACTCTTTTCATTGGTGTATATACTAAGTTGTAAATTAGTAATGTAACTAATCCTACTAACATAGCACCAATTTCACTAGTACCTAATAGTAATAACATACCAACTAAGGATAATATACTAGATATTGCAAATCCTTTACCAGAATCCATTCTACCAGAAGCTATTGGTCTTCCTTTAGTTCTTTCCATCATTGGGTCTATTTTTCTTTCTTGCCAATGATTATATGAGGCAGAGCCCATAGACATTAACATAGTCCCAAAGAAAGTCAGAATCAAATCTAGATCAAATTTAACTTCATACAGTAGAAAACCAACTAATGCTGTAATTGCAACAGAAATTGAGATTCTATATTTACCTAAATCAAATAAATCTTTAATTATACTTGTATCTTCTATTTTCACAGAACTATTCATTCTAATCCCTATCTTATTCGGATGGAATTAATTTATTTTTTACCGTTTTCTGACATCTCATTAGATTCAGATTCAGTAGGTTTTTCTTCAGTAGTGTTTACTTCATCTTTTTTGTTACTAGCCTGAGATTCAATCCAAGCATAGTACTCGTCTTGTTCCATGACTATAAATTTCTTGTACATATTCCAGTGATTGACACCACAATATTCAGCACAAGCTATGTCATAAACACCTGTTTTTTCTGGAGTAATTACTACAAACTCTTGTCTTCCTGGGACAGCATCTTGCTTTATTCTGAATGCTGGGATATAGAAGCTATGTAATACATCTAACGAAGAAATATTAAACTTAAGGGTCTTACCGACAGGTACATAAAGTGTATCGGTAACTGTACCATTCTCGTATTTAAAATCCCAATCCCACATTTTTGCAGTTACTGAGTATTCTTCATCAAACTCTTTTGTATTTCTCAAATCTGCAAAGTCTTTATATCCATAATAGAACATAGACATTACTAAAATAGTAGGTATCACAATCCAAGTAACTTCTATGGCCGTATTACCATGATATGGAGTAGGTATAGGGTTTTTACTTGCCCGATATTTAATTACGAAATAAATCATAGCTACTGTAATAAGTAGTAGCATAAGTACTGATATAACAGTTATATAGAGCATTGCGCTATCAACTGTACCTGAGTATCTAGAAGTTTGTTCAAACATTTTCTATCCAGTATATGTATTGAATAAATCAAATGAATACATTATAATTATGACTGTAAAAACTAACCCGCAGGCTATTAATATACTTTTCATAAGTATATCGTCATATTTTATATGCATAAATATATTAATTACAAGCATCGCCTTAATTGATGCTATAAGCATTGCAACAAAAAACGTATAATTCCCTAAATTAACACTTGCTACAGTGACTGTCAAAGCAGTAAGTGCTACTAGAGCAAGCCATATCATTACGTTTTTCCCGTAACTTGGAACGTGTTCATGTTTATCAACGCTTGTATTTTCGTTATGTCCGCTCATTTTTTAACCTTTTAATGTAATAGATAGAACAATGGAAATAAGAAAATCCAAATCAAATCGACTAAATGCCAATATAAACCAGCATTTTCTAATACGATATATTTATCTGAATTAATTGTCCCTGTTCTAATAAATATAAAACAAAACACCATAATTACCATACCAACTATAACGTGGAATGTATGTAGTCCTGTCATTAAATAATATAAACCAAAAAATACAACTTCACCTGCAGGTCTAGTTTCTCTTAGTTCCATAGAACCAGGGAAAATCCCATGATGTATTTTTGCAGACCACTCAAAGTATTTATTTACACAAAAAGTAGCACCAAAACCAAACGTAACTATTAGGTAAAAGAGTGAAGTTTTAATGCTTTTCCTACGAAGAGCAACAATAGAAAGCACCATAGTTAATGAACTTGTCAATAACACAAGTGTATTAACAGCTCCCATAACAATATTAAGCTCCATTGCCGCATTATGATAGTCATGAGGATAAGCAATTCTATATCCATAATACAAGATAAATAACCCACCAAATAGTAACACTTCTGTAAAGAGGAATAACCACATTCCAAATTTGGAACCGTAATCATCTCTATGGAAATGAACGTATAATTGATTGTTGTCACCATAACCGTGTCCGGCATGATTATTTGAATGCTCGTGAGCATCAACAGATGTAGTACTCAATTTAGCTATTCTCCTGATTAATAATGTTTTCTTTATTCTTTAAGTCTCTGAATATTCTTTCATCATGATCACTGTAATCATACGGATCTTTACTTGGTACAGGTGTATCTATAAAGTTCAATAGTGGTGGTGGTGATGGCATAGTCCATTCTAATGTCTTAGCACCCCACGGATTTGAACCAGCAGGTTTACCTTTAAATATTGCAATTAATAAATTAGTAAACATAAGTAAGATAGCAGTTATCAATATCCACGAACCAACTGTTGACACTACATGATAAATTTGAAATTCAGGTAAATAATCAAAATATCTTCTAGGCATTCCCATATATCCCATAATAAACATAGGGAAATACAGTACATTAGCTCCTATGAAATACATAACTACACCTACTTTAGCAACTTTTTCATTGTGCATTTTTCCAAACATTTTAGGAAACCAAAAATGCATAGCAGCGATAAACATTGAGAGAATACCACCAATGATCACATAGTGAAAGTGAGCTATAACAAAGTAAGTATCGTGTAAGTGAACATCAGTTGAAATTGAACCTAAATGTAATCCAGTTAAACCACCTATTGAGAATAAGAAGATTGCACTTAGTGCCATTAACATTGGTGAAGACATTACGATAGTTCCTCTCCATAATGTTGCAACCCAGTTAAATACTTTTACTCCGGTAGGAATAGCAACAAAGAATGTTAAAAATGAGAATACAGTTCTGGCAGTATCACTCATACCACTTGTAAACATGTGGTGAGCCCAAACTAAATATCCTATAAAAGCAATTGACATAGTCGAGTATGCCATAACTTTGTAACCAAAGATTGACTTTCTTGAGAAAGTAGCTACAACATCAGAGATTACTCCAAAAGCAGGAATAGCCATAATATAAACAGCAGGGTGAGAATAAATCCAGAATAAATGTTGATACAATACTGGATCACCACCTAAAGTAGGATCAAAAATACCAAATCCAAATGATCTTTCTAATAATACTAATACTATTGTAATACCAATAATAGGTGTTGCTAATACTTGTATCCAAGCAGTAGAATAAAGTGACCATGAAAACAATGGCATTTGGAACATTGTCATTCCTTTTATTCTCATTCTATGCATTGTTGTTATGAAATTTAATCCAGTTACGATCGATGAAAATCCAAGTATAAAAGCAGCTATTAAAGGTAAAGTAACATCGGTACCGGTTCTCAAACTATAAGGGACATAAAATGTCCATCCAGTGTCAATATGTGTTTGAAATATTAATGAATAAAGTGCTAAGAAAGCGCCCGCTAAGTATAAATAATATGACAAGAGATTAATTCTTGGAAATGCAACATCATCTGCACCAATTTGAAGAGGTAAAAAGAAATTACCAAATACAGCTGGAATACCTGGAATGATAAATAGGAAAACCATTATCATACCATGAAGAGTAAAGAAAGAGTTGTAAGTCTGAGCATCAACAATTGTTGGCCCAGGAGTTAACATCTCTAATCTCATCATAAAGGCAAAAGTCAATCCTACCAAGAAAAATGATAGTATCGAAACCAAATACATAATACCGATTCGCTTATGGTCTGTTGTCAATAACCATGCTAGCAAACCTTTATGTTTAGTCTTTACTTGAAAGAAATTTGTATAATTTTTATTAGTTGTAGTATTCATGCTCATTTTACAACTGTCTCCAATTTATTTTTTGCTTTTTTGGAAGAAATCATTAGATACCCAATAAATATAAGTAACGTTAAAGTTACGGTTCCTCCCACTATAGGGAGTAAATTAAGAACATAAGATTTTCCTTTCGGATCATATTTAAAGCACAGTTCTAAAAAATTATTTATTGTTGGCTGTGCTAACCCTTTACTTGCTTCTATAATTGACATTTTAAAATTGAAAGGTAAAAATTCTGTTCCATTGTGATATCTAGTTATCTTACCATCTGGTGATAATACTACTAATATTGCACTATGAAGATAATCTTTTTCACCTTCTTTTGAAAAATTAAAGCCTATAGCTTTTGTCAATTTTCTAATTTGAACACTATCTCCTGTCATGAACTTCCAGCCATCTGGATTAATCTTTCTTTGTAATCCTGCTAGATAATTCTTTTTCCATTTTGAAGATATTTTAGAATCTTCATTATGGTCAAAACTAATAGAGAAAGCGTTATAATCTTGACCTGGTATCAAATCCGTAGATTCAATTACTTCTGCAAACCCTTCTAATAAGGGGCTACATATTCCGGGACAATTAAAATAAACCATAGATATAACTGCTGGTTTACCATCTAATTGATCGAATAGATTTACCTCTACCCCATCCGAATTTGTGAATATAGCATCCTTAGGAATGTATTCACCAAGCTTCTCTTCGACACCTACTTTTTCGTTTGCTTCTTTCTGCGCAAACATTAGTGTAGGTACTAATAAACAAAGAACTAATCTTTTAATAAACATTTCAATACGTTAGTTAACTGAGTATAAACCAACCAATTTTGAGTGTAATTGTATCCACTCTTCGTCTGTTAAGTTTACCACTTTAGTATTAAAACCATTTTGTGGTAAATCACTTAATATTAACTTTTTAAATTTGCTCATATCAGATTTCCAATCCGTTGTTCCGTTAAGAGAGTATAATGCTCTGTCAACATCTAAAGTGTTATTAGTTACTATTGCAACATCACTTGATTGATTGAAATTAGTTTTTACAATTTTAAAGTTTGTTGTCTTATCTTTAGCAACCAATTTTGTTGCTTTTTCTAAAGAAATTTGATTTTTAGTCGTTCTACCGTCTGCTAAAGAGTAAGTTAAATCTAAATTTGATAATTCATCTTCGCTTACATCTGGGAAACTTGCAAAAGTTCTTATGTAATGTATAATGCCGAATCTTTCCTTTACTGATAATTGATTGAAAGAGTTCATCCCATTAACAATTATACCTTCTTCTAATGTCTTGTACATATCAGCAAAATTACGTCCGTTAGTCCATCCTTCTTCCGCATGAAAATTTCTTGGAGGTGGATTTAGACCTCCACCAGCTGGACCATCACCTTTACCATTTTCTCCATGGCAAGATACGCAGTTGGCTTGGAATAATTCTTTACCATTTGCAATCAATTCTGGAGTAGGATTATTACCTAATTCCGCTACATCTATTCCTTCTTGTAATTGACCTTTTTGATCAACTACATTATCGTGTCTTTCAACATCTATAGAGTTGATAAACTTTGTATCATTATCAGAGATATTATCTTGATGCTGAACATAATACTTACCTGCAACTATTATAGAAACTAGGACTACTAAATATACTAATCCCATCCATCTAGAAGGTGTAGAGAATATTTGTTTGAAGTCAACTTCTGTTTGATATTTTTTATTATCTGACATTTCTTTCTCTATAAATTTAATTATATTCTAAAATCTAAAGCTCTATTCAACTTAGGATCACCAATAGGAATATGATTTTTCTTATTCGCAGCTAAATAGTAGAATACTAATATTATGCCTGCTGAAAGAGAAATAAAACCTAATTCTATCCAACCAAATACAGGACCTTCTGTTCCACTCATTCTATTATAAGTAGGCATTACCAACCAATACATATCATATATATGTGCACCAATTATCCAAAATGAAGCAAGTTTCAATCTACTCGGTTTCATCTTTGAATTTCTATTTAATAACAAACCAAAAGGAATTATAAATTTAATAAAAATTAGTGCAATAGATAAATATTCCCATCCATCTTTCATTCTTGGTAAAAACCAAAATGTTTCTTCAGGAACGTTAGCATACCAAATAAGCATATATTGCGAGAAAGCCATATACATCCAGAATGCAGTGAAAGCAAACATCAAACCACCCATACTGTAGTAATGGTTACCATTTATTTCTTTTAATAGGTTACCATTGCTTTTTAAACTAAGTGTAAGCAATGTAAGTACAGCCATAGCAGTAGCAAAAGTACCGGCAAAATAGTAAACACCAAATATTGTAGAGAACCAATGTGGTTCTAAACTCATAGCATAATCAATTGCAACCATTGTAATACTGATAGCAAATATTGGCATAAATGCCGCAGAAATCAATGCATTAATCTTCGTAGTCTTATTACTTTTAGTAGTATCTTGTTTTGTTGAGTTTCTTAAATAAGTGAATAGAAAGAAAGTCATTACTAAAAATATACCTATAGAACGTGCATAAAAGAATTCTGTATTCAAATATGGTGATTTCTGATATAGAATAGGGTCATTCATTACTACATGAGTATGAGTCCACTCGAAAATATCATGCATATTTAATAATATTGGTAAAGCAAGTAAAGGAGTAGCTAAAAATATAAAACCTTGATGCTCAGCAATTCTTCTGAATGGAACACTCCATACAGCTCCGGCAATATGTTCTAGAGCAACTAAAAATATTGCCCCCATACCAACACTTACTATAAGTAGCAATGATATTATATTATTAAATGAAGCTCTAATTGGATCTAATTCGTATGCAAAAAAGGCTGCAACAATACCAATTACTAGTAACGGTAATCCAAATGTAAGGATACTTTTAGGTAAATCTTTTCTAGTATAATTTATTTGAGTTTCGTGGTTGCTCATTGCATATCCTCCTCTTTTGCGTCTAAAGCTCTTTGCAATGTTCTAACATAATTTACTATTGCCCATCTTTCTTTTCTTGTAACTGTTTTCTTGTAACCAGGCATTACGTTTTGTCCTTCAGTGATAACGTGATAAATTCTTCCATCAGTCCAAGATAATAATTTGTCTGAATGTAATGTTGGACCATTAGGGAACTGACCTCGAAGTCTAGAATCACCCATAGCTAAATCACCATGACAAGGACTACAAAATGTAAGAAACTTTCTTTTTCCAAGTGCAATATTTTCTTCATCAGCAACAAAAGGGTTAACTAGATTATCTGAAGCACCGTCTGGATCACCAACATAAAGGTATGGCATAAAGCCTCTTGCTACGGTACCTTCTACTGGAACTCTCGAACTAATTCCATTTTTGAAAAAATCAGAATGATCCTGAGCCGTAACTTTATGTTGCAATAACATCCAATCAAATGGTGGAAGATATAATGCTTTATTCATGTGTAAGTAAACACTTATTGACGTGAACCCAGCGATTAAAAACATTCCAATCACAAATTTTGAGTCTAAAATTCTATGTTTAGTATTAACTTCCTCTTCATCAAAATATATTTCATCAATTTGATAAGCTCCAATTGAAGAAAGAAATGCTTTCACTCCTTCTATATCAAACTTTGGATCGATAGCTTCTATATTAACACCGAATCTATCAGAAGAAACCGCTTTCATATATCCACTGTCATGAATAGGATGAGCATTATTTGGAAATTTGAAATAGAAAATTAACATTACAGCTACTGTTAATACAGCACCCGTTAAAACTGTAATCTCAAACATAATAGGTACAAAAGCTGGTAATGGAAATAATGGCTTACCTCCAATTACTTGAGGATAATCAATATTATATACCCAGTACATAAAGAATAACATTAGTGACATACAAGTCAAACCAATAGCTATTGTATAGTAACCCATTTTTGATGGTTTCAATCTCATCGCACCATCAAGTCCGTGGACTGGATAAGGTGTATTTACATCATATTTTTCGTACCCAGCATCAGCTACTTTAGCTGCTGCATGCATAATTTCGTCTGGCGTTTTAAATAGCGCAGCTACTGAATATAATTTATTCATGGTCTTCACCTCCATGATGAGATGGTTGTGCTCCTTCTGAAACTGCTTTTATTTCGGCAATTGCTATAGAAGGTAAGAATCTTGTGAATAGTAATGTCAAAGTAAAGAACAATCCAAAACTTCCTATTAATATTGCAAAGTCAGTAATTGTAGGTCTATAATATGCCCAACTTGAAGGTAAGAAGTCTCTAGATAGTGATGTAACAACAATCACAAATCTTTCAAACCACATACCCACGTTTACGAATATTGCTATTATAAACATTGGTACTATACTAGTTCTAATTTTCCTAATCCAGAATAACTGTGGAATGAATACGTTACAACTAAACATAGTCCAATAAGCCCAAGAATAAGGACCAAATGCTCTATTGACAAATGTAAAGTATTCTGGTTGACTTCCTGAGTACCATGCTATGAAGAATTCCATAGAATAAGCGTAACCAACCATAGTTCCAGTTAACAATATAATCTTGTTCATCGTCTCTAGTGTTTTAATCGGAATCAAATCATCCATATCAAACACTTTTCTAATTACAATCAATGAGTTCTGAACCATCGCAAATCCTGAGAAAATCGCACCTGCAACAAAGTAAGGTGGGAAGATTGTTGTATGCCACCCAGGAAGGATAGATACAGCAAAGTCAAAAGATACAATAGTGTGAACAGATAGTACAAGTGGAGTTGCAAGACCAGCAAGTATCAAATAAGTCATTTCATAATGTTGCCAATGTCTATTTGAAAATCTCCAACCTAAACTAAATATAGAATAAATTACTTTTTTTATTCTTCCAGTTGCTCTGTCTCTAAGTACCGCGAAATCAGGTATTAGACCTACATACCAAAAGACTAATGATACTGTAAAGTATGTAGAGACAGCAAACACGTCCCAAAGTAATGGCGAATTAAAATTCACCCACAAACCGTGCTGATTAGGATAAGGAAGCAAATAAACGGCTGCTACCCATGGACGACCTGTATGTATAATTGGAAATATTAATGCGGTAATTACGGCAAAAATGGTCATTGCTTCCGCAAAACGAGCAATTCCGTTTCTCCATCTTTGTCTCAAAAGGAATAAGATTGCAGAAATCAATGTTCCAGCATGTCCAATACCTACCCAAAATACGAAGTTTACAATAGGCATTGCCCAACCTACAGGATTATTATTACCCCATAGACCAGTACCATAATAAAATGATAATGCAATCCCAATTGCTCCTATCAATAGCATAGTGGATGTGATTCCAATTGCTATGAAAAATTTCATATTTGGTATTCTATCTAAAGGGGCGATGATTAAATCATCTATCTCTTTGAGAGACCTATTCCCTTTGACATTTACTTCATTTTTTGTATAATCAATGGTGCTCACTCTTCACTCCCAATGAATCTGAATTCCGTAATTTTGCTAAATATGTTACATTCGGTTTAACATTTAAGTAATCTAATACATGGTAACCAAGATTGTGTTCTCTCATCATAGCTACTCTTGAATCTTTGTCATTTGCATTTCCAAATTCAATAGCATTAGCTGGACAAGCATCTTGACACGCTGTTGTTACATCAGATCCTTTTAATGTTCTTCCATCTTCTTTTGCATTTTGTCTTGCTTGTGATATTCTTTGTACACAGAAAGTACATTTTTCCATAACCCCTCTTGCACGTATAGTAACTTCTGGGTTCATCATTATCTTAGTTGATTCTGTTTTGTAATGACCGTTTGCAAGATTATCCCTAAAGTCAAAGAAATTAAATCTTCTTACTTTGTAAGGACAGTTGTTACCACAATAACGAGTACCAACACAACGGTTGTAAACCATTTGGTTAAGTCCGTCTTTACTGTGAGTAGTTGCAACTACTGGACAAACGTTCTCACAAGGAGCATTATCACAATGTTGGCAAAGCATAGGTTGATTACTCATGATAGGGTCTTCAGGTGAACCCTCAAAGTATCTATCAATTCTAATCCAACCCATTTCACGACCAACGCCAACTTCTTCTTTACCTACAACAGGTATATTATTTTCTACGTAACAAGCAATACTACAAGCGTTACAACCGATACATTTATTCATATCGATTGACATAGCCCATTTCATATTGTTGTATTCAAAATCTTTAGTTATACTAAATACATCGTGTTCATGTTCTTTTAATATTTTCGGATTTTTAATATAATTAGCAACTGTTGTCTCTTGGATGATGCTTCTAGCACGAGCGAATGTCTCGCCACCACCAGTAACTTCACCTTCAGCATTCTTTCTGACTTCAGTTATTAAGAACTCGTCATCTAAAGCATGGTGCTCTTGAGTTGCAACTAATTCATATTTATTACCAGTTGGTTTTACAGTAGCTCCAGTATAAATCCATTTTGATAAGCCTTTGCTTGTCATAAATGGAGTTACATCGAATCCAACTCCGTTTCCAATTGCTCCACTATTTGTTCTGCCATAACCCAAATCAACAGCAATAACTTTCTCAGCCATACCTGGTTGGATTAATACAGGCAAATCAATTGCTTTACCATTAAGTGCAACTTCAATCATATCACCAATTTCTACATTCAATTCTTTTGCTGTAGCTGGTGATATCATAGCACAATTATCCCAAGTGATTTTAGTTATTGGGTGAGCAGATTCTTGTAAGAATCCATTACCCGCATATCTACCATCTCTGATAAAATAATTTTCTTGTAGGATTACGCTATAATTAGATTTGTTAGTTGGTTTGATTCCAGATACTGAACTTGAGTTTACTTCTGTTGAAACAATAGATGTTTCGTTGAAAGTAGTAACTCCGTCATGTAAAGTAGCAAACCAAAATTCTTTGAAAGGAACAGATCTATTTAATGATGGGTAAATATTTGTTTCCCAATTACTTTGTAGATATTTGTGATAAATATCCTCAGAATAATTCTCTCCACCATTCATCCAATTAAGTAATATTGCTTCTCTTTGTCTAGTATCGTATAGAGGTGCTATAACCGGTTGTTGAGTTGAGATAACACCAGTTCTTATTTTAGCATCTCCCCATGATTCTATATCATGATTGATACCAAGAACATAATTACTATTATTTGAAGTTTCATTTTCAAATTCAGATAATGAAACAACTGTTTTTACTTTCTTTAAATTATCAGCTGTAAAATGGTATGGTAGATGATAAGTTGGGTTAATATCAATATTAATCAATACACCTACATTACCAGATTTTACATTATTAGCTAATGTAGCTATTTCGTCATCAGACGATAAACTTACAGCATTAAAGTTAGACTCGCTTTTTCTGTAAAGCTCACTTGCACCAATCAAATCGTTTAAGTAATTGATTGCAACATGTAAATCTACAGGTAATTGTTTACCACCAATTACGATTGCTTTACCTCGATTGCTTTCCAAATCACTAAGTAATTTAGATGCAGCTTCGTGTTTCCATTTATTTTCTTTTGCTAATGACTCTAGTGATTTGAAACCAGACATAGTTGGTTTACCTTGCTTAGATGCAAAGTGATTAACTAATGATGCAACAACATCTAAGTAGTTTTCTGGAGTTAGTCGAAGTCTATAATCAGAATTAGAGCCAGTTAAAGTATAAGATCCTTCAACTTGGTAGAACCTGCTATAACTAGTAGGATTTTCAAAATCTCTGTTTGTAGTAAATTGTCTTATGTTTTCATTAACATTGCCATCAGTACCTAAGAAGTCTGAATCGATTGACAAAATAACAGCGGCTTTATCCAAATCTATTAGAGGGTAATTATTTCCACCAGTTGATTTCTTCCATGCTATTTGCTTATTATTATCGTTGAATAATTCGTAACTATATACCTTAGTCGTTGGGTATTTTACTTTAAAATCTTCAATCAATTTAGCATAAGTTGGAGAAACAATTTTCCCAGTAAAAATTGCAATTTCTTTTCCAGAGCTAGAAGCAGAGTTAAGAGATTGAATAATCTCTTTATCGATAACTTTCCAATCCGAATCAACAAGCTTTGAACCTTGAATTTTTCTAGGTCTTTGTAATCGTCCAGGGTCATACATATCTAATATTCTGGCAATACCATTAGCATCTAATTTACCTTTTGAAATCGGATGTTGAGGATTACCTTCTATTAGTATAGGTCTGCCTTCTCTTGCCTTTACTAAAATCCCTTGTCCAGAACCATCGCTAGTAAGTGTAGAAGCATAGAAATTAGCTATACCTGGTATTACTTCTTCTGGTTTAACTGCGTAGGGTACTATCTCACCTTTATCTCGGTAATCGGTACAAGCAGCCATAACCATAGCTGATGAAGCAGACATAAGAGCCATGAACTTTCTTCTAGATACTTTTGATTTCGACCCAATGTCGAAATTCTCAGCACCTTCAGCAAATTCATTTGCTTTTACTTTTAATTGATTATCAGTGCTAGTATTGTTATACTCATCTAAGCTTCTCCAGTGTGAGGGCTTCGATTCGGACTTAACAACTGGTAAATCAATTTGATTTTTATTTTTATCCACTGAGTTATTCATTTAGCTTAACCCTTTTTTGTTCTTTTAACAGATTGTGGGTGAATTTTTACTTCTAATTTAGAGTTATCTTTGTATGTATTATCAGCGATAACATTGGCAATCATATTCTTAGGCGATGCCAATGAAGTAAGAGTGACGCCAACGGCACCAGCACCAAACAACTTAAAGAATTTTCTTTTATTTGTATTCATGATTTTTTCCAAAATTATCTATGACAAGAACTACAATCTTCAGGACCTTTTTTCACTTTATCAGCCAAGTAAGGCATTTTCTCATGTGGAGCTCTATGGCAACTCAAACAATTTGCCATATTGAAAGCATGAACTTGCTCTATTTTATCCATAGATGCAACATCACCATGGCAAGAAGCACATTCAATATCAGCATTTATATGAGCACTATGATTGAAATAAGCATATTCCGGCACTTGGTGAACCCTCTTCCAAGGAATAGCTTCACCAGATTCGTAGTATTTTGTTAATTTCTTGATTTCAGGCTTGTCAGTTCTCGCCATAGTATGACAGTTCATACAAGTACTGGCTTGAGGAACAACCGCGTGACGCGATTTTTCTACACCAACGTGGCAATATTGACAATCAATCGCCATTTCCCCTGCATGTAGTTTATGCGAGAAGTTAATTGGCTGATCAGGTTTGTACCCAACACCATCTCGTTCAGAACGAGATACGTAGAATGTGATTGCGTACGAGATAAGAATTACCATTATAGTTATTGGTAATCTGACTCTTAGTCCGTAGTCCAGAACTGATTTTTTCACGTTATTCCTAATGACTATTAAAAATAATTCTGCGCTGTAGCGTCTATTATCTAATAAACTTTTTCTGACAGCGTTTTTATAACAACTGTAAAATTAAAATAATATATTTGAATATAAAATCTTTTATCTAAAATTATTCATTTTACTAAATAAGACACAAGCTAACCTATTTACGGACATAATTGTATTATATAAAGATAAGCCGTATTCATAGTAATTAAATAATTTTCAACAAATCTATAAATATTCTTGTAAAATAGTTTCAAACTCATCAAATAACTCTCTTGTTCGTAATTCAGTGTTACTTTCAGCTATTATTCTGACTATTGGCTCTGTATTGGAACCTCTGATATGAACCCAATCATCATTGTTGAGTACTATACGAATTCCGTCTTCAGTATTTATATTCATACCCCTATACTTTTCTATTAACTTATCTATTACTAATTTAGGGTTTCTACTTACTTCTACCTTACCTTTTATAATAAAAACGATTGGTAGAGAGTTCGATAATTCACTAATACTATTTTTTGTTTTTGAAACTAAATCTAACAAAAGTACAATACCAACTAAAGAATCTCTTCCATAGTGTATATGAGGAAGTATCACTCCCCCACTTCCTTCGCCACCAATTATTGACTTATTAACTTTCATTTTGTCAACTACATTTATCTCACCAACTGCTGATCTTTCAACTGTTGCATTATATTGTAAAGCTATTTTCTCAATCATACCACTTGTACTAAGATTTACAGATATGACTTTCTCATAATTATCAGATTTAAAATTTTGATTTTCTAAAACAGATTTCACTGCAATTGCAATTGTCTTCTCTTCACCTATTGGAAGACCGTTTTCATCTATTATGACAAGTCGATCAGCATCTGGATCAACAGCTATTCCTAGATTTGCATTATTGTCTATAACAGACTGGGATAATATAACTAAGTTCTCTGTGATTGGCTCCGGAGTATGAGGAAACACTCCACTATTGTCAGTAAATAACTCGACTACATCGCATCCCAGCTCTCTTAGCAATCTTGGAACAAAGATTGAACCTGAGGCATTTACAGCATCTACAACAACTTTGTATTTTTTTGATAGAAAATATTCTTTTATTGCTGAAATATCAAAATAACCAGAGTTCACAATGGAATCTATGTGCAATTGTACAGAATCTATTTTATCTATTTTAGATTTGTTATTTGGATTTTCAGAATAATCTATATCATCTACATCAAAAAGTATCCAAAATTTTTCATTTTCTTCTTTGTCTAGAAAAACTCCTTCCCGATTTAAGAATTTTAAGCCATTCCACATTTCTGGGTTATGGGATGCTGTAATTGATATTCCACCCACAGCATCAGTTTTTTCAGTTAATAACTGTACGGTTGGTGTAGGACAGATATCTAAGTATTTGACATTTCGACCGCAAGCAATAATTGTAGAACAAACCAAATCAGCTATCCATCTACCCGAAGGTCTGCCGTCTCTACCTACTACAATATTACCTTCAGGAAGTGTATTGCAATAAGCTGCAACGTATTTAGTCAGTATATCGGGTCTTAGTCCATCATTCAATGTTGCTCTGATTCCAGAAATCGATCTTATAATTGGCATTTGATTATTTCAATTATTATTTATAAATTACTCAAAGTTAACACTTACAAATCAAAGTAAAAAAAGATATGAGAAAATTAATAGACAACCCTATTTTAATATTAGTAATTAGAACTTTCATAGGAATTTTATTTATATTCTTTGGAGTTGCAAAAATAGCTGATCCATCACAATTCGCTAATGAAATCGGTAATTATACGATGACTCCAGACTTAATTACTCATCTAATGGCTTTGATTTTACCTTGGGCTGAGATGATAGTCGGTGTTCTATTATTATTCGGTATCTACCAGAATGAAAATGGACTATTAGCTACACTGATGCTCATTATGTTTACTTTTGGAGTGATCTACGCTTTTGCAAGTGGATTAGATATCAATTGTGGTTGCTCTGGTGGGAATGCTCAACAAAAAGTTGGTTGGTTGAAAATAGCAGAGAATGTGGGATTAATAATTCTTACATCCTTAATAACTATAACTAATTCTAAGAAATTCATACTAAAGTAAAGGGCTTCAATGTCAAGTATATTGGATAATTTTCTGAATATGATTAATCCTGATGAATGCTTGATATCAGGAGAGATACTGCCTGAAGTAAGAGAGTACAGATATATTAGCTCCGATAGACTATTAGAACTATCTCCTCCCCCACATCCACTGACCATCAGAGATAGATTACTTTCAGAATATAATGCTGACGAGTTGGCTATTAGTAAAATAATTTCATTATTTAAGATTAATGAAAATGATAATGTTTTAAATCCTATCCACAAATTTAAATATATGGGTATAACTCAGATTGGAATCGAATTTGGTACTATCCTTTCTAAATTGATTGATCCGAATGAGTATGATTTGATAATCCCTATACCTATACACCATGCTAGGAAGAGAGAAAGGGGGTTCAATCAATCAGAGATAATGGGACAAAGTATTAGTGATAAAACATCCATTCCTTTATGTTTAAGTTCACTTATAAGATCAAAATACACTTATTCGCAAGCTAAACTTAATAGAGAAGAACGTAAGTTTAATCTATCAGAAAAGTTCAAAGTTTTAGACAAGGATATTATTTTTAACAAACGGTTATTACTTATAGATGATGTCTTAACTACTGGCACAACAGCAAACCATTGTGCCGAGATATTATTAAAAGCAGGAGCTAGAAGAGTAGATCTAGCCGTTATAGCTGTCTCTTATTGAATTTTAACACCTCTAGCAGAGTCAGGGACACAAAGTGTAGTTATGTCACCTATTGACTTCAAGAATGTAGCATCTTTCAAATCTGAATCACAAAATGAAGTACCAGTAATATCTGAGTAATCGAATTTGCAATATTCAAAATTTGAATTAGTGAAATTATTATTAATTAGAATTGAATTAGATAGATTACAAGAGAACATGTCACCCTCGTTATATTGACAATCCTCAATTATACTATTAGACATATCACAATCAAAAAAGTTTGTAAAATTCAAATTCGCTTTGGTTATTCTTATACCGACAGCCTTAGTAAAAATAAAACTTGCATGCCTTAAATCTCTAGGTGAATCAAATAATGTATAAGACATATCAGCAGTATCTACTTTTGTAGAAAGGAAGCTAACATAGTTTAAAACACTATACTTTAGATTAGCACCTTGCAAATTTGCATTCTGAAAATCGGCACTTGTGAAATCAATACTATCCAATTGGAAATTATTAAAATCACCATCAGTCATTTTACAACCTCTACACTCATCTTCAGTGATTATTGAGAATATAACATCATTATTCGCATTAAAAATTGCTAAAGTTCTAATTGTATCATAATCTGGCTTATAGAATATCTTTCTTACTCCTTTTTCGATTTTCAGGTTCTTTACACTTAGAGTATATGTTCCCGGTTCACCTACAAATGTCGTTGATTCATAAGGTCGCGTCAAACTAAATATCTCATTGTTAGTCGGGCTGAATAGCTTCACTTCTATAGAATCAACATTACCCAATCTATAAGTATAAGTGTATTTCTCTAAAAATTCAATTTTAGTTTTATCTGTTCCTTTAATATCAGAATCATATATTGACACAGAATCATCATTTATAGATTCTAATTGGAACAAGTAAACAGCATTCTTCTCTATATTTCTATCAATATTTCTCTCTCGATTATTATAATCCATTAACTCATTACCTGCTCTTTCGTTGTAATTGATTTTACCAATTCCTGCGACTTCACATGAATTAACTAAAACAACTAGAATAAAAGCGGTCAATATTTTTAATAACGTTTCCAATATATTTCGTCCCTTAATTTTAAGAAATAATCTTTCATCGAGTCTTGTCTTTTCTTGTTTGAAGCATAGTTTTGTAATAACTCATAATCTTCTTCTAAAGAAGGTTTATGAGGAGCGATAATTCTTTTCTTAAAGATAATATGGAATGCTGTTTTTGTAGGGTCAGCATTATATACCATAGGTTCACTCACTTCACCTTCTTTCATATTCTCTATATTAGTACGAATATTTGCAGGAATATTATCGATAGTAAGTTTACCAATCAGACCACCAAATCCTTTAGTCTCTTTATCATCAGAGTATGTTCTTGCTAATTTCTCAAATGATTCACCATCTTCTACTTTCTTTTTTATATCTAATAATAATTCTTTGACTTTAGTATTGTCTTCTTCTGTTGTTTTAACAGAGAAGACTATATGTCTTGTATTAATAGAGTTTTCCTTTTTTTCTAATGTTTGTATTATATGAAATCCAAATGGTGTCTCTACCGGTAATGAAAGCTCATCTTCTTGTAGTTGGAAAGCAGCATTTTCAAATTCAGGAACTAACTTACCTTTATTAAACCAGCCCAACTTACCTCCATCATTCTTAGTAGCTACATCGGCACTGTATCTTTTTGCGGCCTCTGCAAAGTCAAGTTCATTTTTCAGAATAGAGTCACGTACTTGTCTCGCTAACTGTAATGTTTGTTCCTTCTTACCTTCGTTTGAAGATACATTTTTCACAATATGATAAATTTCAATTCTTTGCGGGATTGTCTCTATTGAATCTTTATACTCAGTATAGAACTTTTCAACTTCCGATGGACCAGCTTTAACATCCATAAATTCTTGTTGTTGAAGTTTTTGGATCAATAGGTTCTTTCTAATTTGATCGGAGTATTCGAACTTCAATCTACTAATTGACTTACCATAAACATCTTCTATTCTTTTCTCAGAGCCATATCTTCTAACTAGATTAGTTAGAGCCGTTTCCCAAGCATTATTCAAATCTTCATCTGAAATAGATATAGAATCTTCCAATGCTTTAGTAACCATTAGATTCTGATTTATTAGATTTTCGAGTACTTTATTATATAGTTCTTCGTCACTGAAAGAATTACTCGGTTCCATTTGCTTGAAAGTCATCACTTCTGCTCTGACTTCAGCATCTGTTATTAGTTGCTTACCAACAACAGCTGCGATGCCATTTAGCTTCTCACCTTCTTTTATTTGCGCATTACCTACGTAACTTAGAACAAATATTAAAAATAGTATTTTACTTAGATTTGCTTGCATAAATCTCATTTATTGTTTTTTCGAATATTTCTACTTTATGTTTTACTTTTACATCTTTCAACCAGTTATTCACTAATTTTCTTTGTTTTAATTGCTGTACAGCTGGTGCTAAATCAGGTATAGCTTCTTCAAAATTCTTTTCTCTAGGTTTGATTATTTTATTTATTTTTAAAATAGTATAACCGCTTTGATAAACTTTAGGAGCAATAATTGTTCCCTCTTTTATCTCTTCACCTTTTAGTTGACGAGAGAATTTATTGTCAAATGCATCTAGCTCACCTTGATATCCAGATAATTCTCTATATCCTTGTCTAACTGTAAACTTAGCTGCTAATTCTGAGAAATCCTCACCTGCTTTAGCTCGTTTATAAAGACTTTGTGCCAGTGAATCTTGAATTACAAAAATCTCGCTAATATCATATTTCTCATTTGTTAAGAATTTTTTACCTGACGTTTTGAAATAATCCAAAGCCATAGCAGTATCTAATTGCAACTTATCCCAAACTTCAATAGCTTCAACTTTGAAAAGTAATATTCCATCATGAAATTCATTTAATAAATTTCTAAATTCTGGATCTTCTTTTTCTAATTCTGCTTGCCACATATTTATAACTTGTGGTTTTACTATTTTATAAAAAGCACCTTGTATTCCTTCTCGGTTTAATGCAGTTGCTCTATATTCAGTTTTTGATTTATCACTTAATAAATTTACGAAATCTCCTATTGTCCATGTTTTCATTTGAAATGAAAATAATTTATCATTTAACTTATCATTTGGAATCTCTGCTGCCCAATTACTATCTAGATTTGTTTTTGTATAGTTTACATTTGACAATATTGAATTCATGGATTCTTTCTCAATATTAAGTCCATTTGTTCTAACGAAATTCTCGTAATATTCTTTTTTATCATCATCATAACCACTTTTCTTATAGTATTCTTTGATATCTTTTTCATCAATTTCTCTATCTGGATTTTTTGAATCTAATCTTTTTATGATATGGATTCCATAAGAAGTATGTATAGTATCTGAGATTTCTCCATCTTTTAACTTCATAAAGGCTTCTATAAAATTCATATCCAAGAATGAATGAGTTTTGACAAACCCAGTAGCCAAATCATAATAGTCACCAAGAGAACCACCATTTATTGCACTAGCATGATCTTCAGAGTTAAGTTCTGCAAGTTTCTCAAAGCTAGCCCCTTTACGTAGTAATTTTAATAGAGAGTCGGCTTTTTTATGCTCTACGTCTGATAATTGTTCTTGCTTATTACTTATTAGTATATGACTAACTAATACTTGTTTACGAGGTTGTTTCTCAACTAATTTCAGTAGGAAGTAACCATAAGAAGTTTCAAGTAATGTAGGGTAGATTTGGTTAACACTAATAGTAAACAATGCTTCTTCAATAGGTTTTTGGATAGTTCCAGAAATCAAATATCTTTCTACTACCCCACCATTATCAGCTAAAGTCTTTTCTTTAGCGTGGTTTTTTGCGGCCTCAGCGAATGTTATTTTTTTACTCATAATGCTATCTAATACACTTTGAGCTAAATCCCTAGGATCCGATTGTGTTTGCCCCTCAGCTTCTTGTGTATAAGGAAAAAGAACATAAGCGAACTTTATGTAATATTGTCTTCTATCCATCAGTTTGTCAATTACGGGTTTGAACACTTTCTTATCATAATAAAAAGATTCAGTTAATAATTGATTATTCTGTTGTATTTCTTTGGCAACTTCTGGTTCTTTATCATAACCCCTATCGATTGCGTCTTTTACTTTTAACCTGTAGTCAATAAATAGATTAAGGAATTGATGTAAGGAATCTTTATCCAGTTCGTATAGTTTTTTCTTTTCCCCAGACATATTCTTTTGGAATGCAGCTTCTAGTCTGCCATAGGTTACATTTTCAGTTCCTACTTTAGCCAAGACTTTGTTTTCAAATGACTGAGCATTAGTAATGGAAAATGTTAAAATAGAGAAAGCGATTATTAAAATTATATTTTTCATATTATATCTAATTTATTGTTTTACTTACTATTAACTAATAATTCGGCAAATTTGAATATATTGCCAGCTCCGACGGTTAGAATTACGTATTCATCGTCAATAAGTTTATCTAAAACTGATTTTAAGTTATCTTTATCCGGTACGTATTCAACGTTTCTATGTCCATAATTTTTTGCAGCATTGGCAATTAGTTCACCAGTTACACCTTCTATAGGCAATTCACGAGCTGGATAAACATCTGTAACTATTAGTTTGTCAGCATTATCAAATGACATACCAAACTCTTCTGCCATATCCTGTGTACGAGTGTAAGTATGAGGCTGGAATATACATATTACCTTTTTGCCCCAACCCTTATGAGCTGCTTCTAGTGTAGCTTTTACTTCAGATGGATGATGTCCATAATCGTCAACGACTAGGCAATTACGGTAAGTACCTTTGCTTTCAAATCTTCTAAATACGCCATTGAACTGCTTCAATGCTTTTTGGATAACAGTAAACTCTACATCCATTTGCAAGGCTACTGTTACTGCCGCCAAAGCATTAGTTAGGTTGTGTAAACCAGGCATTCCAATTTCGATTGTTCCTAATAAGATATCTCCTTGGTAAACTTTACACGAGCTTTGTCTTTCATTGAATTCAGGGTCTTCACCCCTAATCATTGAATGACGAGAGAAACCATAAGTAGCAATCTTCTTATTTATTGAAGAATAAATTTCCTTGCATCCGTAATCATCTAAACAAAGTGCTACTAATCCATAAAACGGAACTTTATTAGCAAAGTCCTTGAAAGTATCATATATATCGTTTATATCTGAGTATATGTCTAGATGGTCAGATTCTATATTATTAATAACTGCAATTGTCGGAGTTAGTTGTAAGAAAGATCTATCATATTCATCCGCCTCTACAACTATCCATTGTCCTTTACCCAACCTAGCATTCGTACCACCAAAATCTTGTAGTCTACCCCCAACTAATACAGTAGGGTCAATTCCTGCTTCTATAAGAATCAAACTAATCATTGATGTAGTTGTCGTCTTACCGTGAGTTCCAGCTATTCCAATGCAATAGTTAAGTCTCGATAATTCAGCAAGCATTTCGGCTCTTCGTATTACAGGAATGTTATTATCTAGTGCTAGTTTAGTCTCCGGATTCTCTAGTGGCTTGACAGCACTAGAGTAAACGACTACTTCAGCTCCTTCAATATTTGATTCTGCGTGCCCAATATGTACTTCGGCACCTATATTAACTAAGTAATCTGTATTCTCAGATTGATTCATATCTGAACCACTTACGTTAAACCCTTGTGATATTAGGATTTCGGCTATGCCGCTCATACCAATACCACCTATACCAACGAAATGAATTTTTTTAACAGTTGAAAACATAAATTATAATATTTGTATTTGCAATAATCCGAAACTTAATAATTTTAAAACTTTATATTTAATAATCTTTAGAAAGCCGTACAATTACTTATAAAATTCAGGTCTTCTATCATTGAAAATATCGTTTATTTCGTTGAATGATTTGTCCCTTGTTTCTGCTGGATATATCTCTGCAGTTATTACTTCTTCTTTGTCCTTACTCGCTTTTGCTAAATATGACCCATCATAAGAATATATAGCAGATTCACCATTGAAAGTCAACATATCATTTTCACCCGATTCTATACCAATTTTATTAGATACAGCGATGTAAACTTTATTTTCTAATGCTCTTGAACTCATAACATTCTGCCATACACCAGTAACTAAATTTGAAGGACATACTATTAAATCGGCCCCTTTTAGAGCTAAAGTCCTCGCTGCCTCTGGGAAACGCCAATCATAACAAATCATCGTCCCTAATTTCAAACCATTGTATTCAATAACTGGGAAACCAGTATTACCCTCCTCGAATACGAAGCGTTCTTTATAAAATAAATGGGTTTTTCTATATACAGAACTCAAATTTTGATTTGGGAAAATAATAGCTGCTGAATTGTAAATTTTATCTTTAAAAAGCTCAGGAAATCCAAAAATTATAATTTTGTCTAAATCTGTGGATAACTTTTGAGCTTTTTTTATCGTATTTCCATCAAATTCTTCAGCTATTTTTGATAACATATTTTTATCAGTAAAATAATAACCTGAAGTTGCAAGTTCAGGAAATACCAATATATCTGAGTCTATATCGTTAACGAAGCTTAATATTTTTGTAGTATTATCTACTTTATTATTGAAAAGAGTCTCAAATTGAATGACTGATAAGTTCATATTAATTCTTGTATTAAGTAAATTAAATAATTAAGTTGCCAGATATTATTTTCAATATATCAAAAAACTAAATCAAAGCGAAAAAATGAAAATAACCCAAAACATGAATTTTACATCTAAGTTAATAATTATACTAGCTATTACTGTCTTCTCTACTTCACAACTTTCCGCTAGAAGACACTACAATCCCGAACAAACAAAAAAGAAAGCAATAGAAATGATCAGAGCAAATTCAGAAGAAGTTTCTGAAATTGCTGGTTTTGAGCCGTTGGTAGCTGATTCTAACTTTCTAAAAGAAATGCATGAAGAATCTGAACTTCTAAGCGATGCGGACTTGGATGAAGAAGAGTCTAAAGAACTTGATGCTATGGAAGCAGAAGATGAGAACTATGAAGACGTAGATGTAAATATAAATAATTTCGAAAAGCAATGGTTATCATTCGTTTCAGAAGGAGAATCAAGTACGTTCACTGAGAATGGTATTAGAAAAGATCAAATTATGGAGTCAATACTTGGTTGGTTGGGTACACCATATAGATTTGGTGGGACTTCGAGAAAATCAATTGACTGTTCAGCATTTACTCAAAGTATTTTTCAAGAAGCCGCTGAGGTTAAATTACCTAGAACTGCTAGATGGCAATATACATTAGGCGAGAAAATTGATAACCTAGAGGAATTGCAATTTGGTGATTTGATATTCTTCCACACTCGTTCTTATGCTCGTGCTTCGCACTGTGGAATTTACCTAGGTGATAATCTATTTGCACATGCTAGCTCTAGATATGGTGTTACAGTTTCTTCGTTACAAAGTGGATATTACAACAAACGTTTCATTGGTGGTCGTAGATTAACTGATGAAGAGATTTTGCAGATGAGTACTAACAAGGAAAAAGACGAGCAGCCAGAAACTAAGTTTGGTGGATAGAAATCTCTTCTATCGTTTCTTCAAGTTCTATACTCAGATCAGTCCATTTATCCATAGATAACTGCAGATTGTTTTCTAATTCTTTGTACTCTACTTTCAATTGAGCTATTTTTTCAGAATCATTATAGATATCTGGGTCTGAGAAACTCTCATCTAACTCAATCATTTTAGACTCATAGTCACTAATATTCTGTTCAGTTTCAACTATCTCTCTTTCTATCCTTCGCTTATCTTTTTCTAATTCTTTTAGTCTAATTCGTCTTTGTTGTGAATCACTTTTATCTTTAGTTCCATCGTTAGCATTACCCTTAGGTACTTTCTCAAGATCAATTTCTGAAATATCAACGATATTTCTCTTGTCTAGATAATAATCAATATCACCAAGATACTCCTTAGTACCCTCATCTGTGAACTCAATTGTCTTGTCAGTAATACCTTGTAGGAAATCTCTATCATGAGATACTAGTATAAGCGCTCCGCTGAAGCTAGTAAGTGCATCTTTCAAAATCTCCTTCGATGAAATATCTAAGTGGTTAGTTGGCTCATCCATAACAAGGAAATTTGTTGGCTCTAATAGCAAACGAGCAATAGATAATCTAGCTCTTTCGCCACCTGAAAGCACTTTTACTTTCTTTTGGACATCATCACCTGAGAATAGAAAGGCCCCTAGTAAATCACGTACATAAGGTCTCATATCCTCATTGGCAACGTTTGCAATAGTATCCAATACAGTTAGTTCTTCATTAAGTAATTGTGATTGATCTTGGCGGAAGTATCCTAGTTTGACATTACTACCGTATTTTAATTCACCCAAATCACTACTTATATGCTCTGTTATAATCTTAGTAAATGTTGATTTACCAGTACCATTTTTACCGATAAAAGATACTTTTTCACCTCTTTCTAACGCGAAGTCTATACCTTTTAATACATGTTTATGACCAAAACTTTTATGAATACCTTTCGTTTCAACAACTAATTTTGCGGATCGAGGAGGCTCTGGAAATTTAAACCTTATTCTTTTATCTTCAAAATCATCAATTTCAATTTTATCTAGCTTATCTAATTGTTTTAGCTTAGATTGTGCTCTAGAAGCATGACGAGCTTTTGCTCTGTATTTTTCTACGTATTGCTCAACACTTTTTATATGACGTTCTTGATTTATCTGAGCTTTTTTCTGAAGCTCTATATCACCTTTACGTTCTTCTACGAATCGGCTATATGAGAATTTCTTATCAAATATTTTCCCATTGAACACTTCGATAGTTCTATTAGTTACATTGTTCAAAAAGCGTTTATCATGGGAAACAATAATTACTGAACCGTAATAATCTTTTAGAAAAGATTCTAACCACATTATTGATTCTATATCCAAATGGTTAGTTGGCTCATCTAGAAGTATCAAGTCTGGTTTACTAAGCAATATTTTGGCAAGTTCTATACGCATCTGCCAACCACCCGAGAACTGATTGCAAAATTTCTCGAACTCATCTCTTTTGAACCCTAGTCCAAGTAACACTCTCTCTATTTTTGCTTCTATTGAGCCAGAATCTAGAATGTTAAGATGATCATTTAATTCTGATAGTTTTTGAATTAGATTATGATAATCTTGAGAATGATAATCCTCTCTTTCACTGATTTCACTTGTAACTTGTTCAATTTTTTCAACTAACTCATTTTGAGCTGAAAATGCTTTCTTAACTTCATCGAATAAAGTCAAATCAGATTTTGCCCCCCCTTCTTGAGGTAGATAACCCATCTCATATTCTTTCGGATGAGAAATACTTCCTTCATTTGGTTTAGTCAATCCAAATAGTATTTTCAGCAAAGTTGATTTCCCTTGACCGTTACGACCAATTAGTCCTACTCTTTCTTTAGGATTAACAACAAAAGTGATTTCATCTAATAGTGTACGACCACCAAAAGATAGTGTGAGATTTGAAACATTAATCATTTATCAACTGGCCTATTTCATCATATTGTAACATATTTTCTGCAATAATTCCGATCCCAACTTCCTGCCCTAAAGTTAGATCAAGTCTATTTCTTGATCGTGATATGAACCTTGATGATTTTATATCTAAATGATATAGATATTCATGACCTAGATTTTCAATGTTTGCTATTATTGCACCTGTACCACTTCTTTCTATAACCAAATCATCTGGTCTTACAGCTAAAGTTGTAATTTTGCTATTCATTTGAGGCAGATTCCTTATAAAAGAGAATTCTGATTTACTAAAAAAATTAATCTTTGGACTACCAATGAACTCAGCCGTGAATAGATTTTGTGGTCTATTGTATATTTCGTCTGGAGTACCAATCTGCATTATTTCACCAAAATTCATCAGTACTATTCTATCCCCCATTGTCATTGCTTCTGTTTGGTCGTGTGTTACGTAAACAGCAGTAACTTTTAATTTTCTTTGAAGTGATATAATCTCATTTCTCATTTGAGTTCTTAACTTAGCATCTAGATTAGATAGAGGTTCATCAAATAGAAATACTTTTGGTTTGCGAATTATAGCTCTTCCCAAAGCAACTCTTTGTCTTTGGCCACCTGATAATTGCTTCGGATATCGCTTTAATAAATTGCCTAATTCTACTAATTCTGAGATTTCATTTACTCTTTCAGATATAGTCCTTTTATCAATTTTCTTAACTTTTAGTGGAAAAGCTAAGTTTTCTTCAACCGTCATGTGAGGATATAGAGCATAGTTTTGGAATACCATCCCTATATCTCTTTTGCCAGGGGGCAATTCATTTACTATGATATCATCTATTAGTATGTTTCCAGAAGTAACATCTTCTAAACCTGCAATCATTCGCAATGTAGTTGATTTACCACATCCAGACGGACCGACGAGTACTAAAAACTCTCCATCATTTACGGTTAGTGATAGATCTTTAATTGCAAATTCATCACCATCATAACTTTTTGAGATATTCTTTAAATTAATAATTGACATATTGTTTAGAATTCATTTAGTCTTTTTTGAAAATGCTTATACCTGTTGAAACTTTCCTATTGTAGTTTGGACTATAAGGAAAAGCAAGATTCTGTTTATTTATAACAAAGCTGGTTGAGCCACCACCGTCTAAATTGATTGCATCAGTAGCACCGATAGTATTCATTATCCAAGCTAACTCTAGTAGAGTTGCTCCCTTTACACTTCTACCTTGGTTAGGTTCTATAGCCACTATATAATAGTAATCTTTGTTATAACCGAATGCTGATCTCGAAAGATGATGTGAGTTAAATCGACGGGAAGTAGCACCTTCATATTTAGAATTAACAAAGACCTTTCCATCTTTCATTATTATTGGGGTAGTCGATATAATATGTCTTATCGAGTCTTCACCTATATTCATTTTAGTATCTATACTAATAGTGTCATTCTCGAAAAGTGGAAATTTGATTTTTGTTTCAAATAAAATTTCACCTTTAGCAATGTCCACTGGCAATTTTTCAATGGATTGTACTCTATATTTCTTCTTTTCTCCTAAGCCAATCCCATCAAGAGGAATAGCCTTGAAATAGTTATAATCGTGCGTAGAATCAAAATCAACTGTGTGCATATACACATCTTTGAAATCAGTAAACGACATTAGCTCTTCGGTTTCATCACCTGCTATCGTATTATAGCTGTTGTCTATTAAAAAGTTAATGTACAAGCTATCTACTTCACTATCATTCACTTTGGGAAATTGGGAGTTATAGAAACTATTATAAGCTACGATTTGAGTAGTATCAGTTCGGTAATTAAACCTGTCAATTTCAACAGATGAATTCCCGAAATCAATTGAAGCAGATGCTTCTAACTCTGTTAATGAGACTCCATTATCTGTAAAGACAATAGAACTCCATTTCTTATATTTTTTTATTTGCAATATTTCTTTATCAATTACAGTTATACCAACAGGTAAATGAGTACCACCTTGAAAAAATGATGCATTCAAAGACACCAACGAATTAATATGAGTACTGTCATAATCTATAAGAGAGCCTAGCTGTCTCCCAGTTTCACCTACTAGATGCGGTTCTAAAACTAAGTTTTTTGCTTTTCTTGACATTTTTGCAACGTGCACTTTTAATTTCTTAGAACGGCTACCCATCTCATAATATTGATATACAAGTCCTTCTTGAATAGTATCAGAAGTAATGAGTTTATGTTCAATTTGCTTAGAAAAAGCAGTTGAAATGATAAAAAATGATAATATGTAGATATAAATTCTAATAATAATCTTTGTTTTTGGTATATTAGGTAATAATATGTTGCATTTTTAAATGGAAATAAGTTGGAATTTACAACAATAAAGTTTGAGAAAAAAGCTGGATATGCTATTATAACACTTAATAGGCCAGACAAGTTGAATGCGTTGAACAATCAGTTATTCACAGATCTTGATAACGCAATAAAAGTAATCGAATTGGATACAGATATCCGTGCATTATTACTAACCGGTGAAGGTAAAGCATTCGCTGCAGGTGCTGATATAAAAGAGCTTAATGCCTGCGATGGAACTACTGGGAAAGATTTCTCAGCATTTGGCAGTAAAGTAATGGCTAGATTGGAAGCGTTGAGGATACCTGTACTAGCAGCTGTAAATGGTTTTGCTCTAGGTGGAGGTTGTGAATTAGCTATGGCATGTCATATTAGATATGCCAGTACAAATGCTAAAATGGGACAACCAGAGGTAAACTTAGGTATATTGCCTGGTTATGGCGGTACTCAGCGTCTTACTAGACTAGTAGGTGTTGCCAAATCAATGGAGCTAAATATAACTGGTGATATGGTAGGTGCCGAAGAAGCGAAAAGAATCGGACTCGTAAATGAAGTTTACGATGAATCTGAACTCATCGAAAAATCTATAGCATTTATAGAAAAAGTAATAACTAAAAGTCCAATAGCAATTGCGGCTATAATAGATTCAGTTAGATCATCTACTAAACTTTTATTGGAAGATGGATTAGAATATGAATCTCAGAAATTTGGTGAAGTTTGTGGTTCACAGGATTTCAAAGAAGGAACTTTGGCATTTTTAGAGAAAAGAAAAGCAAATTTCATTGGTAAATAATGCAAGTATTTCTAAAACTAGTTTATAATTTATTGGCACTTCCTCTCTTGTTTATTTATTCGAAGCTTATGTCTTTGATGAATGATAAAATAAAACAGAGAGAGGAGTTAGCTGATAGTTACCTAGATATACCACCTAAAAAAAATAAGCGGATAATGATTCACGCTTCTTCCATGGGTGAGTATGAGCAAGTAAAATACTTAGTTGAATTAGTTAGGAAATCAGAACCAAATACAGAGGTAATAGCATCTTTCTTCTCCCCTTCTGGTTACAATAATCTTAGTGACAAGCTATATTATGATTATAAAGTGTATATACCTTTAGATTTCAAAACTAGAATAAAGAAATTCGTTGATCACATACAGCCGGATGTAGTAATCGTTGTACGTTATGATTTGTGGTACAATTTTGTTCGCTATCTACATAAAAATAATATACCTGTCCATCTGATAAATGCAACTTACACTATTAGCAAATCGTTAGGGAAAAAATTCTTAGGGATTAAGTTTTACAAGATGCTTTTAAAGAGACTAACAAGTATATATTGCGTAAATGAATATCATAAAGGAAAGTTCGATTCTATTAAAATTGACGTTCCTATTGAATTAGTACAAGAAACAAGATATGATAGAATAATTTCAAGGGTAGAACAAGCTAGCAAAAATCAATTACTTAATATAGCGGAAGGGCACAAAGTATTAGTAGTTGGCAGTAGTTGGAAAATGGATATTAGACTATTATCTGATGTAATCAAGAAAATAAAAAAGAAACATCAGCTATTAGTTATTTACGTCCCACACGAGATAGATGAAAAGACCATAGAGCATCTGAAAAATCGAATAGGAGAACATTATCTTTATTCCGAAATATCTAAGAATCAATTAATCGATAATGATTTGATTGTTAATGAGATAGGACTCTTATTAGATCTATATAAATATGCAGATATAGCTTATGTTGGTGGAGCATTCGGGTCAGGTGTTCATTCAGTTACAGAGCCCGCTGGCTATGGAGTACCTATATTTTGTGGTAATCAGCATTACAAAAACTCAGAAGATGCAAGGAAACTAGTTGAGATTGGTGGATTAATACCTCTGGGTAATACAAATCCATTCTATGACAAACTAAAGGAATTCATTGAAGATGAAAATGAAAGAATTAAGATTGGTCAAATGAATAAGGAATTTGTCTATTCTCATGCTGGTTCATCTCAGATAGTCTATGACAACCTAATAAAGCCACTCTAATCCATATTAATCGTAATAGTTGTAGACTTTCCTTCAACTTTGAAAGAGGCATCTTCGAAGCTAGGTGGCCCCATAAATCCTTTTGCATCATTCGAAACTCCAAAATCCTCATTCGGAATACCTACGAAATTCTTATCGACTTTATTATTTCCATTTTCATCATGATGAACTGCTATTGCGTAAACACCGCTTGGAATATCAGTAAAGCTAATTTCAGCTTTATTATTCTTTATTTTAGTCTTTATCATTTTGAAAGATTTATCTCTTTCTTTGGGGAAGTGCTCAGGATTGTTGTGTAAGTATATTACCAACTGTCCATCATTACTTTCAGTATTTATAATTTTAACAATTAGTTTAGTGTTTTCTGCTGCAACTAGATTGAATGATTGCAATATGAATAATAGAATAATTGCCCCTATTAGTAGGGGCTTTGAATAAAATTTTGACATCTTCTATCTGCCTACTTTCTTTTTAACTCTATAGAGTAAATCAGTTTCAAACCAACCATTAGAAGCCCAGAAGTGCACTTCATTTGTTACATTTTCTTCTGAACCACTAAGCTCACCAGAAATAGTAATTGCTGTACCTTCACCTTCGTTTATCTCTTCAAGAATTATCTTATATTGGATACGACCATTCATCCAAATACCGCCACGAATTACAGGCATTTTCACGCTATATAATTTTAGTGCATCGAATGTAGTATTATCATTCACGAAAACACAAAATTCAGATTTCATTACACCTTTTAAGAAACCTTCTTCATTAGTTTTCTGAACTTTAGTCATTAGTTCACAACCTTGTTCAGATAATGATGTAACTACAGCATTCCATAAATCTTCAAAATAAACACCTTCTAATTCAGCTTTATACTCTTCTTTGAAGTATTTCATTGCTGCGTCATGGTCTTTTGGTCTTTCTAATGAACCATCAGCTTTTTGAATAATTTCTAATTTTTTTTCTGGTTCAGCTAAATCCTGTAATCCAGATCCACTTCCCTCTTCCTGACCACCTAAGTCTTGCATCTGAGAAAATGTGTAGCTATATGACAATAGCAAAAACAATATTAAGTACTTTACTTGCTTCATAATTATCTCTGTTTTAATTATAGAATTTCGTCCTTTTTCAAGTTTACGGAAACTATTTTAGAAATCCCAACTTCTTGTTGAGTTATCCCATATAAAGTATCGGCAGCTTCCATAGTTATCTTCATGTGTGTTACAATTAAGAACTGAGTTTTCAAGCTAAATTCTTTTATAAGGCTATTAAATCTTCTTAAGTTTGCATCATCTAGTGGTGCATCTACCTCATCTAGAATACAGAAAGGAGATGGCTTAACTAGATAGATTGCAAATAACAATGCAATAGCTGTTAAAGTCTTTTCTCCACCTGAAAGCATATCTATACTACGTGGTTTCTTCCCTGGAGGTTTCGCTGTTATTTCTATGTTAGATTCTAGTATATTATCGCCTGACAACGAAATATCAGCAAATGCTTCATCACTGAATAATTTTTTGAATAGATTAGAGAAATTCTCTTTTATCTGTTTGAAAGTAGTCTCGAATCTTTCTTCGGCAGTTATATTAATTTCTTTGATAGTCTCTTTTAGAGTTTTCTCGGACTCTGTTAAATCTTTAATTTGCTTTGTCAAGAAAACTAATCTTTCGTTTTGCTCATCATATTCCTGTACAGCTTCGAAGTTAATACTCCCAAGATTAACAAGTCCATTCTTTAATTCAGAAACCTGATGTTTGCTTTCTGTAATTGGGAAATTCTCATCATACTCTAAATCTAATTGGGCAAGCTGCAAATCATAAGCCTCAAAAGCTCTATTCTCAAGCGATTCCATCTTAGTTTCGTATTCACTTCTCGAAATATCTTCTTTATGAAATGAATCCTTAAGCTTATTATATTCATTTCGCTTAGTGTGTAACTCATTTGTTAAACTGATTTGCTTTTCTTCTATTGATTTACGCTTTTCATCAGACTGATCTTTCTGATTTGAAACTTCAATCAGCTTTCTATTATCTAATTCTAATTTAGATTCTAATTCCTTATTAGTGGAATCTATTTCTATATTAGATTTTTCGTTTTGAACAATTTGATCCTTTCTACTTTGTACTCTATTCTTTTCCGCTCTTAACTGACCATTTGATCTTTCTATTTCATTTTTAATATTGTTAAAATCTGATTTAAGTTGAATCATAAGTATTTCGGCAGCTTGAAGTTCTTCATTAGCTTTACTATATCTTATTTCAGCATTATTGAGTCCCTTTAACTTATCCTCTTTGTTCAGCTCAGCACTTTTTAGTTTTTCTTTCCTCTCTTCAATTGATGATTGAAGCTCTTTTATCTCATTTTGTAAATCTTCGAATTCTTTATTGGAAGACTCTATGCTCTTCTCGTACATCTCTATATTATTTTTGAGCGAATCTATCTTCATCGTTGATTGAAGCTTTGTATTCTCTATTTGTTTTATCTCATTCTCTAGCTTCTTAACTTCTTGAAGTAATCTTTCCGGATTCAACTCATTTTTCTTATTCGTTAATTCCTCTTTCTTACTCATCATACTATCAAGCGATGTTTGCAATTCAGTAAGTTGCTTAGTAATATCCTTGATTCGCTTTTGTTTACCTAGATTAGCAGTCTCATTTTTAGTAGAGCCACCACCTCTTAATATACCATTCTTATTTATCAAAAACCCATCGAGAGTAACGGCAGCATTTACTTTACTTTTCGTCAGTGCATAAGCATTATCTTTACTTTCAGTTATTGCCACTTGACCAAACAGAGCTACTAATAATGATTTGATATCATCATCTGTATCTATAATATCGGTTAGAAGCTCTACACCAGCTATGCTTTGTTGATTAGTGTTGGTTGGTATTAATTCACGACAAATTATTGCTCTTTTAGATAGGTTCTTTTTCTTAAGTAATTCGAAAGCTGATTCAGCTTGCTTTGCTGTATCAACTACTATCAAATTCCTATAAGCGCCTAACACAGAGCTAATAGCTTTGTTATACTTCTCATCTGCTGATATTAACTCTTCCAGCAATGTTATATTAACAGGTTTATCCCAATCCTTAGAGTTAATTAGCATTTGAGTAGTATCATCATCAGCTGATAAACTCTCAAGAAATTCTAATTGTGCTTTTTTACCAGAAATATTACTTCTCAAATCTGATATAGTATCATTAAGTCTATTGAGTTCATTAGTAACTTCTTCTAGTTTATTCTTCGTTATCTGATAATTCTCGTTCTTATCGTTCAAATCAGCATTTAGATTCTTCAATGAATTCGATAATTCGATTACTAGATTATTCTTAATTTCTATCTCTTTATTCTCTTGAGATATTTCCTCTTTGTAATTTTCTATCTTTGATGATATTTTTTCTATTCGTTTTTCATTGTTCTCAATTATAGAATATGATGACTGGATTGAGTTCTTTAGCTTATTGAGAACATCAATATCTGCATTGGCTAGTTCTCTTGCTTCATCCAATTCAGACTTTCTTAACTGCTTATCTGTTTTTAACTCTTCAAGTGAGTTATTCTGAGTGTTAGTGTCTTCTTCTCGCTTAGCTAGCTTATCATTGAGCTGAGCAATATCATTAGTTAACTTTTGTATAAATCGTTCGCTGTTTGCGTTGTCTTCTATCAATCTATTATTGATATTATTAAGTGAAATTAGTTTTTCTTTATTTACTGAAATTAATCTTGTTGATTCAGCAATTTGATTTTTCAAGATATTCTCATTAGCAACTAATTCATTTATCTTTTGATCATATATTGATTTATCTTCTCTAGTTGTTACAAGCTCATTCTCGTAGCTTTCAAGGTTTACTTCTAGGGTTTCTATCTTAGCAGATAATTCCAGAATAAATTGTTTAATGCTCGAATTCTTAGATTTGAAAGATGCATATTCATTTTTTAGTAAATCACTCTCGATACTCTTTAGTTGCTCAGAAAGTTCATTATACTTCTTAGTCTTTTTTGCTTGTCTTGATAATCTTTTTACGTTGACTTCTACTTCTGATAGAATATCATTTATACGTTCTAGATCTTCTTGTACTCTTTGTAGCTTATTGCTCGTTTCTTTTCTTCTTTGTTTGTATCTGGTTACTCCCGCTGCTTCTTCTATCATTCGGCGGCGTTCGTCCATCTTTCCGTTGATTAGGGCTTCGACCATTTTCAGCTCTATCACAGAATAAGAATCTGGGCCAAGACCAGTATCCATGAACAAGTCATTGATGTCTTTCAATCGGCATTTAGTTTTGTTCAGCAAATAGTTACTTGCACCATCTCTGAATAGTCTTCTCGAAATCTGAATAGAGTCATATTCACTTGGCAATACAGCTTTGTTATTCTCCAATTTCATGGTTACTTCAGCCATACCCAATGGATTACGCTTTGAAGTTCCATTGAAAATAACACTATCCATAGAGTCTGATCTAAGTACTGATGTTTTTTGTTCACCAAGTACCCAGCGGACAGCATCTACTACATTTGACTTACCACAACCATTGGGACCAACGATAGCAGTGATTCCATCTGCAAACTTGAACTTAGTCTTGCCAGCAAATGATTTGAATCCCGATATTTCTAATTCTGATAAAAACATAATATCTTATTCCTAAATAATCCTTTCTTTACGCTTTACTAACATAGGTATGATAGCAAAGACAGTAGTATAGAAAGAAAATGCGACACCATACTTCATAAAAAATGATACAAAAGTTATGTCACTTAGTTTAATATAAAAAAAGAAGTATATCAAATTATGTACAAAAGATGAAATAAAAACTATAAACAAGAACTTAAGTCCGTGTATGATAAGTTGTTCTTTCCCCTCTTGATAAAATGATCCCGCTATAAATCCAGCAATCGTTTTAGTAAATGCATTAATTCCGACTAAGTCAAATGAAACTATGTCTAATGTAATACCTATTAGAAAGCCAGCTATAATACCTACAAATCGACCTTCACGAATTGAAATCCAAACACAAAGTACGAGCAGTAAATCTGGTGATACACCTTGTACTACTACAAAATCGAGTAATGAAAACTGAATCAAAGATAATACAATAGCGATTAGAGCATATACTATATATCTTTGGAAAGCATAGTTTGTTTTTTGTTTTGCTCTATTCATCTATTTTTTCAGCAACCTCAATCTTTCTTCCATCCTCTGTATTAGCTTCAATCTCTCTGGATCACTTATATACTGGATAATAAAGACTTGCTCTAAAGTATTAAAAGATACAAATGGTTCTACAGATATTTTATGAAAAAGACTTGATTTATCTTCTTCCACATTAACTACTTTGCCTATTGGTATTCCTGGTGGATATTTACGACTATAATTAGAAGTCATTAACTCATCACCTACTTTAACGTCAAATGATCTTGGTATATTCATCATATTGAAATATGTAGAACCACCCCAAACTAATATCCCATCTATCCCTGTTCTATCAACTTTAGCAGATATTTTTACTTGTCGATTATTCAGAGTTTCTACTAAACTATAATTATCTTCTACTACGACTACTATTCCAGTCAATCCTGCATCTGTCCTAACGGACATACCACGAGCAATTCTGTCTTTTTTACCCTTGTTTATAGTAATGTATTCTCTTAGTTCAATTGTTGATTTGCCAATAACTTCGGCAGAAACCAGATTGTAATCTATTCCTTGCTTGAAGTCAAGCATTTCTCTTAGTTTCTTGTTTTCCGTAAGTGCTTGGCGAGACTTCATTAACTCTGAAGATAAATATAAATTTAGCTCTCTTACGGCTCTGTTCTCTGTTTTGAGAGCATCTGGGTTTGGTACCCATGCAAATGCTTCTTCTAACCAGCCAATAGTACCAACTACGAATGCTCTGTAGCCACCAATCTTGGATACATCGCCAATAGATATAAGTGCCAAACTAATTATACAAAGCAAAGTAAGAGCAGCATAATCTTTAAATTTTACTATTAGATTTAGAAGCTGCAACATAAGTATATATAATTAGTATGAGTTTCTTTTGATCAAAACAGATGAATAATCGCTAAGATTTTCTAGTGCTTTCCCTGTACCGATAACAACAGATATCAACGGCTCATCTGCAACGTGTACTGGTAAGTTAGTTTCTTTGGTTATTTTCTCACCGAGACCTTTTAGTAATGCACCACCGCCACTAAGCATAATCCCTCTGTCGAAAATATCGGCAGAAAGCTCTGGTGGAGTTTTCTCAAGTAATCTAAGTACGCCTGTTACAATCTTATCTACAGAATCAGCAAGTGCTTTGCGGATATCAACAGAAGTGACATTAATCATCTTAGGAATACCTGAGACTAAGTCTCTTCCTTTTACTTCTATTTCAATTTCTTCTTCTAGTGGCATAGCAGAGCCGACATTACACTTAATCATCTCTGCAGTTCTCTCCCCTATCAATATATTATGATAGCGGCGGAAATACTGGGAAA